>NZ_JBNDIT010000001.1:0-567354 GCF_050434545.1 Comamonas sp. 4034 | reverse complement strand
TCCAGTTTGTGGTGCGGTACTTGCGCCGACCCCAGTTCGTCTCACTCATCATCCGAGCCTACTACCGCTGCGGCCCGGATTTGTGCAACAAAGCCCTCCCGGCGCGGGCAAATCCATGCTGGCCCAGCGCTTTGCCGGGCTGCTGCCACCGCTGCAGATTGCCGAAGCCCTGGAAAACGCCGCCCTGCACAGCCTGGTGGGCCGTTTTGATGCACGCCACTGGGGCCAGCGCACCACGATGGCGCCACACCACACTGCCAGTGCAGTTGCCCTGGTGGGCGGCGGCAGTCCACCCAAACCCGGCGCCATCTCTCTCGCGCACCATGGAATTCTTTTTCTGGACGAGTTTCCGGAGTTTCCGCGCGCCGCGCTCGAAGCCCTGCGCGAGCCGCTGGAGACAGGCCACATCACCATTGCCCGGGCCGCGCAGCAGGCCAGCTTTCCCGCCCGATTCACACTGATTGCCGCGATGAACCCCTGCCCCTGCGGGTTTCGCGGCTCGCGCCAGCGCGCCTGCCGCTGCACGCCCGATCAGGTCAACCGCTACCAGTCCCGCATCAGTGGCCCTTTGCTCGACCGTATCGACCTGCATATCGAGGTGACGCCGCTGCCTGCGGATGAACTGCTGACCGCCCCGCCCGCCGAGCCCTCGGCCGCCATCTGCGAGCGGGTAGCCGCTGCCCGCGCCATGGCGCTTGCGCGGCAAGGCACGCTCAACCAGCAACTGCAGGGCCAGGCACTCGATGCACACGCCCAGGCCGAGCCAGCCGCACTGCAACTGCTGCAGGCTGCGGCAGCCAAACTGGGGTGGTCGGCACGCGGCGTACACCGCGCATTGCGCGTTGCACGCTCGATTGCCGATCTGGCGCAATCCACAGCAGTCTCGCCCGCCCATGTGGCCGAGGCCATTCAGTACCGGCGCGCCTTGCTCAGCGCAGCCGGGTAATTACACGATCAAAAATGCGCTTCAGGCAGGCAGCAGCGGCTCGCCCAGGTTCAGCATCAGGCGGTTGGCCCAGGCGAAGATGGCGTCGGAATGCAGCAGGTCAAGAATCTCGCCTTCGTTCAGGCCTTCGGCCTGGAGCGCATCAATGTCTCCCGCATCCAGCGCTGCGGGCTGCTCGGTGATCTTGATGGAGAACTGCACGATCGCCTTTTCGCGGGCCGTAGTGCCTGCGGTCTCAGGTTGCTCGAACACCTGCGCAATGGTGTCGCTGCGCTTGGCAAGCTGCTCAAAACGCTGGGCATGTACCGAGCCGCAGTACACGCAGCCATTGATGCGCGAGACCACCGTGGCCCCCAGCTCCCGCTCGGCGCGCGAGAGGCCACCCGGTGCATACATGATGGCGTTGAAAGCGGTGGAGCGCTCACGCAGGATGTGCGGCTGGTGCACCAGAAAGAGGTAGTAGTCCGAAGTCTTGGCCTTGGGATGGCTTTCTTCCAGAACGGCCATCTGATCGGGCGTGGCCTCGCCCAGTTGAACCACATCCAGCCAGGCCTTCCATTCGAGCGACTCGTTGGTGAAGCCGTGGGAGCGGATGACCGTGGCAGGTTGGAAAGTAGCGGGCGTGCTCATGCGTGTGCCTCCTCGGATGCTTTCATGGCTTTGAGGCCGGCCACGAGCCGCACCTGGTAGGAAAGAAAGGCAATCAGCTGCGACAGCGCCACCACGGCGGGTGTGCTGATACCCGCTGCAGGCAAAGCCAGCAAGGCGGCCTTGTCGCCTTCCACCGGCTTTTCGATCAGCGTGCGGGTGAAGGAGAGGATGGCGGCCAGTCGCGGCTGGTTCAGGCGCTGGGCATCTTGCGGCTCGTCGGCCTCAGCCACCTGGATGAGTGCGGCATCGGCCTGCGCCTGCTGCAGGCGCTCCCGGTAATGCGCGGCCAGTTCGGGCGCAGGCGTCAGGCGGCTGGCGTACAGCGCCACCAGCAGACGCTCGGTGAGCGTGAGATCGGGCAGTGCCGGATCGAACAACGCGTTGTAGCTGCCCTGGGTGGCGGCGGCAACCTTCTCGCGCTGGTGACGCGCCGCATAGGTACGGCTGCCAGGTGCCAGGCCAACCAACTGGTCGATCAGGTCATCGGTGACAGGGGTGGTCATACAGGACTCCTTGGATTTATGAATGGGTGGCTGATGCTTGGGCAACATTGGCACGTGCCTGCACCGCGCGTTCGAGAAAGCGGAGCACCCCTTGCCACGACGCCGCATCGGCATGCGCGTTATCGGCCGGGTTGCCGCCGCCGGTGCTGACCTTGCCCGACACCGGGTGGGCGTAGACCAGCTGCGTGGTCGGCACATAGGGAAAGAGAATCGCGTGGCCGGCGCGCTCGAAATCCAGCCACTGCACATCGTGCGGATGCTGCACCTCGGCGAGCTTGTCGCGCACGATGCCTGCGTAGATGCTCGAAGGCCAGGAGCCGTCGTCGGTGCCCGACAGCAGCATCACCGGCCCCGCGATGTCTTCCACGTGAATGCGTGCACGCGCCAGCGCCTCCGGGTCTTGCAGCGCGGTGCGCATGGCCAGGTCATGGCGGCGCGGCTCGGGGCCATCGTCGTACGGTGCCCAACTGGCACTGCGGTTGTTCTCCCACAGATGCGTGAGCGGCTTGCCGCCCAGAAGCCATGTGGGGCCCTCGCGGCCGATCTTCGGGTCGCAGGCATTCTGGCCGCTGTGCACAAAGGCACTGGGTACATAGCCCACAACGGCCGAGACCTCCTGCGGGAAGGTTGCACCCAGCAGCAGCACCAGCTCACCGCCACGCGACTGGCCGCTCAACGCCACAAAATCATGCGCGGGCCGCACCGTGCGGCGCAGCCATTGCAGGCCGCGCTGAAAGTATTCCAGTGGCGTGTTGGAGATGTAATCCGACAGACCCGGCGCCTTGAAGTACGCGAGCGCCAAGGCCGCATAGCCGTGCGATGCGTACAGCGCCGCACGCGGCTCGTTGATGCCGCCGCCCGAGCCGTTGAGAATCAGCACCGCCGGATGCGGCCCCGGGCCTGCGGGCAGGTACAGCGTGCCCACCAGGCCTTCTTCACGCACCTCGCGGCGCGTCACCCCCGGACCGGCGAGCTGCTGGGTGAACGCGGCCTGCGCCTGCGCCCCAGCGGTGCGTGCCATGAGCTGCGTGACCAGCGGCTCGGCCACAGGCTGGTTGAACAGCTCGCGGCTGCTGGAATCCGCCGGGCTTTGCGACCAGATCAGGCCCATGCCGTCCGCACCCGCATAGCTGCCCGATTGCGGCGCATCGCGAGAGAGATCGACCGCTCCGTCGGCATCCGCCAGAAAAACCGCGCTCGCGCGCCACAGCACGCCGCTGCGCAATGTTTCGGCGGTGATCTCCACCGCTTCGCCAGGTGCTGCGTGCCGGACCGCGATGCGCCGGGGCAGATCGATGAGGCCATCGGCCTCGTCTACCGTGACTTGCAGTGCAGGCATCACTTGTCTGCCTTGGTAACCATGGCAGCGGTGGTGCGGTCGCTGCTCACCGGCGTGACCTTCAGGCCCTTCTTCGCCGCCCAGATGTTGCGGTAGTGGAAGAGCGGAATGATGCCCACATCGTCAGAGACGGTCTTGGCCGACTGGCGCAGGATCGCCTCGCGCTTGGCCGTATCGAACTCCTCGGTGGAATCGGTGAGCGCCTTGTCCACAGCGGGGTTGCTGTAGTGGCCCCAGTTCGAGGCGCCCAGACCCTTCTTGATGTCCACCGAAGCCAGCACATTCACCAGCGCATAGCTGGCCTCACCCGTACCATTGCCCCAGGCGAGCATGCTCATGGCGTACTCGTTCTTGTTGGCGCGGCCGGAGTAGACCGCCCATGGCACCACCTCCACCTGGGTCTTCACGCCGATACGCGTCCAGAACTGCGCCACCACCTGCGCGGTTTCCGGGCCCTGCGGATAACGGTCGTTGGGCACATGCATGGTGAGCTTGAAGCCCTCGGGGAAACCGGCATCGGCCAGCAGCTTCTTGGCGCGCGCGGCATCGAACGGGATGTTCTTGATATCCGGGTTGTAGCCATAGGTGTTCTTGGGCATCCACTGGTTGGCTTCGGTGGCGGCGTCCTGCAGGATGCGGTCCACGATGGCCCCGCGGTTGATGGCCAGGTTCAGGGCCTGGCGCACGCGCTGGTCGAGCAGCGGGTTCTTGGCCAGGGGCTTGCCCGCGTTGTCGGTGATGAAGGGGTTGGGCGCCGGGTTGAAGCTCGGCTGCAGCAGCATCACGCGCAGGCCGTCGTAAGGGTAGACCGTGACATTGGGCGCGCTCTTGAGGCGTGCCAGGTCAGAGACGGAGACCTTGTCGATCACATCCACATCGCCCGCCAGCAGCGCAGCGGTGCGCGATGCGGCGTTGTTGATGTAGCGGTAGTTCACCTTTTCCCACTGGGGCTTGTCGCCCCAGTAGCCTTCGCTGCGCTGCATCACGACGCGATCGCCCGGTGTGTAGGAGACCCATTTGTACGGGCCCGAGCCCACCATTGCCTTGCCGGAGTTGTAGTCTTCGGTGGAGGCCTTCTCGCCCACATGCTTGCTCACGATGTGCACGGAAGCCAGGTTCAGCGGCAGATCGGGGTTGGGGATGTTGGTCTTGATGACGAGCGTGTGCGCATCCTTGGCCGCCACCGATTCCACGGTGCGCAGGTAGCCCGCGAACGTGGCCACGCTGCCGGGCACCGAGCGCGCGCGCTGGTAGGAGAAGATCACGTCATCGGCGGTGAAAGGCTTGCCGTCCTGCCATTTCACATCGGTGCGCAGCTTGAACTCCCAGGTCTTGGGGTCGAGGTTCTTCCAGCTGGCGGCCAGGCCTGGCTGCAGCTTGTTGTGGTTGTTCTGCACCAGCAGATCCCAGAAGTGCAGGTCCACCGAGCGGTCGCCCGCGTGGTTGTTGAGTTGCGGGTCCATCGACGAGACCGGATCGGCAAAGCCGATGTTCAGGGTCTGTGCATGGACGGCCAGGCCTGCAGACAGCAAGGCAGCGGTGAGGGAGGAGAGGACGATGCGTTTCATGGCGGGCTCCTGTTGAAATCGGAAAAAGGCGTTGGCGGTGTGGAACGGAATGGCGAGGGGCGCTGCAGGCGGCCTTCAGGCCGCGTCGTTGAGGTGACAGGCGCTCAGGTGCTGGATGGCAATGCCCTTGAGCTGCGGCGCCTCCACCTTGCAGCGCGCCATGGCGCGCGGGCAGCGGGGGTGAAAGTGGCAGCCACCGGGCGGGTGGAGCGGGCTGGGGATTTCTCCCTGGATGGCCGAATAGGTGCGATGCCGCGCATTCATGTTGGGCACCTCCGCCAGCAGGGCCTGGGTGTACGGATGGTTGGGCCGCGCAAAGAGTTCTTCGACGGGCGCCGACTCGATCACACGGCCGAGGTACATCACCACCACGCGGTCGGAGATATGCTCGACCACGCCCAGATCGTGGCTGATGAACAGATAGGTGAGATGCAGCTGCTCGCGCAGATCCATGAACAGGTTCAGGATCTGCGCCTGGATCGACACATCCAGCGCGGCCACGGCCTCGTCGCACACCAGCATGGTGGGCTGCACGGCCAGCGCGCGCGCAATGCCGATGCGCTGACGCTGGCCACCGCTGAACTGGTGCGGATAGCGGCTGCGCAGGGCCGGGTCGAGCCCGGCGCGCTCCATCTGCGCGCACACATAGTCATCAAAGCCCGCCTTGTCGACCAGGCCGTGAATACGCGCGCCCTCGCCCACGATCTCGTCCACACGCAGGCGCGGGTTGAGGCTGGCATAGGGGTCCTGAAAAATCATCTGGATCTTCAGGCGCACCGCGTGGCGCTCCTGCGCACTCATGCTGCTGATGGGTTTGCCATCGAACAGCACCTCGCCATCCGAAGCGGGCAACAGGCCCGCCGCAATGCGGCCCAGCGTGGATTTGCCGCAACCCGATTCACCAACGAGGCCCACCACCTCGCCAGGGCGCACGATGAGGTCGACATGGTCGACCGCACGCGTCACGGGATGGGGTTTTTCCAGCCCCAGGCCTTGCAGCACGCGCCCTGCCAGGCCCGGTGGCTGCTCGCCAAAGCGCTTGCTGATCTGGCGCAGCTCCACCACGGGCGCAGTAGCAGGTAGGGGGGGGGTCGTCACAGTGGTATTCATGCGTGCTGCTCCAGCGCCGGATGGAAGCAGCGCACCAGGCGGCCTGCGACCGGCTCGGTCTGCTCGGGCTGCACGGTGCAGGCACCGGTGGCACGTGCACAGCGGGCGGCGAATGCACAGCCGAGCGGTAGATGCAACAGGTTGGGGGTCATGCCGGGGATCTGCTGCAGGCGTGTGCCGCGCCGGTTGTTGGCAGGCAGACTGCCGATGAGGCCTGCGGTGTAAGGGTGCAGAGGCCGGTCGAGCACCGCGTCCACATCGCCCTGCTCAACAATGCGGCCTGCGTACATCACAGCCACTTCGTCGGCAAGGCCCGCCACCACCGACAGATCATGCGTGATCCAGATCAGCGAGGTGCCGTGCTGGCGCGCGAGCTTCTGCACTTCAGAAAGTATCTGCGCCTGAATGGTCACATCCAGCGCCGTGGTGGGTTCGTCCGCAATGATCAGATCCGGCCGGTGCAGCATGGCAATCGCAATGGCCACGCGCTGGCGCATGCCGCCCGAAAGCTGGTGCGGGTAGGCCTGCAGGCGCTCATCGGGGCTGGGAATGCCCATCATGGCCAGCGTCTCGCGGGCGCGCTCGCGGGCCTGCGCCCGGCTCACGCTGGTGTGCGCGCGTACGGCCTCGATCATCTGCGTGTCCACGCGCAACACGGGGTTGAGCGTCATCATCGGGTCCTGAAAGATCATCGCGATGCGATTGCCCTGCAGGGCGCGCAGTTCGCGTGCAGACAGCCTGGTGATGTCGCGGCCTTGAAAGAGCACCTCGCCACCGCTCACGCGGCCCGGGGCATCGACCAGGCCCATGATGGAAAAGCCCGTCACGGACTTGCCCGAGCCGGACTCGCCCACAAGGCCCAGGATACGGCCACGCTCCAGCGTGAACGACACATCGTTCACCGCGCGCAGCACCCCGGCGCGGGTGTCGAATTCGGTGCGCAGGTTGCGCACCTGCAGGGTGGGCGTGCTGCTCATCGTGTGTTCCTCGGGTTGAGCACGTCGCGCAGGCGGTCACCCACCAGGTTGATGGCGACGATGGTGACCAGCAGGGCAATGCCCGGATAGAAGCTGATCCAGTACTGGCCCGACAGCATGAACTGGTAGCCGTTGGAGATGAGCAGGCCGAGAGAGGGTTCCGTCACCGGAACGCCCAGGCCCAGAAAGCTCAGCGTCGCCTCCAGCGTGATGGCGCGGGCAATCTGCAGCGTGCCGATGACGATCAGCGGCGGCAGGCAGTTGGGCAGGATGTGGCGCACCATGATGCGCCAGCCGGGAATGTCCTGGCAGCGCGCGGCTTCCACATATTCGCGCCTGCGCTCCACCAACGCCTGACCGCGTGCCGTGCGGGCGTAGTAGGCCCACTCCAGGATCACCAGCGTGAGCACCACGTTGCCCACGCCCTTGCCAAGGTAGGCCAGGATCATCATTGCCACCAGGATGGAGGGGAACGAGAGGATCAGGTCGACCAGCCGCATGATGATGGTGTCCGTCCGCCCGCCGGCATAGGCAGCCAGCAGGCCCAGCAGCGTGCCCACGACGCCCGCGATGAGCGCGGAGCCCACGCCCACCATCAGGCTGATGCGCAGGCCGTACAGAATGGCGGAATACAGATCGCGGCCCTGACCGTCGGTTCCCAGCATGTAGCGGAAGGTGTCCAGGCCGTTGGGCGAGCCCGGTGGCAGGCGGGCGTCGAGCACATCGAGCTGCTGCAGGTCATAGGGGTTCTGCGGCGTGATCCAGGGCGCCACGAGCGCAGCCAGAATCAGCACCACGGCCACCACCAGGCCGAACACCGCCAGGCGCGATGCCATGAAATCGGCCATGTGCTCGCGCCACGGCGAGGGCTGGCGCACGGGGGCGGCAGCAGAAGAGAGGTTGGCACTGCGGCTCATGCGGCGGTCTCCAGGCGCACGCGCGGGTCGAGCACCTTGTAGAGGATGTCCACGATCAGGTTGAGCGTGACAAAGAGGCACACCACCACCACGAGGTAGGAAACGATCACGGGGCGGTCCAGTGCGTTGATGCTGTCGAGAATGAGCTTGCCGGCCCCGGGCCAGGAAAAGATGCTTTCGGTGACCACGGCAAAGGCGATGGTGGAGCCCAGCTCCAGGCCCAGCACCGTCACCAGCGGAATCAGCGTGTTGCGCAGCACGTGCATGCCCACCACGCGCATCGGCGAGAGGCCTTTGGCGCGCGCAAACTTCACCCAGTCCTGCGGCAGCACTTCGCGCACGCCGGCGCGTGTGAGGCGGATCACCAGCGAAATCTTGAACAGCGACAGGTTGATGGCCGGCAGCAGCATGTGCCGCAGGCCATCGAGCGTGAGGAACGACCACTGCGCGCCCAGAAACTCCACGGTCTGGCCGCGCCCGCTGGAGGGCAGCATGCCCAGCGACACGCTGAAGGTCATGATCAGCATCAGGCCGACCCAGAACGTGGGCAGCGAAAAGCCCACGATGCTGCCCGCCATGACGGATTTGGAAAACCAATTCTCCGGATACAGCCCCGCGAAGAGGCCGAGTGGCACGCCCAGCAGCACGGCCAGTATCAGCGCCGCAACGGCCAGCTCCAGCGTAGCGGGCATGCGCTGCAGGATGAGTTCGATGGCCGGCACGTTGTAGACGAAGCTCGCGCCCAGATTGCCGTGCAGCGCACCATTCAGAAAGCCCAGGTACTGGCGCCACAACGGCTGGTCAAAACCGAGCTCGGCAATGATGCGCGCGCGCTCGACCTGGTCCACATCCTGGCCGATGAGGATGTCCACCGGGTTGCCGATGGCGTGCAGACCCACAAAGACGATCACCGTCATCAACAGCACCACCACCAGGGCCTGCGCAACACGGCGCAGCAACCAGCCGATCATGACGCGCTCTCTTCCACGGTGCGCTGCGCGGGCGGCAGTGCGGCCGTCCACTCGTCGCCAAACACCTCCGGCTCACTGAAAGCCTGCAGCTTTTCGAAGTGCCATTCCACATCCTCGGCGTAGAGCGTGCTCGCAATGCCTTGCGCGAGGCGCTCTGCGCCCACGCTGATGGCCGGAATGTCTCCCGAGACGGTGCCGTGCGTGAGCGCAGCAGGGTAAGAGAACGCGTGGATGCGTTCCAGACCCGGGCAGGCGCCCGGCGTTTTGGGCTGCAGCTCGAAGGCAGGTCCGAGGTCGGGCGAGTCGGCCAGTTCCTGGTCGTCTTCCCCTTGCGGGTGCTCGAAGCGGTCGCTCCAGTTACGCACATGGGCGGCAAATGGCGCAAATTCGCTGCGCGATGTCCAGTCGATGCGAAATCCGGTGGAAAAGATCACGAAATCCAGGTGGAACACCCCCTTGGAGGTGTGCACGCGAATCTCCTCGCCCGTCCACTCCATGCGCTCAATGGCTGTACCCAGGTTGAAGTGGGCATGGGCGTTGCGGGATACGCGCAGCGTGCTGCCACGTGGCGGAGGCACCTGCTGCACATTGATGTAGTGGCGAATCTTCCATTTCCATGCGTCTGGCAGGCGCAGGTGGCCGTGGGTGAGGCCGGGACTGCCCGCACCCTTGCCCTTGTTCACGCGCGGAATGTCGCTGCGGCGGATCAGCAGTTCCACACTGGCTGCACCGCTCTCCAGCGCCGTGGCGGCGCTGTCCATGGCCGAGGCACCCGCCCCCACCACGCCCACGCGCTTGCCGGCGAGCTGGTGGTAGTCCATCGTGTCGGACGAATGCGCCCAGCGCTCGCGCGGCAGGTCGCCTGCAAACGCAGGCACATAGGCACCGCCCAGGCCGTCGCGCCCGGTGGCCAGCACCACGTGGCGGGCAAACACAGTGCGCTCACCTTCGGGGCTGTGCAGATCGAGCTGCACCACGCCATCACCGCGCGGGCGCACGGCCAGCACACGGTGCTCGTTGTGCACGGGCAGCGCCAGCACCTTGCGGAACCAGCGCAGGTAGTCCATCCACTGCAGACGCGGAATCTTGTCGAGCGCGTCCCACGCCTCCAGGCCGAACTGCGACTCGAACCAGGCGCGGAAGGTGAGCGAAGGCTTGCCCAGCGCCGGGCCGGTGAGCTGCTTGGGCGAGCGCAGGGTTTCCATACGTGCCGTGGTGGCCCAGGGGCCTTCAAAGCCTGCAGGCGACTGGTCGAATATCTCAGCCTGCACGCCCATGAACCGCAGCGCCGCGCAGGCAGCCATGCCGGACATGCCGCCGCCGATGATGGCTACCGGCAGTACGGGTTCGCCGTTCAACGTGGTCTCGGGCACCCAGTCCTTGGCGGGCAGGTCAAGCCATGCCAGGTCCTGACGCACCCGGGCTTCGAGCGCGTCCAGCCCCTGGGGCGGCAGTATGGTGTCGTGGGTCATTCGTGGTTCTCAGAGGATTCGTGGGCGGCAGGCGCTGGCAGTTGGCCGGGCGGCAGCATTTCTTCCAGCAGCGCTGCGTGATCGCGCGCGTCGTGCAAGACAAAACCCGGCAGCAGGCGCTGCGCCACATCGGTCAGGGTCTGGCAGAGCGCATCCATCGCCGGTGTGCAGGGCGCGGCCTGCTGGGTGACCACGCCGAAGAGAAAGGGAATCTCGGTATCGAGCGGGCGTACCACCACGCCTTGCAGCGGCAGGCCCAGCGCAGTGACCGGCTCCAGCACCGATACGCCCAGGCCCGCACGCACGGCAGCAATGGCGTTGACCGAGGCATTGGTTTCCATGAACTGGGTCTTGCCGCGCTGCTCGCCCGGGCGCGCTGCCGCAAAGGCATCGTCCAGGCGGCCGCGCAAGCGGTAGGGGTTGGTCATGGTGATGAGCCGGCGCTCGGCCAGGGCCGCCAGCGGCACCACCGCCAGGTCTGCCAGCGGGTCGTCCTGCGGGAGCACGGCCACGCAGGCGGCACGGCCGATCCAGTGCACCTGCAGACCGCGATGCTCTAGCGGCAGGCTGCTTACGCCCATCTGGGCAGCACCGGTGAGCACGCCGTGCGCCACCTGCTCGGGCGAAGCGCTGCGCATCCGGATGTGCGAGATGCTGTCTGCAGCTTCTGCCTCCATCTGCGCCAGCGCTTGCGGCACCAGGCCCGCTGCCAGGGCTGGCGTGGCCAGAAGGTTCAGGGGCCGCTGGCTGCCCTGCGCGATCTCGCTGGCGCGCTGGCGGATGTGCTGCAGGCTCTGCAGCGCATGGGCAACGTCCTCATACAGCAGAAAACCCTGCTCGGTCGGCGTGACGCGCGGGCCGTTGCGGCTGAAAAGTGCGTAGCCGATCTCCTGCTCCAGCTCCTGCACCAGACGGCTGATGGCGGGCTGCGAGCGACCCAGCAAGCGCCCTGCGGCAGTCACGCTGCCGGTGGAGATCACGGCTGCAAAAGCCTCGAGCTGACGGAGTTCCATCGTGTTGAATGCAAAAACTGAATTTTGAAGCCTTCAGTATGCATAATACAAATACTAATTTCACATATCCAAATACCTCTTGTGTATTTGCTGTAGCGTCCGCGACAGACGGGCCATGAAAAAGGGAGCCTTTCGGCTCCCCATCATCGGTGTTCTGTATACAGCGCTATGCGCTGCCGCCGTTACAACCCCAGCTTCTGGGCGACGTAGTCCGCGTCCTTGTCACCCCGCCCGGACAGGTTGACCAGGATGTTCGCGCCTTTGCCCAGCGTGGGCGCCATGCGCATGGCCCAGGCTACCGCGTGGGAGCTTTCCAGCGCAGGAATGATGCCTTCGACGCGGGAGAGTGTCATGAAGGCATTCAGGCACTCCTTGTCGTCCACCGCCTGGTAGTCGACACGGCCAATGTCCTTGAGGTAGCTGTGCTGCGGCCCGACACCCGGGTAATCGAGACCCGAGGCAATGCTGTGCACGGCAGCGGGCGAGCCGTCGGCGTTTTCCAGCACGTAGCATTTCATGCCGTGGATTTCGCCGGGCTTGCCCACCGACAGGGTGGCGGCATGCTTGCCGGGCTTGTCCACACCCTCGCCTGCAGGCTCCACGCCAACGAGCTGAACCGCCGCGTCATCGAGGAACGCGGTGAAGATGCCCATGGCGTTGGAGCCTCCCCCCACACAGGCCGCCACATAATCAGGCAGCTTGCCGTGCCTGGCCTGGAACTGCTCGCGCGCCTCGCGGCCCACAATCGACTGGAAGTCGCGCACCATCTTGGGAAAGGGGTGCGGGCCGACGACCGAGCCGATCGCATACAGAAAGTTGGTCGGGTCCTTCAGGTACTCTTCAAACGCGCTGTCCACCGCATCCTTCAAGGTGGCCTGCCCACGCGTTACCGCCACCAGCTTGCAGCCCAGGATGCGCATCTTGGTGACGTTGGGGTGCTCTTTTTCGATATCGACCTGCCCCATGTGGATTTCGCATGGAATGCCGACCAGCGCGCAGGCAGTGGCCAGCGCCACGCCATGCTGGCCCGCGCCGGTTTCGGCAATCACCTTGGTCTTGCCCATGAACCTGGCCAGCAGCGCCTCGCCCAGGCAATGGTTGATCTTGTGGGCGCCGGTGTGGTTGAGGTCTTCGCGCTTCAAGTGGATCTGCGCGCCACCCAGCTGCTCGGACAGGCGCCGGGCATGGAAGATGGGGCTGGGCCGGCCCACGTAATCCTGGAACAGGTGCTGCAGCTCATCCTGAAAATCCTGGCGCTGCACGATCTTGTCGTAGGCCTGGGAGATGTCGTCCATCGCCTGCTTCAGGTGCGGCGGCACCAACTGGCCGCCGTAGTTGCCAAAAAAACCGTCTGCATCGGGCATGGGCGCAAATTGCATGTTCGTCATCCTTTGTCTCTCTCGTTGGTGGAAATGGCTGGGTTAACCATCGTTCATACCACAGCGCAAAGGCGAAAACCTTGCAGGTTTTCCCGATGCCACAATAGGCCCATGAAAGCTGACGCCGTTCGCGACATCGTTTTTGCCCACGCCATGGAAACCGCCGCCGCAAGCGACGCCCTGCCCGATGCCGCACGGCGCGAGGCCATCACGCAGGAGGTGTTGCATGCGCTGGGCCAGCCCGCCACCGAAGGCCGGGCCGGCCAGGCTGCGTTCGGGCAGTTCCTGCAGACGCGGGCAGCGCGCATCATTGCCGCCAGCAACCTGCCCGCCGATGTACGGCAGTTGTGGCAGGCGCCTCCCGCCATGGCGCGCTGGGCGCCTGCCGCCATTCTGATGGGGGCGCTGGTGGCGGGTTTCGTCAGCCACCGCATCACCGATCCGCACCGGGTCGATCTGCTGTCGCTCTCGCTCCTGGGCATCGTGCTGTGGAATCTGCTGGTGTATCTGTGGACGGTGCTGCACGGCGCGCTGCGCCTGGCCCGGCCGCGCCGCCAGGCAATCGCGGTCCTGCAGCCCTCTCAAAGCGCCCCTGCAGCCACTGACACGCCCGGCGACGGCCCCCCCGGCTGGCTGCAACGCCTGCGCGGCAAGGCCATGCCGGGGCTGCGCGGCACAGCCCTGCGCCGGATGGCGCTGGCCTTTGAGCGCAACTGGTGGCAGATCAGCCGGCCCGCACGCCATGCGCAGTGGCTGCTGTGGCTGCACCTGGGTGCGGCGGCCATGGCCGCAGGGGCGCTCGCATCGCTGTGGATCACCGGGCTGACGCGAGAGTACCAGGTGGGCTGGGAGAGCACTTTCCTGTCTGCCGGCCAGGTGCAGCAATGGCTGAACGCTCTGTTTGCCCCTACGCAATGGCTGCAGCTGACCAGCCCCTGGAGCCTGTCCGATATCCAGCCCCTGCAAGGCTGGGTGGCCAATGACCGCCCAGCGGCCACCGGGGCACAGCTGCCAGCCATGGGCGTTGGCGAGCGCTGGGTCTGGGCCTATACCGCGCTGCTGGCCGTGCTGGTGATCGTGCCGCGCCTCTTGCTGGCGCTGTGGCAGGGCCTGCGCTGGCGCTGGCTGGCCAGCCACATGGCATTGCCGCTGAACCAGCCCTACTTTGCCAGCCTGCAGCGTGATTTTGGCGGCCTGGCCACGCAACTGGTGATCGTGCCCTACAGCATGGAGATCACCCCCGAGCGCAAGGCTGCCGTGGAACACCATGCCGCAACGCTTTACGGAGCAGGGGCCGGCATCACCTGGCGCCCCAGCCTCGCCTACGGCGCTGCGCTGCCCGACATGGCCGCAGTGTCGCCCGCCCAGACGGTGCTGCTGGTCAACCTGGCCGCCACGCCCGAGGCCGAAATCCACGCCGAGCTGCTGGCCCAGCTGCATAAGCGGCATGGCAGCAGCAGTCAGCTGTGGCTGTGGACCGCCGACTTCGCCGCGCGCAACAGCGGCGCTCCCCGGCGCCTGCAGGAGCGCGAAGCCCTGTGGCACGATTTTGCAAGGCAGAACGGCTTTACCGCGCACCTGGTAAGCGCCGCCAGCTCCTGATTTTGTAGTATTCATCCATGACCGCAGATACCGCAACGCCCTCCTCCGCCAACAACGATCAGTCCATCCAGTGGTGTCTGCTGTCGCACACCAACATTGGCAAGACCACGCTCGCCCGCACGTTGGTGGAGGGCGATGTGGGCGAAATCCAGGATGCCGCCCACGTCACCAGCGAATCGCAGCGCTACCTGCTGCAGCGCACGGCCCAGGGCGACACGCTGTGGCTGTGGGACACGCCGGGCTTTGGCGATTCTCTGCGCCTCTACAACCGCCTGCGCCAGCAAGGCAACCCGCTGGGCTGGTTCCTGTCGAATGTGTGGGACCGCTGGCGCGACAAGCCCTTCTACATGAGCCAGCGCGCCCTGCTGGCCGCGCGCGACCATGCCGATGTGATGCTCTACCTGGTGAATGCTGCCGAGGACCCGCAGGACGCCGGCTACTGGGCCAGCGAAATGCGCATCCTTCAGTGGATGGACAAACCCGTGCTGGTGCTGCTCAACCAGATCGGCAGCGACACCTCTGCCACGCAGACGGCCGCCGACCTGCAACGCTGGCGCGCGGCGACGACCGAGTTTGCAGGCACCGTCAAAGGCGTGCAGGTGCTCGACGCCTTCACCCGCAGCTGGTGGCACGAAAAGCAGGTGCTGGAGCGGATCACGCCGCTACTGCCCGATGCCAAGCAACCCGCCTACCTGCGCCTGCTGCACGAGCGCGCCAGCGCCCAGCGACAGCGCGAATCCGCCAGCCTGCAGGCGCTGGCCGAACAATTGCTGCATGCCGCAGCCGCGCAGGAAGTGGCCGAGGCCGAAGACAGCAAGCTGTGGCAGCGCGCCTGGGGCAAGCTCGGCAATACCTTGACCCAGGTCACCCACGCGGTGCGCGGCAAACCCGCCGCCGCCGACGACGCCATCAGCCCGCAGCAGGCTGCTGCCATGCAGCGGCTCACGCAATCCCTGCAGCAGGCCGACATTACCAGCACGCAAACCCTGCTTGCACTGCACCACCTCGACGGCCAGGCCGCCAGCCAGATCCAGCAGCAGCTCAAGGACCAACTCAAGATCAGCACGCCCATCGACCCGCAAAGCGCCAGCCTGTGGGGCGCAGTCACGGCGGGTGCTGCCACCGGCCTGGGTGCCGACATGGTGGCCGGCGGCATGACGCTGGGCGCCGGTGCACTCGTTGGCGCGCTGGTGGGCGCCATCACCTTTGCTGGCGCCGCCTGGGGCGCCAACAAGGTATTTGACCAGGAGGAGCAGCGCTTTCGCCTGTCGCCCGACTATCTGACGGCGCTGGCCAACCAGGCGCTGCTCAAGTACGTGGTGATATCGCATTTTGGCCGGGGGCGTGGTCGCTATACCAGCCCCGGCGCACCTGCGCAGTGGAACGACGCCGTGCAGGCTGCCGTGCAGGCCCATGCCAGCCAGTGGCAGGCGCTGTGGGCGGCCATCGGCGCGCAGGAAAAGGATGTGCCCATGGCCGATGCCACCCGCAACGCTCACCTTCAATCGCTGCAGCTCCTGCTGGGCCAATGCCTGCAGCAGGCGCTGCAGACCCTGTATCCAGGCCTTGCCGACGTGCCCCCGGTGTCGCCAAGTGCAAACAACTGACAGCCGCCTGTCGACGCACACCGCGCTTGCACTTGTTTTTTGCATGCCGCAGGCGCAGCATGGCATGGCCTTTGGGTGCAGCAGTTGCCCAGCACCTGGCAGTTAACAGCCTTCACACCGATAACAGGAGTGCTTTATGCGCAATACATGGAAAGCTTGGATCGCCACCGTCGCCCTGTGCGGCACCGCCGCCGCCTTTGCACAAACCCCGGCCGCCGCTGCGGCGCCCGCTACCGCCGCCAAACCCGCTGCTGCCATGCAGACCTTCCTGTGCAAGGATGGCACCAGCGTGCAGGCAGAAACCTCCAAGGGCGCATGCAAGGGCCACAAGGGCATCGACAAGAGCGGTGGCGCCAGCGCTGCACCCGCAGCAGCGGCAAAAGCAGCACCAGCAGCCGCTGCACCTGCGGCAGCCGCTCCCAAGACAGGAGCAGTCCCGGCGCCCGCCAAGACCGCAGCCCCCGGCGGCGGCGCTGGCAAGGTCTGGGCCAACAACAACACCAAGGTCTACCACTGCCAGGGCGACCGCTACTACGGCACCACCAAGAATGGCGAATACATGAGCGAGGCCGACGCCAAGGCCAAGGGCATGCACGCTGCCAAGGGCAGCAAGGCCTGCAGCGCCTGAGTCGCTCCCGACTCCCCCTTCCCGAACCCCACCAACGCCCTGCGGCCATACGCCCAGGGCGTTTTTTCTGGCTTCGGCGCATGTAAACACGTTCTAAGGGCAGCGCCTGCTGTTCAGCCCCGCCGTTCTTTGCGATGATCTGCGCTTTGTACACACCAGGGCAGGGGTGGAATGACCTTAGGAATCGCGGCCCACGGGCCACAGGCGGGCGCCGCCGTGCGCCAGGCGGTGATCGCGGCGGAACTGCTGGGCCGGGGCGAGATCGGCGGCTTTGCGGTGTTTGCAGTCATCGATGCAGCTGGCCAGGTGCACCATTGCTGGGGCCAGCAGGGCGGCATCACGGCGCTGCAGATTCCACCTGCATGGCTGGCAGCCACGCACGCCGCAGTCATCACCAGCGGGCCCGAGCGGCCCGAGCCACTCATGCAATTTCTGCCGGGGCGCGACGGCGTGGGCCTGGTCACCGGCCACCGCCTGCCCAACCGCCCCGGCGCCATCCACCAGGAGCCGCTGAACCAGCGCGTGCTCGCCCTGCTGGCCACCGGCCTGCACCCCCAGGCAGCCGTCGATCAGATGCTGGCCGCCCACCCCCAGGCCGATGCAGGCTTGATCGCCATCAATGCACTGGGCCAGATCGGCTGCGGCAACAGTGCGCGCGTGCAGCAGCGCGGCGATACAGGCGCAGGCCTATGGCACAGCACGGATGAGGCGCAGACTGGCTTTGCATTTCTGCACAACGCCATCCAGCCCGCACCGGCGGTGGCGGAATGTGTGCAAAGCGTGCTGCGCGCCGCGCTGGACCAAACGGAGCACCCTGCCCGCTACCAGATGCTGCAATTGACGGATGTCATTCCGGTGGAGCCCGCGGCCGCCGACGCCGTGTATGTGGATGCGCAATGGCGCGTGGAGCGCGTCGCGTCGGCCGATCCCTTCATGGCGCAGGCGCGGCAGAACATCACCTTGCTGCCGCTTGCCATGCCCGTATGGCAAGCGGGCCGCTGCGTGGGGCGGATGGCTACCGAGCTGTTCGCCCAGGTGGCCCATGGCCGGGCTACGCCAGCGGCTGCGGGTATCGCCAATCTGGCCCTGGTGAAGCTTCAGCCCCGCTAGCTAGCGGGGAAGCCGGTCCTCGCCCCGCGCTTTCCACCAAGCGCTCCACTGCGCGGCGTAGCCTGCAATGCCCTGCGGAAAGATCAGCACCAACAGCAAAATCACGCCGCCCAGCGCCGCGCGCCAGTAATCGGTATTGCGCGCCAGCGCATCGTGCAGCCAGGTGAAGCTGAACGCGCCCACCACCGGGCCCACCAGGGTCTGCACACCCCCGAGCAGCACCATCACCAGCCCATCAACGGATTTGGCCACCGACATGGTTTCCGGCGAAATGCTGCCCTTGGAAAAAGCAAACAGCGCGCCCGCCAGACCGGCCACCCCGGACGCCAGCACAAAGCCCAGCCATTGCACCTTGGCAACCGGAATACCGATCGCCTCGGCCCGCAGTGGTGAATCGCGCCCGGCCCGCAGCGCATAGCCCAGCGGGGCGTACAGCACGCGCCACAGCCACAGCACGCCTGCGGTCACCAGAGCCAGTGTCAGCAGGTAGAACCAGCGCTTGTCTTCCAGCCAGGCGGCGGGCCACACACCCGTCAGGCCATTGCTGCCGCCTGTGACGGAATCCCACTGGAAGGTGGTGGCCCAGGTGATCTGCGCAAAGGCCAGGGTCAGCATGGAAAAGTACACCCCGGTCAGCCGCACGGCAAACCAGCCAAACAACAGGCCGCCCGCGGCAGCGGCCAGGGGCGCCAGCAGCAGCGCCAGCTCCATGGGCAAATGCAGCGCCGACAGCAGCAGGGCCGCGCCATAGGCCCCCAGGCCAAAGTAGGCCGCGTGGCCAAACGAATGCAGGCCTGCGGGGCCCATGAGGAAATGCAGGCTCGCGGCAAACAGGGCGGCAATCAGCAGATCGACCAGCAGCACCAGCGTGTACGAATCGGCCCCCACCACCCACGGCAGCGCCAGCAAGCCCAGCAGCAGCAGCCCGCCCGCAGCCCAAAACACCGGCTGCAACGGGTGCAGGGGTTGCTCACGCAGGCCATGCGTGCGGCTGGCTGCCTGCGGCTTGCCAAAGAGACCCCATGGCCGCACCACCAGAACCACGGCCATCACCAGAAAATCCACCATCAGGGTCAGCTGCGGAAAGGCCACATCCACCCCGGCAATCTGTACCACGCCCAGCCACACGCAGACGGCCTTGACCACCGACACCAGGAGCGCGGCCACGAAGGCGCCGGTGAGCGACCCCATGCCGCCCACCACCACCACGACGAAGGCCGAGCCGATGGTCTGCAGATCCAGCTCCAGCGTGGCGGGCTCGCGCGGCAGTTGCAGCGCGCCGCCCAGGCCTGCCAGCGCCGCGCCCAAGGCAAACACTGCGGTGAACAGCCAGGCCTGGCGCACGCCCAGCGCGCCCACCATCTCGCGGTCCTGGGTGGCAGCGCGCACCAGCATGCCAAAGCGTGTCTTGTGCAATAAAAGCCAGGTAGCGCCCAACACCAGAGGGCCAGCTGCTATCAAAAATAGATCATAAGAAGGAAACGCGCGCCCCAGGATATCGACCGCGCCGCCCAACCCCGGCGCGCGCGGGCCCAGCAGTTCATCAGGCCCACACAGCCACAGCACCGCGTCCTTGATGACCAGCACCAGCGCAAACGTGGCCAGCAGCTGAAAAAGCTCTGGCGCCTTGTAGATGCGGCGCAGCAGCAGCACCTCCACCACCGCACCCAGCATCCCCACCCCGAGGGCGGCGAGCGGAATCGACAGCCAGAACGCCCAGCCTTCGCCCCAGGTTGCCAGCGGCAGCAACGCCTCGGCAATGGCATAGGCCGCATACAGCCCCACCATGTAGAACGAGCCATGGGCAAAGTTGACGATGCGGCACACGCCAAAGATCAGCGATAGACCCGCCGCCACCAGAAACAGCGACGAAGCCCCCGCCAGGCCCCCCAGCAGTTGAACCAACAGGCCGGAAAAGCTCATGGCGTCCGTTTCCGCGCAACGCTGTACGGCGCAGGGGCAGGAAGGCGTGCAGCGCTACAGGGGCGCTCTGCGAGACAGCGAAGAAGCGCCGCCGCGCAGCGGCACAGGGGGTGCGTCATGGATTCGGCCGCAGCTTTTTCACCTCATCATCCGAGGGCAGGTAATCCTTGCCATCGCGGTACACATAGTCCACCAGCTCGCCCTTGCCCTTGACTTTCTTGAGCCGACCCACAAAGGCGCCCATGGTCGACTGGTGATCCTGGGCGCGCCAGGTGATCTTGCCAAAGGGCGAAACCACCTCCAGCCCCTCAAAGGCCTTGACCAGTGCTTCGGTCTCGGTGCTGCCCGCCTTCTTGATGCCTTCGACCAGCGACTTGATGCCCGCGTAGCCCACCACCGATCCCTGGCGCGGGTAATCCTTGTACTTGGCCTGGTAGGCGTCGAAGAAAGCCTTGTGCTCGGGAGTCTTGAGCGTGTGCACCGGGTAGCCCGTCACGATCCAGCCATCGGGCGTTTCACTCTTCAAGGCATCCAGGTACTCGGGCTCGCCGCTCAGCACGCTCACTACCGGGCGGCCCTTGAACAGGCCGCGCGTATTGCCTTCGCGCACGAACTTGGTCAGGTCGGTGGCAAACAGCACGTTGAAGATGGCGTCGGGCTTGGCGTCGGCCAGCGCCTGCACCACGCTGCCCGCGTCGACCTTGCCCTGCACCGTGGCCTGCTCGGTCACGAATTCAATATCGGGCTGCGCCGCCTTCATCTTGGCCTTGAAAGTGGCGACCGACGACTGGCCGTATTCGTAGTTGGGGTAGACCAGTGCCCAGCGCTTCTTCTTCAGCTTCAAGGCCTCCTCCACCAGCATCGACACCTGCATATAGGTCGATGGCCGCAGGCGGAAGGTATAGGCATTGCCGTTGCTCCACACCATTTTGTCGGTGAGCGGCTCGGTGGCCAGGTAGAAGAACTTCTTCTGCTTGGCGAAATCGGTCAGCGCCATGCCGGTGTTCGACAGAAAGCCGCCCGCCAGCACATCGACCTTCTCGCGCGCGATCAGCTCCTCGGCCACGCGCACGGTATCGCCGGGGTTGGCGTTGTCGTCGCGGGTGATCAGCTCCAGCTTTTTGCCACCTACGCCGCCTGCCTTGTTCACCTCGTCAATCGCCAACTCCATGCCGCGCTTGTAGGGCTCCAGAAACGCAGGCTGACTCTTGTAGCTATTGATCTCGCCGATCTTGATAGTGCCTTCTGCATAGGCACCAGCCGAACACACCAGGGCTGCGGACCAGGCCACAGCACGCATTGCCAAACGGGTTGTCATGGGATAAGTCTCCTGAACTCAAAGAACCGGTCCTGTGCCACCTCTTAGAGCCGCTAACACAACCCTTGATACGTCGTTGCTTCGCCTTGTCGTACGTCTGTACTGCCTGCGGCTTCGCGCCTCGTCTCAACCGCAAATCTACGATTTGCTGGGTTGTGTTAGCGGCTCTTAGAACGTGTTTACGTCGGGCACGCCTTTGGCGGGCTATTTTCGCCGCAAGTGCCAGCCAGCGGCGGGGTGTGCGGAAAATTCCACAGCCAAGCACCCCTGCACGGCCCGCAGACAGCTGCGCATCCCCCGTGCCCATAGGGCCGATACCCCTGATATGAACACGACGATATGCCCATATGACGTTTAAGTTGTATGAATAGTGAACAATAGCGTTTATAGATATACAGGAGCGTGTTTCCGATCTCAGCATTGGCGCCAGAAGATCTTCCGCACGCTCCAAGACCAACCCAGACTGCCGCAGCGCCATCTCCGCGCCCTTTGCAGCAGCCATTTTTGAACCTGCATTGTCATGAGCGCTTTTCTCGAAGAACGTGTCCTCTCCGTCCACCACTGGACCGATCGCCTCTTTTCCTTCACCACCACGCGCGACCCGGCGCTGCGCTTCTCCAGCGGCCACTTCACCATGATCGGCCTCAAGGTCGACGGCAAGAACCTGCTGCGCGCCTACTCCATCGCCAGCCCCAACTACGAGGAGCACCTGGAGTTCCTGTCGATCAAGGTGGACAACGGCCCACTCACCAGCAAGCTGCAGCACATCCAGGTGGGCGACACCATCATCGTCGGCAAGAAGCCCACCGGCACCCTGCTGGTGGATTACCTGCTGCCCGGCAAGAACCTGTACCTGATCGGCACGGGCACAGGCCTGGCGCCCTGGCTGTCGGTGGCGCGCGACCCCGAAACCTATGAGCGCTTCGAGAAAGTGGTGGTCGTGCACGGCGTGCGCCAGGTGCAGGAGCTCGCCTACCAGCAGCTGCTGGAAGAAGAGCTGCCCAACCACGAATTCCTGGGCGAAATCGTCAAGGACAAGCTCATCTACTACCCCACGGTCACGCGCGAGCCTTTCCGCAACCAGGGCCGCATCTCCAACCAGATCAATGCTGGCACCTTCCCCCAGAACATCGGCCTGCCCGAGTTGAACCCCGACACCGACCGCGTCATGCTCTGCGGCAGCCCTGCCATGCTGGCCGAGCTCAAGGAACTGCTTGAATCGCGCGGCTTCAAGGAAGGCAACACCTCCACCCCTGGCGACTTCGTCGTCGAACGCGCCTTTGTCGAAAAATAACTATCGTTTTGGTAGCAAATAGCGTCCACTGGTAGAGAACCAGAGGCCAAAAACACCAAAACCCGCAGCGGTCACCGCCTGCGGGTTTTGTTTTTGAAATGCCTAGATGCGGAACCGTCAGAGCAGCTGCTCGGTATAGAACTGCCCGCCATGGTAGAGCAGCGGCGCCACACCGGTCCGGTAGCTGCAGTGCTCGACTTCGCCCACCAGAATCACATGGTCGCCCGCATCGTGGCGGCTGCGGCTTCTGCATTCAAACGTGGCAATGGCGCCATCGAGCAAGGGCAGGCCGCTGGCGCCCTGCTGCCAGTCCACACCCGCCCAGCGATCCACGCCCTTGCGGCTGAACTGCAGCGCCAACTCCTTTTGCGGTGCACCCAGCACATTCACCACATAGTGGCTCACGGCTTCGAACACCGGCATCGAGGTGGCCGTCTTCATCAGGCTCCACAGCACCAGGGGCGGTGTCAGCGATGCCGAGTTGAACGAACTGATCGTCAGCCCCACCTTCGCGCCGTCAGGCGCCAGCGCCGTCACTACCGCCACGCCGGTGGCAAAGCGACCCAGCGCGTCACGAAAGTCGCGCTCGGAAAACGGCGCAGCAGCAGCGGGGTGGAGGTGTTCAGGCGACAAGGAGCGGTTCACGGGACAGACAGGCTGCATGGCCGGGAACCGGCATGCATGCATAAGGCAACTGCATCAATTATCGGCCAGCCCATGCGACCCCTGCCTGCGTAGGTGCATGGCGCCTGGGCTCACGCCGGTGGGTGGGGCATCGGACATCTCAATACAAATAATCAATTAAATTGCTATTATTGATTGATAAGTTAAAATTATTAAGCGATCCAATACTTTGCCCAACAAAGGAAGCGCTGCCCGCATTGCGTCCCTGGCGCAGGTGCACCACACAACGAGAGAGAGGAATCCAATGAAGCTTTTGCACAAAGTCCTGCCACTGGCGCTGCTGGGCCTGGCCGCCACGCAGGCATGGGCCCAGACCAACACCAACCCCTTGCAGAACTGCACGCCCACCCAGGTGCGCGCAACAGAGCGCTACTGGTTTGCCGGCAACAAGATCGCAATGGATTTCGGTGTGTCCGGCACTGCGCTGCCCACCATCACGGCAAATCCGGCAACCATCCCCTGGGTGGATGAAGGAACCACGGTTGTCACGGACAGCAATGGCACCTTGCAGTTCTGGGTAGGTCAGGGCAACGTCTACAACCGTGACCAGGTCGTCATGAGCAATGGCAATGGCATCGTCGGCAACCAAAGTGCTGTGCAAGTCGTGGTGGCCTTTGCTGCCCCTGATGTGCCCGGTAAATACTTCGTGGTGTCTACGTCGGGGCTGGCAGCCGGTAACCCGGGCACCCTGCTGTACTCGGTGGTGGACATGACCGCCAATGGCGGCCTGGGTGCGGTCACCAGCAAGAACATCACCGTTCCCGGCGGCATCTCCAGCAACGAAACCCTTTCTGCCGTGCCCAATAACGACGGCACCGGCTACTGGGTGCTCACCACCAGCTATGGCACCAGGAACCTGGTTGCGCAGCAGTTCGACAGCAATGGCCCGGTCGGCGCCCCGGTAATTTCCACGCTGTCCGAAAACGTCGGCAACCTCTTTGGCAGCATCTATTTCAACAAGGATCTGACACAGTTCGCTGTGGCCACCAGTGTCCAGGGCTCCAACGCCAGCAACGTCATCCGGACGATGCGCTTCAACGCACAGACCGGGCAGGCCACCGAAATCGCCAGCTGGCGCGGGGGAGCACTAGGCTCCGCGTACGCCGCGGATTTTTCGCCCAGCGGCAAATACCTGTACGTCTCCAACATCTACCCTGGCCAGCTGTACCGGTATGACGTGAGCTCCGGCGATGCGACAACCATCAAGGCCAGTGAGCAGTACATTGGCATAACCGGCGGCTCCAACGGAGGCGGCCACGTGCGCCGAGGCGCAGATGGCGCCATGTGGGTCGCCAATCGCGACAACACCACCGGCAACTCCCTCACCCGCATTGCGGCGCCGGAAGAAGCCCTGGTTGCCAACATCGGCTTTGCCCTGGGCAACATCACGCTGCCCGCAGGCGCAAACAGCGTATGGGGCTTGCCCCAGACCGTGGCCGGCTGTGCCAAACCGCTGGCACCCGACGCCGTTCCCGCAGTCAGCGGACCTGCGGCCCCCTTCTATGTAGGCACCCCGCAGACACTGGCGGTCAACCTGTCCAACCAGGGCGGCAGCGGCAATGTTGCCGACGGCACACTCACCATCAACCTGCCCGCCAATGTGCAGGCGGGCAGCGGCCTGCCAGCCGCCTGTACCGCCGTATCACCACAGCAGATCAATTGCGACCTGGCTGCCGCAGGCATGGGCCCGGTTGCCCCTGGCGCCAACCTGGGACCGCTGAGCATTCCCGTCACTGTTTCGGCCCCCGGCACCTACAACGTGGATGTGACCGTGGCGGGTGTGACCGGCGAGACCGGCGCCGCCTTGCTCAACAACACCGCCCAGACCAGCATCACCGCGCTGGCCCTGGCGCCGGACGCCGTCCCTGCCATCAGCGGGCCTGCAGCGCCCTTTGGCGTAGGCACACCCCAGGTGCTGGCGGTACAGGTCGCCAACAACGGCGCTGCTGGCGATGTGACTGATGGCACGCTTACCGTCACGCTACCCGCCAATGTGCAGGTGACCGGAGGCGCCAGCCTGCCTGCTGGCTGCACGGCGACAACGCCCCAGCAGATTGCCTGTAACCTGGCGCTTGCGGGCGGCCCGGTTGCACCCGGCGCCAGCCTGGGGCCATTGAACATCCCCGTGACCGTTTCAGCGCCTGGCACCTACAGCGTGGATGCAGTCGTAACGGGCGTGACCGGTGAGGTGGACGCTGCGCTGCTCAACAACACTGCGCAAACCAGCATCACCGCGCAGGGGTCAGTGCCGCCCGTCAATGGCGCCGCGCCCGTACCCACCCTGGGCGCCGGTGCGCTGGCAGCGCTGTCTGCCGCCCTGGGCGCACTGGCGATTGCCACGCGCCGCCGCAAGGCACGTTCGGCCGAGTAAGAGCGTGCTCTCCAGCCACTGCCCGGGCCAGCCTTGCGCTGGCCTTTTTCATGGAAGATGCAATGCAGGCCGCGCAGGCGTTGATTTTTCGCACGGTCGCCCGCATCTTGTGGATAACGTGAAACATCAGCGCAGGTAACACCAAGGTATGTCCCTGATCCCCAATTTCGCCATGCTCGGCAGCGGCCCCTCGGTACTGATGCTGCACGATGCCGACACCGATCACCTCGGCTTTGCCCCACAGGTGGAGCTGCTGGCCAGCCATGGCTACCGTGCCATTGCCTGGGACATGCCGGGCTACCATGGCAACCCACCCCCCTACGGCGGCTACAGCCTGGCGGCGCTGGCAGCGACTGCCGACCGCCTGCTTGAGGTCATGAAGATCGGCCGTGCCCACATCGTGGGCCACGGCCTGGGTGCCATGGTGGCGGCCGAAATCGCCCTGCGCAACCCCACCCGCGTGCGCAGCCTGACCTTGGTGGCTGGCGGCCCGGCGTTGGGTACTGGTGAACAGGAGCACTGGGTGGCAACGCGCCAGCGCCTGCTGGCCGAATGCCAGCAACAGGCCTGCCCGGAGCCCATGCAACTGCAGCGCTTTGCCCAGCAGCTGGTGCAGCTGCAGGCGGGCCAGAATGCCTTGCCCGAAGGGCTGCAACTGGCGCGCCATGCGATCACGCAGGTTCAGCCGCTTGCCTATGGCCGCGCCCTGGACATGCTGGCCGGCCCCAGTACCTTGGCCGAGCGGCTGCCACACCTGGGCCAGCGCAGCCTGCTGGTGAGCGGCGCGCAGGACGTATGCATGCCGCCGCAGCGCATGCAGGCCCTCACCGACCTGCTGCCACATGCCGTACACCACAGCCTGCCCGGTGTCGGCCACTGGCCCCAGCTGGAGAGCCCGGACGCCTTCGAAGCCCTGCTGCTGGATTTTCTGGCCCAGCAGCGCGCCACGGTGCATTGAGAACCTGTTCAAAGTCTCTACGCAGCCGCGTTGGGGCGCAATCGGGATGCTTTCAAAGCGATGGAGCGATGCTTGGGCTCATGCCCAAGCGAGATGCAGCGCGCAGAAATCGCCCGATTGCGCCCCAACCCGCAGGGACAGTACCTTGGCGTGCGATCTACGTCGTTGCAGATCCTCGCAATAGCAATGCTATTGCTGCGGTACTGCGCCTCGTATCTCATCCCGCCAAGGTACTGTCGCGGCGCGAGGAGACTTTGAACAGGTTCTGAGAAAACGCTGCGCGCAGGGCCCCTTCCCTTCGCGAAACACGGCCTGGTGCCTGACCATTGGCTTGGGCTGAATGTCGGATTTGCGGCACACCCGGCCAAAAAAATGGCATGCTACGGGGTCTGGCATGCAGCACAGCGGTATATGCGCCACTGTGGCAGCCCCCACGTTCAGCCTGGCGGCCCGATCCGCCGGCTCCCTGTTGCCATCTGGAAGGAAAGTCCCGTGTCCCCCTCTTCCCCAAGCTTTGCGCTCACCCGTTCGAGCCACCCACGCAGCGCTGAAGACCGCGCCAAAATCCTGGAAAAGCCCGGTTTTGGCCTGCATTTCACCGACCACATGGTGGCCGTGCGCTGGGAAAAGGACACCGGCTGGCACGACGCACAGGTCATGCCCTATGGCCCGATTTCGCTGGACCCGGCCGCTGCCGTGCTGCACTACGGCCAGGAAATCTTTGAAGGCATCAAGGCCTACCGCCACGCCGATGGCTCGGTCTGGACCTTCCGCCCCACTGCCAACGCAGAGCGCATGCAGCGCTCTGCCCGTCGCCTGGCCCTGCCCGAGCTGCCGGTCGAGATCTTCGTGGAATCGCTCAAGCAGCTGATCGCCGTGGACCAGGAATGGGTTCCTGGCGGTGAAGAAGCCAGCCTGTACCTGCGCCCCTTCATCATCGGCGACGAAGTCTTCCTGGGCGTGCGCAGCGCCCACAAGGCCAGCTACTACGTCATCGCCAGCCCCGCCGGCCCCTACTTTGCCAAGGGCGTGGCACCGGTTGCCATCTGGCTGTCGACCGACTACGCGCGCGCAGCCAAGGGCGGCACGGGCGCTGCCAAGTGCGGCGGCAACTATGCCGCGTCGCTGCTGCCCCAGGAGCAGGCCTACGCCAATGGCTGCTCGCAGGTGTTGTTCCTCGACCCTGCCGAGGGCAAATACCTCGAAGAGCTCGGCGGCATGAACGTCTTCCTGGTGTATGGCAAGGAAAACAAGCTGGTGACGCCCGCGCTGTCGGGCAGCATTCTGGAAGGCATCACGCGTGACTCCATCCTGCAACTGGCGCGTGACCGTGGCATGGTGGTGGAAGAGCGCAAGGTCTCGGCAGACGAATGGAAGCAGGGCGTCACCTCGGGCGACATCACCGAAATCTTTGCCTGCGGCACGGCGGCCGTCATCACACCGATCGGCCAGCTCAAGGGCAACGGCTTCTCGGTGGGCGACCTCAATGCACCGGCTGGCGAAATCACGCTGGCCCTGCGCAAGGAGCTGACCGACATCCAGTATGGCCGCGCGCCAGACCGCCACGGCTGGCTGGTTCGCCTCGCCTGATTCCCACCGCTCCAGCAAAAAGGCCGCACACTGTGCGGCCTTTTTTCGCTCAACCAGAGCTCAGGATGCGAATGCCGCCTGCCGGGTACCGGTGCCTTCAAAGCCGTAGAAGCCAAACGGCATCTCGGGCATGCGGCCGCTGATCAGCTCAGCCATGGCCTTGCCGCTGCCGGCGCCATGGGTCCAACCCAGGGTGCCGTGGCCCGCGTTGATCCACAGCTTGCCCACCTTGGTACGACCGATGTAGGGGATGTTGGTGGGTGTTGCGGGGCGCAGGCCCGTCCAGAACTGCGGGTTGCCGCCTTGCTCGGGCAGGCGGGTGTCGCACACGCCGGGCATCAACTCTTCGACGCGGCGCGCCAGCATGTGACACCGCGCCTTGGCGAGCGGAGAATCCAGCGATGTATCGAAGCCGTTGAGTTCGATGGTGCCCGCCACGCGCAACTCGTTGCCCAGGCGGCTCATGGCCAGCTTGTTGCCATCGTCGATGCAGCTGACGAAAGGCGCCGCCTCGGGCCGCAGGATCGGCAAGGTGGCGCTGTAGCCCTTGCCGGGATAGATGGCCACGTTCACGCCCACGGTGCGCAACAGCGGCGCGGTGTAGCTGCCGCAGGCAACGATGACGGCGTCGCCCTTCAGCACCTGCTCTTGTGCATCAAAACCGGCTGCAATGCCCGATGAATGCGCGCGAACAGCTACGGATTCAATAGCATCACCCGCCATATTCAAGCGCTGGACGCTGTGGTTGTAGAGAAACTGGACGCCGCCCTGGGCGCACAGCTGGGCGAGCTTTTGCGTGAAGACGCGGGCATCGCCGCTCTCATCGCTTTCGGTGAAGGTGCCACCCTTGATCTGCGCAGCATAGGGCTTGAAGGCGGGCTCGATTTGGAGGAACTCTTCGGTGCTGACCATGCGACGGTTCACGCCGTACTGGCGCATCAAGTCAACAGCCTGCTGCGCGTCTTCCACCGCCGCGTCGCTGGTGAAGAAATGGGCAATGCCGCGTTCGAGGCGGTTGAACTGGATGCCGGTCTGCGCCACCACGTCTTTCAGCGCTGTGTGGCTGTAGGCGCCCAGCGCCACGATCTGCTGCACGTTGCGGGCAAAGGAGCGGTCGTTGCACTCGGCGAGGAACTTGGTCAGCCAGCTCCACTGCTGCGGATCGACGTGCGGGCGCAGCAGCAGCGGCGCTTCCTTGTCGAACATCCACTTGAGCGCCTTCATCGGTGCGTGCTTGTTGGCCCAGGGCTCGCAATAGCTGACCGAGATCTGCGCCGCATTGGCATAGCTGGTCTCCAGCGCAGCATCGGGTTGGCGGTCCACCACGGTGACGTCGTGACCCAGTTGCAGCAGATGCCAGGCTGTGCTGGTGCCGATGATGCCGGCGCCGAGGATGATGATTTTCATGCCTTGCAGTGTCTGCCAGTTTGGCTGTTACATAAAGTGCAATTAAACTTCTTCAAGAATCATCAGATTTACTAATACAAGCCCCTTGCTGCCATGAACAACCTGGACCCGATCGCGCTGGAGTGCCTTGCCGCAGTGATTGAAGAGGGTGGCTTCGAAAAAGCCGCCACCCGCCTGAACGTGACGCAATCGGCCGTCTCGCAGCGCCTGCGTGCGCTGGAGGCGCAGGTGGGCTCGGTGCTGGTGGTGCGCAGCCGGCCGCTGCGGCCCACGGCGGCCGGGCAGTTGCTGCTCAAGCACACCCAGCAGCTGCGCCTGCTGCGTACCGACCTGGAGCAGGAACTGCACAGCCTGATGCCACATTCTGCGCGCCGCACGGCGCATGACGAGGCCATCAGCATCGCCATCAACGCCGACAGCATTGCCACCTGGGCCATCGATGCCCTGCAGGACATTGCCCTGCAGCAGTTGCCGCTGGAAATCATCACCGACGACCAGGACCACACGCTGGAGCTGCTGCGCACGGGCGAAGTGCTCGGCTGTGTCACCACCATGCCGCAGGCCCTGCGCGGCTGCCGCGTGGCGGCGCTGGGGGCCATGCACTACATGGCGGTGGCCGCACCCGGTTTTGCCCAGCAGCATGTGCCCTCGGGCCTGAACCGCAGCAATTTCAAGAACCTGCCGTTTCTCAGCTACAACCGCAAGGACGACATGCAGCGCGTGTTCGTCGCAAGAGCCATGGGCCTCAAGACGGTGGGCCTGCACCAGCTGTTCGTACCCAATTCGGAAGCCCAGGTGCGCGCGGTGGCAGCCGGCTGGGGCATCGGCGTGGTGCCCGAGCTGCTGGCACGGCCCTTTCTCGCGGATGGGCGCCTCGTCAACGTCGCCGAATCGCAGGTGCTGCGTGTCGACCTGTACTGGCACTGCTGGAACCTGCAGTCCGCCCTGCTGAGCCAGTTGACGGATGCCATGCTGCGCACCGCCAAGGCCAGCCTGGCGCCAGCCACCCCTGCGGCGCGCGCCACTGCTTCGGCATGAGGCGCACTGCCCTTGCCTCCTGCAATGGGCTGCCTCGTGAAAAGGACGAAGGCGGAAGGCGAAAGAGAAAGAATGAGGAAGAAAGAAAAAAGCTGCTTGCATTCCGCGCACGGAATGCAAGCAGCTCCTGGAGCCTCACTGGCATCTGTATTGCCAGCCGCCTCCCTCCCTTGCTAGCCTGATGAGGCATTGGCGCATTGTCTGCGCCAAGTATTGCTATGGTGTGAATAGCAAATGACAGAGCGGTCATAGTGGTAACCACCCGACCGACCTGGCTGCGATCAACGGATCAGCAGCACCGGAATCCTGCTTTGCGCCAGCACCTGCGTCGCCACCGAACCCATCACCAGCTTGGCCAGTGCGCCATGTCCGCGAGTGCCCATGATCAGAAGGTCGTAGCCACCGCTATCGGCGGTCTCGGCAATGGTTTCGGCGATATGGCCGGTCTTGCTTTCGAGCTGCGCATTGACCTTGTGCTGGTCCAGAAACTGGTGCACCGGGTTGAGCACCTTCTGCGCTTCCTCTGCGTAATAGTCGCTCACGAGTTCCTTGCCCAGCGCCTTGGCCGCGCGGGGGGGCAGCAGTGGCTGTACGGTGAGGGCGGTGTAGCTGTGCGAAGCCCCGAGCCACTCCGCGTGCGTAGCCAGGTAATCCAGCATCTTCTGGGTAAAGGGGCTGCCATCGACGGCCAATAGAATCCGCATATCTGAACTCCTGAAATAAGAACGTATTCACGCTCAAGAGGCATGCCAACCGGGCATACGCGGGAAACGCGTTCAAACCGCCCCTACACGCCACTGTAGAGGTTTACTGCGCAACAAGTATTGACTTATGTCATGGCTTGACGCCAGAGCGCCACCAAAGTTCCGGCCACCGCTCTCAGACTGCCACCACACAGTGCGGATTGAATGTCTCTTGTTCCCCTTTGCGGGCATAGCCCAGAGGGTTGGCTACCACGCGGCACTGCCAGGCCCTGCCGTCGGCATGCGTACCGCTTGCCATGTAATCACTGGGCGCATGCAGGTGGCCGTGGATCCACAGGTCTGCACAGGGCAGCAGATCATCGAGCGCATTGCAAAAGCCAGCAGTGCCCGGGGTGAGGCCGTAGCGCGGATCGGCGCTTCTGAGACTCGGGGCAAAGTGGGTGATGACGACGGTCTTGCCATCAAAAGGCTCGGCCAATGCAGCACGCAGCCAAGCCTGACAGCGCAGGGCTTCTTCACGCATTTCGGCGGCCAGAAAGGGCTGACCATCCCGCATCATCTCCGCCTTGGTGAGGTAGAAATTGGCTGCCTTGTAGGCCTTTTCGCGCTGTTTCATCAGCGCGCCCAATTCGGTCACGCCGTTGTGCAAGGCAATGGCGTCGTAATCGGTCCACAAGGTGGTGCCGACAAAGCGCACGCCGTCCATCACCACGGCCTCGCAGTCCAGCATGACAATGCCCAGCCGGTTGCAGCTGGCGCGCAGCCGGGCGCGGGCGGTATCAAAATCCTGCGCGTCGAATTCATGGTTGCCGGGCACCAGGATCACCGGCTCTGGCCAGTGCCCGCCCGCTTGCTGCGGGCTGAACTGGGCAAGGCCGAAGTCCTCGTCTGGCAGCATGGATCCATTCTGGTATGAGCCGATATCGCCCGCCAGCACCAGCAGATTGGCGCCAGGCGCGGGCTGGGCGTGGAAATTCGGGTGGGTCTCCAGGTGCAGATCGGAAAGAATTTGCAGGTGCATGGCCAAAGCCTACCATGCGCTCCACCGGTAAGCACCCTCTCGCATTACAGCGGCAATTCCTGGTCAGGAAAAGCCGCGCGAGCCGAACGCTCCAGTGCATGCAGCAGCCACTCCAGCGCCGAATGTGGAATATGCCCCGCACGGCTGGGCCAGAGCGCATCCACATGCACCGACTCCACCCGCAGCGGCAGCGGCTGAAAGGCGAGCTGATCCTCGATGCCCGTGGCAGGAACAAAGTGGCGCGGCAGCACGGTCAGCAGATCGGTGCGCGCCACCACGCGCGCGGCGGTGAAGTACTGGTTCACCGTCAGCACCACCCGGCGCTTGCGCCCGATAGACGCCAGCGCCTCGTCCAGAAAGCCGAATGGCTGGCCCGAGAAGCTGACCAGCATGTGCCGCGCTTCGCAGTACCTGTCCAATGTGAGCAAGCTCTCACTCAGGGGATGGCCCTTGCGCATCACGCACAGGTATTCGCCGTCATAGAGGCGTCGGCTCTCAAAATCCACCAATGCGCCCGACTGCGCGCGCGCCGTCATCTCGGCCACCACAAAGGGAAAGTAACCAACGGCCAGATCGGCAGTCTCGTCGTCCAGCACCTCGCGCGGATCACGCGTAGTGAGCGGTTGCACATGCACGGAGACGCCGGGAGCCTCGGTTTCCAGAATGTGCATCAGGCTGGGCAGCAAGGTGGCTGCCGTCGCATCGGCCATGGCCACCACGAAAGCCTGGGTGGCCTTGGTGGCGTCAAAGCGCTCGGGGGCAAAGGTGTTCTGCAATCGCGCCAGCGATTCGCGCACCGCCGGCCACAGGGCCTGGGCCAGCGGCGTAGGCTCCACGCCCTGACCGCTGCGCACCAGCAGCTCATCACCCAGCGCCTCGCGCAGGCGGCGCATGGCGTTGCTTACGGCCGGCTGCGTGATGGCCAGCTTGTCGGCCGCCCGCGTCAGGCTGCGCTCCGTCATCACCTCATCAAATACGCGGAGCAGGTTCAGATCCAGGTGGCGAAATTGGTGTGCCTGCATGCGGCCCTCCTGCGCCAGCGAGGGGCCGGCAATACATCACTGGTATGAATGATACAGATTCAAAATATAAATTTGAGAGACCCTGGGGTAAACCCTATACTTCATCCATCGCTTCAAAGAAGCATTGGAAAACAAAGACATCCATCATGACCAACAGTTTTGTGCACACCGACATGGCTACCGAACACACGGGCGTTCTGCGTGTGGAAGCAGCTGCTGAGAATCTGAAATCCACCTTCAGCGGCAAGGGCGTAGGCCAGTCGCTGGTGCTGGCCGCCATCGTGGCTGCCGTGCTGGTGGGCGCCAACCGTCTGATCGACTCCGTCGCCGGCGGCAGCCACTGGATTGCTGGCTGGGCCCTGCTGTGGGCTGTGGCCTTCGTCGCCATCGCCCTGCTGGCCGCTCCTGCCCGCAACCTGAGCAGCAGCCTGCGTGCCCTCAGCACCACATGGTCGCAAGAGCACCGCCGCGCAGCAGAAGACGAAAAGACTTGGGAAGCTGCCCTGCGCGACAGCCGCGTCATGGCCGACCTGAACCGTGCAATGAGCGACGCCGCTGTGTCGTTCTACCACAAGAACTACTGATAAAAACAGCCCTTGGCGCTCACCCAATAAGCGCCAACAGCTATCAAAATAACAAAAAAGCCACGGCATGCCGTGGCTTTTTTCATGGGAGTGGCCCATCCTGAATAGCGTTGGCGCCAAGAACTTGCAAAGAAAGGCAAGTGAGGTGAAGCCAAGGATCAAGCGGCCCCGCCGAGGCGGCTACCCCTTGACTTTCAGCTGCCGGATGTCGAGCATGGCCCGTCCTGTCCCTATTCAGAACGAGTCACATCAAAAACAAAAAACCCCGCGTGCCAAGGCATGCGGGGCTTGCTGTTTCAGCCTGCCCGGCAGCAAGCCGGGCAACGCGATGGTCAGGCTTCGACGAGGCGCTTTTCCAGATCGGCCTTGATGTCGAGCAATTCTTGCGGCAGGCGTTGGGCCAGCTTGTCGAAGTGCTCCTGGTGCGAGGCCAGTTCTTCGGTCCAGATCTTGGTGTCGATGTTGGTGACGGTCTTGAACTGGTCAGCGCTGAACTGCAGGCCGGTCCAGTTGATTTCGGCGTACTGCGGTGCCACGCCAAAGGCAGTCTGCTCGCCCTGGGCCTTGCCTTCGAGGCGGTCCAGCATCCATTTGAGCACACGCATGTTCTCGCCATAGCCCGGCCAGACGAACTTGCCCGCTTCGTCCTTGCGGAACCAGTTGGTGGTGTAGATCTTGGGCAGGGTCGCGCCCGAGGCCTGCAGCTTCTTGCCCAGGTTCAGCCAGTGGCCGAAATAGTCGCTCATGTTGTAGCCCATGAAGGGCAGCATGGCGAACGGATCGCGGCGCACCACGCCTTGCGCGCCAAAGGCGGCGGCGGTGGTTTCCGAGCCCATGGTGGCAGCCATGTAGACGCCTTCGTTCCAGTTGCGCGCCTCGGTCACCAGCGGCACGGTGGTGGAGCGGCGGCCACCGAAGATGAAGGCATCGATCTTCACGCCCTTTGGGTCGTCCCAGGCGTCGTCCAGCGCCGGGTTGTTGGTGGCTGCCACGGTGAAGCGGGCATTGGGGTGTGCGGCCTTGGCGCCTGTTTCCTTGGCGATCTGTGGCGTCCAGTCCTTGCCTTGCCAGTCGATCAGGTGATCGGGCAGCTTGCCGCTGTCTTTTTCCATGCCTTCCCACCAGACGTCGCCGTCATCGGTCAGTGCAACGTTCGTGAAGATCACGTCCTTGTCGAGGCTGGCCATGCAGTTGGGGTTGGTGTGGTAGTTGGTGCCAGGTGCCACGCCAAAGTAGCCCGCTTCAGGGTTGATGGCGCGCAGGCTGCCGTCAGCTTGTGGCTTGATCCAGGCGATGTCGTCGCCGATGGTGGTGACTTTCCAGCCATCAAAGCCAGTAGGCGGCACCAGCATCGAGAAGTTGGTCTTGCCGCAGGCCGATGGGAAAGCGGCGGCCACGTGGTACTTGCGGCCTTCGGGGTTCTGCACGCCCAGGATCAGCATGTGCTCGGCCAGCCAGCCCTGGTCCTTGCCCATGGTGGAGGCGATGCGCAGCGCAAAGCATTTCTTGCCCAGCAGCGCATTGCCACCGTAGCCAGAGCCGTACGACCAGATTTCGCGCGTCTCGGGGTAGTGCACGATGTACTTGGTCTTGTTGCAAGGCCAGCTGGTGGTGTCCTTTTCGCCGGGCTGCAGCGGTGCGCCGATGGTGTGCACGCAGGGTACGAATTCGCCGTCGGTGCCGATCACGTCGTACACGGCCTTGCCCATGCGGGTCATGATCTTCATGTTGACGGCAACATAGGCGCTGTCGGACAGCTCGATGCCCACATGGGCGATCGGCGAGCCCAGCGGACCCATGCTGAATGGCACCACATACATGGTGCGGCCCTTCATACAACCGTCAAAGAGCGGCTGTAGAGTCGAACGCATCTCGGCAGGCTCCATCCAGTTGTTGGTGGGGCCGGCGTCGTCCTTGTTGGCCGAGCAGATGTAGGTACGGTCTTCCACGCGGGCCACGTCCGATGGGTCGGACCAGGCCAGGTAGCTGCCGGGGCGCTTGGCGGGATTGAGCTTCTTGAAAGTGCCCGCATCGACCAGTTGCTGGCACAGGCGGTCGTATTCTTCCTGGCTGCCGTCGCACCAGTAGACGCGATCAGGCTTGCACAGTGCAGCCATATCGGCCACCCAGGCGATGAGCTTGGGGTTCTTGACGTAGTCGGGAGCCTGAATGGCCACGCCGGTATTGACGTTTGCGTTCATGGGAGGACTTTCTAAAGTTGTAAAACGGTTCATCAAAAACCGCTGCTCCCAAGAACCTGTTCAAAAAGCTGCGGGCTTTGAAAAACCGTTTCCTCGCTACGCTGCACTCAGTGGATTGGCCTTTGAGCCCGCATGAATACAGCGTGTCGGGAGTGCAATTTTAGCAGTCGGCCCCCAAAACGGCGATGCGTCCATCCAATATCTATGCATTTGATGCATTGATATATGCATTTATTATTTGATACCGGTTTCTTTGCGAAAAGCACTGTCACCAGGGTTGCAGGCCGCCATGCAGATGACAGCCACCCCCCCGCTCCAACAGCCGCAAACGGCAACAAAAAGCCCGCTGCAAGCGGGCTGGTTGTGTGGAGGACAGTGCTCCGTCAGGCCATGTGAACTGCAATGAATGCCAGCAAGAACATCATCAGCGCGCCGACCACCGGCAGCACCACGGGCACGAGCGGAACAATCGCTTCCACGGCATCGTTGGGCTGGTGTTCGCTGTCGTCGTGATGGCTGGACATGGGGTTCTCCGAAAAATCGCGGGATAAGGCAGTGAATCCATTGTAGCCACAGCCTCCAACTCCCGACCCCGGGCAAAAACCCTGAGCCCGCCATTGCCCCAGGCGCAGGGCGTAACACCCGCAGACCAGCACAGTTTCTTACATCGCTTACCTGCCTTTGGGCATTGCGATTCCTCATGTTTCATGGGTCTGTCATGGCGGATTTTTAGAGTCCTCTGGCTGGTTGCGCCAGCACCTCCCATCCACAACATCCGAAAATCCCCATGAACTCACGCCGCCAATTTCTGCAAGGCACGGTGACCACCGGCATCGCCGCTGCCACGCTGGCAGCCTTTCCGCCCAGCATCCGCCGGGCGCTGGCCATTCCTGCCAACAACCAGACAGGCACGATCCGTGATGTGGAGCACATCGTGATCCTGATGCAGGAAAACCGCTCATTCGACAACTACTTCGGCACCCTGCACGGCGTGCGCGGCTTTGGAGACCGCTTCACCATTCCACTGCCAGAGGGCAGATCCGTCTGGGAGCAACGCAATGCCACCGGCGCCACCGTGCTGCCCTACCACCTGGACAGCCAGAAGGGCAACGCCCAGCGCGTGAGCGGCACGCCGCACTCGTGGAACGATGGCCAGAACGCCTGGGACGGCGGGCGCCTCTACCAGTGGCCGCGCTACAAGACCACGGCCTCAATGGGCTACTTCAAGGCACAGGAGCTGCCTTTCCAGTTTGCCCTGGCCAATGCATTCACCCTGTGCGATGCCTACCACTGCGCCATGCACGCGGGCACCAACCCCAACCGCATGTTCCACTGGACGGGCACCAACGGCCCCACCGGCGCGGGCGTGGCAGCCGTCGTCAACGAATGGGACGGCATCGGGCCATCCGCCACCGGCTACAGCTGGACCACCTACCCCGAGCGCCTGCAGGCCGCCGGTGTGCGCTGGAAGGTGTACCAGAACATGCCCGACAACTACACCGACAACCCGTTGGCGGGCTTTAAGCAGTACCGCAAGGCCAACGAGGCATCGGGCAAGCCGGTCAGCCACGATGGCAATGTGCCCTCCCCCGCCTACGATGAGGCCGACGATGCGGGCAATCCGCTCTACAAAGGCATTGCCAATACCATGGCCGACGGCGGCTTTCTGGCCAGCTTCAAGCAGGACGTGCTGGACGGCAAGCTGCCGCAGGTGTCGTGGATCGTGGCGCCGCAGGTGTATTCCGAGCACCCCGGGCCATCCAGCCCCGTGCAGGGCGCCTGGTACACCCAGGAAGTGCTGGACGCGCTGACCGCCCGCCCCGATGTGTGGAGCAAGACGGTGTTCATCGTCAATTTTGATGAGAACGACGGCTATTTCGACCATGTTCCCTCGCCGGCTGCGCCCTCCATCAACCCTGACGGAACCTGGGCGGGCAAGACCACCTTGCCGCAGGCCGACCTGGCGGTCGAGCGCTTCACCCACCCCAAGCCACCCGGCACCACCAGCCAGCCCCAGCCCGATGGCCGGGTGTACGGGCCGGGTGTGCGCGTACCCATGTACGTGATCTCGCCCTGGAGCCGGGGCGGCTGGGTCAACTCGCAGGTGTTCGACCATACCTCGGTGCTGCGCTTCATCGAGGCCCGCTTTGGTGTGCCGGAGACGAACATCTCGCCATTCCGCCGTGCGGTCTGCGGAGACCTGACCAGCGCCTTCAACTTTGCCCGGCCCAACAACGAAGCCCTGCCGCCGCTCGCCGGCCGCATCAACAAGGCCCAGGCCGATGCGCTGCGCGCCCAACAGCAGGCCCTGCCCCAGGTGGTGCCCGCTACAGATCGCGTTTTTCCTGTTCAGGAAGCGGGCGTGCGCCCGTCACGCGCACTGCCGTATGCGCTGCATGTGAACGCATCGGCCGATGCCAATGGCCATACCGTGCGCCTGGAGTTCAGCAATACCGGCCGTGCTGCTGCGGTGTTCCATGTGTACGACAAGTTGCACCTCGATCGCCTGCCGCGCCGCTACATGGTGCAGCCGGGCCTGTCGCTGGAAGACGTGTGGAGCACCCAGGACGGCCAAGACCGTTACGACCTGTGGGTGCTCGGCCCCAACGGCTTTCACCGCCACTTTGCCGGTGACATGCGCCTGCAAGGCGCAGCCGGTACGCCGCTGCCGGAGATCAGCGTGGGCTACGACACCAAGCACGGCCGCGTGGAGCTGGAAGTGAACAACCAGGGACGCGGCGAATGTGTGATCACCGTCAAACCCCTGGCCTACCTGGGCGACGACGTATGGTCGTTCAAGCTCAAGCGCGGCCAGAGCCGCAAGAAGCACTGGAAGCTCGACGACAGCGGCTGCTGGTACGACTTTGAGGTAACGAGCAATGCCGATGCCAGCTACCGGCGCCGCTTTGCCGGACGGGTGGAGACCGGCGAGCACTCGATCAGCGACCCGGCCATGGGGCAGGAGCCATCCTGAATTGCCTCGAATCGCCTCGGATTGCTATAAATAATATAGCTTATGGCGATTTCATGGCCTGCACTGCAGGCCATTTTCATTGAGATATTCAGCCTTCCAGCACCGGGTAGAGCGACAGCACCAGCAGTGCCGCCATGCCCCAGTTGAAGCGCTGCAGGGCCCGGGGCGTGCGCAGGGCGCGTCCCACTGCACTGCCGAACAGCGTCCAGACGCTGACACTGGGGTAGTTCACGAGGCCCAGCACCAGTGCCGCCAGCAGCAGGTTGCCCGCATAGCCATCGCGCGGCGTGTAGGTAGCAACAATGCCGATGGCCATGATCCAGGCTTTGGGATTGACCCACTGGAAGGCCGCTGCCTGCCAGAAGCCAAAAGGCCGGGCCCCCGCCTGGCCCGCGTCCACCTGCCCCGAGCGGGCTATCTTCCAGGCCAACCACAGCAGGTAGGCCGCGCCCAGGTACTTGAGCAAGGTGTACAGCCGGGGCTCGCGCTCGAACGCCGCACCCAACCCGAGCCCCACCAGCAGCAGCATGACCACCACGCCCAGGCTGATGCCCAGCATATGCGGCACGGTGCGGCGATAGCCAAAAGTGGCACCGGAAGCTGTGAGCATCACATTGTTGGGGCCCGGCGTGACGGAGCTGACGAAGGTGAACAAGGCCAGCGGCAGAACAAAGGCGGATGTTTCAGGCAGAAAGGACATGGCAGCGGGCAGGAAAGGAGAGAAGAAAAGCAAAAAAAGGAGATGTACGAAGATGCTAGCTTTGAAAATCAGTACAGTACCAGTACACTTTATCTGGCCACTTCAAGAATTGGCCTGCCTCCATGACCCAGACACTTTCACCCACCCCTGACATTGCGTTCTCCGCCCAGGTCTCTGCCGCCACCTGGGGGTGGCAGCCCGTGCGCACTGGCAGCGCATCCCTGGTCGAGCAACTGGTGGAGCATTTTGGAAACCGCATCCGCAACCATGGGCTGCGCGCCGGCATGCGTCTGCCGTCCGTGCGCGCGCTGGCCGAGCAGGCCGGCGTGAGCCGCGACACCGTGGTGCAGGCCTACGACCGGCTGGCCGCTCAGGGCCTGGTCCAGTCGCGCCGTGGTGCGGGCTTTTTCGTCTGCGCCCGGCGCGCGGTGTCGGCCACCCCGCCTGCACCTGCAGCTGCGCTGGCTCAGGGTGTGGCCTTCGACACCACCTACCTGCTGCGCGGCATCTTCCGCGAGGATGCCGATGGCTCTGGCCACACCGGCAGCGCGGGCTGCCTGCCCGCCAGCTGGATGGACGAGGGCTTGATCAGCGGTGCGATGCGCGCCATCCTCAAGCAGGGCGCGCGTGCGGAGCTGGGCCTGCTGGGCTATGGCCTGCCCCAGGGTTTTGCACCGCTGCGCCGGCAGATCGCATCCACCCTGCAGGCGCAGGAGGTACCAGCCCACCCCGAGACGCACCTGATGACGGTGAGCGGCGTCACCCATGGGCTCGATCTGATCGTGCGCGGCTTTCTGCAACCCGGCGACACGGTGCTGGTCGAGGACCCGGGCTGGTTCCTGATCTTCGGCCGCCTCAACACCATGGGCGTCAATGTCGTGGGCGTACCGCGTCTGCCGGGCGGCCCTGACGTGCAGGCACTGCAAGCCCTGGCAGAACAGCACCGGCCCAAGCTCTTCATCCTGAACACCGCCGTGCACAACCCTACCGGCCTGAGCCTATCGGCCGGCGTGGCACACGAAGTGCTGCGCATCGCCGAGCGGCACGATTTCCTGCTGGTGGAGGACGACACCTACTCCGAGTACCTGGGCAACATGCCGCTGCGCTTGGCCGCCATGGACCGGTTGCAGCGCGTGCTGCTGGTCGGCGGCTACTCCAAGACCCTCTCGGGCGGGCTGCGCGTGGGCTATGTGGCAGCGCGCCCCGAATTCATCCACCGCCTCACCGACCTGAAACTGCTGGGCGGCCTGACATCGGCCCTGCCCAGCGAGCAGATCGTGCACCGCATCCTGGCCGATGGCAGCTACCGCAAGCATGTAGACCGGCTGCGCGAGCGCGTGGACAAGGCGCGCCACCGCTGCCTGCGCCAGCTGGAAGCACTGGGCTGCCAGGCCGTGCACGAGCCCGTGGCAGGAACCTTTGCCTGGGTGGACTGCGGCATGGATTCCGAGCTGCTGGCCCGCCAGGCGGCAGAGCACGGGCTGCTGCTGGCGCCAGGCGTGCTGTTCTCACCGCGCCAGGCACCGTCAACGCTTTTGCGGATTTCCGTAGCCATGGCCGAACAGCCCACGGCATGGCAGACGCTGGAGTTGCTGCTCAGGCGCCACCGCCCTGCTTGATAGGCGGCCAGTGCACCTCAACAACTAATCAAATTAAAAATTGTCGATCCGTGGTACAAATTCGCCCACCTGAAGATCAGGCAGAACCAGGACTTTTGACGTGCACGCATACACCAGTATCAAGATCGGAGCCCATGACGATCAACCGCAGTCCGCACAGACCGTGCAGGCATTCCTTGAAGTTCTGGAGGCCACGGACTGGACGACCATCATGGGCCGCTGGCTGGAGACGCAGGAGACACCTCTTCCCGCCTACGTGCTGCAACACACCAAAAACAGCGCCACCTTGAGCGTGAGCCGCATTTGCCACGATGATGTGGATTACTACCAGCTGATGTTCTTTCAGCGGATCAAGGCAGGCCTGTTCAAGAAGAAAATGGTCGGTCTGAGCACCGAACTGCATGCTGTTGGCGACATGGCCGATTTCGCCGAATGCTTCTGGGCGGGACAATTTGACGAACTTCAGCAGCGCATGCGCGCCAAGGGTGTGAACACCTTCGCCTGACACTCGCCGCTCAGGCCACGGCGCCCCACGCAATCCAAGGCCGACATGGCTGGAGCTTGCCGAGGGGCGCCTGATTCAGCTTTTGTACAACGGCCATTGCCTGCGAAACCCGGTACGGCGGGCGCTCTGCGGGCCGAAGGCGCGCGGCTTTGATCCACATCGAATCCCTTTCATCTGCAGCTTGGCAAACTGCTTCTCAGCTTGTTTTTCAACCTCGGAGAAAATGATGAAAGCTCGAACCAAACTTGCCCTGCTGCTCGGTACGCTGATCGCTGCACCGGCCATGGCTGCCGCTGGCTGCGATATCGCCATCGAAGCCAACGACGCCATGCAGTTCAACAAGTCCAGCATTGCCGTACCTGCCAGCTGCAAGCAGTTCACCGTGAACCTCAAGCACACGGGCAAACTGCCCAAGGCTGCCATGGGACATAACTGGGTGCTGAGCAAGGCTGCCGACCTGCAAGCGGCAGCGACCGATGGCATCTCCGCCGGAGCGGACAAGGATTATGTGAAACCTGGCGACAGCCGCGTGGTCGCATACACCAAGGTCATTGGCGGCGGTGAATCCACATCTGTGACCTTTGACGTAGCCAAACTCAAAAGCGGCGAGAGCTATGCCTGGTTCTGCTCGTTCCCCGGCCATTCCGGAATCATGAAGGGCACTCTCGCCCTGGCCAAGTAACTTCCCCTCTCACAGCAAAGGCATCACGGCGCGCCGGTACACCCCATCACCCACTGGCGCGCCCACGCCCCTCAGTCAACAGCACTGCTGCCTGCACCCTTGATGAAAGGCCCAGCTTGCGCAGAATGTGCTGAACATGAATCTTCACCGTAGTTTCGGCAATTGCCAGACTGCGTGCAATTTCCTTGTTGCTGGCCCCCGCCGCAATCTCGCGCAGAATCTCGAACTCGCGTGGTGACAACTGCTCGAGCGGATCAACCGGCCCGACAACAACGGGTGGCACAGACGGTGCAGCCATCCGCGGCTGCTGGGCTTGCAATGCGCTCACAAGCTTGTCCGTCATTTCCATGCTCACCGTGGATTGGCCGCGCAGCGCGCGCTCAATGGCCGCAACCAGCACCTCACTGTCCGCCGTTTTGAGCAGGTAGCCATGCGCTCCACGCTGCAATGCCAGCGCCAGCGTGTCTGCATCCTCACTGACGGTAAGCATCAGCACTCGCGCCGATGGTGCAGCCTCTCGCAAACCGGGCAGCAGATCCACGCCGCTGACACCGGGCATGTGGTGGTCCAGCAGCACCACATCGGGCTGCAACTGCTCTGCACGGCGCAGCGCCTCTCCAGCATCTGCAGCTTCGCCCACCACCTGCAGCTGCGGCTGGGTCGCCAAAAGCGCTGTGACGCCTCGCCGGAAAAGCGGATGGTCATCGACCACCAGCAACCGAATCGGCGTGCGCTGGGTTTGCTCCGCGCTCATGGCAGGCTCCTTTCCGCTTCAAATGTTTCCGTTGTGGGCAGCAGACGCGGCAAGGTCAGCGCCACACAGGTGCCCGCCCCCACTACGGAGGTGATCTCCAGCGTTGCGCCGATGCTTGCAGCACGCTCGCGCATGATGCGCAGGCCGACATGCGTCTCGTCCAGCGCAGGCGACGCATTCTCCATACCTCGGCCATCGTCGCGCACTTCCACTACCCACTGCGGCGCCTGTTGTACATCTACCCATACGGCATGCGCCTGCGCATGCTTGCGCACATTGGACAACGCTTCCTGCACAACGTGCAGCACCTGCACCTGCACATCAGGCGGCAGCGCCATGCCTTCGCCCTCGATACTCAGATGTGCGGGCAGGCCCGTCTGGTGCTCGAACTTGGTCAACGTGGTACGCAGCGCGGGTCCAATATCCTCTGCGTTGGTTCGGGTACGGAAATGCACCAGCAACTCGCGCACATCAGACAGGCTTTCGCGTATGCCCGCATCCAATTCCGCCAAGGTTGCTTGCACACGGTCGCCATCCGGCGGCTCCCGAGCGATTTCGTCGCGCAGCAATGCTGCCTGAATCTTCAGAAATGCCAGGCTCTGCGCAATGGAATCATGCAGCTCGCGCGCCAACAGGCCGCGCTCATCCGCAACTGCCGCCTCTCGCTGAAGCGCATCGGCGCGCAACCCCTCCATACCACCCGCCAGGTGGCTTGCCAATGCATCCAGCAGTGCCTGGTCGTCAGCACCGAGCTCGGTTGGATGGCGGAAGAACAGGTCAACCTCGCCGACCATGCGTTCATGCAGCCGCACCGGGACACTCAGCACATAGGCAAATCCAGCCCGGCTGCACTGTCCGGCATCCACCCGGCCTGCCCGCGAGGAAGCGCCTCCGCGCCAGTCCTGCAGCACCACCAGTTGCGTCTCCGCCTGGGCCTTGGGTTGGCCACAGAAACAGTCTCCCGTGGGGACACAGTGTTCGGCATCGACCATTTCGTCGGGCAATCCCTCCGAGGCGAGCAGCACATAGCGACGATTGTCTTCATCCGACCAGCGCACTGCCACGGCATCGGCTTGCACGATCTTGCGCGTCTGGGCTGCAAAGCCCTGGGCCAGCGCCTGCAATGAATCAGCCTGGGCGACCAGAGCCGCGCCTTCGTACAGGGCCGCCAACCGGGCGCGCTCGGTCTGCAAATGTTCGGTCTTCTGCTGCACACGGCGCTCCAGGCTGGAGTACAAATCCTGCAGCCGCACTGCCATGCGGTTGAAGCCCCGGGCCACGGCACCGAATTCATCGCCACCTTCGCTAGCCACCCGGGCCGACAAGTCGCCCGCCTCGACGCTTGCCAACGCGGCCTGCAGTCGTGAAAGCGGACCGAACACCAGCAGTTGCGCAGAATACATGAGCGCCAGTGCCGCAGCGATGGCCAATGCCATCATTACAAACTGCGCTACGTTGAGCAGGGTGGTCCAGCGCGCAAGTTGCTGCTCAATGGTGCCCACCAGGCGATCAACGCCACCAACGAAGTCCTCGGCCTGCCGCGCAATGACAGTATTCTGTGCTGCATTGCCGTCCGCAAGCGGCTGCTGCCACTCCTTGCGAAGCTCCTGCCAGCTTTGCTGTACAGCCTTCAATGCCGCGCGAGAATCCTCATTGCGCGGCACAGACAGCGGACGGGTGGCATCGCCCCGCTGCAACAATGCCAGGCTCGCGTCAAACTGCCCCATCAGCAAGGCAACCCGCTGTGAATCGGCGCCAGGCAAAGCCTGCGCCAACCGCCAGGTCTGCATGCGCATGCGCCCAGCTTCGTTGATCGCGGCAGCCCCTCCTTCAAGTGACCAGGTAAGCCGCAGCGTCAGTCCGATGGCAATGAGTGCCATCAACAGCAAAGCGCAACCAATGGCGCCAATCTTGACGGCCAGCGGGCGGCCCGATGCCTCCGCGCCCTCCTGGTTCATGGGATCACCTCCTTGCTGTGCATCGCGGCGCGATCCACTTTGGGCAGCTTCAGTGGGCGGATTCATGTCGCGGAATCCGAATAGCGAACGCCGCGGCGTTGCGCCATGTCCCTGCCCATGGCGAACTGTTCATGCAAACCAAGGCACGTTTGGGCCTGAGGATAGGCCAGTTCCTCTTCTGCTGCGATGTGACGTGCATACAAAGCCGCAAAATCAGCCCAGCGAACGCGCGCCTCGGCGAGTGCCTCACTGCTCAGAGCGTTTCCAGCGTGCACGGCCTGCAAATCCGCCCGAATAGGCTGCCACAAAGTCTCCATCCTTTCATGCTCGGCTTGCAGGACATCGGCCAACGCCTTCGCCCCCGATGCGCGCAGCACCGGGAACACATGCAACTCTTCATCCTGGTGGTGCAATGGCGCGGCCAGGTCGAAATAGCGTTGTACATCGGCGGCTGCATCGCGTGCCTGCTCATCGGGCACCCCGCCCCCCTGCGCCGCGAGGTACTCGCCCAAACGGGAAAGCAGCGCCAACGTGCGCTCCACCCGGCCGTGGCAAGCATGCAGCATGCCAAACGGCTCGTCGAAGCCTGCTGAAGAGGGGGTGTGCAATTGCAAGGTCACAGCCATGGATTGTCGCTGCCGGTCGATGGCGTCACCGCATGGTGCGCGCCGTTAATGATCTATGTCAATTTCTTGTGTCAAGTTGTCGCACATAGTGGAATTGTCCTCCCCCTCGCATTCATGGCCAAACGCTTTCCGAACAACCCTGCACACCCTGAGCGCACCTGCTGGGGCTGCAACCGTTACTGCGCTGCAACTGCCATGGCGTGCGGCAATGGCTCGGAGCGGTCACCACATCCCGCCGAGCTGTTCGGGCCTGATTGGGCAGAATGGGACCCTCTGGCGCTGTTAGACGACACAGCAGCCCACGCCAGGCCTGGCCCGTCTCAGACCACTGATTCCGCATAGGGCTCGTAGGGCCCGGTGCCCGCATGGCCCGCATCGGCTGCGGCCATGAAGCTGCCGCTTGCCGCATCGAACACATGTACTTCGCCGTCCTCGATCACGTAGTGCCATCCATGCAGGCTGAGCGTGCCCGCCTCGACCCGCTCGCGCACCATGGGGTAATCCATCAGCCGCTCCAGCTGCAGCACGACGGCCCGCTGCTCTGTGCGGCGCAACGCATCAGGGCCAGATTCAGCCACCGGCAACGCCGCTTCACGGCCCAGCTCCAGCCAGGCCGCCAGATTGCGTGCCGCCGCCGGCACGCCCCCATACAGTGCACGAATGCCCCCACAATGGCTGTGGCCGCAGACGATGATGCGACGCACCTGCAGATTCAGGACCGCGAACTCGATCGCGGCCGACGTACCGTGGTAGCCCCAGCTGCCGTCATAAGGCGGCACGAAGGCACCCACATTGCGCACCAGAAAGAGCTCTCCCGGCCCGGTGCCTGTCAGCAGGTAGGGGACCAACCGCGAATCACTGCAACCGATGAACAGCGTCGCCGGGTGCTGGCCCTGGTCTACCAGCACCCGAAACCGCTCTTCATGCAGCGGAAAGGCATGGTCGTGAAAGCGGCGCAGGCGCTGAAGCAGGTCGTCGTCAGGCATTCACTGCACCAGTGGCGTTTCTGCCGCTTCCAGATCCACGCCCACCACGCGTGCACGGCCGGCCAGCAAGCGCAGGTACTGCGACAGCGCCGTGGCAAAGCTCTGCTGGCGTAGCTGTTGCAGCACTGCAGCGCGCACCTGCTCGTAGGGTGGAACTGTGCCACTCTCACGCTCCAGCACTTCAACGACATGCAGGCCGAAACGGCTGTACACCAGGCGCGGCAGCACGCCGACCTCGGCAAGGCCGAACAACTCTTTGGCGAACTCAGGCGCGCAGTCCTCCGCGCGCAACCATCCCAGCTGGCCACCTTCCGTACCGCTGGGGCAATTGCTGCTGGCGCGGGCTGCGGCGGCAAATCGGTCGCCCGCAGCCTGTTCTTCGGGTGTGGCGCTACGAACATCGAGCAGGCAAGCCTCGGCGCGCTGACGCAATGCATTCACATCCACACCAGGGGTCACGGCAAAAAGCACATGGCGCGCCAATACGCGTTCTCCACAAGCATAGCGCGCCGTATGCGCCAGGTAGTGGCGGCGGCCCGCCTCGTCGCCGGGTTCGGGCAAGTGAAGTTCCGTGTCCAGCAGGCGCTCAATGGCCAATCCTGCGGTTTCGCTGATTGCGCCGGCGCTTGGCGTCGGGTCATCGGCTGCCAGCAGCCCCTGCGCCATTGCGGCCTGGCGCAGCAGCTCGGTGCAGGCACGCTGGCGCAGCTCCATGGCATCGAGCAACTCGTTCGTCTCGCACAAGGCAATGCCATTCACCTGGGGAGCAGGAAAGACTGTGCGCGATGCTTCAAGCGGCGCCTCAATGCGAGGCAGGCTGTCTTTCTCGCTCTCCTGGCAGGCGCATGCGTGGCTGCCGCAGCCACCAGCGCCAGAAAGCAGGTGATCGCTCATGACTGACCCCCTTCACGGTTTTCAGGCAGGTTCATCCGGCGCGAACGCACCAATTGGTAGGGGCGCGCGAGATAGGCCACCGAAGCCAGCCCGCTCCACACATGCACCAGCCGGCTGAAGGGAAACAGCAGGAAGATGGTCATGCCCAGCACCATGTGCACTTTGAACGGCCAGTCCAGCGCCACCAGACCTGCAGCGTCGGGGCGGAAGGTGACGATGCGCTGCGCCCAGTCGGCCAGCACCAGCATGGCGCTGGCGTCAGCCCGGTGCGAAAACGATGCCGGCAAAGTCGCTAGGCCCAGCACCAGTTGCACCCACAGGATGATGAGGATGGCCAGATCGGTGCGGTGGCTGGTGCGGCGGATGCGCGGATCGGCAATGCGCCGGTGCAGCAGCAACGTCAGGCCGATGAAGCACACCACACCGGCAACGCCACCGGAGACGATGGCCAGCATCTGCTTTTGTGGCGCGGTGATCAGCCACTCGTACATGAAATGCGGCGTGAGCAGGCCCACGGTATGGCCGAACAGCAGAAACAGAATGCCGATATGGAACAGGTTGCTGCCCCAGCGCAACTGACCCGAGCGCAGCAGCTGCGACGAATCGCTTTTCCAGGTGTACTGGTCGCGGTCGAAGCGCGCGAGACTGCCCATCAGGAAGACAGCCAGGCAGATGTAGGGGTAGACGACAAACAGGAAGTTGTGCAATGCAAGTGGCATGGCGGGCTCCTCGGGATTCAGCGGGCGGAGCCGGCCGGTGGCTGGCGCCGCGTGATGTGGATGGGTTGCGGGGTGCCGGGTGCGGCCTGCCCCTGGCTGTTGCAGCCGCCAAATGCTGCTGGCTCTTCCCAGCTTTCATCCAGTGACTCATCAGCGGGCAATGAAGCGGCGGGCGTATCCGCCACCACCGGCTGGCCTGCCAGGTCAAGCACGGCAGACACCACGGCGGCATAGTCGCTTTGGCGGCGCACCAGGGCAGCGGCGATGGATTGCAGAATGTGCGCAAACTCTCCAATGAAGGCACGCGCCTCCTGCGTCGGCTGGGTGGAGGCGAACTCCAGCAGCACAGTCAGGTGGTCTGGCAGTTCGGCAGGGTCCAGCAGCAGGCCAGCCCGCTCGTAGGTTTTCACCAGATCGACCATGGCCGGCCCGCGGTCACGCGAATCGCCGTGCACATGCTCGAATAAGTGCAGTGCAGTGCCGCGTCCACGGTCAAACAGGTCTACATAGCTGGCTTCGGCATCCATGCCTTCTGCCAGCAGGCGATCCATCAGGGCGTCGAGTTCAGTGCGGCGCACATTGCCTAGCGCGTTTTCGGCGTTCAGCGCGGTATGGATGTCCACCAGGTGGCCACGCATGTCGGCATCCGGGTAGCGCAGCAGGTGGGCCAGTGCGCGCAGGGTGAAGCTGATACTGTCTTTCATGTCTTCTCTCCTCACAGCGTCGCCTTGATGGGGATGGTGCGCTTCTTCTCGCTGCCAAACAGGCTGGTTTCGGTCTCGCCCTCGCTGCAGCCGTTGCCAAAGGAGAACCCGCAGCCGCCGCGCACATTGAAGGCGTTTTCCGCGTATTCGCGGTGCGTGGTAGGGATCACAAAGCGGTCTTCGTAATTGGCAATGGCCATGATCCGGTACATCTCTTCAGCTTCGGCCACAGACAGCTGCGCCTGTTGCAGTGCCGCTTGGTTGGGCATACCTTCCACATGTTTGCCGCGCTGGTAGGCGCGCATGGCCAGCATACGTTCCAGCGCCCGCACCACGGGCACGGTGTCGCCTGCGGTGAGCAGGTTGGCCAGGTATTTGACAGGAATGCGCAGCTGGTTCACATCCGGCAGCTCGCCGTTGGCGCTCACGTGGCCGGCCTGGGCCGCTGCAGTAATGGGCGACAGCGGTGGCACGTACCAGACCATGGGCAGCGTGCGGTACTCGGGATGCAGCGGCAGTGCAACCTTCCAGTCCACCGCCATCTTGTAGACGGGGCTGTTGCGCGCAGCGATCAGCCAGGCCTCGGGGATACCGTCGCGGCGGGCCTGCTCGATCACCGCCGGGTCGTTCGGGTCGAGGAAGATGTCCAGCTGGGCCTGGTATAGGTCCTTGTCCTTTTCGACGCTGGCTGCCTGTTCGATGCGGTCGGCATCGTAAAGCAGCACGCCCAGATAGCGGATGCGGCCGACGCAGGTTTCCGAGCACACGGTGGGCTGCCCGGCTTCGATGCGTGGGTAGCAGAAGATGCACTTTTCGGCCTTGCCGCTCTTCCAGTTGTAGTAAATCTTCTTGTACGGGCAGCCCGAGACGCACATCCGCCAGCCGCGGCACTTGTCCTGGTCGATCAGCACGATGCCGTCTTCCTCGCGCTTGTAGATCGAACCGCTCGGGCAACTCGCCACACAGGCGGGGTTCAGACAGTGCTCGCACAGGCGCGGCAGGTACATCATGAAGGTGTTCTCGAACTGGCCGTAGATGTCCTTCTGCACCTCGTCAAAATTCTTGTCCCGGCTGCGCTTGCTGAATTCGCCGCCCAGAATTTCCTCCCAGTTCGGGCCCCACTCGATCTTCTCCATGCGCTGGCCGGTAATGAGGCTGCGCGGACGGGCCGTAGGCGCTGCCTTCATCTCCTTGGCACTCTGCAGGTGGTCGTAGTCGAAGGTGAAGGGCTCGTAGTAGTCGTCGATCTCCGGCAGGTTGGGGTTGGCGAAGATCTTCATCAGCAGCTGCCATTTGCCGCCCTGGCGCGGCACGATGGAGCCATCAGCCTTGCGGGTCCAGCCGCCATTCCAGCGCTCCTGGTTTTCCCACTCCTTGGGGTAACCAATGCCGGGCTTGGTCTCGACGTTGTTGAACCAGGCGTATTCCACGCCGGGGCGGCTGGTCCAGACGTTCTTGCAGGTCACGCTGCAGGTATGGCAGCCGATGCATTTGTCCAGGTTCAGCACCATGCCGATCTGTGCACGTACTTTCATCGCGGTTTCCTTGTTCTTTCTGATCGGAATCAGGGGTTCTCGCCCTGCGACTGGTAAGCACCAGCCAGGTGGTCATCGCGCGGCGTGTCCAGCCAGTCCACCTTGGCCATCTTGCGCACGACGACGAATTCGTCGCGGTTGGTGCCGATGGTTCCGTAGTAGTTGAAGCCGTAGCTGTACTGCGCGTAGCCACCGATCATGTGCGTGGGTTTGAGCACGATGCGCGTGACCGAGTTGTGGATACCACCACGCACGCCGGTGATCTCACTGCCGGGTGTGTTGATGATCTTTTCCTGCGCGTGGTACATCAGCACCATGCCGGGATTGACGCGCTGGCTTACCACCGCGCGCACGGCGACTGCACCATTGAGGTTGAACATCTCCATCCAGTCGTTGTCTTCGATACCGGCGCGCCTGGCGTCCTCCTCGCTGATCCACGCCACAGGGCCGCCACGGTTGAGCGTAAGCATCAGCAGGTTGTCGGTGTACGTGCTGTGGATGCCCCACTTCTGGTGCGGCGTGATGAAGTTGAGCTGGATCTCCGGGTGCCCATTGGGTTTGATGCCCTGCATGCCAGCCGTGGCCTTCATGTCGACCGGCGGACGGTAGCTGGAGAAGCCCTCGCCGAAGGCAACCATCCAGGGGTGATCCTGGTAGAACTGCTGGCGGCCGGTGAGCGTGCGCCATGGAATCAGCTCGTGCACATTGGTGTAGCCCGCGTTGTAGCTCACCGTTTCGCTCTCGATGCCGCTCCAGGTGGGCGAGCTGATGATCTTGCGCGGCTGCGCCTGGATGTCGCGATAGCGGATCTTTTCGTCCTCGCGGTACAGGGCCAGGTGCTTGTGTTCACGGCCCGTGGCTTTCTCCAGCGCCTCCCAGGCCTTCACGGCCACGTGGCCATTGGTCTCGGGAGCCAGCTGCAGGATGACTTCGCAGGCGTCGATGTCACTGACGATGCGTGGGCGGCCTTCGGTCACGCCGGGCTCGATGGTCAGGCCATTCAGCTGGCCCAGTTGTTCCACCTCGGTGCCGGTTTTCCAGTTGATGCCCTTGCCGCCGTTGCCCAGCTTGTCCATCAGCGGGCCCAGCGCGGTAAAGCGCTTGTAGGTGTTGGGGTAGTCGCGCTCCACCACCGTGACCTGTGGCGCCGTCTTGCCGGGGATGAGGTCGCACTCGCCTTTTTTCCATTCGGCCACGCCGTAGGGCTGCGCCAGCTCGGCAGGGGTGTCGTGCATCAGCGGCGTAAGCACGGTATCGCGCTCCACGCCCAGATGACCCACGCAGACCTCACTGAAAGCCTTGGCAAAGCCCTTGTAGATTTCCCAGTCGGAACGCGACTCCCACACCGGATCGACCGCAGCCGACAGTGGGTGGATGAAGGGATGCATGTCACTGGTGTTGAGGTCGTTCTTCTCGTACCAGCTGGCCGTGGGCAGCACCACATCGGAGTAGAGGCAGGTCGTACTCATGCGGAAGTCGAGCGTAACCAGCAGATCCAGCTTGCCCTGGGGCGCCTGGGCATGCCAGGTCACCTCTTCGGGCTTGGCATCCTGCGGGCCGAGGTCCTTACCTTGCACGCCGTTGTCGGTGCCCAGCAGGTGTTTGCAGAAGTACTCGTGCCCCTTGCCGCTGGAGCCCAGCAGGTTGCTGCGCCACACGAAAAGGTTGCGCGGCCAGTTCTCGGGGGCGTCCGGGTCTTCGCAGCTCATCGTGAGGCTGCCGCTCTTGAGGCCCTGGGCCACATAATCGCGTGGCGCCAGGCCCGCCGCATCGGCCTGCGCAGCAATCGACAGCGGATTGGTCTTGAGCTGCGGGGCACTCGGCAACCAGCCCATGCGCTCGGCGCGCACGTTGTAGTCGATCATGCTGCCACCGTACTGGCTCCGATCGGCCAAGGGGCTGACGATTTCTTCCATGCCCAGTTTTTCGTAGCGCCACTGGTCGGTGTGCGCGTAGAAGAAGCTGGTGCTGTTCTGCTGGCGTGGTGGCCGTGCCCAGTCGAGTGCGAAGGCCAGCGCCGTCCATCCGGTCTGCGGGCGCAGCTTTTCCTGGCCCACGTAGTGCGACCAGCCGCCGCCGCTCTGGCCAATGCAGCCGCACAGCATCAACAGGTTGATGACGCCACGGTAGTTCATGTCGCAGTGGTACCAGTGGTTCATCGCCGCACCGATGATGACCATGGACTTGCCACGCGTCTTGTCCGCGTTGTCTGCAAATTCGCGCGCCACGGTGATGATCTGCTGGCGCGGAACGCCGGTGATCTGCTCGGCCCATGCCGGGGTGTACGGTGCGTTGTCGTCGTAGCTGGCAGCACCGCTGCCCAAACCACGGTTGATGCCGTACTGCGCGGCCTGCAGGTCGAACACGGTGGCAACCAGCGCCTCGCTGTATTCGCCATCACAACCCAGGCGCAGGCGCACAGCCGGCACGCGGGCGCGGTTCACATTGCCCTGTTGTTCGTTGGCCGTGAAATGCGGCGTGGCAATGCCGCCAAAGTAAGGAAAGCCCACATCGACAACCTCATGCGCCTGGCTGCCGTCTTCCAGCACCGAGAGCTTGAGTTTCACCTCAGCGCCGTGGCGTGCCTCCTTGGCCTCCAGGTTCCATTTGCCGGCGTCGTCGCGGCCCTCGGCCCCCCAGCGGAAGCCGATGGAGCCGTGCGGCAGCACGGCGCGGCCATCGCCGTCGAAGGCCATGGTCTTCCACTCCGGGTTGTTCTGCTGCCCGAGCTTGCCGTTGAAGTCGCTGGCGCGCAGGTAGCGGCCTGGTACCTGCACCACGCTGCCGTCGGGCAGGGTTTTGCTTTCCAGCAGCACCAGCATGGGCAGATCGGTGTAGCGGCGTGCGTAGTCGTCGAAGTATTCGCTGCGCCGGTCGAAGTAGAACTCCTTGAACGCCACATGGCCCATGGCCATGGCCAGCGCCGCGTCGGTGCCCTGCGTGGGATGCAGCCAGACATCGGAGAGCTTGGCCACTTCGCTGTAGTCGGGCGTCACGGCAACGGTCTTGGCCCCCTTGTAGCGCACCTCGGTGAAGAAGTGGGCATCGGGCGTGCGCGTCTGCGGAACGTTGGAGCCCCAGGCAATGATGTAGCTGCTGTTGTACCAGTCTGCCGATTCAGGCACGTCGGTCTGCTCGCCCCAGACCTGGGGGCTGGCTGGCGGCAGGTCGCAGTACCAGTCGTAGAAGCTCATGCACACGCCGCCAATCAGGCTCAGGTAGCGGCTGCCCGCCGCATAGCTGACCATGCTCATCGCCGGAATGGGCGAGAAGCCGATGATGCGGTCGGGCCCGTGTTGCTTGATGGTGTAGACGTTGGCCGCAGCCACGAGCTGGTTGACCTCGTCCCAGCTGCTACGCACGAATCCGCCCATGCCGCGCACGCTCTGGTAGTCGCGCCGCGCAGCATCGTCCTGCACGATCAGGGCCCAGGCATCCACGGGCGTTTTGGCCACGGCCAGCGCAGCGCGCCAGCGCTCCAGCAGCCGGCCGCGCACCATCGGGTACTTCACGCGGTTGGCGCTGTACAGGTACCAGCTGTAGCTGGCGCCGCGCGCGCAGCCGCGTGGCTCGTGGTTGGGCATATCCCAGCGGGTGCGGGGGTAGTCCGTCTGCTGGGTTTCCCAGGTGACGATGCCGCCCTTGACGTAGATCTTCCAGGAGCACGAGCCGGTGCAGTTCACGCCGTGCGTGCTGCGCACGATCTTGTCATGCGACCAGCGGGCGCGGTAGGCGTCTTCCCAGGTGCGGTCTTCGCCCGTGGTACGGCCATGGCCATCGGCAAAGCTTTCCTTGGGCAGACGAAAGTGGGTGAGGCGGTCGAGGAAATGACTCATGGTGGTTCTCGTTTTCTCGTGAAGGGTCAGCAGGGCATGGAGGCTTGGCGGCGCCCATAGCACCACCAGGTGATGACCACGCACAGCAGGTAGAAGGCAGCAAAGACCCACAGCGCTGCCTCCGGGCCGCCGGTGGCAGCGATGGAAGTGCCGTAGCTCTTGGGAATGAAGAAGCCGCCGTAGGCGCCAAACGCGCCGGCAAAGCCGACAGCAGCAGCGCCTAGCACATTGCCTTCCTTGATAGCGGAAGCCTGCGCCGCTGCGTCCTTGCCGGCCTGGCGCAGGGCGAGCTGGTTGAAGATGATGGGAATCATCCGGAAGGTCGATCCATTGCCGATGCCGGTGGTGACAAACAGCAGCAGAAACATCAGAAAGAAGCCAGTGAAATTGCCCTCGGCAGGCCCGATTGAAAGCGCCAGCGCACTCGCGCCCTTGGGCAGGAAATACAGCACGCCCAGCACGGCCAAAGCCATCACCAGGAAGTTCCACATCGTCACCACGCCGCCGCCGACCTTGTCGGCAAGCCAGCCGCCAAAGGGACGGATCACGGCGCCCACCAGCGGGCCAAGCCACGCATAGGTCAAGGGGTTGACGGTGGGAAACTGGCTCTTGATCAGCAGGGGAAAGCCCGCAGCAAAGCCGATGAAGGAGCCGAAGGTGCCCAGGTACAGCACACACATGATCCAGTTGTGCGGTTGCACGAAGATGGCCGCCTGTGCTGCCACCGAGGCCTTGGCGTCGGCCACATCATTCATGCCGAACCACGCTGCAACCGAGGCAAGCACGATCCATGGCACCCAGATGAAGGCGGCGTTCTGCATCCAGACCTGCACCTGGGCGCCGCCCTTGGTGATGGTCTGCGGATCGCCACCGAACACACCCAGCAGCCCTGCCGTGACGACGATGGGACTGAGGAATTGCACCACCGACACGCCCAGGTTGCCCAGGCCAGCGTTCACGCCCAGCGCCGAGCCTTTGCGGTCCTTGGGGAAGAAGTAGCTGATATTGGCCATGCTGGAGCTGAAATTGCCGCCTCCCAGCCCGCACAGCAGGGCCAGGATCAGCATCGTGGGATAGGGCGTGCTCGGGTCCTGCACCGCAATGCCGATGCCGATGGCCGGGATCAGCAGGCTGGCGGTGGAGATTGCCGTCCAGCGGCGTCCGCCGACCAGGGGCACCATGAAGGAGTAGAAGATGCGCAGCGTGGCGCCGGACAGCGCGGGCGCCGCCGCCAGCCAGAAGAGCTGGTTGGTCGAGTACTGGAAGCCCAGACTCGGCAGGCTGACGGCAACCACACTCCAGACCTGCCAGACAGCAAAGGCCAGAAAGAGGGCGGGTACCGAAATCCACAGATTGAGCTTGGCGATGGCTTCGCCCTCTTTTTCCCAGAAGGCCTTGTCCTCCGGGGTCCAGATTTTCAAGGTGCTGCCGCGGCGCGGCGCAGTGGTGGTTGTAGTGTTCATGGAGATTCTTTCCAGAAGATATTCACGCGGCCTTCAAGCCTTCTTGGCGAGGGTGCTACCCATCAGGTCGGTGTGGCGCACCTCGGTCCAGTACATCCAGATGAGAGAGACCCAGACCACGCCGTACAGCAGCATGAAAGCGCTGGAGCGCACGCCGGTCATATCCAGCAAGGCGCCGAACATGATGGGCAGCACAAAGCCACCCAGGCCGCCAGCCAGTCCGACGATGCCGCTGATGGCGCCGATGTTGTCGGGGTAGTCGTCGCCGATGTACTTGAAGACACTGGCCTTACCGAAGGCGAAAGCCACGCCCAGCACGCCCATCAGCGCAGTGAAGGTGTAGACGTTCAGCCCGATGTGGAATGTCCTGGGGCCGTTGATGGTGGCAATGGTGAAATCGGTTTGCGGATAGCTCAGCAGGAACAGGCAGATCCAGCTCACCCACATCACCCACCAGGTGACTTTGTGGGCGCCATATTTGTCTGACAGCACGCCGCCGATGGCGCGCAGCACACCGCCAGGCAGCGAAAAGCAGGCCGCCAGGAGCGCAGCCACGCGGATATCGAGGCCGTATTCGCCCACGTAGTACTGCACCATCCACAGTGCGAGCGCCACATAGCCACCGAACACGATGCTGTAGTACTGGCAGTACTTGAGCACACGCGGGTCTTTCAACGCCTTGAGCTGGTCGACAAAACGCACATTGCTGGCCACCAGATGCCGTGGATCGTGCGAACTGAACATCCAGAACAGCACCACGGTGCCCGCCAGGATGGCGGCATAGACCTGGGGCACCAGCGCCCAGCCACCCACCACCAGCAGTGCGGGTGCGAGGAACTTGTTGACCGCCGAGCCCGAGTTGCCGGCACCGTACACACCCATCGCCATGCCCTGGCGGCTCTTGGGGAACCAGCGTGCAACGTAAGGCGTGCCTACCGAGAACGAGCCGCCAGCCAGACCGACAAACAGGCCGATGACCAGGAACTGCCAGTACTGCGTGGCATAGGCCATAAGCCAGATGGCTGGCACAGTGACGGCCATCAATATGGTCATCACAATGCGGCCGCCATAGCGGTCCGTCCAGATGCCCAGCGGCACCCGCACCAGCGAGCCCGAGAGCACAGGCATGGCGGTGAGCAGGCCGAACTCGGTGGCATTCAGGCCCAGCTGCTTCTTGAGCGGAATGCCGATGACGCCAAACATCATCCACACCATGAAGCAGACGGTGAAGGCCAGCGTGCTGACGGCGAGAACGCTCCAGGCCTGGCGGGAGACAGCGGGTGGTGCAGAGGCGGAATCCATGGTGGGGCAGATGTTGTTGAATCTGCCCCACTGTCGCGCGCCAGGCCGCGCTGCACCATCCACCTGTTAGTGCATCACGCCGCGCCAGAAGAACGATGGCCGCCGCCATGCCATCGTTCTGAAGAACTACTGCGCCATAAACCCTTCAAATGCATGATTTGCGTCAAATGCACAGTGCCATCTAGCAAGCAAAGTGAAAGGTTTTTCGCCACTTTGGCAGAGCCGCTCTGCACGGCAAACGCCCTTGCCCCATGCGGCGTGCCGACGGCACCCGTATGGGGCGTCGTCAGCGCCAGCGTTGCATCAGGCCAGCTCGACCTGCATGCCTGCTGCGCGCAGCTTGTCCATCACTTCCTGGATATGCGCATTGCTGCGGGTCTGCAGCACGATGTCGATCTCGGTGTTCTGTGCGGCCAGTTTGGTGAAGGCGCGCTGGTGGTGCACCTCTTCGATATTGGCGCCCGCCTCGGCAACGATGGCCGTGATGCGCGCCAGCATGCCCGGCACGTCGCGCGAGCTGATGCGCAAGCGCGCCAGCCGCCCGGAACGCACCATGCCCCGCTGGATGATGGAGGCGAGCAGCAGCGGATCGATGTTGCCGCCCGAGAGGATCAGGCCCACCTTCTTGCCCTTGAAGCGGTCCGGATAGCGCAGCAGCGCCGCCAGGCCCACCGAGCCCGCTCCTTCCACCAGGGTCTTCTCGATCTCCAGCAGCATCAGCACGGCCTGCTCGATATCGCCCTCTTCCACCAGCACCAGATCGTCTACCGTCTCGGCCACGATCTGGCGGGTGATCATGCCTGCTGTCGCCACTGCAATGCCTTCTGCCATGGTGGAGACGCCGACGGGCAAGTCCTTGTGCTGCACGGCGTTGAGCATGCTGGGAAAGCGTGATGTCTGCACCCCCACCACCTCGATCCCGGGTTGGATGGCCTTGGCCGCCGTGGCAATCCCGGCAATCAAGCCGCCGCCACCCACGGCCACCAGCAGGGCGTCCAGATCGGGATGGTCTTCGAGCATCTCCAGCGCCAGCGTTCCCTGGCCGGCGGCAATGTCCTCGTCGTCAAACGGGTGCACAAACACCAGTTGCTGCGCGTCGGCCAACGCGTAGGCGTGGATGCGTGCTTCCTCCAGCGTGTCGCCATGCAGCACGACTTCGGCCCCAAAGCTGCGCGTGCGCTCCACCTTCACCCCGGGCGTGAAGCGCGGCATCACGATGACGGCGCGGATGCCCAACTGCTGGGCGTGGTAGGCCACGCCCTGCGCATGGTTGCCTGCGCTCATGGCGATCACGCCACGCAAACGCTGCTCGCCGGTCAGCTGCATCAGCTTGTTGCAGGCACCGCGCTCCTTGAAGGCCGCTGTGAACTGCAGGTTCTCGAACTTGAGGTACACCTTGGCGCCGACGATGTTCGACAGGGTGTGTGAATACAGGCAAGGCGTGCGTTCAACCTTGCCTTGGATGCGCTGCGCGGCAGCGCGAATGTCTTGGATGCTGAGCATGGTGGATGGCATTGTCAGGAAGAAGGGCCGCGCCTGCAAGCAATGTGCGTGTCATGGGGCACGGGCCGTTTTGCTCTGTTTTTTGATGGTGTGTTGCCTTGTCGGTAAGCGCTAGACGGCATAAACATGGTCGAAGAAGTTCTGCTCCAGCGCAACGGCGCGAGCAAAAAAATCTGCCGCGTCGGCCCGGGCCTGCGGATCGAGGCCCTCGCCCACGCGGTCCAGCTCGGCGCGCAGCCAGCCAACAAAGCCGCGGAAGAAGTCATTGGCGTGCAGATGGATCCATTCGGCATGCTCGAAGCGGGGCGGCAGTGCAGCGCCATCGCGGTCGAATGCATCCAGGTACAGGCCTTCTGCCACGCACAGCACGGCCAGGCAGTTGGCGTATTTCTGGCTGCGCGCGGCCTCCAGCATCAGCGCCTGGAACTGCACCGTGGGCAGGCTCAGTTGCGGCAGGTGGCGGTCGGATTCGGCCACGCCCAGCGCGTCAAAGCTGCGGATGAAATAGGTGTTTTCGTCGCTCGTGATCATGGCCGCAAACTGCGACAGGGTGACGCGCGGCGCAAACTGGTCGGCACTGGCAATGGCCGCGCCCAGCAGGGCGACAAACTGGTTGATGAACTGGTAATCCTGCACGAGGTAGCGGTGCAGCACGGCGTCGTCCAGGGTTCCTGCGAACATTTCGTTGATGAAGCGGTGCTGGGTGCAGGCCTGCCACGGCGTGCGGTTCAGTTCTTTGAGGGACTCGGAAAATCGTTGGCTCATGGCATGGTCTCATGGGCGCAGGCTTCTGCGCGGTAAGAACGCCATTGTGCCGCATCTGCACCAAAACAGCCCTAGGCGCTCCACCAGTGCGCGCCATGCGCTATGATTTTTGAAAACCGTTTCCTCCACAGAAAGACACGCATGACCTCTGCCATTGACCGCCGCCATGTGGGCGCCCGCCTGTCCGAAACCGCCATCTACAACGGCACCGTGTATCTGGCAGGCCAGATCCCGGAAAACAGCCCCGGCGCCGATATCAAGACGCAGACGCAGGAGGTGTTGGGCCACATTGACCGCCTGCTGGGCGAGGCCGGCTCCAGCAAGCAAAGCATCCTGCAATGCCAGATCTACCTGACCGATATCAGCGAAATCGGCCAGATGAACGAAGTCTGGGACGCCTGGGTCGCCGCTGGCCACACCCCGCCCCGGGCCACCGTGCAGGCCCAGCTGGCCAACCCCGCCTACAAGATCGAGGTGGTGGTGGTGGCGGCTGTGGAATCGGCCCGCTGAACCATTCCTCGCCCGGAATAACTGTTATGCGCAGGCGCAAGCCTGCAGGCCGCCAAAGCGCCGTCCACCGAAAGGCATGCCCATGGAAACGCTCCATGGGCATGCCTTTTGGCTTTTGAGGCACCTGCCGCGCATACCGGGAATACCCGCTGCATGCGCCGCAAACTCCTTGAGTACATTCTTGTGCACAAGATGAATAAATCTTGTATGCAAATACATTTCAAGGAATCCATTCCATGCGCCGCTTTGTCAAATCCCTCTTCGGGCAGGTGGTGATCGCACTCATTGTGGGTGTGATCGTTGGCCTGCTGACGCCTGAATACGCCGTCAAGCTCAAGCCGCTGGGCGACGGCTTCATCAAGCTGATCAAGATGATCATCCCCGTGCTGGTGTTCTGCGTGGTCGTGCACGGCATTGCCGGGGCGGGCGACTTGAAGCGCGTGGGCCGCGTGGGGGTCAAATCGCTGATCTACTTTGAAGTGCTCACAACCATCGCGCTGGCCATGGGGCTGGTGCTGGCCTTTGTGTTCGAGCCTGGCGTGGGCATGAACGTGGATGTCAGCCAGCTCGATCCGGCGGCCATGGCGGCTTACGCCAGCAACGCCGACAAGCTGACCAGCGGCGGCACGGTGGATTTCCTGATGAAACTCATCCCCACTACAGTGGTGGACGCCTTTGCCAAGGGCGATGTTCTGCAGGTGCTGCTGTTTGCGGTGCTGTTCGGCTGTGCGCTCACGCTGTTGGGCGACCGCGTCAAGCCGCTGGCCGATCTGGTGGACATGACGGCACTCGCGCTGTTCAAGATCATGGGCATCATCATCAAGCTGGCACCGCTGGGCGTGCTGGGCGCCATTGCCTTCACCGTGGGCAAGTACGGCATCGGCTCGCTCAAGCAGTTGGGCATGCTGGTGGGCCTGTTCTACGTGGCGGTGCTGTTCTTCGTATTTGTGGTGCTGGGCCTGGTGATGCGCCTGTCCGGCTTCAGCCTCATCAAGCTGCTGCGCTACCTGCGTGAAGAGCTGACCATCGTGTTCGCCACCACCTCGTCCGACAGCGTGCTGCCGCAGGTGATGGCCAAGCTGCGCAACATGGGCGTGCGCGATTCCACCGTGGGCCTGGTGATTCCCACCGGCTACTCGTTCAACCTCGATGCATTCTCCATCTACATCACGCTGGCGGCGGTCTTCATTGCCCAGGCCACCAACACGCCCATCAGCATGTCCGACCTGCTGACCATTCTGGCCATTGCGCTGGTCACATCCAAGGGCGCACACGGCGTGCCGGGCTCGGCCATCGTGGTGCTGGCAGCCACCTTGCATGCGATCCCCGCGATTCCTGCCATTGGGCTGGTGCTGGTGCTGTCGGTGGACTGGTTCATGGGTATCGCCCGTGCGCTGGGCAACCTGATCGGCAACTGCGTGGCCACGGTAGCCATCGCCGCCTGGGAAGGCGATATCGACCGCGAACGTGCCCATCGCGTGCTCAATGGCGAGCGCATCGCCGAAGATGCACCCCAATCGGCGGCACAATCGGGTACGTCCAAATCCCACGCCTGAGTCCATGTCTCCTGTCACCCCCACCTCCATCGCCGAGCGCGTTGTCGAAGCCATCCTGGCGCAGAAGCTCTCGCCCGGAGAACGGCTGGGGGAGCAGGAACTGGCGGATAACTTTGCCGTGAGCCGCACCGTGGTGCGCGAAGCCCTGATGCAGTTGCAGGCGCGTGGCTTCGTGCAGGTGCAGCCGCGACGCGGCTGGTATGTGGTGCAACCCAGCGCCGAAGATGCGCGCGATGCCTTTGCCGCGCGCCGCATCATCGAATCGGGCATCATCGATGCGGCCGGGCGCCCGATGCAGAAGGTGATCGGGCAGCTGCGCCAGCACATCGGCGAGGAAGAGCGCGCCATCCGGGGCGCCGATGCCGCCACCCGCGCCTTTCTGCTGGCCGACTTTCACGTATGCCTGGCCGAGCAGATGGGCCACCGCCTGCTGGCCAATACCCTGCGCGACCTGACCGCCCGCACCACGCTGGCCGCCACCCTCTACCAGTCGCAGCACAGCGCCGAGCAATCCTGCGCCGACCATGCCAGCATTGTTGCGGCGCTGGAGCGCGGCGATACCGCCCAGGCCCGCGCCCTGATGCTGGCGCACATCGGCCAGGTGGAAGAGGCGCTGGAGATCGCACCGCCCCCGCCCGAGCCGGAACCCGCACCCAGCGAACGCCTGCGTGCCACCCTGGCTCCGGTGCTGCGATGAACAGGCGCCAGCCCCCGCCAGCCGCCGCGCCGCGCCTGCTGCGCTTTCATAAGCCCTATGGCGTGCTCAGCCAGTTCACCCCCGAAGGGCGTTGGACGGCGCTCAAGGACTGGATCGACGTGCCCGGTGTGTACGTGGCAGGCCGCCTGGACGCCGACAGCGAAGGCCTGCTGCTGCTGACCAATGACGGCGGACTGCAGGCACGCATCGCGGACCCGCGCCACAAGATGGCCAAGACCTACTGGGTACAGGTGGAAGGCATTCCCACCGATGCTGCATTGCAACAACTGCGCGAGGGCGTGGTGCTCAAAGACGGCAAGACGCTGCCCGCGCAGGTGCGCCTGCTCGACCCGCAACCCGATATGTGGCCGCGCAACCCGCCGATCCGGGTGCGGCAGAGCATTCCCGATTGCTGGATCGAACTCATCATCCGCGAAGGCAAGAACCGCCAGGTGCGCCGCATGACTGCTGCCATCGGCCACCCGACCTTGCGGCTGATACGCATGGCCATCGGGCCTTATACGCTGGATGGCTTGCACCCGGGTGAATGGGCAGACTGCCTGCAGCCTTTGGCCTAGGGTCTCTCAAAAGCGAGTTAACGTGCCAGCAAAGGTACTGCTTCCAGCGCTTGGCCAGAGGGTAAATCCACCGCACGCCAGCCACGCCGCAGCGGCCAGGGGCGAAAGCGAACGCCCGGCAACACCTCAACGGCGCTGATCTGGCCCTGCAATACAGCCGCCAGGCGCTGAATTTCAGCGCCCCGCTCCCTCGCGCAGGCCTGCGTGCGCTGCCACTGCGTGCGGCGGTGCGCCATGCTCAGCGCTGCCAGCGCGCTGGGAACTGGCTGGCATTGCGCCATGCCCAGCAGCATCCACGCTCCCGCATCGCCATGGGTGGCCCCTTGCATCGCCTGCATGTGCAACGCCAGCGCTTGGGGCTCCAGCTCGCCAGCCAGCCGAATCTCCAGCGCATCATCCGTCCAACGGTAGCGCGCCGGAATGGCAGCTGTCATGACCGTAGTGCCGTTGCGGGTGCGAAGGCGGGCCTCCACCCGGCGGCTGCCTTGTTCCAGCAAGGGGCCCACCAATTGCAGCAGGGCAGCATCGCGTTGCTGGCGTGATGCGCTGTTGCCCACAGGTGCCAGCGCAATGCGAATGGGCACGCTGTAGTACCCACGCCATTGTTCACCCCAGGCCTTCTGGCTTGCCTGGTTCGGCGCCGCAAGCCCCACCACCCCCCGGTAGGCAGGGCCCACAACAGCGCCCAGACCCACCAATCCGAAGACATGGGGGCCGCATTCCAGGCCTCGCCCTGTCGCAGATGGCCCCAGCCGGTGGACAACTGGCCCACCAACCACACCAGCACGAACACCACCAGCGCGCAAAGCAGCGCCGTGCCCAGGGGGAGCACCTGCTCTGGATGCAGGCCCTCGGGCAGCCAGAACAGGGTGAGCCAGCCCGTTGCGCCGCCGATCAGCGTGAACAGCATTGCCGCAAAAGGCACCCAGCGCGGCATGCGCGCCGCCTTCTCGGCGGCCTCCGCACTCACCAGTGACTTTGCCTGCAACGCCCGTCCGATGCGAATGCTCTGGCACAGCAGCACGGTCACCCCCAGGCCCACCACGATACCGATGAGCAGCGGCGCCAGCAGCCACAGCATCACCAGCGCCAGCACCGCCATCACGCACCAGCCCAGACCCAGCAGCGCTGCGTTTCCACTTTGTTTTTGATAGCACTTTGCGCGGCAACGGTGTGCGCGTGCGGCATTTTTCAGCATGTCTTGGAGGGATGACGGGTCGCCGCACCTTATTCGGTCAGCATCGATATCGATATAAATCACCTGCTGGCGCTCACCAGTTGTTCGCCAGCAGCTATTAATTTGTGAGTATATGGGTTCGGGCAATGCTACGATCTCCAAGACCTTTCGCTTTCACCACGTGATCTCCTCACGCCCTACGACCAGGAGGAAAGCCTTGCACCGTTTTCTCGCACTCTGCCTGATGGGCGCTCTCAGCGCGCCATGGGCAGTAACGGCCCATGCCCAGGCCACCACAAACGCACAAACCCGTCCATCCACCCCTGCCATGACCAGCCTCCGCTTGCACCAGGCCGCTGCGGCCAATGATGTCTCCACGATCCGCCAGCGCATCAGGGAAGGTGCCGCCATTGACGCCCGTGACGCGCAGGGCCGCACCGCCTTGCTGGTGGCCACCCATGGCAACCATGTGGATGCGGCCAGGGCGCTGATCGAGGCGGGTGCCGATGTGAACGCCAAGGACGACATGCAGGACAGTCCGTACCTGTACGCCGGTGCGCGCGGCCATCTGGAAATTCTGAAAATGACCCTGGCCCATGGGGCCGATCTGCGCAGCACCAACCGCTACGGTGGCACCGCGCTCATCCCCGCCTGCGAGCGCGGCCATGTCGAGACCGTGCGTACCCTCATCGCCGCAGGCGCCGATGTGAACCATGTCAACCGCCTGGGATGGACGGGCCTGCTCGAAGCCATCATCCTGTCGGACGGTGGCCCGCGCCACCAGCAGATCGTGCAATTGCTGATCGATGCCAAGGCCCATGTGAACCTGGCCGACAAGGACGGCGTGACGCCGTTGGCCCATGCCAGGCAGCGGGGCTACCAGGCCATGGAAAAAATGCTGACCGCCGCTGGCGCGCGTTGATTTTCAAGACATTTATTAAATAGCATCTTCCACTGCCCCCGCCTGCGCCAGCAACTGCGCCACCCAGTCGATGAACACACGCACCCGGCGCGAGAGGTGCGTGCGGTGCGGGTAGAGCACATGCACCGGCAAGGCAGGTGGTGGGTAATCGTGCAGCACCTCCACCAGCTCACCCGCTTGCAGGTGGCCGCGCACGTCGTACTGCGGAATCTGGATGAGCCCCAGCCCGGCCAGGGCGCAGGCGATATAGCTCTCCACATGGTTGGCGCCCACGGCGCCTGGCACCACCCGGCTGTGTTCGCTCCCGCCCTCCACCCATTCCCAGGGCGCGGCGCGGCCAGTGGTAGGCGAGTTGTAGCGCACCACCTGGTGCGCCACCAGATCGGCCGGGGCCTGGGGGGTGCCATGCTGCGCCAGATAGGCGGGGCTTGCGCAGTTGATGAGACGCATGCTGCCCAGGGGCTTGGCCACCAGGCTGCTGTCGGCAAGCGGCCCCACGCGCAGCGCGCAGTCCACGTGTTCGAGCACCAGATCGACCGCGCGGTCGCTGGAGCCCAGATCCACCTCCAGCCCCGGGTGCTGCCCCAGCAAGGCAGGCAGGGCCGGCGCGATGAGCAGGCGTGCCACGCGGCTGGGCACATCGATGCGCAGCCGACCCGCCACCGCATGGTGGTTGGGGCGAAAGCGCTGCTCCAGGTCCTGCATCTCGTCCACCAGGCTGCTGGCGCGCTCCACCAGGGCATGGCCATCGAGTGTGAGCGCCACCTTGCGCGTGGTGCGATGCAGCAACCGTGTGCCCAGGCGCGCCTCCAGCTGCTGCACGGCGAGCGACACCGTGGGCCGGGGCAGCGACAGCTGATCAGCCGCTTGCGAAAAGCTGCCAGTTGCGGCCACGCGCAGAAAAATCTGGAGCAGGTCAATACGGTCCATGGTGCGCAGAGCAGGCGTAGATTGTTAGTAAATTCTGAATAAATATGGACTAAATTCTATATTTATCTTTGATTTATAACCAATTACGCTGGACACCTCTGATTCATGCACAGGAGTATTCGTTCATGTCTTCTTCCTCCAAACACAGCCTGCAGGGCAAGACCGTATTGATCGCTGGCGGCGCCAAGAACCTGGGCGGCCTGCTCGCCACGGATTTCGCCCAGCACGGCGCCAAGGCCATTGCCATTCACTACAACAGCGCGGCCAGCAAGGCCGATGCCGAGCAAACCCTGGCTGCCGTGCAAAAGCTCGGCGCCAAGGCTGTCATCCTGCAGGGCGACCTGACGACGGCAGCGGCGGTGGAAAAGCTGTTTGCCGACGCCGTTGCCGCCGTGGGCCGCCCGGACATCGCCATCAACACCGTGGGCAAGGTGCTCAAGAAACCCATGGCCGATATCAGCGAGGCCGAATTTGACGAAATGGATGCCGTCAACAACAAGGCTGCCTTCTTCTTTCTGAAGGAAGCGGGCAAGCATGTGAACGATGGCGGCAAGGTCTGCACCCTGGTGACGTCGCTGCTCGGAGCGTTTACGCCGTTCTATTCGTCGTACGCCGGCACCAAGGCACCGGTGGAACACTACACCCGCGCCGCCGCCAAGGAATTCGGCGCACGCGGCATCTCGGTGACCGCCGTGGGCCCCGGCCCGATGGATACGCCGTTCTTCTACGGCCAGGAAAGCACCGATGCCCAGGCCTACCACAAGAGCGCAGCGGCCCTCTCGTCCTTCAGCCAGACAGGGCTCACCGATATCGAAGACGTGGTGCCCTTTGTGCGTCACCTGGTGAGCGACGGCTGGTGGATTACCGGACAAACCATCTTGATCAACGGCGGCTACACGACAAAATAAGCAGACATGGCCTGCCCCAGCGGCAGGCCGCATTGTTTTCAACCAAGAGGAGACCGCCATGCACATGCTGCTGGTGATGGTGACGGGCGTGCTGCAGCTCGCCGTTTTCGTGCTGCTGGGCAAGCTGTGGGGGGCCGATGCAGCCAGCATGGCGACCGGCGCCAAGGCGTTCATCCCTGTGTGGCTGGCGATGACCCTGGCCAATATGTGGGTGGGTGTGAGCAAGGCAGGCTACACCGTGGCGCAGGAGCTGCCCATCCTGCTGCTCAACTTTGCCGTGCCCGCTGCGCTGGCGCTGGTGCTGGTCTGGCTGCTGCAACGCGCCTGAGAAAGTCGAGAAAGTGTTTACGCCACATTTGCTGCGCCGCAATATCGAAAGTTCTGGGTAAAGCGCACGCAATCCCGTACGCTGCCATGCAGCAGTTTGCGCAAGCGGACTGCCACATGGCGGCGTTGCCGTTGGTGCAGGCTGACGGCCGGGCACACTGTCACACCACAGTCATACGGCGCCCGCAGCATCCACCCACCTTTCGCTTTCTCAACCCTTGGTCGATTCCTATGACAACACGTACCCCCAAGTTCCACCTGACAGCGCTGGGCACGGCCCTGTGCGGCGCCCTGCTGCTGACTGCCTGCGGCGGTGGCGGCGGCGATGATGGTGTGCGCTTCCTCACCCTGGACGGCTACCAGCCCCAGGTGATCGCGCACCGCGGCTACTCCGGCATGTATCCCGAGCAGACACGCATGGCCTATGAGAAGGCCATCGACGCCGGTGCCGACATGATCGAGCTGGACATGCACCTGACGCGCGACTGCCAGCTGGTGGCACGCCACAATGCGTGGCTGGGGGACAGCACCAACATCGCCGACGTTGCCAAGACCAACGCCGCCGTAGCCGCCCGCAAGCGCACGGCCAAGGGCGTGCTGGTGGATGTGAAATACCCCGCCATTCCCGCCAACGGCCCCGCGCAGTACCTGAGCGACCAGATCAACCCCAGCGATCCCAAGTCGGTGCTCAAGGCCCTGGTGGTCGATGGCGAAGACCACAGCAACGACTGGTCGATCAGCGACTTCACGATGCAGGAGCTGCGCGACTGGATCGGTGGCACCACCCTGGACAACCGTGCCGACCGCCCCACCGAATGGAACGGCAAGCTGCCGCTCATCAGCGCGCAGGATGTGATCGACATCGCCACGGCCAAGGGCAAGGCGGTGGGCCGCACCATCCCGGTCTATGCCGAAACCAAGAACCCCTACTGGAACAACCAGCAGGCCATCGCCAACGGCTGCGGCGCGCCCGGCAGCCACCCGCTGGAAGACGCCACCCTGGCCCTGCTGGAGAAGAACAAGCTCAACAGCAAGGATGCCCCCATCTACATCCAGAGCTTTGACCCCGAAAGCCTGAAATACCTGCGCAAAGCCGGCATGAAGGCCAAGGGCGTGCAGCTGATCGACGGCAACGATTTCGACCTCAAGGATGGCTCGATGGTCTACATCACCACCGATGAGTGGACCTTCATCAGCGGCCGCCCCTATAGCTGGACGCTGGCCGGTGATGCGCGCACCTTCGCCGTCATGCAGACCCCGGCGGGCCTCGCCGAAATCAAGACCTATGCCGACGGCATCGGCCCCTGGAAACCCCAGGTGCTGGCCCACTCGGTGGTGCCGTACAAGGAAGGCGCGGGCCTCAAGGACGTGAACACCCTCAAGGACACCGGCCTGATTGCCAACGCGCACAAGGCTGGCCTGGTGGTGCACAGCTTCACCTTCCGCAACGAGGCAGGGCGCCTTGCCGGTATCTACAAGGGAGACCCGGTACAGGAGTTCCTCGCCTACTACCGCCTGGGCATCGATGGCGTTTTCACCGACTTCACCCCGACCGGCGTGAAGGCGCGCGACGCCTACATTGCCGAGCTGAAGGGCAAGTAAGCCCGCAAGCCCTCACCTTCAAAGTGCAAAAGGACGCCATGCGTCCTTTTTTGTTGCCTACGCATGGGCCCAGCCCGCCCTGCCCCTGCGCTCCACCACCCAGGCCAGCAGGTTGAGCAGCGAGCACAGCAACCAGTAGATGGCGCCCACCAGCAAAAACACCTCGGCAGGATGCACCATCAACCGCGCATTGACCTGGGTGGACAGAAAGGACAGCTCGCTCACGCCAACGATGTAGGCGAGCGAGCTGTCCTTGATCAAGGTGACCCACTGGTTCACGAACGACGGCAGCATCACCGGCAAGGCCTGGGGCAGGATCAGGCTGCGCAGCACCTGCCAGCGCGTCAGGCCCAGCGCGGCCCCCGCATCCCACTGGCCTTGCCCGACCGCGCCGATGCCCGCTGCCACCCCGTGCGCCAGGTAGGCACCGCTGACCAGCGACAGCGCGCAGACCACCGAGACACTGCCGGGCACATCCATATGGAAGAGCACCGGCAGCAGAAAGTAGATCCAGAAGATCAGCAGCAGCACCGGAATCGCGCGCAAAAAACCCAGCACAGTGCGCAACCACCGAGCCCACGGCCCGACTCCCATCACCAGGGCCACACCAAGCACCAGGCCCAGCACGGCGGACAGCAGGCCCGAGCTGGCGCTCAGAATCAGTGTCAGCAGCGCGCCGCCAGGCGGCCCCTCGGGGAAGGTCCCCACCAGCAGGTAGAGCCAATCGTCTTCCAATGCGGAAAAGTTCATGCCCGCCCCGGCTGTACCCGGCCCCAGCGGCGCCGACGTTCCAGGTGCTGGCCGAGCACCTCCAGCGCGAGAATCAGCACGATGTACAGCAGTGTGGTGATGCCATACACCTGGAAGGACTGGAAGGTCTCCGCCTCGGCCTGGCGCGCGCGGTAGGACAGCTCGACCAGGCCTATGGTCATGCCCAGCGACGTGTTCTTGATGATGTTCATGTACTGCCCCAGCAGCGGCGAGGTAATGGTGGCCAGCGCCTGCGGCAGCACAATGTGGCGCTGCACCTGCCAGCCCGTCATGCCCAGCGAGCGCGCTGCCTGAACCTGGTTGGGCGCCACACTACGGATGCCTGCACGCACCTCCTCGCCCACATAGGCCGTGGAATAGAACACCAGGCCGACCGCTGCCGAGATGAACTCGAAGGAAGGCCAGCCCAGGCTGAACCAGCCTCCGCCCAGCGGGTGCGGCCTGTTGAGCCAGGCCATCCACTCGGCTGGCAGCAGGCTGGGCACCCCGAAGTACCAGAAGAACAGCTGCACCAGCAGCGGCGTATTGCGGAACACCGACAGATAGACCAGGGCCAGCCCGCGCACCGGCGCCAGCCCGGAATTGCGTGCCAGGGCAAAGCCAATGCCCAGCACCGTGGCTGCGGCAATGACCAGCAGCGAGGTCAGCATGGTGACGCACCAGCCGCCGAGCAGCCAGTGCCAGTATTTACCGGCCAGCAGGTGCTGCCAGACCGGATCGAGCCAGAGAAGAAGAGGATGCATGTCTGTCAGCGCACAAAACCCGAGTCCCGGCGCAGGCCGGGATCAGGCAGGTGCCATGGCGATGGCTATGGCCGAGGGCAGGCCTCAGCGCTTGTCGCCAATCTTGAAATTGCGCACCAGTGGTGTCGCGCTTTGCGGACCGAACCAGGTGTCGTAGATCTTGCCGGCCCCGCCATTGGCCTCCAGCTCCTGCAAGGCAGTGTTGACGAAATCGGTCAGGGCAGCCTCGCCCCTGGGAATGCCCACGCCGATGTAGTCGCTGGAGATCGTGAAGGCAGGCACCTCCCACTTGTCGCGCTCCTGCTTGTTCTTGATGGTGGCCAGCAGGCCCACCAGCTTGGGCCCATCCTGCGAAATGGCCTGCACATTGCCATTGCGCAACGCGGTAAAGGCAAACGGCGTGTCGTCATAGGCCACCAGGGTGGCCTGGGGATACTTTTCGCGCAGCACGATCTCGTTGGTCGTGCCCTTGTCCACGCCAATGCGCAGCGCACTCAGTTGCTGCGGCGTGGTCAATGTGCCCTTGGGTGCGATGAACTGCGTGCCCGAAGCAAAGTACGGAATGCTGAAGCCCACCTGCCTGGCGCGCTCTTCGGTGATGGTGAAGTTGGCCAACACCAGATCAACCTTGCCCGCCAGCAAAAGCGGCACGCGGTTGGCCGGATTGGTCGGCACCAGTTGCAGCTTCACGCCCAGGCGTTTGGCGAACTCCTGCGCATAGTCCACGTCCAGGCCCACGATCTTGCGGGTCTTGGGGTCGACGAAGCCGAAGGGCGGATTGGCATCAAACGCCGCCACGCGAAGCACCCCTGCCTGCTTGATGTCCTGCAGGCGATCCGCCCAGGCGGCGCCCGATGCCAGTGCTGCCAGCGCAGCGGTGGCGACCAGCGCCAGTGTCTTGTTTTTCATATCGATGCTTTCTTGAACAAACCCGTGTGCAGCCCCTCGGGCCGCAGCACAGTGAAGTCAGTGTAGAAAGCCGAACCGTCGTCAGGCAACGACGTTTTCATTCAATCGATATGTAGATTTCGCATGTACAACCAGCGTTTTGTCCGCTATGCCATCACCCCAGATTGGGCGCCAGCTTGCGCCGCAGCTCCTCGATGTCCATGCCCCGGCGCTCGGCCATGTCGGCCAGCTGGTCTTCGCCGATCTGGCCCACGTTGAAGTAGGTGGCCTCGGGGCTTCCCAGGTAGAAGCCGCTCACGCTCGATGCGGGGAACATGGCCAGGCTGTCGGTCAGCTCCATGCCGATGTCCTTGGCGTCCAGCAGCTGGAACAGGTCGATCTTGGCTGTGTGATCGGGGCAAGCCGGGTAACCGGGCGCGGGGCGGATGCCCTTGTACTGCTCCTTGATGAGCTGCTCGTTGCTCAAGGCCTCATCTGCGGCGTAGCCCCACAGGTCCTTGCGCACGCGCTCGTGCAGGCATTCGGCAAAGGCCTCGGCCAGGCGGTCGGCCAGGGCCTTGAACATGATGCCCGAGTAGTCGTCCAGCGCGTCCTGGAACTCCTTGTCCTTCTTCTCGGCGCCGATGCCGGCCGTCACGGCAAACAGGCCCGCGTAATCCGCAATGCCCGATTCCTTGGGCGCCACGAAGTCCGACAGGCAGCGGCTGGGGCGCATCAGGCCATCGATCATCTGCTTTTCGGTCTGCTGGCGCATGCCGTACCAGGTCATCAATTCCGCCCTGCGCGATTCGTCGCTGTAGAACACGATGTCATCGCCCACGCGGTTGGCGGGGTACAGCGCCATCACGCCATTGGCGGTGAGCCAGCGGCCCTCGATGATCTTCTTGAGCATGGCCTGCGCATCGGCCAGCACCTTGCGCGCTTCCTCGCCCACCACCTCGTCGTCAAGAATGGCGGGGTAGGACCCAGCCAGGTCCCAGGTCTGGAAGAACGGTGCCCAGTCGATGTAGCGGGCGATCTCGGCCAGGTCGAAATTCTTGAACACGCGGCGGCCCAGTGCGCGCGGCACCACAGGCGGGTGGGCGGCAAAATCCATGGGCGTGGCGTTGGCGCGTGCCTTCTCCAGGGGCCACAGTGGCGTCTTCTTCTTGTTGGCGTGCTGGTGGCGCACCTTGTCGTAATCAGCCTCCAGCTCGCTCAGGTAGGCCTGCTTGCCTTCGCCCAGCAGGCTTTGCGCGACGCTTACGCTGCGCGAGGCATCAGGCACGTAGACCACGGGGCCGTCGTACTTGGGCGCAATCTTGACGGCCGTGTGCACCCGCGAGCAGGTGGCCCCACCGATCAGGAGCGGAATCTTCTTGATGCGGAAGTAGTCGTCCTTGTCCATCTCGCCCGCCACGTACTGCATCTCTTCGAGGCTGGGGGTGATCAGGCCTGACAGGCCGATGATGTCTGCGCCCTCGGCCTTGGCGCGGGCCAGGATCTCGTGGCAGGGCACCATCACGCCCATGTTGATGACCTCGAAGTTGTTGCACTGCAACACCACGGTGACGATGTTCTTGCCGATGTCGTGCACATCGCCCTTGACGGTGGCGATGACGATCTTGCCCTTGCTCGATACGTCCAGGCCCGCTGCTTCCTGCTGGCGCTTTTCTTCTTCGATATAGGGAATGAGGTGGGCCACGGCCTGTTTCATCACCCGCGCACTCTTGACCACCTGGGGCAGGAACATCTTGCCCGCGCCGAAGAGGTCGCCCACGATGTTCATGCCGTCCATCAGCGGGCCTTCGATCACGTGCAGCGGGCGTCCGCCCCCTTGCACCACGATCTGCTGGTAGGCCTCTTCGGTATCGGAGACGATGAAATCGGTGATGCCGTGCACCAGCGCATGCGACAGGCGCTCGCCCACGGTCTTGGGGTGCTCGGGCGTGCCGCGCCATTCGAGCTTCTTGCTATCGTCCTTGGCTGCGCCCTTGGCGGCTTCGGCGATCTCCAGCAGGCGCTCGGCGGCGTCGGGGCGGCGGTTGAGCACCACGTCTTCCACGCGCTCGCGCAGTTGCGGCTCCAGGTCGTCGTAGACGCCCACCATGCCGGCATTGACGATGCCCATGTCCATGCCCGCCTGGATGGCGTGGTAGAGGAACACGGTATGGATGGCCTCGCGCACCGGGTCATTGCCGCGGAAGGAAAAGCTCACGTTGGAGACGCCACCGCTCACCTTGGCGCCAGGCAGGTTCTGCTTGATCCAGCGCGTGGCCTCGATGAACTCGACCGCGTAGTTGTTGTGCTCCTCGATCCCGGTGGCGACGGCAAAGATATTGGGGTCGAAGATGATGTCTTCAGGCGAAAAACCCACTTCATCGACCAGCACGCGGTAGGCGCGCTCGCAGATCTCGACCTTGCGCTGGTAGGTGTCTGCCTGGCCTTTTTCATCGAAGGCCATGACCACGGCGGCTGCGCCGTAGCGCTTGATCAGCTTGGCCTCGTGCTTGAACTTGTCCACCCCCTCCTTCATGGAGATGGAATTGACGATGCCCTTGCCCTGCAGGCAGCGCAGACCGGCCTCGATGACCTCCCATTTGGACGAATCGACCATCACCGGCACCTTGGCAATGTCGGGTTCGGAGGCAATCAGGTTCAGAAAGCGCACCATGGCGGCCTTGCTGTCGAGCATGGCCTCGTCCATGTTCACGTCGATGACCTGGGCGCCGTTTTCCACCTGCTGGCGTGCCACCGACAGCGCCTCCTCGTACTGCTCGTTGAGGATCATGCGCGCGAAAGCCTTGGAGCCGGTGACGTTGGTGCGCTCACCCACGTTGACGAACAGCGTGCCCTCGCCGATGAAGACGGGCTCCAGGCCCGACAGGCGCATGGGTGGGACGGAAATGGGAGAAGCAGACGCGGACATGGGGCTCACCTGTGAAAACCAGAAACACACGATAGAACAGGTGAGCGCCGTTGCTGCGGGCAGCGCAAAGCATACCCAGCCACCTGCCCAAGCCTGACAGGCCCGAGATGGTCATACCACCGGCCTGCTGCAGCGCTCCTTGGGACAAGGCCAGCCATTTTAAGCCAGTACGCCAAGCGCTGCTCTATAGCACGCATGAGGGCCATGGCAGCCGCAAATGCCGCTACCCGCCCGGGTTATATCGCCGTTCGAGAACGCTGCCATCGCATTTCGAGCATATTGCGCGGTTTTGTCGGCAAAATATGCCGATCAGCAGAGAACACCTGCACTTTTGTATCCAATCAGGCCCAAGGCCTGCACCTGAGGAGAAAACCTTGCACCTGAGCTTCAGTGCTTATTACACCCTGATCATGGCCGTTCTCGTGCTGTTGCTGGGCAAATTGCTGACCCGGCACATCCGTTTCCTGCGCGATTTCAACATCCCCGAGCCTGTCTCGGGCGGGTTGGTCGTGGCGGCCGTGATCTTTGCGCTGCACCAGCTCACCGGGCTCACCCTGTCCTTTGAATCCGGGCTGCAGTCGGCCTTCATGCTGGTGTTCTTCTCGTCCATTGGCCTCAGTGCCAACTTTGCCAAGCTGCGCGAAGGCGGTATGGGACTCATCATCTTCCTGGGCGTGATCGTGGCGTTCATCGTCGTGCAGAACGGTGTGGGCGTGGGCCTGGCCACCCTGCTGGGGCTGGATCCGCTGATTGGTCTCGTGGCCGGCTCCATCACCTTGCTGGGCGGCCACGGCACGGCCGGCGCCTGGGGTGCAGTGCTGGAGCAGCAATATGGCCTGAGCGGCGCCACCGCCCTGGGCATTGCCTGCGCCACCTTCGGCCTCGTCATTGGCGGCTTGCTGGGCGGGCCGTTGGCCAAGCGCCTGATCACCCGCCACCAGCTGGCACGCCCGCGCACCAATGCAGAGCAGCAGCAAAGCGACCGCGCCACCGTGAGCGAAGGCAGCGATGTGGCCAATTTCGAATCGCCCAACACAGCGCCGCGCCTGATCACCGCCGAGGCCGCCATCGAAACCCTGGCCCTGTTTGCCGGGTGCCTGGCCTTCGCCGAGTTCATGACCGGCGTCACCCAAGGCACCGCCGTACAGTTGCCGACCTTCGTCTGGGCGCTGGGTGGCGGCGTGGTCATCCGCAACGTGCTGGACTATGCCTTTGGCTTCAAGGTGTTCGACCGCGCCATCGATGTGTTCGGCAACGCTGGCCTGTCGATCTATCTGGCGATCGCCTTGCTCTCGCTCAAGCTCTGGGAGCTGACCGACCTGGCGGGCCCCCTGATGATCATCCTGGCGGCGCAGACCCTGACACTGGCGCTGTTTGCGGCCTTTGTGACCTTCCGCGTCATGGGCCGCAATTACGACGCAGCCGTGCTGGCGGCCGGCCACTGCGGCTTCGGCATGGGCGCCACTCCCACGGCCGTGGCCAACATGCAGGCCATCACCAACCAGTACGGTCCGTCGCACAAGGCTTTTCTCATCGTTCCATTGGTGGGCGCCTTTTTCATCGACATCATCAACGCCTTTGTGCTGCAGATGATGATTGCCCTGCTGCGCTGAGGTATCTAAAAAATAAATAGCTGCCAGCGCTTGATGGATAAAGGTTTCAGATCATTTTCCTTCTGAAAACCCCGTCCATCAGGCGCTGGCAGCTTCTTTTTTGAATGCCTTTTTGAATGCTTGTCTGCAGTATCGCTTCAGACCCTCACTGCGCGGAGCGCGGCAGGCCAAAGATGCGGTCAAAGCTCCAGTTGAAGACGAAGGTGTAGACCAGGAAGAACAGCAGCAGGCCGATGTCCATCACCAGCGCTTCCCACAGGCTGACCTTGAACCACCAGGCAAACAGCGGCACCAGCATGAAGACCAGGCCCCCTTCCATGCCGATGGCATGGGCAATGCGGCGGCCAATGCCTCGGCCGCGCGTGGCCTGCCGCGCCTCCCACATCTCGAACAGGTGGTTCCACACCACGTTCCAGCAGATGGCGATGACCGACGAGACCACCGCCACCACACCCGAATGTGCAGCGCCCTGGCCCGACAGTGCGGACAGGCCCGCCGTTGCCGCAACGATGGCAATGGCCTCATACAAACCCACATACGTGACGCGGCGCAACGGCCCTTGCAGCGACCAGGGGCTGCTTTGAATTTTTTGAACTGACATATGGGTCGCCATGGTATGTGCCTTGTACTGATAACATAAGTCAGAATCTTTCAGAAAAAATGACAGATCACTGTAAAAAGACACGAAACCTGAACCTCCAGCCGGGCTGCACCTGCCGGCGCCGCCATCGATTTGCCCATGACCGAGTCGCCAGCCACCTTTGCCCCTTTTGATTCCGACGCCATCCAGACCTTGCTGGCGGTGCTGGACCACGGCAGCTTTTCTGCCGCCGCCCGCGCACTGGGCAAGGTGCCGTCCGCTGTCAGCATGCAGATTGCGCAGCTGGAAGCGGCACTGAACATGCCGCTGTTTGCCCGCAGCGGGCGCGAGCCCACACCACTGCCCGCTGCGCTGGCGCTCGAACCTCAGGCACGCCTGCTGGCCGCCCAGTTGCAGCAGCTCAATGCCCATGCACTCGCTCTGGAACGGGGCCTGGAGACACGCCTGACGGTAGCCATCGCACCCGAGTTGCTGTCGGCACCATGGGCAGAACCGCTGGCCACCTTGGCGCAGGAATATCCGCAACTGGCCGTCGAGGTACTGACCGCTCCGCAGGCCGATGCACTGACCATGCTGCACACCGGCCGCGCGCAGCTGGCGCTGGTGTTTGAACGCCCCAGCCTGGATGGCCGTGAAGGCTTTCAGGAAGTGGCCAGCGAGACCCTGCTGGCGGTGATCGCACCCGCCCACCCGGTGATGCAGACAGCGCGCCACGAAAAGGACCAGAAGGCGCCGCAACTGCGCGAGCACCACCTCACCAACACACGCCAGATCGTCGTGGCCAGCCGCGACTGGAGCCTGAACGACGAGCGTCTGGTCTATGCCCGCGATGTATGGCGCACGGACAACCATGTGGCCGCGCTGCGCATGATCAGCGCCGGTATCGGCTGGGGCTGGCTGCCGCGCAAGCTGGTGGCGCCGCAGCTGCAGTCGGGTGCGCTGGTAGCGATGGAATTTGCCAACCTGAGCAATGGCAACCAGCTATGTGTGGATGTGGTCTGGTCCAAGGAGCACCCCCTGGGCCTTGCTGCCAAACGCTTTGTGGCCCTGGTGCAGGCGGCAGCTCTTGCGGATGCCTGAGATCGGCTTCAAAAAAGTGAGCAGTCAGCGCGGAATGGTTATGGATTTCATGGGTTTTATGCCTTCAACCCAATAACGATCAGCGCAGACAGCTATTCTTTTTAAGAGACCAGGTGGAACAGACCAGCCAACGAATCGCTACGCCCCTTTCGCGCCCTCCACGGCCCCTGGAGGTACGTCGCGTACATGGATGTCCATCTGCGGAAATGCAATCGCAATGCCTGCTGCCGCCAGCTTGGCATTGATGCTGCGGTTGAGGTCGTTGCGCACCTGCAACCGGTCGCCCACCGCGCCCACGTAGACACGCAGCTCGAACTTCTGGCCCTGCCCTTCCAGCGCCATGAACCAGCAGTTGGGCTCCGGCTCGCGCAGCACCAGGGAGTGCTCGGCCGCGATGGACAGCAGCAGGCTCTGCACCTGGGCCGGGTCGCTGCCGTGGGCCACACCCACATCGATGACCAGGCGTGTCACATCGTCGCTGAGCGTCCAGTTCGTCACCTGGCCGGTGATGAAGGTCTTGTTGGGAATGACGATTTCCTGGTTGTCGAAATCCAGCACCGTGGTGGCCCGGGTGCGGATGCGCGTCACCGTGCCGGTGTGCTGGTTGATGGTGATGATGTCGCCCACGCGGAAAGGCCGCTCCACCAGCAGAATGAGGCCCGAGACAAAGTTGGCAAAGATCTCCTGCAAGCCGAAACCCAGGCCCACGGTCAACGCTGCGGCCATCCACTGCAGCTGGCTCCAGCGCAGCCCCAGCAATGTCAGCGCACTGACCGTCCCTGCAATGGTGATGGCATAGCGCGCCAGCGTGGCCATGGTGTAGCGGGCGGAGCTGCTGAGGCGCAGCGAGGCCGAGAACGCCACTTCCACCAGGCCTGGGAGGTTGCGCGTCAGGCTGAACGTCAACAGCAGGATCAGCATGCCGAGCAGCAGATCCATCAAACTCACGGGAGCGGAGCGGGTGACACCGCCCGCCTCGGTGTTGGTGGTGTACCAGAGCACCACGCCTTCGAACCGCAGCAGCGCCGGCAGCACCGGCGACCAGGCGTACACCAGGCTGAGCGCCACCAGCACCCGCTGCAGCAGGCCCAGCAGCCGATGCGCCTGCGTGCTCACCGTGACCAGGGCCATCTGGCTTTGCTCATCGGAAGGCGCCTTGCCCGGAGTGTCGGCCGCAGTCACCGTGCCGCCCGCGTGTGTCTGGACGGCCGCGGCACGCAGCCGGTTCAGCGCCAGCCGCCGCTCGCCCAGCAGCAGCCAGCGCCGCAGCAGACTGACCAGCACTTCCGCCGCAGCCAGGAACACGAAGCTGCTCAGCAAGGCCTGGATGACTTCCGTGGCGGTGTAGACGTAACCCAGCACCAGCCCGGCCAGCGTGCCCGCCAGCACCAGCAGCACCGCGACACTCACCACCTGACCCCAGCGCAGGCCCGTACGCCGCTTCCGGATGCTTTGCCGCAGGTACCGGAAGGCAATCCACGCCAGCCCTACTGTCAGCACCAGCAGGCACAGCCGCCCCCAGGTACTGATGGCCGAATCGTCGTGGCTGAAGAATGCCATGCCGCCCAGCAGCTCGATCGGCACAATCAGCCAGGTGGCCCGCAACACCATCTGGCGCAAATCCTGCACGCGCTCCCGATGCCAGCCAAAGTGCGCCAGCGCCAGCCCGCCGGGACGGAACAGCACATGGAGCAAGGTGACCAGAAAGACGAAATCGCTCAACTGCTCCAGCGCCTGACCCAGTGGCTCCAGCGCCGCCGGCGCACCAGCCGACTGCAGCAGCACGCCCAGCGCGGCAGTGGCAAAACTCCAGGGCAGCGCGTACAGCAGGCTCCAGCCCAGCGCAATCAAGGTCAGTCCGAAATGGTCCTGCGAGAAATCGTCTACCCGCAGCGCAATGGCCTGCAGCTGCCGCAACGCATAGCGGCGCAGGCCCAGCAGCGCCAGCACGCCCGCAAAGATACCGGCGTATACCCAGAGATTGCGGAGAATGCTTGCGCCCAGCACGCGTGCCGTATTCCACGGCGACGCGCTTCCCGCCTGGTCCACGCCAGCGTCTTCCGCGCCCCGCAACACGGTGCGCCATTCCCCGAGCCAGGCACGGTCCATGGCCTGGTGGCTCGGAAACCACAACAACTCCTTGTCCATGACCTGCCGCAGCGCACTGCCGCTGCGCAGCGTGGCCTGCAGCGCGGCGTCGGTCTGCTCCAGTACCGCAATGCGCCGCAACAGCAGCGGCTGAAGCTGGTCGATCAGCGCCGCCTGCTTGATCCACAGGGCCGAACGCTGGGCAATGCTGCCTGCGCTCGCCCCCGCGCCAGCGCCGCCAGAGCTGGCCGCCATGCCATTGAGGTTGAAGCGCCACTCGCTCGCATTGAACAGCGACAGGCGTAACTCGGCCAGTTCCCGCTGCGTGGCCTTGCGCCGCGCCTGGATGGTGTTGGCCGTAGGCAGTGCTACCCGTTGCTTCCACAACCACTGCCCCACCGATGCGCTACCGCCCAGGCGCAGCCGCGCCTGCGTATCGCGCAACGCCGATGCCAGTTGGCCCTGGCGGTATTCGTCGGCGGCCAGTGCCTGGCGCTCTTGCACCAGGCTGTTGGTGTGTTCCAGTATCTGGGCCGCCAGGTTGCTGTTTTGCTGGGCCAGTTCGCGGATGGCAGGCGCTGCATCCGCGGCATTGCTCTCGGCTGCCTGCGCTTGCTGCACCTGCTGCTCCAGCTGCTGGCGGCTGCGCTCGGCAATGCGCTGGTTCAGCCAGGCAACGCGCGGCGTGCGCTCCAGCAGCTCCCGGCGCTGCGTCTGCAGTTGCGCATCCAGCAGGCGCTGCCGGGTTTCGATGGTGGCCTGCTCCTCCTGTCGCAAGGCCAGCTCCTGTGTGTCACGCCGGTGCTCGGCACTGCGCCGAAGCTGGCGCGCCTGGGTCAGCGCAGGCGATTCGCCGGGTTCTGCCGTCACGGGAAGGGCGCTGTCCTGCACCCGCTGCTGCAATGTGGCCAGATCGGTGCGGCCCGTGCCAGGTTGCGTCACCAGGTTGGCCTGCTCGGCTGCCGTTTTCTCGATGCCGGTCTTGAGCGCAGCAATGGCTTCCCGCTCGTCGGTCAGCAGGCGCTCCAGCACTTCCTGGCTGGCATTGGCAGGAACACGCTCTTCCCAACGCGCCAGCATCTGGCCCAGCTCCATGTCGCTCAGCGGCGCTGGCAACGCCGGGGCGGGTGCCTGCACACGGCTGCGCAGGCGCTCCAATGACTGTGCCAGCGCATCGGCTTCCTGCTCGGCGGTCTTGGTCGCATCCCGCTGGGCCTGGATGGCGCGCTCCTCCTCCGAGCCACTGCTGCCTGCCTTGCCCATGGCCAACCCTCCCAGTGAAGGCAAGGTTTGCGCCGAGCCGCCAGACAGGGGCAGCAGCCATGTGCACAGCACCAGCAGCACATACAGCACCCATGACCGGCGTGTTGCAGTGTGCGGCAGACGCAATCGGGCTGGAATCGACGGAAGGGAAGCTCGCATCGGCACAGTGTATCGGTAAGCCACCGGCTTTTCGCCAGGGATTCAGGAGCCGCCTGCGCCCGGTGGCGGGCGACCTCGCATCCCTTGGTATCCTGAATCGTTTGGCAGCCTGCACCAGCAGCGGTGAAGTGGGAATCACCCCGCAGCGCTTTGCATTGACTTCATGAAAATCAATGCACCGGATCTGAGCATTGAAGTATCTCCCCTTCGAGCAGCCCGTACGTGGTGAGTACTCCCATGTCCCTGGCGGGACGGCCGCTGGCTCGCTGCATTTGCACAATGCCAGCATGAGCCTGATCGATCTCCACCACGCCCACGCCACCCTTGAGGACAATGGCGTTGCCACCCTCACCTTCCGCAATGCGGGCAGCCTCAACATCCTGTCGTCACCGGTGTTGACCGATCTGGCGCAAGCTTTCGAAGCGCTATCAAAAGATGAGCGAATCCGCGTGCTGGTGCTGCGTGGCAGCGGCGACAAGGCCTTTGTCGCCGGAGCCGACATCAAGGAGATGCGCAGCCTGAATGCCGACAACGCAGCCGCCTTCATCACGCGCCTGCGCACGGTGTGCGAGGCCGCACGCCAGTTTCCCACACCCGTCATTGCACGCCTTCCGGGTTGGACGCTGGGCGGCGGGCTGGAACTCGCCTGCGCCTGCGACATCCGCGTGGCCAGCAACCGGGTGCAATGCGGCATGCCCGAGGTGAAGGTGGGCATTCCTTCCGTCATCCACGCAGCATTGCTGCCCCGCCTGATTGGCGCTGCCCGCACGCAGTGGCTGCTGCTGACCGGCGACAACATCGATGCCGCGCAATCGCTGCAGTGGGGCCTGCTCGACCATGTGGTGGCGCCCGATCGCCTGGACGAAGAAGTGGAGCGCCTTGCCAGGCAACTGGCTGGCTATGGCCCCCAGGCCCTGCGCCAGCAAAAGCGCATGTTGCGCGCATGGGAAAAACAGTCCATCGACGCAGCCATTGACGACAGCGTGCAGGAGTTCGCCAATGCCTTCAAGACCGGCGAGCCCCAGGCCTACATGGCGAGTTTTGGCGGCAAACACTAACGCTCAATATCGCACTAGCGCAAACACGGATTGCGCAAGTAGCTATACAAACAATAGCATTTCAACACAACCACCACGAAAACCTGCGCAGCGCATTGCCGCGCAGGTTTTTGCTTTCCCGAAAGGACGATCCATGCAACGCCGCCACTTTCTCTCCCTCTCCGCGCTCGGCGCCTTTGGCGCAGCGCCAAGCCTTGGCTTCGCTGCCGATGCCTACCCCACCAAGCCGATCCGCGTGGTCATTCCCTACGCCGCAGGCGGCGTGACCGACAGCGTGGGCCGCAAACTGTGCGAAAACCTGGGCAAGGCCCTGGGCCAGGCCTTGGTGGTGGACAACAAGGCCGGCGCCGGCGGCACGCTGGGCATGGGCGATGTGGCCCGTGCGCCAGCCGACGGCTACACCCTGGCGCTGTCGGCCATCAGCCCGCTCACCTTGTCGCCGCATCTGATGAAGCTGGCCTATGACCCGGCCACCTCGATCACCGCTGTGGCGCCCATGATGTACTCGCCCGTCTACGTGCTGGCTACGCCGGCCTTCAGCGGCAAAAGCTGGGAAGACCTGATCGCGCAGGCCAAGGCCAAGCCGGAAACGATCCGCTTTGCCACGTCCGGCATCGGCTCGGTAGGCCACATCATGCTCGAGCAGATCCAGGCTCGGACAGGCGCAAAGATGATCCATGTACCTTACAAAGGTGTAGGCCAGACCGTGAACGATGCCGTGGGCGGGCACTTTGAGATCATGCTGGGCAATCCCTTTGGCACCATCAACGGCCTGCTCCAGCAAGGCACGCTGCGCCTGCTGGCCACCACCGGGCCCCAGCGCGCGCCCAACCAACCCCAGGCCAGGACATTGGCGGAACTTGGCGTGCCCGAGGCCAATCTGACGTCGCTGTTCGGCTTCATGGCGCCCGGCAAGACGCCGCCTGCCATCGTGGCCCAGCTCGCCAGGGCCATACAGACCCAGCTCGACGAGCCCGGCATCCAGGAGCTGATGCGCAGCACCGACAACGTGCCACTCAAGATGAGCCCCGCCGAGTTCGCGGAGCTGCTGCGCAAGGAAAGCGCGGCCAACGCGAAGATCATTGCACAGGCAGGAATCAAACTGTAACAATATTCGAACACCTTTTGCGGATGTTTTTTGCAGAGAACTAATGTCAATAAAAGCAAACTTCCTATGGAATTTAGGAAATAGCTATTTATTTTTAACATTCGATTGATAGAATTGACTCACTCGTTTGAAGTGATTTAATCTATCAATGCCGTGCTGAAACATAAAGCAACAAAATTTGAAGTAGGCAAAGTCCTTGCATTTGCCGTGGGAGGGCTGCCGGTACTGGCCCACGCCCAACCTTGGGCAGCGGGTCAAAGCTACGGCTGGCTGGGGTGGGTGCTGGGCCTGTGCCTGGCCGCACTGTTCGTCATCGTGGCGCTGGAGGCGCTCTACACCTTTCGACACTACGCCTTCACACTGAACCGCTTGTTCGCGCGCCAGCGACCCATCTACGCCGGGATCGAGCAGGCCAACTGGCCGCACATCACCGTTTTCATTGCTGCGCACAACGAAGAAGCCGTCATCTCCGGCTGCATTGAGGCGCTGCTGAACGTGGACTACCCGCGCGATCGCCTGACCATCATGCCGGTCAACGACCGCTCCACCGATGGAACGCGCCAGATCATCGACAGCTATGCAGACCGCAACCCAGGCCGCCTGCAGCTTTTCCACCGCCAGGACGGCCCCCCCGGCAAGGCGGCAGCGCTGGCCGATGCCACCAGCATCGTTCAGGCCCAGGGCCAGTCCGAGCTGATCGTGATCTTCGATGCGGACTATCTGCCCGGCAAGAAGATCATCAAGCAGCTGGTCGCCCCTTTCCTGGACCCCGAAATCGGCGCCGTCATGGGCCGGGTGGTGCCACAGAATGCAGGTGTCAACCTGCTGACGCGGTTGCTCGATCTGGAGCGCTCCGGCGGCTACCAGGTCGACCAGCAGGCACGCTACAACATTGGCGCGGTTGCACAGTATGGTGGCACCGTAGGCGGCATTCGCCTCAGTGCGCTGAAGGAGGTTGGTGGCTGGACGCCCAATGTGCTGGCCGAGGACACCGATCTCACCTACCGCCTGCTGCTCAAAGGCTGGCAAACCGCGTACCTGGGCTATGCCGAATGTTACGAGGAAGTACCGGAGAGCTGGGCGGTGCGATTTCGTCAGATTGGCCGCTGGGCCAAGGGCCACAACCAGGTGCTGGCCAAATTCTGGCAGCAGATGGTCACACGCAAGAGCCTGACGATGATGGAGCGCGTCGACGGTCTGGCTTTGCTGGGGGTGTTCCTGATGTCGCCCATCCTGCTGATCGGCTGGGTCCTGGCGTTGATCGTGACGGTCACAGGCTACAGCATCAATGCCAATGTCAATATCGCCTTGCTGATGCTGCTGATCACCACCGGCTTTGCATGCGTGGGTAATTTTGCGGCCTTTTTCGAAGTGGCCGCTGCCGTGCACCTGGATGGCCATCAGCGGCGCCTGCGCCTGCTGCCCCTGCTGCTGACCGGCTTTGTCGTCAGCATGATTGCAGTGTCCAAGGCCACGCTCGACGGGTTGGTGCTCGACAGACTCTTGAAGCGGCAGTTCAAATGGGACAAGACCGTGCGCTACCGACAAACCTCGCCAACGCCGCTGCAAGAGGCAACCAGTGAGTGAGGTTCCGCATTCCTGGCTGTTTGGCGTCACATGGCTACTCGTTACAGCTGCGGTCTTCCTGATTCCGCTATACCCCGCGCTGCGGGAGTTGTATTCGCGCAGCGACGCCGGCGCTCTGGAAATCGACCATCTCGACAATGGCCGCACCGACTATGCTGCGTTGCGCATGCTCGATCAACTGCCTGTGCTGGAAGAGATGCCACGCACTGCGCAGTGGCAGCAGGACGACCGTGGGCAACTGGTCATCCCGCGCGGGCAGACGCGCCTGATGGCAAAAACCATGCGCTCGGTGGTACTGGGGTTTCGCGCTCAGATCAAGGCGCTGGTCTCCAGCGATACGGTGGAGCTGCAGGCCAACAGCATGGTGCTGCACTTTCTCCATGCCAACAACATCCATTGCCTGGGGCCGGTGCATTTGGCACGCCTGAGCAGCGCCGTACGCAATATCGTTCTCTCGCCCGGCAGCCGCTTCCAGCGCCTGTCGGCCACCTGCATCTTCACCTGGCCGCTGAAGCGGTCACTGGGTTTTCCGCTGGACAGCCTGGGCGATGGCATGCCCCTGACTGTCGTCCAGCAACGCCACCATGGCGACCTGCAGATACCGGCGGGCACCGTGGTTCAGGGCGGACTGGTGGTCACCGGCAACCTGCGGGTCGAGGAAATGGCGGTGGTGACGGGCCATGTCAAGGTGCATGGAAGCGTCACCCTGGCCAAAGGAGCTTGCGTCAAAGGTGCCTTGTTCGCACTGGACAACATTGATACGCTGGGCAACAACTATATCGAGGGCCCGTTGTGTGCAGGCAAGCACCTGCAACTGGGGCCCAACAGTCAGGTCGGCAGCAAGCAGGTGCCATGCAGTGTGTCCGCTTGGACGATTGCGCTGCTTGCATCCGTTCGCGTCTATGGCAGCATGTCTGCCGTACGCTCAGGTCAGGTGGTGTTATGAAGCCGTTGCATGCATTGTTCGCCCGCACTTCCGTCGCTCTTGGCATTGCCATGGGAGCGGCAGGCATGGCTTGCGCGGAGGAGCCACCGGCTCTCGGCGCCTTTGCGACCGGCGACGGAGCCTACTACACCACACTGGGCAGCCCGGTGGTGGACCCCTACTTCATCAACAAGAGCTTCATCATTTCCATGCAGGCCAGCGCGCCGCTGCAGGCCGAGTTTGCGCAATGGATTCAATGGCTGCTTCCCAGGCAGCGCAAGGATGGCGGCTTTGACCGTTTCTGCCGCGAGGCGGACAAGACATGGCGCAACTGCATGGCGGCCGATGCCGACGACTCCATGGCAGCCACCACGATCCAGATGTTGAACATGGGGTTGCAAAAGGCGTGGGTTCCAGCCCCTCAGCGACGGGCAGCAGCTCAGGCCATTGCGGCCAGCCAGCGGCTGCTGTCCAGCCTGCGCAACCCGCAGAGCCAGCTCTATAAGGTCTTCCCCGGTACCGAGCTGTACTACCTGATGGACAACATCGAGGTGTATGAGGCATTGCGGTCGGACATTCACGCCGCAGGGCCTGCCAACCAGCTGGCGGCGGCCATCCGCAAGCAGTTCTGGACAGGCCAGCAATGGAAGCCTGCCATTCCGGAATATGCCCAGGTCCAGTTCTATCCCCATACGCTGGCCAGCGCCTACCTGTGGAACACCGGCATCCTGCCCATCAGGGAATCCGACAACGCAACCGCCCAGTGGCTGGCTCAGCACCGCGATACCTGGCTCGCACGCAGCGGTGATCACTATGCCTGGGGGTTGGTTGCATGGAACATGCGCCAATCTGCACCTCTGCAAGCCGCATGCTGGCGCGCGTCCCTGCGGCCGTTTCAGGAAAAGACCGGCTGGACCGTTCTGGATGCGATGATCGATCTGTCCCTGGCACACCTGGGCATTGCCAAGCAATGCGCCAGCGCGCTGCCTGCAGCTGCTCCGTGAGCGCATAGCCGATGACGAAATCCCTGTCCTGGAAACAATGGCTGGCAGCCTCCGTCGCCGTGCTCTGTATGCTGGCAGCGATTGCCTGGCACCAGATGTCCAGCCGACATGCCAGTGAGCGCTATGGCAGCCTCACCCTGCTGATCCCCGACTCCATGGCCATGGATGCGCCCGAAGTCAGCATCTGGACACAGGCGGCCGCAGAGCGCGGCGTGCTTCTGACACCGCTGTCCATCAGCACCTGGATGCGTGGGGTGAACTATGGCGCCAAGGCCGCTCAGCAAGCCGTCATCATTCCGGATACATTCCACCGCCGCATATCCGACGCCGCCGCGCAGACGCTGATGGACGTGGTGCACGCCGGTGGCAAGGCCATGGTGGTGCAGGATGGAGGCCTGCTGGACGAACGCGGTTACTACAGCCCTGGGCAGGCGCGCTTTTCCGCCATGCTGGGCGTGCGCTATGGCGACTACGACCAGTACAAGGAGAACCTGTCCGACTACGACGAAATCATGGGCTCTGCCTCCACCATGGAAGCCCTGGGTATACCGCCAGGCCGCTATCTCAATGCCAAGGCGGCGGCCAGCCTGACATCGATTGCCGCATCCGACCTGGCGCGCGCCAACCCGGAGTTCGACAGCTTTGTGGCGGGCTATACCAAGGATTCCCAGCGCTTTGCGGTCCTGAAGACAGACCGCCCTGCGACACCACGCATCCTGCTCCAGTCTGCCGACGGCAACGTGGTGGCAAGCATCCACCGCTGGGGCCAGGGCGAGGCGATGTTCGTCAACCTTCCCCTCACCTACCTGCTCGAACGTACCGACGGTATTTTTCTTCATGGATTCCTGGCCTACTTCTCCAGCGAGATGGTCAGGCAACCGTCACTGCTGGCTACGCCCGATGGCATCGGCGCCCTGGTCCTGAACTGGCACAACGATGACCGCAAGGCCATCGGCTTTCTGCATACCCTGCAGGACGAAGGCATCTTTGACCATGGCCACCAGTCCATGCATTTCACTGCCGGCCCCGATGTGAACCGTGAAGGCGACGGGCTGGGCATGGACCTCGATCACAACCCTGACGCGCAGGAGATGGTTCAGAAGTTGCGCAGCCAGGGCCACACCATCGGCAACCATGGCGGATGGATCCACAACTATTTCGGCGCCAATGCCAACGACAGCAATGGTGACGACTTCGAACAATATCTGGATCTGAACAACCAGGCCGTGACCAAAGCCAACGGCGGCCAGGAGCCCAAGGAATACTCTGCACCAACAGGCAACCAGCCCCTGTGGGTGTATGACTGGATGTCTGCACATGGGGTGAAGGCCTACTACACCTCCGGCAGCGTGGGCATGCCTCCGACACGCCTGTGGCTGGGGTTTCGACAGGTCGCCGATGCCTGGGCATTCCCCGTGCTGACCTATGGCCAGGTGGCGTCAGCCGAAGAGGCCTCATTCCAGCACATGTCCGTCGATGAATTCGGGCAATGGCTGCAGCAGCTTGCCCGGTTCATTGAACAGACACGAACCATCCGGCTGAGTTATTTTCACCCCATCGGCGCCGTCAGCTACCTGCCGGCCGTCAAGGCGTATATAGAGACCATGCAAGGCTGTGCGGACCGCGCGCAATGCCAGTTCATATCGATGACCGAGGCCGCCGACTTTCTCAGCAGCCGGGCGCAGGTGCAGTGGTCATTGCAGGAGCAGGGCGACGACGACGTCCTGACAGCCTCCCACCCCCAATCCCTCGCCTCCATGGCCTGGTCGATTCCCAAAGCCCGGTATTCCGGCGTCCAGATACAGTCCGGGGAGGCGAATGTGCAAGGCACAGACCAGACCTGGCTGGTGCGCGCAAAAGCCGGCCAACAACTCATAATGGTATTGCACCGTCGTCCATGACATCATCCACCCGTTCATCCGTTGTCGCCATCATGGGCACCCGCCCTGAAATCATCAAGATGGCACCTGTTGTCCTCGCACTGCGCGAACAGGGCATACTGACCCATGTGCTGCATACCGGGCAGCACGAAGAGATGGCCTGGCCGCTGTATGAATTCTTCGGTATCCAGCCGGAGGAAATCATCCGTCTCAAGCGCGAAGTACCCACCTTGCCGGCCCTGGCAAGCGAGTTGATGTCGGCCATCGGCACCCAGCTCTCCCGCCTGCAGCCCGCAGCTGCCTTGGTCCACGGTGACACCAGCAGCGCTGCCATGGGGGCGCTGGCCGCCGCGTTCTTACAGATTCCCGTGGGCCATGTGGAAGCGGGTCTGCGTTCGGGACGCATGGATGAGCCCTTTCCCGAAGAAATCAACCGCAGCCTGATCGGCCGCGTCAGCCACTGGCACTTTGCACCTACTGCCCAGGCCAGCAGCAACCTGGAAAAGGAAAATGTACCGGGCACGATCTCCATTGTCGGCAACACCGTGGTAGATGCCGTGCTGCTGGCGGCACAGCATGTACGTGCCCAGCGTCTGGCGGGCCAGCCCATCGCCAACCCGGACTTCCAGTGGTTTCTGGACAGCGGCTTGCGCAAGCTCGTTCTGGTCACCGCCCACCGGCGCGAAAACTGGGGCGCGCCCATGGAACAGATCGCCAGTGCGGTGGCCACTCTGCTCCAGCAATGCCCGGATGCCGCCGTCATCTGGCCCCTGCACCTGAACCCTCTGGTACAGCAGAGCGTGCGCGCCGTCCATGCCGCCAGCACGCCCGATATCCAGCAACGCTGGCGCCTCGCCGCGCCGCTCGACTATCCCCCCATGGTGGAAATCATGGATGCTGCCGACCTGCTGCTCACCGACTCGGGAGGCATCCAGGAGGAAGGGCTGTCTCTGCACAAGCCCTTGCTGGTTATGCGCGATGTCACTGAGCGCCCGGAAGTCATTACCTGTGGCGGCGGATTGCTGGTCGGTACCGACCCGCAGCGCATCGTATCGGCTGCAACCAGCGTTCTGGCCGATGGCCGCCTGCCCGGCCTTGCCTCCACCCATGGGCAGGCCAACCCCTTTGGCGACGGAACCAGCGGTGCCCAGATTGCCGCCGTCCTGCACAGACATCTGCACGACGCTCCTGCCGCAACCCCCAACACCCTATCACTATGAAGCATCTCACCACCCTTGCATTCGTGGGACTGAGCGCAGCCAGTCTGTGGATGCCCGGCATCTCATCCGCCCAGACCGCAGAAGCCGAAGCGGCGACGCCCACAGCCACTGCACCCGAAGCGGCGCCAACCCCAGCACCACCCGCTGATTTCGAGCCCGGGCGCCGTGGCCGGGTGGACGTTGGCATGGGGTACTCCACGCTGACGGGCGGCAACAGCAATTGGAACGACCAGTTCGTCCGTGGCCATATAGGGCTCAAGCCTGGAACCACCTTGAACTGGGATCTGTCCAGCCAGCGCCACTTCGACGAGCGTGGCACGGTCGGCGCCCTGTCACTGACCCATACCCTGTCGCCCTGGTGGTACATGTCCGTCGGCGCCAGCGCGGGCTCTGCCGATTTTCAGAACAAGTACCGGGGCGACATTGCCATCTACCGCAAATGGACCGACACCCAGCAGTGGGTTACCGGCCTGGCGTTGATGAAATCTGCCAGCCGCGACGGCGTCCATCGCGACACCGGCGTCACCGTATCGGTGGCGTACTACTCCACCAATGCATGGGTTGCCGAAGGCGGCGTGGTCTACAACAAGTCCAACCCCGGTGCGGTCGATGGCTTTCGCGGCTTTGCAGCGCTGACCCTGGGCACCGAGAAGCAGCACTATTTCACGGCGCGCATCGACCATGGCAAGGAAGGCTATCTGCCCACCGGCGCCATCGCAGACAGCGGCAACCATGTCGGCTTTCAATCCACCGAACTCAGCCTGCAGTGGCGCCAGTGGCTGGCAAAGGATTGGGGATACGTCGTGGGCGGGCAGTTCTACCGCAATCCCTACTACAACCGCAAGGGACTGAGCGCCGCGCTTTTCTTTGATTTCTAGGACCCAGCAACGTGCCACACCTTCGCATGACCCGTCAGCATCGCGGGCTCAGAAGCTATATCTGGACCTGGCAGCACGCCATCCAGCTTGTGCTGCTGCTGGCCGCTTTCTGGCTGATGCTGTGGTGGGGCGCACCCCTGGCAGTGCAGGCCTGGTCGCAGGTGTTGGCATGGGCATGGCCGCACCTGGGCCTGGGGGATGCAAGCGATGTGCAGGCATCTGTCGTGTCCTTCCTGGGGCTGTCCGTCGAAGTGGTGCGCACGCGTTTCTATGTGCCGCCCCCCAGTCTCCTGCAATGGTGGCTGGGGGCCGGTATATCCGCCGCCCTGATGGCCATTTCGCTGCTCCTGTCCCGGGAGCGTCTGCCACTGATCTACGGCCTGCGCATCGTCGCCGTTCTGACCATCGTCGGCCTGCTGTCCTATGAGTTCTTCCCGGCCCTCGCCGTGAGTGATGTCAATCGCCTGCTGGCAGACAACATCCTGGACATGGGCTTGGCCATGCTGTGGCTGCTGCCGGCCGTGCATGCCCTGGTGCTGTATATCTTTCCGATGCCGGTGCTGTACAAGATAGGTGCCACGCTCGCAGGGCTGCTGTTCCTGGTCGTCAGTATTCCGCTGCAGGCAGCCTCCCTGGCCTGGCTGGCACAGCAATGCAGTCTGCTGGTGGCGGTGCCTTTGTACATGCTGTTCAGCTTTCTGCCGCAGATTGTGGGGCAGTTGGGCATTTACGGACTGTTCATGAGCCTCGCACCCTCGCCGGACTATTGAGCACCCCGCTGCAACGGACCAGCGCATTCAGCACCCGACGCTGCCAATCCAGGTACAGCCACTCAGACCGCTTCGGCAATCCGTGCTTTTTTTCATAGCTGTAAGGCCGCTTCGCCAATGCCATCAAAGCGCACGCGGATCGCATCCTCTTTTGCCGCCAGCAGCAAACCGCACCAACTGCCGGTTGTCACCACCGTGCCGGCCTGCACGGTTCCAAAATGGCGGGTGGCATGACACAGCCACTGCGAAAGCAGCCAGGCAGGGTCCTGCAGCGAATGGCTGCCCTGGCGCTCCACCAGTGGCTGTCTGCCCACCTGCACGGAGCAGCGCTGCAACGCCCAATTCCGCGCGCGATAGGGCTGCCATTCGCCCAGCACCAGGGCACCATGGCATAGCAGATCGGCCGCCTTGAGTGCTTCGGGTGCCTGCAATTGCTGCTGCCAGCGCGAATCGACGATCTCGATGCTGACCGCCATTGCATCCACCAGCGCATCGGCGTCTGCTTCGCCCAGGCGCGCTGCAGCGTCGGCATCCACATCGCAGCCTATGCGCAGAGCTATCTCCGCTTCCACCCCACGCAGTAGAAAAGGGATGTCTCCGAGATCCGCGTCCATGCCGCGTACGCCTTGAGGAGGCAACGGTGCATGGGCCAACGGCTGGCTGCGGTTTGCACCGCCGCTCTTCCAGTGCAGAGGCGCACGCTCGGTGTCACCCCACATCTGCGCCCGCGCCTGGTGCACGCCCAGCACATCGGCAGCGGACTGTACCTGCGGCCATACGGCAGCATCCAGCGCAAGGCCCGAGGCGGTAGCATGTTGCAAGGCATGCGCCAGATCGGTCGGTACAAAAGCGAGAGGCGAATCGAAGTGCGGCATGGTGAGGAAAGCTTTCAAAACTATATGGTTGCGAACGCCACTTTGAAATATCAATCAAACAGGCTTCAATCCCATATATCGTAGGGACTGATAGCTCTTGTTTTTGATGATGATTTTTTAATCATAGTTATGCATATATTGCATTTCATGCCTATCATCCGGCCTTGGACAAGACCGGGGGAGAGAATTTAAGCTATGCATACCTTTTCAACCGCATGGATCGTATGACATCCAACAGCACCCCCGCAGCAGCATCCAACCATCCGCTGCCTTCGTACCTGGATCCCAAGCACCTGGGCCCCTGGGGCATCTACCTGCAACAGGTCGATCGCGTCACTCCTTACCTGGGCTCGCTGGCCCGCTGGGTCGAAACCCTCAAGCGCCCCAAGCGCGCGCTGATCGTGGATGTGCCGATTGAAATGGACAACGGCACCATTGCACACTTTGAAGGCTACCGCGTGCAGCACAACCTCAGCCGTGGTCCTGGCAAGGGTGGCGTGCGCTTCCACCAAGATGTGACGCTGTCCGAAGTGATGGCCCTGTCTGCCTGGATGTCGATCAAGAATGCCGCCGTGAACGTGCCTTACGGCGGTGCCAAGGGCGGCATCCGTGTCGATCCCAAGACCTTGTCCAAGGGCGAACTCGAACGCCTGACCCGCCGCTACACCAGCGAAATTGGCCTGTTCATTGGCCCCTCCAAGGACATTCCTGCGCCAGACGTGAACACCAACGGCCAGATCATGGCCTGGATGATGGACACCTACTCGATGAACACCGGCGCCACCGCAACCGGCGTGGTCACCGGCAAGCCCATCGACCTGGGCGGCTCGCTCGGCCGCGTAGAAGCAACCGGCCGTGGCGTGTTCACCGTAGGCGTGGAAGCCGCCAAGCTCTCCGGCCTGGCGCTGCAGGGCGCTCGTGTTGCCGTGCAGGGCTTTGGTAACGTGGGTGGCACCGCAGGCAAGCTGTTTGCCGAAGCTGGTGCCATCGTGGTGGCCGTGCAGGACCATACCGGTACCATCTTCAACGCCAAGGGCCTGGATGTGCCAGCCGTGCTGGAGCACGTGGCCAATACCGGCGGCGTGGGCGGCTTCAAGGGGGCCGACAAGATGGCCAATGAAGATTTCTGGGCCGTGGACTGCGAAATCCTGATCCCCGCCGCACTGGAAGGCCAGATCAACGCCAAAAACGCAGGCAAGATCAAGGCCAAACTGGTGATCGAAGGCGCCAACGGCCCGACGACCCCCGAGGCCGACGACATCCTGACCGACAAGGGCGTGCTGGTACTGCCGGACGTGATCGCCAACGCCGGTGGCGTGACGGTGAGCTACTTTGAATGGGTGCAGGATTTCTCCAGCTTCTTCTGGAGCGAGGACGAGATCAACGCGCGCCTGGTACGCATCATGCAGGAGGCATTCGCCGCCGTGTGGCAAGTGGCCCAGGAGAACAAGGTATCGCTGCGTACTGCGACCTTCATCATCGCCTGCCGCCGCATTCTGCACGCACGCGAAATGCGCGGCCTGTACCCATAAAGCAAGGGTATTTCCAATACAGCAGAGCGGCCTTCGGGCCGCTTTTTCGTTACAGCCATGCAGCCCACAGAAATGAGAGCTTGCTACAGCTGCACTCAAGCGCTGCTTCCAGTCGCTTGAAGCATGGCTTTCGCAAGTGCGAAGCCTCTGGGTGTGGTTTTGCAGGCAAACCCCATCACGCATCAGTGCCAGGTTCCGTATGGTGAGTCCATACCGAGAATTATGGAGACTGCCATGCGCATACTGCGCCGCCACGCCCTTGGAGCCCTGCTGCTGTCGCCACTGATGGCCCTGGCGGCCAGTTGGCCCGAACGCCCCATCACCATCGTCGTGCCGGCAGCCGCAGGCGGCACGACCGACATCGCCGCCCGCGTGTTGGCAGAGAAGATGGGCTCTGCCCTCAAAACCAGTGTGATCGTGGAAAACAAGGCCGGCGGCGGTGTCAGCATCGGCACTGCATTCGTCGCCCGCGCCAAGCCCGATGGCTACACCCTGCTGATGGGCAATATCGGCCCGGTGGCCATCAATTTCAGCCTGTACAAGAAGCTGCAGTACAAGGAGACGGACCTGCGTGGCATCACCAATGTGATCTCGGTGCCCAACATCCTGGTCGTCAACGCTGACACGCCCGTCAAGAACGTGCAGGAGCTGATTGCCTGGGGCAAGCAAAAGCCACTGACCGCGGCCACTTCGGGGATCGGACAGTCACCACACATGTCCACAGAAATGTTCCGCCAGAAAGCCGGGCTGGACGTGACCCTGGTGCCACACAGCGGCGCAGCACCTGCTGTGACCGCTCTGCTGGGCAAGCAGACGGATTTCATGATCGACAACCTGCCCAGCTCCATCCCGCACATCAAATCGGGCAAGTTCCGCGCGCTGGCCATCACCAGCAAGGAGCGCTCACCCCAACTGCCAGACGTGCCCACCATGCGCGAAGCCGGTGTGCCGATGGACGTGACGGCGTGGTTCGACCTGCTGGCACCCGCAGGGACGCCGGACGCCATCGTTCACCGTATCCAGCAGGTGGCACACGACGCCATGCAGACCGCAGAGATCCGCAGCAAGTTTGCCGAGCTGGGTGGTGTTCCCGGCGGCGAAAGCGCTGCCGAGCATGACGCCTTCATTGCGCAGGAGCGCAAGAACTGGGCGCAGATCGTCAAGGCCGCCAACCTCTCGCTGGACTGACCCTTCCCTCTATTCTTCTTCTGCTGTCATGACTGCTTCCGTATCCGAACAACTGGCCCAGGCCTTTGGCTCCATTCCCGCCATGGTGGAGGCCAACGCCAAAGAGCGCCCGAACCATACCGCCCTGGTCCTGGGCGACACCCAGCTCAACTACGCGCAGGTGACGCAAGGCATGCGCCAAGTGACATGCGCCTTGCAACGCCAGGGCCTGCAGCCCGGCGATGTCGTCGCCATCTGCGCCAGCAGCTCACCCCGCTATGTGCTGGCCTACCTGGGAGCCCTGTGCGCCGGTGTGGTCGTGGCGCCGCTGGCGCCTTCCGCCACGGCCGCGCATCTGAGCGCGATGCTCGCCAACTCTGAGGCCCGGCTGGTGCTTCGCGATGCCGAAGTGGCAGCGCAATGGCCCGTGCAGGAAAATGCCCAGGTGCAGTGCATTGCGCTGGACGATGCGCCAGAGGCAGGCACGCCCTGGTCTGCATGGCTCCATGGCATTGCCGCCGATGCACAGCCCGCACCCATTGCGCCGCAACCAGACTGGCCCTTCAACCTGATTTACTCATCGGGCACCACCGGTGTGCCCAAGGGCATCGTGCAAAGCTGGGGCATGCGCTGGTCGCATGTGCAGCGCGCCGTCACCAACGGCTACGGGCCTGACGCCGTCTCGCTGTGCGCCACGCCACTGTATTCCAACACCACCCTGGTGGCAGCGCTGCCTACGCTCGCATTGGGCGGCACCCTGGTGCTGATGCGCAAGTTTGACGCGACCCAGTACCTAAAACTGGCCCAGCAACACCATGCCACCCACACCATGCTGGTTCCGGTGCAGTACCAACGCCTGCTCGATTGCCCGGCATTCGATGCAGCCGATCTGAGCCGTCTGCAGAGCAAGTTCTGCACCAGTGCGCCGTTCAAGGCAACACTCAAGGCCGAGGTGCTGCGCCGCTGGCCTGGCAAGCTGATCGAGTACTACGGCATGACCGAAGGCGGCGTGCGCTGCGAGCTGCATTGCCACGATTTTCCGGACAAGCTGCACACCGTGGGGCGCGCCGGCCCCGGTGCCGATATCCGATTCATCGACGAGCAAGGCAACGAGCTCCCGCCCGGCGCTCAGGGAGAAATCGTCGGCGCCTCTGCGGGCATGATGACGGGCTACTACCGCCTGCCGGACAAGACCCGCGAAGCCGAGTGGTTCAGCGCCAGCGGCGAGCGCTTCATACGCAGCGGCGACGTGGGCCAGCTGGATGAAGACGGCTTCATCGTGCTGGGCGATCGCAAGAAGGACATGATCATCACCGGCGGCTTCAACGTCTACCCAAGCGACATCGAAAGCGTACTGCTGCAGCACCCCGAGGTGCGCGAATGCGCCGTGGTCGGCGTGCCTTCGGAGGCCTGGGGTGAGACGCCCGTGGCCTATGTGGTGGCGCAGCCAGGCACAGGGCCTGCGGCACAGGCGCTGCAGAATTGGCTCAACAGCCGCGTCGGCAAGACCCAGCGTGTGGCTGACGTGGTACTGGCCGAACAACTGCCCCGCAGCGAGATCGGCAAAGTACTGAAGCGCGAGTTGCGTGACCTGTACGCCCGCACGCACACCAGCGCTGCATGACCCCTCAATTGATGATGGCCCAGGAGACACGGATGCACCACCCCCGCCCTTCCACCATGCGCCGCGCACTGCTCGCCAGCCTAGCATTCGCCGCCTGCTCGCTGCAGCCCGGCCTGGGCCACGCTGCAGACTGGCCCAGCAAGCCCATACAGCTGGTCATTCCCTACCCGCCCGGCGGCAGCGCCGACCTGCTGGGTCGGCCGCTGGCCATGCAGCTGCAGCAGCAGCTGGGTCAGTCGGTGGTGCTGGAATACAAACCTGGCGCAGGCGGCACCCTCGCATCGCAGTATGTGGCGCGTGCCAAGCCTGACGGCTACACCGTGCTGATGGTGCTGGCCGCCCATGCCATCAACGACAGCCTCTACCCCAAACTGCCGTACGACACGCGCAAGGATTTTGCACCGGTCTCGCTGGTTGCCAATCTGCCGATGATCGTGGTGGGCAGCAGCAAACTGCCAGCAAAGAACATCCCTGCGCTGATCCAGGCCGCGCAGGCAGCACCAGGAAAGCTGACCTTCGGCTCGGCTGGCAACGGCAATACGGGGCATCTGGCGGGTGAGCTGTTTGCCAGCACCGCAGGCATCAAGATGACGCATGTGCCCTACAAGGGCAGCGCCGGCGTGGTCAACGCCATGCTGGCGGGCGATATCGACTTGACCTTCGACAGCATCTCCACCTCCATTCCGCATGTACGCAGCGGCAAGCTGCATGCCTTGGCAGTCACCAGTGCCAAGCGGTCTGCGCTGGCACCCGAAGTGCCGACGGTGCAGGAGCAGGGCCTGAAGGACTTCGACATCACCGGCTGGTATGCCGTGATTGCCCCTGCGGGTACACCCGCCGACATCACTGCCAAACTGAGCCAGGAAATTGCCAAGGCGCTGAAGAACCCGCAGGTACAGACGCAGCTGGCGGCCAGCGGCTATGAGCCTGTGGGCTCCACGCCGCAAGAGCTGGACGCACACATTCAGCGCGAAATCGACCGGTGGGCAGCTGTGGTCAAGGCCACGGGCGCGCGGGTCGACTGAACGACTGCGTCTCCCGCAAAAGAAAAACGCCCTGTTTCTACACAGGGCGTCTTTGCATCCATTCACAGCAGGCACAGAAAACTGCAGATTTCCGCCTCGCAACTTCCCGCTCAAGACAGCTCGCTCCACTGCTCCCACCCCCGGGCACGCAACTGGCAAGCGGGGCACGTTCCACAACCATAACCCCAGCTGTGCAGCTGCTCTCGCTGCCCCAGGTAGCAGGAATGCGAGTCGCGCCGCACCAGTTCCACCAGTGCATTGCCACCCAGCGCGTGCGTGAGCGCCCAGGTCTGCGCCTTGTCGATCCACATCAGCGGGGTTTCCAGGGTCAACGGCCGGTCCACGCCCAGGCTCAATGCCACCTGCAACGCCTTGAGGGTGTTGTCGCGGCAATCCGGATAGCCCGAATAATCCGTCTGCGACATGCCGCCGACCAGCACGTCCAGCCCACGTCGATACGCCAGTGCCGCAGCCAGGGTGAAGAACAGCAGATTGCGCCCTGGCACAAAGGTGTTGGGCAGACCGTCGGCCTGCATGGCGATGGCCACGTCATCCGTCATGGCACTGGCGCCCAGTTGGCCCAGCACATCCACATGCAGCAGATGGTCATCACCCAGTCGCCCTGTCCACTGTGCCTGCATGGCCAGCAACCCCTCGCGCAGCTTGGTGCGGCAATCCAGCTCGACACGATGGCGCTGGCCGTAATCGAAGCCCAGGGTTTCCACATGCCCATAGCGCGACAAAGCCCATGCGAGGCAGGTGGCCGAATCCTGCCCGCCCGAAAACAGCACCAGCGCTCGTCGTGACGAATTCATGGCGCTGCCACCGCAGGTACGGTACCCTGCCGCATGTTGCGGACGATGGCCGCTAGCAGCACGCCGTAGGCAGGCACGAAAAGCAGCAGGCTCACGGCAAGCTTGATGACGTAGTCGACCATGGCGATCTCCACCCAGTTGGCCGCCATGAAAGCGTTGTCACTGCGCCAGAAAGCGATGAAGAAAAACGCCACCGTATCCAGCGCCTGCCCGAACACCGAAGCAGCGGCAGGCGCCAGCCACCAAGCACGGCTTTGCTGGCGAATGCGGTCAAATACCTGAATGTCCATCAGTTGCCCCAACACATAGGCGGCAAAGCTGGCAAACGCAATCCTAAAGACAAAGCTGTTGAAATCGAAAAGCGCATCCATTCCGTTGAAGCGCCCCTCATGAAACAGCACACCGACAACGTAGGAAACCACCAACGCAGGCAGCATGGCCTGCGCGATGACGCGCCGTGCCGGCCCCTTGCCAATGAGGCGCACGGTCAGATCGGTCGCGAGAAAGATGAATGGAAAGCTGAATGCTCCCCAGGTGCTGTGAAATCCCAGCAGCGTGATGGGCAACTGCACCAGGTAGTTGCTGGCGATGACGATGGCGATATGAAACGCCACCAGGAGGGGAAGATAAAGCGGCACGCGCGATGGCGATGCCTGAACGGGTGTCATGACAATCCTTTTTGGTGAATGGGGGTGAGGGAACCCATTGGGACGACAAATAATGAGGCCGTTATTGTAGCGGCCAGGACTATTCCCCGCATCGTACTCGGCCCTGCCGGCAGCCGCTACTGCGTAGCTGCACCCAGGCAGGGCCACCGAATCATGAAAAAGCCCCGGCAGAGCCGGGGCTTGGCATGGAAGGCAGCTTTCAGCGCGAAGCGGCCAGCGCTTCCAGTGCGGCGCGCAGCGCGGCATCGTTGTTTGCCTGCTCTGGCGTGGCCTCGGCAGGCACCTTGCGCAGAATACCGGCGATGCGCCCGGATCCCTGCGTCAGACGGTTGGCATAGACTGCGCCCTCGTCCGAGCCATTGCTGAAGCGCCAGCTGCCTTCTCCCTGGTTCACGCTCCAGGTCATCACAAACGAGCGCACTGTATCGCTCGATGTGCTGCTGCGGAATTTGACGCACTGCGTCTTGCCAGCATCGGTGCCCCGAATCATCTGCTCGCAGGCAAACAGGCCGTTATACGACACGGCCATCCCGGTGCTGTACGACGAACCCTGCGTCACACGCGTCAGCTCAATGGGGTCATGCTCGATCAGCCCTGCCGTGTTGGCATAGACGGCGCTCCACAGGCCCAACAATGCCTCCGGGCTGTTGTCATAGCCAAACTGAAAGCGCTTCAGTTCCTTTTCAGGCTCACCCGGCAGGGTGATGAAGCCTTGGGTACCGCTGATGAAACGGATACGCACATTGCCCGGGCTCCCTCGCTCAACGCCGCTTTGCGGGCCGCTACCCAGATAACGGCCACCTTCATAGCGGCCCAGGCGGGCGTCCAAGATATTGTTATCGCCCAGATGGCCGGTAGCCATGTAGAACGTCGGCTGGCCGTTGCGTTCGTATGCATAGACCTGCATCACCACCGTGTCGTTTTGCACATCGATGGCAAAACCTCGGCCAGGTGCACCGTTCAACTCATCACTGATGATCCAGGTGCCTCCCTGGGGCACAAATGCATGGGCCATGCCGGTCACAGCCAGTGCGGCAGCGGTAATGGTGTGTTTGAACATGTTTCACTCCTGCGTTTTCGGCACTGCCAAGTCACAGTGCCATCTTGCAGCGAGTATATCGGCGAGGTGCCGGCAGAACGTGTCAGACCGTTTCAGCGCGGCGTGTCGCCAGTTGGTGACGAAGAACCGTCTTGCGAGCCAGTGCAATCACCGGCGCATCCACCATGCGGCCATTCACTACACAGACGCCGCCTTGCGCAGCCTCTGCCGCGGCCAGCACCTGTTGCGCCGATTGCAACTGTGCGCCGCTTGGGGTATAGGCGGCGTTCACTTCGGCCACCTGCATCGGATGGATACATAACTTGCCGCCAAAACCGCCGCGCACGGCGCGCTCGGCGTCAGTCCGCACCACGCTGCCGTCCTGCGTGTTGACCGTGACACCATCGATCGGCGCGGGCAATTGCGCACGGCGCGATGCCAGCACCACCGCAAGCCGCACTGGCACCAACTCGGTTTCATCAGCGGCACAGGCCATACCTGCGTCCACCTGAAAATCCAGATGACCAAATGCCAGCCGCAGCACCTTGGGCGCCTGTGCGATGGTGTCGATGCAATGCAACCCCCACACCGATTCGATGATGGGCACCACCACGCCACCATCGCCCATCGCATCAGCCAGCAACTCCAGTGCAGCAGCCTCCTCGGCTTTGGGCAGCACGGCGCCTGCACAACCCTGCTGGCATAGCTCGCGCAGCGCCCGTACATCGCCATCAAACCATTGGGTACCTGGCGCGTTGATGCGTACCAGCACCCGCGCACGCTGCGGAGCAGCCAAGGTCTGCATCGCGCCCAGCAATGCATCCCGTGCCGCATCCTTGTCGGCGGGCGCCACCGCATCCTCCAGATCTACGATCACGGCATCGGCACCGCTGGCCAGGGCCTTGCCAATACGTTCGGGACGGCTGGCCGGAACGAACAGCCACGATGTGGCACAGGCCAAGGGGTGATTCTCAAATTTCATAGCAAACCAACATTTCACAACCCGCACCATTCGCAGATTCGGATCGAAGAAGCAGCCCCAGGCTGCCCCGGCGACTGGCGATCAAAATCCGCTCACTCCGCAGTCACCCCTGCAGCGCGGATCACCGTGTTCCAGCGCTTCACTTCGGATTCGAGCAAGGTTTTCAGGCTCTGCGGCGTAGCGCGGTCGGGTGTCACCAGTTCGCTGCTCAGGTCAGCAATGCGCTGCACCACCACCGGATCCTTCAAGGCCACATTGAGCGCCGCGTTGATCTTCTTGATCACTTCGGCAGGCGTGCCCTTGGGCGCATACATGCCGTGCCACACCTTCACATCAAAGCCCTTGAGGCCCTGCTCGTCCAGTGTCGGAACATTTGGCATCGTCGACAGACGTTGCGGCGTGGTCACGCCGAATACCTTGACGCGATTGCCATCCTTGATGACGGGGGCAGTCTGCGTGGTCTGGTCGCACAGCAGATCCACCTGCCCGCCCATCAGGTCATTCATCGCGGGGCCGGCTCCCTTGTAGGGCACGGTGGTGAGCTTCACACCGATCTGGTGCATGAACAACATACCGCACAACTGTGAGACGGCGCCGATGCCCGCATTGGCCAGGGAGACCTTGTCCTGGTTGGCTTTCACGTAAGCGAGCAGTTCCTGGAAGTTGCTGGCCGGAAAGTCCTTGCGCGAGAGCAAGGTCATCGGCACATCGAGCACCTGCCCGATGTATTCGAAATCCTTGAGCGGGTCATAGGGCAGCTTCTTGTACAGCGCAGGCGCCGTAGCCATGCCCATGTGGTGAATCAGGATGGTATAGCCGTCGTTCTTGGCACGTGCCACACGGGCGGGGGCAATCGTGCCACCTGCACCCACGGTGTTTTCCACCACCACCGTCTGGCCCAGCGATTTGCCCATGGGAATGGCCAGCATGCGCGCCACCACATCGGTCGGGCCCCCGGCGGAATACGGCACCACCATCACCACCGGCTTGGTCGGCCAGTCTTCGGCCAGGGCCTGACTGTGAATGGCAAGGCCCGCACAGGCCAGCAGGGCCGCGCCTGCAGTTTTCTTCAGCAACGAATAGCGCATCTTGTCTCCTCGGTTATCGGGTGTGGCAGGTACATGGCCTGCTTGTTGTCTTATACGGCTTGCAGCAAGGTTTCGACCCTGGTCCAATCCCGTACTTTCCACAATTTGTGTACGGCGTTTTGCATCTGTGCAGCAGGCACCTCCTTGCAGAACGCGCCCAGGCGCAGCGCCTTGTCGGTCAGTTCCTCGCGGCTCAGGGTATTGCCCGGGTCGCCCTTGGGCTCGTCGACACGGCCATGCAGCGTGCGGCCATCGGCGGTGGTCACCGTCACCTTGCCGATCCAGCGCCGGGGGTAGGCGGAGTCCACTTCGGTATCCAGCACCATGCTGACCTTGTCGCGCAGCGCCATGGTGTCCTGCGCGCGGTAGTCGTTGTCGAATTCGGTCAGGCCCGCAAAGCCATGGCGCGCAGCCAGGGCCAACACCGTTCCCATCGAGAATTTGCTCTGGTGCACCGTGCTCGGATCAACCACGGGCCCCAGCACATCGATGGCAGCCTGGTGCACATGGGTCACCACGCCCGCAATGTCGGGCACCTTCAGCTGGTGCTCGCGCATCACCTGCAGCAGCGCGTCTGCGGCAGGGTGGGTATGGCGGCAGGACGCATGCCACTTGAACGATGTCTCCGCCGTGGCCCAGCGTGTTCCCAGGCCGTCGATCAGCCGGGCCGGGTCGCTATCGGTGGACATGCCCGCTGCCATGCCCTGCGGCCCGCAGAAAATGTCTGCCGCGCCCGTGAAACCATCGCGTGCCAGATAGGCCGCCATCAGGCCCGCGCCAGCCGCATGCGCAGTGTGCAGCTGCTTGCTGTCGGCCGCCGTGCGCAGAAATTCCCACAAGCCCGCCGACTGCGTACCTGCAGAGCCGAAGGCGTGCAGCATCTGCGCCGCATTGAGGCCCAGCAGATGGCCAACGGCCGCCGCAGCCGCCAGGGTGCCCGCCGTGCCCGTGGTGTGAAAGATCTTGTAGTGCGAGCGGCCCAGGAACTCGCCCACACGGATGCCCACTTCGTACCCCGCCACGCAGGCAGTGAGCAGATCCTTGCCCGACTTTCCCAGCGCCTGCGCAACGGCCACTGCAGGCGGAAACACCACGGCCGCCGGATGGAACACCGAGCCGTTGTGCACATCATCCTGCTCTGCCACGTGCGATGCAGCCGCATTGGCCATGGCGGCCAGGTAGGGGCTGCTGGTGGCGCCTTGCGGGCCGATCACTTCAGACGGCCCTTGCTGCGGGCCCATGGCCAGTGCAAAGCGGGTGATGCTGGCCACCGGCCGCGCATTGTGGCCTGCAACCGCAGAGCCAAACCAGTCCACCCACAGGTCTTCAGTCTTCTGGATGACTGCCTCGGGAATGTCGCTGTATTTCAACTTGGCGGCAAAGTGGGCCAACTGGGCTGCGGGGGTAGGTGTTGCGGGTGTTGTTGTCATGGTTCTTGTATCTCCAACGGGCATCAGATGCCGGATGCCTTGTGCACTGCAGCCAGTGCATCGGGTGTCAATTGCAACTCCTGCAGAATCGCTGCGGTGTGTTCGCCTACTGCAGGCACCGGGTCCATGCGGTAGCTGTACTGGTTGTTGCGGCCGGGCGGCAGCAAGGCGGGCACGGCGCCCACAGGTGTTGCCACATCGGCAAAGCGCTGGCGGGCGATAAGCTGCGGGTGCGTCCACAGGCCAGCCATGTCGTTGACGTGCGCGTTGGCGATACCGGCATCGTCCAGTCGCTGCACGACCTCATTCGCCTTGAGGGCGCCGAAGATGCGCAGGATCTCGGCCTGCAATGCTTCGCGGTTGGTGTTGCGGCGGGCATTGCTGTCAAAGCGCGGATCTGTGGCCAGTTGCGGCGCAAGCAGCACCTGATCACAGAAAATCTTCCATTCGCGCTCGTTCTGCAAACCCAGCATCACCGTGCCGCCATCACCCGCCACAAACGGGCCGTAGGGGTAGATGCTGGCGTGCGATGCGCCGGTGCGCGGCGGCGGCGCAGCGCCTTCGAATGCGTAGTACAGCGGGTAGCCCATCCATTCGCCCAGCGCTTCGAGCATGGATACGTCAATGTGGCTGCCCTCGCCCGTCTTGCCCCGCAGCAGCAAGGCGGACAGGATGTTGGTGTAGGCGTACATGCCAGCGGCGATATCAGCCACCGAGATACCTGATTTGCTCGGCGTCTCAGGTGTACCGGTGACGGAGAGAAACCCCGCCTCGCTCTGAATCAGCAGGTCATAGGCCTTTTTGTCGCGGTACGGGCCGTCTTCTCCATAACCGCTGATATCGCAGACGATGAGTTGCGGAAACTCGGCATGCAGCGCCTCGTACGACAGCCCCATGCGCGCGGCCGCGCCGGGCGCCAGGTTCTGCAGCAATACATCGGCCGAGCCCAGCAGTTGTTTCAGCGCGGCGAGCGATGCCGCGTCCTTCAGATCGAGCGCCAGGCTCTCCTTGTTGCGGTTGAGCCAGGTGAAGTGCGATGACTGGCCGCGCACCCGGCTGTCGTAGCCGCGTGCAAAATCGCCGCTGCCGGGCCGCTCCACCTTGATGACGCGGGCGCCCAGGTCGGCCAGTTGGCGCGCGCAGAAAGGCGCTGCAACCGCGTGTTCCAGCGAGACGACGGTGATCCCATCCAAAGGTCGTGTCATGGCGGGGTTTCTTGATTCAGTGTCCATTGAATAGCCAGCGGCGCTGGCCTCACAAGAATTTCAGTAAAAAATTTGTTTGAGACGCTTGTGTGGTGCGCGCAATCAGCTCACTTTTTTAAATCAAAACGAACGTGGCAGGCCCAGGATGTGCTCGGCCACATACGAGTAAATCAGGTTGGTCGAAATCGGCGCCACCTGGTACAGGCGCGTCTCGCGGAACTTGCGTTCCACGTCGTATTCGCAGGCAAAGCCAAAGCCGCCATGGAACTGCAGGCAGGCATTGGCTGCCTCCCAGCTCGCCTTGGCCGCCAGGTACTTGGCCATGTTGGCCTGGGCGCCCATGGGTTCGTGCTGGTCGAACAGCTCGCAGGCCTTCCAGCGCATCAGGTTGGCGGCTTCCACTTCGATGAAGGCATCGGAGATCGGGAACTGCACGCCCTGGTTCTGGCCAATCGGGCGGCCAAACACCTCGCGCTCGCTCACATACTTGGTCACGCGATCCAGAAACCAGTAGCCATCGCCAATGCACTCGGCGGCGATCAAGGTGCGCTCGGCATTCAGACCATCAAGGATGTACTTGAACCCCTTGCCCTCCTCCCCGATCAGGTTCTCTTCAGGGATCTCCAGGTTCTCGAAGAACAGCTCATTGGTCTCGTGGTTGACCATGTTCAGGATCGGGCGCACCGTCAGGCCCTTCTTCTCGGCCTCGCGCAGGTCCACCATGAAGATCGACATGCCTTCGCTCTTCTTCCTGACCTCGGCCAGCGGCGTGGTGCGCGCCAGCAGGATCATGAAGTCGCTGTGCTGGATGCGGCTGATCCACACCTTCTGGCCGTTGATGACGTACTTGTCGCCCTTCTTCACTGCCGTGGTCTTGATCTTGGTGGTGTCGGTGCCCGTGGTGGGCTCGGTCACACCCATCGATTGCAGGCGCCATTCACCGCTGGCAATCTTGGGCAAATACTTCTCCTTCTGCGCAGCGCTGCCGTGGCGCAGCAGAGTGCCCATGTTGTACATCTGGCCGTGGCACGCGCCCGAGTTGCCGCCACAGCGGTTGATCTCTTCCATGATGACCGAAGCCTCGGTAAGGCCCAGGCCCGAGCCACCGTATTCCTGCGGAATCAGCGCCGCCAGCCAGCCCGCCTTGGTGAGTGCGTCCACAAACGCCTCTGGGTAGGCGCGCGCCTCGTCCACCTTGCGGAAATATTCATCGGGAAACTCGGCACACAGCGCACGGATGGCATCGCGGATTTCGTGAAAATTGTTGGAGCTGGTGTGTTCGATCATGGAATCAATCTTTTGAATCAAAAAGGCCTTCTGTGTGCTACCAGCAAGCGCTGGCAGCTCTTTTTTCAGGAGTATTTGCGAAACATCTTCGTCAGCGGACCGTGGCGGTCGCCTGCATGGTGAGCCAGCCTTCGTGGTCATGCGCCCACAGCTTGATGGTCTTGCCATCGGGCTGCGGCTGGCCCAGCACGGTGAAGGGGTGCAGGTCAAAGGTCGGGCGGACCGCCTTGAATGAAAAATCGGTCAATACGGCGTCAGGCGCATTGCGGCGCAGCAGATCAACCAGCAAGGTTGCAATCAGCGGGCCATGCACGATGAGACCGGGATAGCCTTCCTCCTGCGTCACATAAGAGCGGTCGTAATGGATGCGGTGGCCGTTGAAGGTGAGCGCCGAATAGCGGAACAGCATCACCGGATCGGCGTTGATCTCGCGCTTCCAGGCCGCTACGGTTTCGGCAACGGTAGGTTGCGGCACCGGATCGGTCGGCAGTGCCGCTGCACGGTAGACGATGTCATGCGCTTCGGTCAGCGCCACACCGCGTTCATTGCGGTATTCGTGCTGTACCAGCACGAACAGCAGCTCCCCGGAGCGGCCCACCTTGTGGTCCACCGATGCAATGCGCGAGATGCGCTCCACGTTCTGGCCAATCTGGATCGGGTTGTCGGCATTCCACTGCAAGCGCCCGCCCGCCCACATGCGGCGCGGCAGCGGCACCGGTGGCAGAAAGCCGCCGCGCGCCGGGTGGCCGTCGGGCCCGAGCAGGCTTTGTCGGGCCATGGGCAGAAAATTCGCCCAGTGCCACAGCGGCGGCAGAGGGTCGCCGGCCTGGGGCGCCGCGTCATCGCGGTCCAGGGTGGCCGATAGGCCAGCCACCGGTACGGCAGCAATCAGGTCGTGCAGGGATTCGGATTTACCAATCCAGCTTTGCAGGTGCGCCACCTGCGCAGGCGTCAGCGCGGCAGCGGATGAGAGGGTTTGCGACATGGTGGCACTGTCGCAGGCTCTGCGGGCCAAAGCAATCACAGAAATTGGAACGCATCCTTTTGCGGCCACGAAGACGAAGGGTTAGCCCGCATTCGCCTCACCTGCCAGCCCCAGGCGGAAGAGCCGCTCTCGAAAGACAGCCGCTGCACACCGTCATACCGTGCGCGAGCGCGTCCGCTCATTTTCGAGCCCACGGTTTCAGTTTGCCTAAGGGCTTCCTCTGGATTTGCGAATTGGCAAGTCGGTTTTTGGAGAGCATCCTCGGAGGCACTCCATAAACACAGATCCAAGGAAACAGACATGTCCCAAATGCTCGAAGGCAAAGTCGTCATCGTCACCGGCTCCGGCGGCGGCATTGGTCGCGATATGGCTCTGGCCATGGCCAAGGAAGGCGCGAAGGTCGTGATCAACGACATCGGCACCTCGACCAGTGGCGAAGGCCATGACGACGGCCCCGCGCAAAAGGTGGTCAACGAGATCAAGGCCGCTGGTGGCGAGGCCGTGGCCAACACCGACAGCGTCTCCGACGCCAACGCCGCAGCCCGCATCGTGCAGTGCGCGGTCGACACCTTTGGCAAGGTGGACGGCATCGTCAACAACGCCGGCATTCTGCGCGACCGCTTCTTTCACAAGATGAGCGTCGATGAATGGGACGCCGTGATCAAGGTGCACCTGTACGGCAGCTACTACGTGGCACGCGCTGCGGCCAACCACTTCAAGGAACAGGAAAGCGGCGCCATGGTGCACATGACGTCCACCTCGGGCCTCATCGGCAACCTGGGGCAGTCCAACTATGCAGCCGCCAAGCTGGGCATCGTGGCACTGTCCAAGAGCATTGCGCTCGACATGGCCAAGTTCAACGTGCGCAGCAATTGCATCTCGCCCTTTGCCTGGAGCCGCATGATCGGCTCGATCCCCACCGACACGCCAGAGCAGCAGGCCCGCGTGGACAAGTTGAAGCAGATGACGCCCAACAAGATCGCGCCGCTGGCCGTGTACCTGCTGAGCGACCAGGCCAGGGACGTGAACGCGCAGGTATTTGCCGTGCGCAATAACGAAATCTTCCTGATGAGCCAGCCGCGCCCGTTGCGTTCGGTGCACCAGGGCGAGGGCTGGACGCCCGAAGACATCGCCAGCCACGCCATACCTGCGCTGAAATCGTCCTTTGTGCCCATGGAGCGTTCGCCGGAAGTCTTCAGCTGGGATCCCATCTGAGCCCCCTCGCTCCAGCCACGTTGCACCGCTCCCGTCGGTGCAACGCACCATAACAACCAGAGAGACAAGCACCATGGCCATCCACTACCAGCAACTCAAGAGCCGGGCGTTCGAGCCAGTGCGCCAGCACTACACCCAGCGCGACACCATGCTCTACGCACTGAGCCTGGGCGTAGGCAACCACCCGCTCGACACGAAAAATCTGCCGCTGGTATACGAAGGCATGGACCAGCCACTGCAAGCCCTGCCCACGATGAGCTCGGTACTGGGCTACCCCGGCTTCTGGATGAAGCAGGAGGACAGCGGCATCGACTGGGTCAAGCTGGTGCATGGCGAGCAGCGCACCACCATCCACCAGCCCGTACCGGTGGAAGCCAAGGTGGTAGGCAGGACGCGGGTCACACGCATCATCGACAAGGGCGCTGGCAAGGGTGCCATCGTGGTGAGCGAGCGCAGCCTCGAAGGCGAGGACGGCACACGCTACGCTACGCTGGAGCAGGTTACCTTCTGCCGTGGTGACGGCGGCTACAGCCAGGAATTGGGTGGCCAGCCCAGCGACGAATCGCTGCCCGCCCTTGCAGCCACGCCTGATACCGCTGCGCAGTGGACGTTCGAGCACCGCATCCGCCCAGAAGCGGCTCTGCTCTACCGCCTGATGGGCGACTACAACCCGTTGCACGCCGATCCCCGCGTGGCTCAGGCCGCAGGGTTTGAAAAACCCATTCTGCACGGCCTGGCCACCTACGGCATGGTCGGCCACGCCCTGGTGATGACCGCCTGCGGCGGCGATGCCAGCCAGTTGCGCAGCATCCATGCACGCTTCTCGTCCCCCGTCTACCCGGGCGAGACACTGCGCACCGAGATCTGGCAGAACGGCAAGTCATTGCAGTTCCGCGCGCTGGTGGTGGAGCGCAACATCGTTGTGCTCAGCCATGGCAATGGCAGCGTGGCCTGATGCCCTCGTCGCCCTCTGCCCAAGGTAGGCACCTTGCGCTGGCAGACCTGGATCTGGCGCAGTTCATCCGCGCCGGAGACACCATCGTCTGGGGACAGTCGGCCGCCGAGCCGCTGTCGCTGATGCAGGCCTATGTGGCACAGCGCCATCGCTTTGCCCGAACACGGGTGTTTCTGGGCATTGGCGGCAGCGCCACCCTGCATCCCGAGCATGCCGATGCCATCGACATGACAGGCTATGCCGCAGGCGGCTCGCACCGTCTCCTGGGCATGGCGGGCGTGCTCGATCCCATGCCCTGCCACTACTCGCAGATTCCGCTCCTGATCGCCAGCCGCCGCATTGCGGTGGATGTCGTATTTGTGCAGGTATCGCCCCCCAACGAAGCTGGCGAATGCAGCCTGGGCCTGGCGCACGACTATATGGCCGCAGCCATGCGCAGTGCCCGCTGCGTGATTGCCGAAGTCAATGCCGATGTACCCTGGGTGCATGGCGCCACGCTGCGCCTTGATGAGATTGATGCCTGGGTGCAGAGCGACCAGCCCGTGGTGGACGTGCCCGCAGGCAAATCCGGCGAGGCCGAAGCCGCCATTGCCCGGCATATCGCCGGCCGCATCGAAGATGGCTCCACTTTGCAGCTGGGCATTGGCAACCTGCCCGATGCGGTACTGCAGGCGCTGCACGGGCACCGCAACCTGGGCCTGCACAGCGGCACCATCGGTGATCGCGCGGCTGACCTGGCAGAGGCTGGCGTCATTACCAACACCCACAAGGGCATCGACGCCGGTGTGAGTGTGACCGGGCTGCTGATGGGGACCGCGCGCACCCGCCGCTGGGCCCACCGCAATCCCGCGCTGCGCATTGCCGGTACCGAATACACCCACAACGCCCGCGTGCTAGGGCAGATCAACAGGCTGGTGGCCATCAACGCCGCGATCGAGGTGGATCTGACCGGCCAGATCAACGCCGAAGTGGTGGCTGGCCAGTACCTGGGCGCCGTGGGCGGCGCCATGGATTTTCTGCGCGCTGCCGCCATCAGCCCCGGCGGGTTGCCCATCGTGGCACTGCCTGCCACTGCACGTGGGCAGTCGCGCATCGTCGCTCGGCTATCCGGTCCGGTATCGACGCCGCGCGCCGATGCGGGCTTGATCGTCACCGAGCACGGCGTGGCCGACCTGCGCGACCTGAGCCTTTCCGGGCGCATGCAGGCCATGCTGGCCATTGCAGCGCCAGAACACAGAGACACATTGAGCGCCAGCGCTCGACAGTATTACGCCTAACGCTATCAGAATTGAGGAGACAAGCATGCGCAGAGCAGCCATCGTGACCCCCTTGCGAACCCCCGTCGGCACCTACGGCGGCAGTCTGCGCCCCGTATCGGTGGAAGAGCTGGCCGCCACTACGGTGCGCGCCGTGGTGAACAGAAGCGGTATCGACCCCAGCCGTATCGATGACGTGGTGTTTGCTCAGTCGTACGCCAGCAGCGAAACGCCCTGCGTGGGCCGCTGGGCCGCATTGCAGGCAGGCCTGCCGGTAGAGGTGCCGGGCATGCAGCTGGACCGCCGATGCGGCGGCGGCCTGCAGGCCGTGGTGACCGCCTGCATGATGGTGCAGAGTGGCGCTGCCGATGTGGTGATTGCGGGTGGTGTGGAAAGCATGAGCAACATCGAGTACTACACCACCGACCTGCGCTGGGGCAAGCGCGCGGGCAGTGTGACCATGTACGACCGCCTGGACCGGGGCCGCGAACGCTCGCAGCCGGCAGAACGCTTCGGCATCATCTCCGGCATGATCGAAACCGCCGAGAACCTGGCGCGCGACTATGGCATCAGCCGGGAAGCTGCCGATGCGTTTGCCGTGCGCAGCCACCAGCGCGCCGCTGCCGCCTGGGAAGCGGGCCGCTTCAACGCCGAGGTGGTTCCCGTGAGCGTGCCGCAGAAAAAGGGCGATCCCACGCTGTTTGAATGCGATGAGGGCTTCCGTGCAGACGCATCGATGGACAGCCTGGGCAAACTGCGCGCACTGATGAAGGGCGGTACCGTCACTGCGGGCAATGCCAGCCAGCAGAACGATGCTTCTGCGGCCTGCCTGATCGTGGCGGAAGACAAGCTCAAGGAACTGAACCTGACCCCCATGGCCAGCCTGGTGGGTTGGGCCGCCGCAGGTTGCGAGCCATCGCGCATGGGCATTGGCCCGGTGCCTGCCGTCAAGAAACTGCTGGCCAAACTGGGGCTGTCCATGCACGACATGGACCTGGTCGAGATCAACGAAGCCTTTGCCTGCCAGGTGCTGGCCGTGCTGCAAGGACTGGAATGGGATGACCCCGAACGCCTGAACGTGAATGGCTCAGGCATCTCGCTGGGCCACCCCATCGGTGCAACAGGTGTGCGCATTCTGGCCACCTTGCTGCATGAACTGGAACGCCGCAAGGGCCGCTACGGGCTCGAGACCATGTGCATCGGCGGCGGCCAGGGCATTGCTGCAGTGTTCGAGCGGTATTGACCCTGCGGCGCAGCACGCCTCTTTCGCAAAACAGACCAGCGTTCAAGACCCGGTGCGATACCAGCCTTGCACGAGGGAGCAGACTTTAGGAGACAAAACATGACCACTTTCAATCGCCGCAGCCTGCTGGCCGCTACCGCTATCGCCTGTGCTGCATTTGCCGTCTGTGGCGTTGCGCGCGCCCAAGGCTCGGGGGCGCCCGTGCGCCTGCTCGTAGGCTACTCTGCGGGCGGACCGGTGGACCAGGGGGCTCGCCTTTTTGCCATTGCGCTGTCCAAGGAGCTCGGCCAGACCGTGGTCGTCGAGAACAAGACTGGCGCCAACGCCACCCTGGCAGGCAGCGAAGTGGTGCGCGCCAAGCCTGACGGCCTGACCCTGTGGTTTGCCGCCAGCCCCACCATCACCATCAGCCCCAATGTGATGAGCAAGATGCAGTTCGATCCTGCCAAGGATCTGACGCCCATTGCGCCGGTTCTGAGCTACTACAACGTGCTCGTCGTCAACAACGACCAACCTTTCAAGAATACGCAGGAGCTGGTTGCGTATGCCAAGTCCCACCCCGGCAAGCTCAACTATGCGTCGGCTGGCGTTGGCGGCTCCAACCACCTGGGCGCGCTGCTGTTTGCCAAGCGCAGTGGCATCGAGATGAACCACGTGCCCTACAAAGGCAATGCCCCCGCGATGACCGATGTGATCGGCGGCCAGATCAACATGATGCTCGACATCATCAGCACCGCCAGCACCTACATCCACAGCGGCAAGGTGCGCGCCATTGCCGTCACCTCGCCGCAGCGCAACCCCTCGCTCCCCAACGTTCCCACGTTTGCCGAAAGCGGCATCGAGGGTCTCAAAGGCTTTGATGTGGGCGGCTGGTACGGGGTGTATGGCCCCAAGAACATGCCTGCGGATCTGACCGCCAAGCTCAACAAGTCCATCAACGCAGCGCTGGCGCAGCCCGAGCTCAAGGCCAAGTACAAGGAGCTGGGCTATGACGAGTGGGTGGGCAGCCCGCAAAAGCTGGCCGAGCGCGCCGCGCAGGAACGCCAGATGTGGTCCACCGTAACCCAGGGCATTGTGATTGACTGATCGCGCTTCGCAGGGCACTGTCGTGCTTTCAATTGCGGGCCGTGCGACCCCTTGCAGACGCTGAGAGAAATGAGAAGAACCGATGGTTGACCGTATTCACGAACTGCTGGACCGCTGGCTGCAGGAGGCGCCCAACCGCCCTTTCATCCATCTGCCTGATCGCGTCCTGAGCTACGCCGATCTCGGCAAACTGGTGGACGCGCTGGAAGCCGAGCTGCGCAGCCAGCAGGTGCGCCCCGGTGACCGCGTTCTGGTCGTGGCGGAAAACTGCCCCGAGCATGCCGCCCTGCTGCTGGCTGCCAGCCGCGTGGGTGCCTGGGCCTGCGGCGTGAATGCGCGCATGGCACCGGGTGAGGTGCGCGCCTTTGCCGACAAGGCCGACGCCCGCATCATCTACTTTACCGACCGCGTCTCCAAAGCCGCAGCCGCGCATGGCGAGCGCTTTGGCGCCACGCCTTCGTGCGTGCCGGGTCTGGCGCACAGCGCCGTGTTTGCCGATGCCCGGCCTGAGCCCGAGCCAATGGGCAACCCGGTGGCGGCCATCATCTTCACATCCGGCACCACCGGCGCGCCCAAGGGCGTGATGATGAGCCACCGTGGCGTGGCGCACTTCGCGCGCGTATCGGCGCAATCGCGCCAGCTGGGGCCACAGGACAAGGTCTACGCCTTTGTGCCGATGACGCATATCTTTGGCCTGGGCACCGTGCTGCTGGCGTCGCTGCATGCGGGTGCGGCGCTTGAGATGCGCAGCCAGTTCGAGCCCGCCGACCTGATGGATGCGCTTTCCCACCACTGTATCACCCAGCTGCAAGGCCCACCCACCCTGTTTGCACGCCTGCTGCAGTATTGCGAGCAGCAGGGAATCACCCGCCCCGCAGCCCCCCAACTGCGCTATCTGTACACCGGTGCGGGGCCGCTTGATCTGGCCCTCAAGCAGAAGGTGGAAGCCCTGTTCGGCCAGACGCTGCACCATGGCTATGCCATGAGCGAATACGCGGGCTCGCTGCACCTGACACGCATGGAAGAAGCCCGCAGCGACACCAGCGCAGGCTATTGCATCGAAGGGGCCGAACTGAAGATTGTGGATCCGAGCACCGGCGCCACCCAGCCATGCGGTGAGCGGGGTGAAATATGGGTTCGCGGCGCAGGCCTGATGCCCGGCTATTTCCGCGATGCCGAGGCCACAGCGACCGCACTGCGCGACGGCGGCTGGTACGCCACAGGCGACCTGGGCGAGCTACATGCTGATGGCGCACTGTTTGTGGTGGGGCGCCTCAAGGAGATGATCATCCGCTCGGGCTTCAACGTCTACCCCAGCGAGGTCGAGCATGCGCTGAACAGCTTCCCCGGTATCCAGCGCGCCGCCGTAGTGGGCCAGAAAGAGGCTGACGGCAACGAGGCGGTGATCGCCTTCATCGTGCAGGATGCCAGGCATCCGCCGGATGCCGATGCGCTGCAGGCGCACCTGCGCGAACACCTGGCGCCCTACAAGCGCCCTGCGCGCATCATTGCCATCGACGACCTGCCCGTCAACGCCAACGGCAAGGTCATGAAGCGCGAACTGCAGGCTCGCCTGGAGTCATCCTGAACTATCAAAAAAATAGCATTTTGTGCTTTCTAACGGGGCGCGGGCGCTATTTTTTCCATGAATTCATTCAGGCTCGCTGCCGACAGTTCGCCCACACGCATGCCCTGCAACCGGCCATTGGCATCGTAGAACAGGGTCGTCGGCAAGGCGCGGCTGCCAGCCACCTCGGTCATGGCATTCCTCGGGTCCAGCAGCACCTGCGCTTCCGGCAGACCAAAGCCGCGTGCGGCAGCCAGAGCCACCTCGGGCTTTTCCTGCTGGTTGACCCACAGGAACTGCACCTGCGGATAACGCCGCTGTGCTTCAAGCAGCGCAGGCATTTCACGCACGCAAGGCGTGCACCAGCTGGCCCACAGATTGATTACCACGGGCTTGCCTTTGAACTGATCGAGTGCGTGCGTCTTCGCGTCCAGCGCTACCAGTTGCAGTGTCGGCAGGGCCTTGTCGCTGCCCGACAATTGCTGCACCAGCGCATTGCCGCCCAGCCATACTGCGCCAAACAGAACCGCAGCACCGGCCAATGGCTGAAAGACGGCCTGCTTGCGCAACCACAGCCACCAGATGTATATGATCGCCACCGCCAATGCGGCCCAGGGCTCCCAGCCACCGTCACGGATATTGATGATGGACAGCGGCTGCGCCAGGTATTCGTCGGCATAGCGAGCCACAAAACCTGCGCGTGCGGCCACCAGGGCCAACAGCGACAACAGCCAGACATGGGGTGCGATGGTCAACCCCAGCTTGCGTGCCCAACGCGTACACAACTGGTCAGACGCCAGAAACGCCAGCAGCAAGACCAGCAAACCCCAGGGCAACGCAAACGGCCCAACCTGCAAACTGGCGCTCATGAATGTTCTCTTTCCAATCAGAAAAAAAGGGCTGCAGAGGTCATCTGCAGCACCTGTGTATCCACTGTCGGAGTGCCCGGCCCGCCATTGGTTCCCCGCAAGCGCAGCGCAAGTAACTAGCTGCCCCAGGATTTCACCATGTTCGGCGGCCATATATAGTGTGCAGACTCATTTGCCAAAGCAGCGGGCAGGGGCCCGACCCATCGCCCATTGAATGGAGCACAGAAACCATGAAGCTCAGCAACAAGGCAGCCCGATTCGGATGGTGGTTCTCTGCATGCTTTCTGCTGATGTGCGCCATGTTTACGTACATCCTCATTCGCGATGGCCTCTCGCATGTGCAGACTGATTCACCATCCGCTTTCGACCACGCCCTGCCATGGCTCATGCCAACCGTACTTGCGGTGTTCTGGGCTGCCGGGCTTGGCGCAGCCTGGTATCTGATGGGCATCCCTTGTATCGAGGCAAGGGTTGACGCTTCCGGGTGCGTGCATATTCTCAGGCGCTATCCACTCAGGACAGAATCCCAGATCATTCACGCGGCAGACCTTGCCGGAGCAGCGCTTGTGGAGACCAAAGATTCAGAGGGCGATCTGTACTACTCCATCAGACTGACCACCGCTGATGGAATGCAGATGGATGTCGCACAGAGTCCGGATCGCGCAATTTGTGAAGCCGCGTTGAGCCGCTTCAACGCAGCCTTGAGAGCATCGGCCGCCGGGTAGCCCTTTGGTGATGCCCGGATAAAGCCGTCCCAGGCATCACCAGCTCATCTTTCCATCAATGGCAGCTGGCTTACTGGTCCTCGCTCACCAGCTTGATGTTGCAATACGCCTGCAGCCCTTCAATGCCACACTCGGATCCCCAGCCGCTTTCCTTGATGCCACCGAACGGCGCCTCGGCCATCGAGATGTTCAAGGTGTTGATCCCCAGCATGCCGGTTTGCACGCCGTTGGCCAATTGCTGGCGCACGCCGCTGTCCTGCGTGAAGGCGTAGGCCGCCAGGCCATACTGCAGGCGGTTGGCGCGGCGCAGTGCCTCTTCCATGTTGTCCACAGGATTGATGAGCGCCACCGGGCCAAACGGTTCCTCGTTCATCAGGCCTGCGTCTTCATCGACATGGCTGAGCACGGTGGGCTCCCAGAAGAAGCCCGCGCCCGGCATGCGCTTGCCGCCTGTATGCAAGGTGGCACCGCGTTTTTGCGCGTCGGCGATCAGGCGCGTCAATGCTTCAATGCGGCGCGGGTTGGCCAAAGGCCCCATGGTGCTGGCCTCTTCCAGGCCATTGCCCACCTTGAGCTGCTTTGTGCGCTCCACAAATGCCGCTACAAAGCTGTCGAACACCTCGCGGTGCACATAAAAGCGCGTGGGCGAAATGCAGACCTGCCCTGCATTGCGGAACTTGCCCGCAACCAGCGCATCAGCGGCCTTGGCCACGTCTGCGTCCTTCCAGACAATGACGGGTGCGTGGCCGCCCAGCTCCAGCGTGGCGCGCTTCATGCTCCTGGCGGCCTGCGAGGCAAGCATCTTGCCCACCGCAGTAGAGCCGGTGAACGAGAATTTGGCAACTTCGGGCTGGTCGAGCAGATAGCCTGATACTTCTGCTGGCACGCCAAACACCATGTTCAGCACACCAGCGGGCAGCCCGGCGTCGTGCAGCACGCGCACCAGCTCCTGCGCAGTGGCCGGGGTTTCTTCTGCAGGTTTGAGGATCAGCGTACAGCCTGCAGCCAGCGCCCCTGCGATCTTGCGAGCGGGAGTGATGGCGGGAAAATTCCATGGTGCAAAGGCGGCGCAGACACCGACCGGCTCATGGTGCACGGCAATGCGCTGGGTAGGCGTCTTGCCGGGTACCAGGCGGCCATAGTTGCGGCGGCCTTCTTCGGCGTACCAGTCATAGGTGTCGGCGGCGGCCAGTACTTCGAGCCTTGCTTCGCGCAAAGGCTTGCCCTGCTCCAGCGTCATGCAGGTGGCAATATGGGTGGCACGTTCGCGGATCAGGCTGGCAGCCTTGCGCAGGATGTCGGAGCGCGCAAGCGGCGATGTGCGTTTCCAGCCTTCAAAGGCCGCACTGGCCGCCTGCAATGCAGCCTGCAGATCGGCCTGGCTAGCGTGGGGAAGATCGCCCAGCACCGATTCGTCCACAGGGTTGAACACCGGCTCGCTCTTGCGCCCCTCGGGGGATAGCCATTGGCCATTGATAAACAGCTGCAATTGTGGATAAGCATGGGACATGGTTGGCTCCTGCGGGTGCTTTTAGTGCATGAAGCGGTCCATCCAAAAAAAAGACCGCGTTGTGTTGTGGATAAGCCTGTGCCTATTTCTTCACCAGTGCACATTTGCCATCGGCCATGGGGCGGAAGGCCTTGTCGCCGGGGATGGTGGCAAGGATCTTGTAGTAATCCCACGGGCCCTTCGATTCATCGGGCGACTTGACCTGGGCCAGGTACAGGTCGTGCACCATGCGACCATCTTCTCGCACATGGCCGTTCTGGCTGAAGAAGTCTTCGAGCTTGTTGGACTTGAGGTACTTGGTTACCGCCGGTCCATCATCAGAATTGATAGCTGCAACCGCCTTCAGGTATTGGTTTACCGCCGAATATGTGCCTGCATGTACCATGGACGGCATGGTTTTCTTGCCCATGCGCTCAAAAAAGCGCTGAGAGAAGGCGCGCGTCTCTGGGGTGCGGTCCCAGTAGAAGGCGGTGGCAAATGTCAGGCCCTGGGCGGTCTTGAGGCCGAGGGAGTGCACATCCTGGATGAACATGAACTGCGGCGCCACGGTCTGGTTCTTCATCAGCCCGAACTGGTTGGCCGACTTGATCGCGTTGATGGTGTCGTTGCCCGCACTCACCAGCGTAACGACAGGTGCCTTGGACTCCTGCGCCTGCAATACAAACGAGGAGAAGTCGCTGGCATTGAGCGGGAAGTTGGTGCGTCCCACGATCTTGCCGCCGCCCTTGCTGACGATGTTGGTCACCGTCTCGGCCCCTGCTTTCCCAAAGGCATAGTCCACCGCCATGATGTACCAGTCCTTCTTGCCCTTTTCCAGCATGGCATGTGCCACGCCGCTGGCCATTGCATAGGTATCGTAGGTGTAGTGAATGGCGGTGGGAATGCAAGCCTCGCTGGTCAGCGCGTCCGAAGCGCCTCCCGAGGTGAGGATGAGCTTGTTGCGTTCCTTGGCGAGGTTGTAGACCGCCATGGCGACGGCGGAGTTGTTCAGGTCCACCACCACGTCCACACCTTCGGTGTCGAACCAGGTGCGCGCGCGGCTCGCCCCCACGTCGGCCTTGCCCTGGTGGTCGGCAAAGACCACCTCGATCTTCTTTCCTGCCACCGTCCCACCAAAATCTTCGACCGCCATCTTCGTGGCCTCGACCGAACCTCGTCCGGCCGTGTCGGCATAGGGGCCGGACATATCGCTGAGCACTGCGATCTTCACCACATCACCCGAGATGCCCTGGGCCTGAACGGGTAGTGCGGCTGCGGCAACAGTGGCTGCAAGTGTGACGATGGCTGTCAAATGTTTCATGGCTTGTCTCCTGGATGTCGGCAATGAATCAGCGGTCTGTGATCAGGATTTCTTCACCAGCGGGCAGGTGCTCTTGGACAGAGGACGGAAGGCCTCATCGCCGGGAATGGTGGACACGACCTTGTAGTAATCCCAAGGCGCCTTCGATTCCTCGGGCTTTTTCACCTGCACCACATACATGTCGTGCACCATGCGGCCGTCCTCACGCACGTAGCCGTTCTGCGAGAAGGCGTCGTTGATCTTCATCTTCCTGAGCTGCGCCGCCACGGCCACCCCATCGTCCGTACCCGCCTCCTTGATGGCCTGCAGGTAAGTCATCACGGCGGAATAGTCGCCCGCCTGCACCATCGATGGCATCTTCTTCATGCGTTCGAAATAACGCTTGGCCCATGCCCGCGATTCGGGCGTGCGGTCCCAATAGAAGGCGGTGGCGAAGGTCATGCCCTGACCGTATTTGAGACCCAGGCCATGGATGTCGTTGATGAACATCAGCTGCGGCACCAGTACCTGGTTCTTCGTCAGGCCAAAGTCGTACGCCGCCTTGATGGTGTTGACTGTGTCGTTGGTTGCATTGGCCAGCGTCACCACCTGCGCCTTGGAGGCCTGCGCCTGCGTGACGTATGAGGAGAAATCGCTGGCATTGAGCGGGTGCGCCACCTGACCGGTGATCTTGCCACCGCCCGCTTCCACAAACTCTGTCGCCGTGGCCGCCATGGCCTTGCCTGCTGCGTAGTCGACCGAAATGATGAACCAGTCCTTCTTGCCTTGCGCCAGCACGCCTTTGACGGCGGCGTTGGTCATGGCGTAGGTGTCATAGGTGTAGTGCACCAGGGTGGCGCCGCAATGCTCGTTGGTCAATGCAGTCGAGACGGCGCCGGTGTTCATCACCATCTTGTTCCGCTCGCGTGCCAGGCCGTTGACCGCGATGGCGACTGCGGAGTTGTTCATGTTCATGACCATGTCCACACCGTCGCTGTCGAACCACTGGCGCGCCTTGGTCGCAGCCACGTCTGCCTTGTTCTGGTGGTCAGCCGAGACCAGCTCGATCTTCTTGCCCAGCACGGTGCCGCCGAAGTCGGCGATGGCCATCCTGGCGGCTTCCACCGAACCTTTGCCGGCCGTGTCGGCATACAGGCTCGACATGTCGCTGAGCACTGCGATCTTCACGACATCTCCCGAGATGCCCTGCGCGTGCGCGGCAAGGCACGCCAATGCGGCAGCCAGCCCCAGTGAGGATTTCCCCATGTTCTTGTCTCCGATTCTTATTGAGCCCTTGATGCTAGAGCTTTATGGCGCAGCAGCTTTTGCCTTTGCGAAGCCGTGCCTTAGCCTGAGCCAAAGCCTCGAAAACCCTAAGAGCCTGTTTGTGATCTGGCACCTGTTTCGGGCTGTCGCCTGCGTTGATCAAATCGCGCCAAACCCCCTCTTCCGCAACCAATAATTGCGCGCCGGAGTGAAATCGCCCATGCTCCACCATCCGCCCGATACCGCAATACCGAGAAAGACAACGCAATGACACCTTCGATGTCAAGCCAATACCAGGCCGCGCTCGATGCAGGCAGCTTCCAGATCCAGCGCTGCACGGCCTGCCACAAGGCCATCTTCTATCCTCGCGAACTGTGTCCGCATTGCGGCAGTGACCAACTGGCCTGGGAACAGCCCTCCGGCCAGGGTACGGTGTACTCGACCACGGTCATCCGCCGCAAGGCCGAGGCCGGGGGCGACTACAACGTGGCACTGGTCGATCTGGCCGAAGGCCCGCGCATGATGAGCCGCGTCGAAGGCATGGCGCCAGCCGATGTGAAGATCGGCATGGCGGTGCGCGCACAAGTGGTGCAGCACAACGGCAAGGGCTTGGTGGTATTCAAGGCCGCATAAGAACGAAAAGGACAAGCACATGGCACAAGTACACATCAGCTCCGGCCTGCGCGCGCTGCGCGGCAAGGCGGCCATCACCGGCGTTGCCACCTACGGCTGCGGCGAGACTCCCGGCTCTGACGACATGATGCTGCTGGCGCGCGCCGCGCATGCGGCCGTGGCCGATGCAGGCCTGACCATGCAGGACATCGACGGACTGGCGACCTGCAGCGTCAATGCCACCATGTGGCCCATGCCGGTCATCGAACACCTGGGCATCAACCCCAATTACATCAATGGCACCATGGTGGGTGGGTCGAGCTTCATCGCTCACCTGCTGCCATCGATCATGGCGCTCAAGGCTGGTCAGTGCAAACATGTGCTGGTGTGCTACGGCAGTGCGCAACGCTCGGCCGCCTTTGGCCGCAAGGAATCGACTGCTGCACGCAAGTTCATGGATCCGCAGCCCTTCGAACACCCCTTCGAGCCCGTGATGCCGGTGGCAGCCTATGCCATGGCCGCTGCACGCCATATGCACCAGTACGGCACCACGCGCGAGCAGCTGGCCGCCGTGGCGGTGTCAGCCCGCCAATGGGCACAGAAGAACCCCGAAGCCTTCATGCGCGACCCGCTGACCATTGAAGAGGTATTGGGCGCCCGCATGATTGCAGACCCGTTCACCGTGCGTGATTGCTGCCTGGTGACCGACGGCGCCGGCGCCTTTGTGCTGAGCCGCGCCGAAGACGCCAAAAACGCCCCGAACGCCCCCATCTATGTGCTGGGCAACGCTACGGCCTGCTGGAACCGCCAGATCTCGTCGATGCCCGACCTGACGGTGACCGCCGCCAGCCAATCGGGCGCGCAGGCCTTTGCAATGGCCGGATTGCAGGCTGCGGACATGGATGTCGTGGAGCTGTATGACGCCTTCACGATCAACACACTGCTCTTTCTGGAAGACCTGGGCTTTGTCAGAAAGGGTGAAGCCGGTGCCTTTGTTGCCAGCGGCGCGATTGCGCCCGGCGGCAGCCTGCCGGTCAACACCAACGGTGGGGGACTGTCGTGCGTGCACCCGGGCATGTATGGCATCTTTGCATTGATCGAAGCCGTGCGCCAATTGCGCGGCAACTGTGGCGAACGCCAGATCGCAGGCGCCCAGCTGGCCCTGGCCCATGGCAACGGCGGCACGCTGTCCAGCCAGGCCACGGCGATCCTCGGCACGGCCGCAACTTTGTGACAGGACTGCTGACATGATCCGCGATAACGAAACCCTGGAAGCGCTGCTCGACAGCGTACGACGCTTTGTGCGTGAGCGCCTGGTACCGGCCGAAAACGAAGTGGCCGAGACCGATGAGATCCCCGAGTCCATCGTGCAGGAAATGCGCGAGCTGGGCTTGTTCGGCCTCACTATCCCCGAGCAGTTCGGCGGCCTGGAGCTGACGATGGAAGAGGAGGTGCGTGTGCTGCTGGAACTGTGCCAGACCTCGCCCGCCTTCCGCTCGGTGATTGGCACCACCGTGGGCATCGGCTCGCAAGGCATTCTGATGGACGGCACCGATGCACAGAAGGCCCAGTGGCTGCCCAAGCTGGCCACCGGCGAGGTGATCGCCTCGTTTGCACTGACCGAGCCCGAAGCTGGATCGGACGCCGCATCGCTGCGCACCACAGCCATCAAGCAAGGCGACCACTACATCGTCAACGGCACCAAGCGCTTCATCACCAATGCACCGCACGCCGGCATGTTCACGCTGATGGCACGCACCAACCCGGCCGACAAGGGCGCGGGCGGCGTGTCGTCCTTCATCGTTGACGCAAAGACGCCCGGCATCAGCTTTGGCAAATACGACAAGAAGATGGGCCAGCGGGGCGCGCACACCTGCGACGTGATCTTTGACAACGTGAAAGTGCCTGCCGCAAACCTGATCGGCCTGCAGGAGGGCCGGGGCTTCAAGACCGCGATGAAGGTGCTGGAAAAAGGCCGCATCCACATTGCCGCCGTGGCCGTGGGCTGCGCCAAGCGCATTCTGCGCGATGCGTTGCAGTATTCGCTGGAGCGCAAGCAGTTCGGCCAGGCGATCTGCGATTTTCAGCTGGTGCAGGCCATGCTGGCCGACAGCCAGGCAGAGCTGTATGCCGCCGAGTGCATGACCATCGACGCAGCCCGTCGACGTGACGATGGCCAGAACGTGTCCACCGAGGCGTCGAGCGCCAAGATGTTTGCCACCGAAATGTGTGGCCGCGTGGCCGACCGTGCCGTGCAGATCCTCGGCGGAGCGGGCTACATGGCCGAATACGGCATCGAGCGCTTCTACCGCGATGTGCGTCTGTTCCGCCTATACGAGGGCACCACGCAGATCCAGCAGATCATCATTGCGCGCAACATGGTGCGCGAAGCGAGGGCCAACGCATGACCGGCGAGTTCGAGCTGCAGTTGGTGGCGCCAATCATGGAGGCGGCCAGATGAGCACGGTAGATCGCCAGCACATGAGCATCGAGGACATGAACAGCCGCGTGCCTTTCCTGCGCCTCATTGGCGCCAGGCAAGACCCGAACTTTGAGGACGGCATTGTGCGCGTGCACCTGTCCGATCTGCGCGAGGACCTGTGCAATCAGCTACCCGCTGCGCATGGCGGCATTCTGATGACCTTGCTGGATGTAGCCATGTCACGTGCGGCCGTACTGGCGCCTGGGGCGCCATCGAGCACCGCAGTGACGGTGGAGATGTCGTCACGCTTCATCTATCCAGGGCGCGGCCCGTTGGTGGCTGAAGGCTGGGTCATCAACCAGGGCCGCTCGCTGTGCACGTGCCAGGCCAATATCTATGATTCGGAGCGCCGCATTCTGGCCACAGCACAGGGCACCTTCAAGTACTGGAAGGCGCATGCCTATGACAAGTCCTCTGAAAGCAGTGCATAAGGCGGTGCATAAAGCAAGGATTTGTGGATAAACAGGCCGCCAGCACTTACCCATCTTGCGGCAGCAGCGATTGAAATCATCGTTATCCACATGAAAAACGCGACCCTTGGGTCGCGTTCGTTTATTCACAGGCTACCTGACCTATTGGCGCCGGGCTTACTTGGCGTCTGGCAGCTCGATCTTGACTTCCAGCACTTCCAGATTGTCCTGGCGCTCCAGATTGACGCGGACATCGTCTGGATTGACCGAAACGTACTTGGCGATCACGGCCATCAGCTCTTTTTGCAGCGCAGGCAGGTAGTCGGGCTGGTTGTTGCTGCGGCCGGTGCGCTCGTGCGCCAGAATGATCTGCAGACGCTCTTTTGCAACGGAGGCCGTCTTCTTCTTTTCACCCAGGAACAGGGACAGCAAGGACATGGCGCTTACCTCCCGAAAATGCGTTTGAAGAAGCCAGGCTTTTGCGCTTCGATGAAGCGCATCGGCTTGTCTTCGCCCAGAAAGCGCGACACCACATCCTTGTAGGCTTCCGACACATCCGTTTCAGGCAGGTTGATCGCAGGCGTACCCTGGTTGGATGCCTGCAGCACCGATTCGGACTCGGGGATCACGCCAATCAGCTTGATGCGCAGAATGTCCTGGATGTCCTCCAGCGACAGCATCTGGCCATCCTGTACACGGTTGGGGTTGTAGCGGGTGATGAGCAGGTGTTCCTTGATCGGGTCGCCACCGTCGATGGCACGTTTCGTCTTGGAGCTGAGCATGCCCAGGATGCGGTCGGAATCTCGCACGGATGAGACCTCGGGGTTGGTCACCACCAGCGCTTCGTCTGCAAAGTGCATGGCCATCAAGGCACCGCTTTCGATACCGGCGGGCGAATCGCAGACGATGTAGTCAAAATCCATCTCCGCCAGATCCTTGAGAATCTTCTCGACGCCATCCTGCGTCAGCGCATCCTTGTCACGGGTCTGCGACGCTGCCAGGATGTAGAGGTTTTCCAGCTGCTTGTCCTTGATCAATGCCTGGTTCAGGTTGGCCTCGCCCTGGATCACATTGATCAGGTCGTACACCACGCGGCGCTCGCAACCCATGATCAGATCGAGATTGCGCAGGCCGACGTCAAAGTCGATCACGGCCGTTTTGTGGCCCTGCAATGCCAGACCAGCCGCAAAGCTTGCACTGGTGGTGGTTTTGCCAACTCCGCCTTTGCCGGAAGTTACAACGACGATTTTTGCCATCTTTTGATCCGTTCTCTTTACGTCCTCAATTGTTCAATGCCCCGGTGGGCCGTCTCCAGAGCTCACCATTCCAGGCCGCCTATAGCGGCTCAATCAGCAGTTTTTCGCCATCCAGGCGCACCATCGCAGGCTTGCCCGCCACATCCGGCGGCAAGTCCGATTCAACCGTACGGTAGATACCGGCAATCGATACCAGTTGCGGCTCAAAACAGGTGCAATAGATGCGGGCCGACGTATCGCCCCGCGCACCGGCCACGGCCCGTCCGCGCAACGGGCCATACACGTGCACATTTCCGTCGGCAATCACTTCGGCACCAAAACTGACAACCGCATTGACCACCACATCGCTGCCTGCCGCATAGACCTGCTGGCCCGAGCGCATGGGTTTGTCCACCCGCACCGTGGTCTTGGCCGGCAATTGCACTTCCTTGACCACTTCCACCTCGTGGATCACCTCGCGCACTGCGGGCTCTTCCGCAGCGGTTGCGCGCACCGGTGGCGCCTCGGGCGCGGCAGTGAGGCCAGCCGCACGGGCGGCCTGCATCTGCTGCGCATTGCCGCCGCGCACGGCCACCGGCATGGTGCGGTACTGGCGCAGCAATGCCATCAGCGCCTCGAAGTCGATGGGCGTCTCTGCATCGCGCACCTGCACCAGGTCAATCAGCACGGGATCGTTGTCGAACAGCTCCGAGTCACTGCCGAAGCGCTCGGAAAACTCGCGCGCCAGCTGCTCGGCATCTGTCGACCGCAACGCAAATGCGACCACCGGCAACTGGGCGCTTTTCATATCAAAACCGCTGCGCTGCGTCGTTTCACCTGACATGGATGTAGTAGCCGATCTATGGACTGGACATGAATCGGCAAAGTGTAACCTGCCATGCAGCGAATCGCCGCTGCGTCCCACCGGTTTTAAGGCCAAAGCGCCATTGCGGCAACACTCTTTTACCAATCCTGCAGACCAAACACGGTCAATTACCGCTAATTACCAGCATTTGAATAAAAAAAGAGGCGCCAAGGCGCCTCTTGCTGCGTTTTATACGCTCAGTGCAGCTTGTGTCCACAGTGCCCGCAGAACATGTCGTCGGCGGCAACCACTTCAAAGCAGTTGCTGCAGCGCGGCAAAGGCGCCTGGGTGGCTGACTGTGCTGGCGTTGCCGTGGACGTCGCCCCGGGTACAGCAGCGCCAGAAGGCGTGGCTACCGGGGCTGGCGGCGAGACGGGCGCCACAGGTGCTGGTGCTTGCACCGGCGGTACGGATTCCACGGCGGCCTTGGCTGGTTGCAGCGCTGGCGCAGATGCCTCCGTGGCGGCCGGGGCGACAGGGGCCACTGCCGGACCTTGAGAGCCTTGAGCCGTCGGGGCATGCGCTGCCTGCGCGGCCACATGGGCGGCGGTTGCCACGGTAGCCCCCAGGCCAGCCGCCGCACTGTTGGCAGCCGGTGTTGCTGCAGGACTTGCGGCAAAGATGTCCGCCGGGTTGGCGGCAGATGATGGCATGCTGTTCTGACCAGCAGTACCCGGCATACCTGTGGATGGAGCTCCTGCTTGGGGAGCATGTGTCTCCGTATGGGTGGCATGGCGCACCTTGTCGGCGGCTTCACGGGCCATGTCCTGCGCCTGGCGGGCCTTTTCGCGCGCCAGGGCAATGCCGGCCTGCAGGCTTTCTTCGGTGGCCTTTTCATCCAAGCCATCCGTCACCATCAAGTAGATGATGTTCATGCCCATGATCATGACCTGCATGGTCAGGGCCATCAGCACTGCAAACAGGATGACGGTGGACAGGGTGCCCGCGACCAGATGGCCATTGAATGCCATCGGGCCAAATGCACCTCCGCCAAAACCGCCCAGCATGGTAGGGCCGATGATGCCGCTGGCCAGGGCCGTCATGTACGCAAAGCCCGGCACGAAGCCGCTGAACAGCACCAGCGCAATGATGCCGACCACCACATACAGCGCCAGCAGCATCAGCACCAGCGGCACCAGGCGTGTACGCACCACCGACACCACCAGCGACACCGCGCCCTTGAGACTGCGGCCATCCCAGATGGCCGGGGCCAACAAAGGCGCAGCCACCCAGTACAAGGCGATGAAGAACACCGATGCAATGATGACCATTGCCGGATGGGCAAAGAACAGCAGGATCGGCCCGATGAAGGGTATCTTGCAGATGAAGTAGACCAGAGCCCCCACCAGACACAGCGCCAGTACCAGGGCCAGCACCAGCAGACCAAACAGGATGAATTTGGGTACGCACAATAGCCCCGCCCTCAAGGCGTCGGCAATGCTGCGCTCTTCCACATCCTTGGCCTTGTCCTGCAGCAGGATGCCCACCGCCGATGTACCTGCCCAGAACACAATGAGGGCTGCAACAAAAAAGAGGAAAGCCAGGAACACGCTGCCCATGCGGGTGGCCAGCATCTGGCCGCCCATCAGCACCAGCCCGCCGGCCAGCCAGGTCAGAAACGACAGACCGAGCACGCGCCATTGCGTCAGCCCCTCGGCCGCCCGCATCAATTGGCCAAAGTCAATCGACTTGAGCATGGATTTGGTGGAAGACATGCAATTCTCCTTTTTCTACTTGAGCGGCCACCGTGCCATGCGCACTGTGGCCTCCTGCTATGCAGCGCTGCTGCGAACTGTATCCATGGCAGGCCGCACACGCGCGGCCAGGCCATTCATGCAAAGCGAGCGTCAGTTGATCGTGCTGACCCAGGGCCTGGCCTGGATCACGAAATGCTCAATCCCTGCCGGCACGTTTTTGTCAGCCGATTTCTTCACTTCCACCGGGTTGCCGGCTTCGGTGGGCGCAGTGCCGGACTTCAGGTTCACCTTCTTGGCCCGCAGGTCACGGGGGGAGACGGTGACATATATCGTGGCGCCCCCACGGTTGTCCGCCATCAACGTGGCAATGTCCTTGATGGCCGTCATCGCATCCTTGTGCTCCTGGGTAGCCTTGGCAGCCCAGGGAAGATCGATCACCACCGAGTCGAGCACCTTGATATTGCGGGTGCCACTCGTCTGGCTGGACTTGAAAACCTGCTCGGTCGTCACCGTCTCACTCGCACCGATGCGCTGCTTGACGGGCAAGGTAGCCATGGCCTCCACCGCACGTTGACGCAATTCATCGGCGCTGGATGTCTCCGCCTGCATCTTCTGCTCCCACTCGGTAAACACCGGTGGTACAGCCGGTTCCCGGCAGCCAGGGGGCGACGCCACGCCGCACTCCACCTGAACAGCGCCCTGGGTCGCTGGCGGCGGCGCTTCCTGTGGCGGAGCTACACAGCCTGCCAGCAGCACGGCAGACATCAATGCGGAAATTTTGAACATGAACTTCACAACTCTCTCCTTCAATTCAACAAATCATCCAGGGTCTGCTTGCGCGCAGGCTTGCGCGGTGTAGGACGCGCGGGCGCCGGCTCCGCCATGGTGGCAGGAGCTGCTTCTGTCGGCATGGCGACGGCTGCATCTGCTGCGGGCACGGCCTCCGCCTGTGGCGGGGCAATGGATTCGTTCGGGGCCAGTACGGCCTCAACGGGCAGCGCAGCCGGAGCGGGGGAAGGCTCGATCGGTGCAGCAGCTGGCGCACTGATGGCGGGTTTGTCCACAGGGACTGCCTTGCGCTGCTGCTGGCTCTTCCACCACCAGGCACCACCGCCAGCCAGCAAGGCCAGCGCCACCCCTCCCAAGGCAATCCACTTGCCTGCTCCACCACCGGCCTCAGGCGCCTGTGGCATGGGGTTGCGTTCCGTGGCAGTTCTGCGGGGCCGGGCCTCCGGGGTGCTGTTGGCAGCAGGTTTGACAGTCTTCTCGACAGGCTGGGCCGGTGGCGCCGTTACAACGGTCGCAGCAGGCGCTGTCGCCTTGCCGGTCACCAGCCAGTCATTGCCCAGCTTGCCTTCGTCGGTTGCAGCCGTGCGCAGGCTGGGAGCGGCGGCAACCGCACTGGCGGCGCTGCCGCCAATCACCATGGCCGGGCTGGTATCGATGCGCTCGCCATTGCGTTCGGGCGCAGGCTCGCTGCTGTCCTGCACATTGCCAAATACCAGGATGGCCTTTTCCTCTTCTGGCGATAGAGGGTCTTCATTGTCACGCCGGGTCTCTTCAAAGTTGGGAGCCTGCTCAAACCGGCAGCCGCACTTGCCGCAAAACCGGGCATCGCCCTTGCACAGTGCCCCGCAATCGGGACAGGTGGTGTATGCCGGGGCAGGAGCAGCAGGCATGCCTCTGCTCACTGCTGCTGGCGCAGAAGTAGGTACAGCTGCCTCTACCTTGCAGCCGCATTTTTTGCAGAATTTGGCACTTGCCGGCAATTCTTCTCCGCATTGCACACAGTCCATGGGTACGCCCTCCAAAACCGGTATGCCGTTGCAAACGGCACACCATATTAGTTTTCAATGTCAGTTTCATTATCCATTCCCAGACCGCATGATGCCAGCAGTGGCCGCGCATGCGGGCAAAGGCAGGGCCCGCTACTGGGTAGATCCACAGTTGCAAAGGCGGTCTCGGTCTGGCGCAAGGATATGCCCTGCTGCAGCTTTTAAAGAGTTTCCCTCTCTCTACAGGCGCTGCCAAATTCACTATGATGCAGCACCTTTTTTACTTCTGGCAGCGTGCAGGCATGGCTTGTGCAGCGGGCTGCCTCTTCATCGACCATGTCCGAATCCTTTCTCCCCCGCTGGCGCGAAGTGCGTCCTGGCACCGATGATGTTGTCGCGCCCGACGAGCGTCTGCCCTGGCCGCAGACCTCGGTCATGGGTGTGCAGCATGTCATCGCCATGTTCGGCTCCACCATTCTGGCGCCGATCCTGATGGGCTTTGACCCGAATGTCGCCATTTTGATGAGCGGCGTGGGCACGCTCATCTTTTTCCTATTGACTGGAGGGCGGGTGCCCAGCTACCTGGGCTCCAGCTTTGCCTTCATCGGGGTGGTGATTGCAGCAACCGGCTATGGCGGCTCCGGCCCCAATGCCAACATCGGCATGGCCTTGGGGGGCATCATTGCCTGCGGTCTGGTCTATACCCTGGTCGGCTTTCTGGTCCAGGCCATCGGCACCCGCTGGATCGAGCGTTTCATGCCCCCTGTCGTCACCGGCGCCATTGTTGCGGTAATCGGCTTGAACCTGGCGGCCGTGCCCATCAAGAACATGGCCTCCAACAACTTCGAAAGCTGGATGCAGGCACTGACCTTTGTCTGCGTAGGCATGGTGGCTGTCGTGACGCGCGGCATGGTGCAGCGCCTGCTGATACTGGTAGGGCTGATCGCGGCATCCGTCATCTACGCCGTGCTCACCAACGGCATGGGTATGGGCAAGCCGGTCGACCTATCCGGCGTTGCCAATGCGGCGTGGATCGGTATGCCGAACTTTGCAGCGCCGCAGTTCAGCGCGCAGGCAGTTTTCATGATCGTTCCCGTCGTGATCATCCTGGTGGTGGAAAACCTGGGCCATATCAAGGCCGTCACCGCCATGACCGGCAAGGATCTGGACCGCTACATGGGCCGTGCCTTCATCGGCGACGGTGTTGCCACCATGGTCAGCGGCAGCGTGGGAGGCACCGGCGTCACCACCTATGCAGAAAATATCGGCGTGATGGCCGCCACCCGCATCTACTCGACCGCCGTCTTCATGGTGGCCGGCGTCATCGCACTGCTGCTGGGCTTCTCGCCCAAATTCGGTGCGCTCATCCAGGCCATTCCGTTGCCCATCATGGGTGGCGTGTCGATTGTGGTGTTCGGTCTGATTGCGGTGGCGGGTGCCAAGATCTGGGTCGACAACCGGGTCGATTTCTCGCAGAACCAGAACCTGATCGTGGCGGCCATTACCCTGATCATCGGCACCGGTGACTTCACACTCAAGTTCGGCAGCTTTGCCCTGGGTGGTATCGGTACCGCAACCTTTGGCGCCATCATCCTCTACCAATTGCTCAATCTGGGAAGCAAGCGCTGATAGTGCGCTGCTCCATGAATTCGTGTTCCAGGAAGCCCGGTCATGCCCGGGCTTCTTTTTTTATGGGATGCACGCATCGCGCATCGCCGAGGTTGCAGCCGAGCAAGGCAGGCAGCTATCGCCACACCCCAGTTACCGCATTTTCAGCAGTCGGGTATTTGTCCGAATAATCGTTTCACAGGCAACGACTGCTAAGATTTGCGCGTTTTTCGCGGCACCCTGCCCGTGATATACCCAGAAAACTAAAACACCGCATTGGAGATCCCATGTCGTTGAATGACCGTGTGCGCTACGGCGCCCTGCATGCCCGCATCATGTCGGCCGAACAGGCAGCCGCCCTGATACCCGCAGGAGCCAATGTGGGCATGAGCGGCTTCACCGGCGCAGGCTACCCCAAGGCACTGCCACAGGCCATCGCCGCCCATGCCAAGGCCGAGCATGCGGCTGGCAGACCCTACAAGCTCAATGTATGGACAGGCGCCTCCACCGCTGCCGAATGCGATGGAGCCTTGGCCAGCGCCCATGCACTGGGCCAGCGCCTGCCATTCAACACCGATCCAACTGCGCGAAAGGCCATCAACGCCGGGGAAATCGACTTCATCGACATGCATCTTTCGCATGTGGCGCAGCATGCATGGTTTGGCTTTCTGGGGCACATGGATGTCGCCGTGGTCGAAGTACTGGGTATCACCGCCGATGGCCTGCTGATTCCGTCCACGGCGATAGGCAACAACAAGACCTGGCTGGAGATTGCAGACAAGGTGATCCTGGAAGTGAACACCAAGCCGTCTGCCAGGATGGAAGGCATGCACGACGTCTATTACGGCACGGCCATTCCGCCACGCCGCGTGCCGATCAACATGACGCATGCGGATGACCGCATTGGCCAGCCCTATCTGAAGGTCGATCTCGACAAGGTGATCGCCGTGGTGGAAACGCACAAGGGAGACCGCGACAACGTGTTTGCCGCGCCCGATGTCAACTCCAACACCATTGCCGCTTCCATCATCGATTTTCTTTCCCACGAGATGAAGATGGGCCGGCTGCCCAAGGAGATGCTGCCCATCCAGTCCGGTGTCGGCAATGTGGCCAATGCCGTTCTGGCAGGACTGCTCACGGGGCCTTTCGACAACTTGCTGGGCTTTACCGAGGTGCTGCAGGACGGCATGCTGGACCTTCTGCGTGCCGGCAAGATGAGCCGGGCCTCCGCCACGGCGATTTCCCTGTCGAGCAGCGCGTACCAGGATTTCGAGGACAACATCGATTTCTACCGGGACCGCATCATCCTGCGTCCCCAGGAAATCTCCAACCACCCAGAACTGGTGCGCCGCCTGGGGGTGATTGCCATGAATTCGATGATCGAGGCCGACATCTACGGCAACATCAACTCGACCCATGTGATGGGCTCAAGCATGATGAACGGCATCGGCGGCAGCGGTGACTTTGCCCGCAATGGCTACCTTTCATTCTTCGTGACACCATCGGTCGCCAAGGACGGCAGCATCTCCTGCATCGTACCCATGTGCTCTCATGTGGACCACACCGAGCACGACACGCAGATCATCGTTACCGAGCAGGGCCTTGCCGACCTGCGCGGCCTCTCGCCCAAGCAACGCGCCAAGGTCATCATCGACCAGTGCGCCCACCCGGACTACCGCCCCATGCTGCACGACTATCTCGACCGCGCCATGAAGCAGTCGGCCGGCCTGCACACGCCGCACATCCTGACCGAGGCCCTGTCGTGGCACCAGCGTTATCTGGACACAGGAACGATGAAAGCAGCCTGACCCTGCTTCCTGGTCCAACAGGCCCCGTGTGCGCAACACGGGGCCTTTTCATGCACGGAGCAGTTCTAGATCTGAAAGTCCACGGTCGCTGCCTGACCGGCGGGTGGACGCAAGACACCTGGGGTATCGTCCGCAGCGCCCGCCTTACCATGCAGTGCAATATCCGCGTTGTCCAAGGCACGCGCGCAGCTGGCCCCGAACAGCAGGATCGCGGATGAAAAATAGATCCACATCAGCAACACCACCAACGAACCGGCCGCACCGTACGCAGACACCACTGCGGCAGTGGACAGGTACCATGCCAATACCTGCTTGCCAACGGTGAACAGGAGCGCGCCTATGCCTGCGCCTGCAATCAGGTAACGCAACCTGGGTTTGTCGCCCGTGCCAATGCGCATCATGCCAACGAACAGGGTGACGGTGATGACGAACGACACCGCCTCATTGACCACCCCCATCAGCAGGCTGGGCGCCTGCATGTGCAGCACCGTGCCTGCCCATTTGGTGGTGACGCTGAGCATGGTGGTGATCACCAGCGAAATCAGCATCAAGAAGCCCAGCACCAGGATGTAGCCCAGGCCACGCAACCGCTGCATCAGCGAATACCACCAGGGCGTGCCGCTCTTGTCCACATCCTGCCCATGGTTCCATAGGCGCTCCAGCGATGTCTGCAACTCTACAAACACACCAGTGGCGCCTGAGAGCAGCATCACAAAGCCCACCGCCGATGCGATGAGGCCCTGCGATTTGGTCTGTGCGCTCTGCAGTGCGCCACGCACCACCCCAGCCACCTGGGTACCCATGACCGATTCCACCTGGTGGATCAGCGTGGATTCGATGTACGAGCGGTCCAGCCACCAGCCCAGCAAACCCACGATCAGCAACAGCAGCGGTGCCAGGCTGAGCATGCCGTAAAACGACATGGCCGCACTCATGCGCAGGCCATCGGCCCCCAGCCAAAGCTGGACTGCATTGTAGAAAGGCTGAAACGGATGAAAGCGCCTGGAAAATTGCTGCCAGGCCGTTGGGGACGAATCGTGCATCCCCCGATTCTGACGCGACAGCCCTGCTCTGCCGTGTCAGCAATCGGCCATAGCTTGCTCAAATACTCAGGTTCTGCGACGCCACGCCCCCAGCCCCATGAGGCCTGCGATCACGCTCAGTACCGCAAGAGCCCATGCAGATAGCGCTGGAACGCCCACTGGCGCAGGCTGCGCGGAGCCATCCTGCACCACCACGCTCAAAGGCGTCAGTGTTTCGCTGGGTGCATTCTCCGTGTCGCCTGCATAGCGTGCGGTCAGTGCATGGGCGCCCACGGTCAAACTGCTGATCGCCAGGTTCGCAGAGCCGTCGGCTCCCAGCGGCACGCTGCCGATTGGCGTGCCGTTGTCCATGAAAGTGACTGTGCCGGTGGCAGTTGCTTTAATTTCAGCTGCCTTGTTTTCGGCTGCCAGCGCGTTCTTGGGCTTGGCTGCCACCGTTGCGCTCAAGGTCAGAGGCTGGCCCACGATGACCGGATTGGGCGTTGCGGCCAACGTCAGCATGGTGGGTGCCTGGGCAACAGCGGAACAGGACACAGCGATGTTCGTGACATTCGCACCGCTGACCGTACCACTGCCTTGGGCCACCGTGCATGTCTGCGCTGGTGACGTGGGCTGCGCCAATACGGTGACCGCATAGGCAGCAGTGTCGGCAAGCGGAGCTGCAAAGGCGATGCTGCCATTGGCGCTGACAGGCAAGGTTTGCGCACTGTGGCTCTCACCCAGCACCAGGCCGGTGCCCGTCAGACCGGAGACGGTTCCCCCCAGGGTGTAGCGGCTTGGCGCTGCGATCTCGCCGACCGACATGCTGGTATTGACGGTAACGGAATTGCCGGGAGCCAGGGCCCGCGACCATTGCAGTGCGCCACCGTTTTCATCACAGTTGGTATCCACACGGTTTTCGAGTTGCGCGCGATCGATCTGCCGCCATATGGAATTGAAATAGCCTGCAAAATAGGCATCAGGCGCCGTTTGCGGTGTCAGCACCATCGTATGCGGTGCGGCACTCGCTACGGGGCAGCCACTGGCGCCGCCAGCCGTGCTTGCGCCCTGCCCGCCAGCGCTGCTGGTGGCGGCTTCAAAATAAGGTTTCGTCTTGCCTTCGCCCGTTGGCGATGCCAGTGCCGCCCCCAACATGATCTGCGCAGCCCGCGTAGTGCCAATGCCGGCCGCATTGTCGAGCGTGAAGGCCTTGGTGAACTGGCGGCTGCCATTGACATACTGCACAGTGAGCGTTGCCGTGACGCCGGTATTGCCCAGGGCGCTTTTCACGGTCACAGTGAACGGATCGGCGACTGTACCGCTACCGGAGACCCCGCTCAATGATTTCGGCGTGTAGGGAGTCCCTGTGAGCGTGAAATCGGTGATGTGCGAAGCCAGATGTTGTGCGAAGTCCGGCTTGAACAGCGCGTCAGGCCACGCAACGATGAAGCCCATGTCGGCCGTTCCGTCCACCACGGTGTACGGCTGAACCAGACCTCTTCCCGGTATCTCGCTGCTGGTGACCTGGAACGAGTTGTCTTCACCCACCTGGATCTGCAGTGGCGAGCCGGCAATGGTGACCGACGGTGTCGTTGCGGCAGTGGCAACAGCTGGCAACAGGGTCGGTGCGAGCAGCAGCAGACCCGCTACAGAACGGCGCGCAAGCGACGCCAGGGCATGAGGATAGGCGCTCCGCACAGTGAGCGAGTCTGCCGCGCATTTTTCCGGAGACCTCAGAGCCGGCCTCGTACTGGGCCGCAAGACTGCGAAAATGGATCGAGAAAAGGGGATCGAAAGGCGCACAGGCTGTGTCTCCAAAAATGGCTCGAAAATGGGTGTTCTCCGAAAGCATAGGAGGCTTTACCAGGTGCATGGGGCACCCGATATGCCAGCCGCTGACGCAGGGTGATGGAGGGCAAGTGATTTCGACGAACGACTGAAAAACGCCGACGAGCGCCCTATGACGTATCTTCTAATTTGGCTTCTCGATCACTTCGTCACTCTGTCAACTGCTGGATGCATCTGGGTATATCCAGCCCTGGCGCGGCCCGAAGACCACGAGCCATTCAACGCTTGACATTCACACAATGGCAATCTTTAGCGTGCGTCCCTAGGCCGAAGCGTTCCAGAGGCCCTTCATCCGTCGTTGCATCGCCTTGTCATACTTTTGCAAAGGAAAGACATGGACCCGGCAAACCATCTGAGAGAGCGTTTTGGCAAGGCTCTGCGGCAGGCTACGTTGCGCCTGAGCCTGTTGTACTGGAGCTGCATGTTCGTGGCAGACAGTGTCCTGGGCTATTTCATCCGTATCGATCCGGTCGAATCCGCTCCACTCAAGTTCGTGTTGTTCGGCGCCAGCGCGCTGATGACCTATGCCATGTCGCGAGTGCTGTTCCGCCTTCGGCACCTCTCATTCACGCACAAGGCATTGCTGTGCTTTGGCATGACGGCGGTGGCAGCGCCCGTCTTCACCGCCATCGACTTTCTGAACTACATGCTCTGCGAGTACCCCGAGCCGGTATCCTTCGATCCGCTGTACGCCGGCTACATGCTGCTCGAAGGCGCTTCCATGCTGTTTGGATGGAGTTGCCTGTTCATGGCACTGCTCTACAACTTCGAAGTCCGCGACCGCGAACGGCGTCTGGCAATGGTGCGGGAGGAGGCCTTGATGGCGCAGATGCGTGCGTTGCGCTACCAGGTGAATCCGCACTTCCTTTTCAATACGCTCAACTCCATCGCCGGTCTGATCGAGGAAGGGGCTGCGACACGGGCCGAGCGCATGGTGCTGTCGCTTTCCACCTTTCTGCGCACCACACTGGCGTTGGACCCGATGCATGACGTGGCACTGGCCGAAGAGTTGCGCCTGCAGCAGGACTATCTCGCCATCGAACGCGAACGGTATGCCGACCGGATGGATTTCACCGTCGACGTTCCCTTCGATCTGCGACAGGCCCTGGTTCCCAGCCTGCTGATACAGCCGCTGATCGAAAACGCCATCAAGCACGGCGTCGGCCAGACACTCGAACACACACGGATCCATATCGTGGCTCGGCGCCGCCAGGAAAATCTTTGGCTGGCTGTGGAAAATGACGTGCATCCCGGCACTGCATGCCGGCAAACAACGACCGGGTTCGGGATCGGGCTGCGCAATGTGGCCGAGCGCATCCGGATGCGTTTCGGCAAGGAAGGCGCTTTCCGCATTGACACTGCCGATAGCACGCGCTTTCGCGTCGAGATTGAACTGCCCTGGAGAGTCGCATGAGGCAGTTTGATGTACTGGTAGTGGACGACGAGCCGCTGGCCCGACGCCGGCTCCAGCGCATGCTGCGTCAGTTGTCGTGGGTCGGAACCATCGAGGAAGCGGCCTCCGTTTCCCAAGCCCTGGATCGCCTGGCGCAGGCACCGGCGCATATCGTGTTGCTCGATATCCAGATGCCTGGCGGCAGCGGATTCGACTTGCTGCGGCAGTTGCCCGACGAGACCGATCCGCCGCCGGCCGTTGTCTTCGTCACCGCCTTTGATGACCAGGCCTGCCGGGCCTTTGATGCCAGCGCGATCGACTATGTCACCAAGCCCATTGAGCCGGGGCGTTTTCACCTTGCAATGGAACGCGCCCGCAAGGCGAGCGAATTGCGCAGCAGTGCGCAAAGAATTGCAGAGCTGGAAGAAGTCATTGCAAACCTTCGCCGGGCAGCCGCCCCTCCTCCGCAGGGCCTGACCGAGCTCTGGGTCAAGACCCAGGGCCAGTATGTGCGGATAGCGGCGGCCAGCATCCTGCGGATACAGGCCGAGCGGGACTATTCCCGCATCCATGCGGATGGGCGGGAGTTTTTGTACAACGCCAGCCTGACCGAGCTGGAACGCGAATTGCCACAGCAAGATTTCATCCGCGTCCATCGCAGCACCATGGTGCGCATCGATGCTGTCACCCGCGTGGGCGTAGGCCCCTTCTCATCGCTGACCGTCGTGCTATCCGACGGCACCATGGTGCGGGTCGGCCGCACCTACACCGCAACAGTCAAGGCACGACTGGTGCAGCGCTCGCGGTAAGACCACCCGCAGGTGGCGTGGCTTGCCAAGCGGCGCAGCAATCGGGCAGCACTAGCCCAATGCAACGGCCATGGGTCTGAGGCTGCCGGTTCGCCCTGCTTCAGTCGCTCCACCCCCCACCATCGCCACATCCAACGCCACCGACTGACGCAGGTGCTTTCCAAAAACAAGGGCCTGTCCACACCCTCTGTGTGAACAGGCCCAACCATCAGGCTAGCGCTCAGTCGATGCGCGCAATGACCGCGCCAGCCGCCTGGTAGCTGCCCGCCTCGGCCTTGAGGCTGATGCGGCCCGCGCGAGGTGCGTTGACCTGCATTTCCATCTTCATCGCTTCCATCACCGCGATCAGATCGCCTTGCTGCACGGTGGCACCATCGGCGACCTTCCAGGCCGTCAAGGTGCCAGCAGAGACAGCGGTCACCGCATTGGCATCGGCCTCTTCCTGTTGGGCAGGCGAGGTGGCTGCAGCATGTCCGGCAGCAGCCAGACCCGACAGCAGCGATGCAGGCAGGCCCAGCATCACGCGGCGGCCATCCAGCTCGATCGCCATGCGCTGCAGACCGCTGCTTTGCACGGGCTGTGGCCGCGACTCGGGCTGGGCATCCCACTGCGGCATCAGCTGGGTTTCGATCCAACGGGTGTGCACGCCCATGTGCTGGCCATTCACGAAATCGTCGTGTGCCATCACTGCCTCGTGGAAAGGCAGCACCGTGGGCACGCCCTCGATCTTGAACTCCTTGAGCGCGCGGCGCGCACGCTGCACGGCCACTTCACGCGTCGGCCCCCAGACGATGAGCTTGGCCAGCATGGAATCAAACTGGCCTGCCACCATCGATCCGCTTTGCACGCCACTGTCCACCCGCACGCCAGGCCCCGAAGGGGCATCAAAGCGCGTCACCAGGCCAGGCGCGGGCAAGAAGCCGCGGCCCACGTCTTCAGCGTTGATGCGAAACTCAAACGCATGCCCATAGGGAACAGGCACGCTGGTGTCTGCCAGCACCTCGCCTTCGGCCACGCGGAACTGCAGGCGCACCAAGTCGGTGCCGGTGGTCTCCTCCGTCACGGGGTGCTCCACCTGCAGACGGGTGTTGACTTCGAGGAAGGAGATGGCGCCGTTCTGGCTGAGCAGGTATTCCACCGTGCCCGCACCTACATAGCCTGCGGCCTGGCAGATCTCGCGTGCCGATTGGTGGATACGTTCGCGTTGCGCGTCGGTCAGAAACGGCGCGGGAGCCTCTTCCACCAGCTTCTGGTTGCGGCGCTGCAGCGAGCAATCGCGCGTACCCAGCACCCGCACATTGCCATGCTGGTCGGCCATCACCTGGGCTTCGATATGGCGCGGCTTGTCGAGGAACTGCTCGACAAAGCATTCGCCACGGCCAAAGGCTGTCACCGCCTCACGCACGGCAGCGCCGTACAGCTCATCAATGTCTTCGGCCTTCCACACCACCTTGAGGCCACGGCCGCCGCCGCCAAACGCCGCCTTGACGGCAATCGGCAGACCGTGCTCGCGCGCAAAGGCATGCACCTCCGCCACATCCTTGACGGGCTCAGGCGTGCCAGCCACCAGTGGAGCGCCTACGCTGAGCGCCAGCTTGCGGGCCTGCACCTTGTCGCCCAGCTGTTCGATGGCCGAAGGCGGTGGGCCCACCCAGGTCAGGCCCGCATCGATCACGGCGCGGGCAAAGCCTGCGTTTTCGGACAGAAAGCCATAGCCGGGGTGCACAGCGTCTGCCCCGCTTTGGCGGGCCACGGCGATGAGCTTGGCAATGTCGAGATAGGTATCTGCCGGGCGTTGGCCTTGCAGTGCATAGGCTTCATCGGCCATACGCACATGCAGCGCATCGATATCGTCGTCGGCATACACGGCCACACTTTCCAGGCCGTGGTCGGCACAGGCACGGATGATGCGGACGGCGATTTCGCCACGGTTGGCAATCAGAACTTTTTTCATGGCTTCAGCCTTTCGCACCAAGCGAGCAAGAGAGGGCGAAATCGCCGTTGCCTGCTACGCAGGCACTGCAATTTGCAGAAACGTCCGCTACGCGATTGTTTTCGCCACGATTGGCAATCAGAATTTTTTTCATGGCTTTTATCCTTGTATTTCTTCAAATGGCTGCAGCACATTGAACTGCAGCCATGCACCCACGGGTACCTGGCCTGCCAGGTCGAGATGGTGCGAGGCTACGCAGGCGATCACGGGGTAGCCGCCTGTCAACGGATGGTCTGCCAGAAACAGCACCGGTTGGCCACTGGCGGGTACCTGGATCGCGCCGAGTGCCGTGCCTTCGCTGGGCAGTTCCTGCGTAATGCTGCGGGCGAGCGCTTCATCGCCAGCAAGGCGCAAGCCCACGCGGTTGGACTGCGGTGTGACCTGCCAGCGTTGCGCCGCAAAGCGCGCTACCGCCTCTGCGGTGAACCAGTCGGTGCGCGGACCCATCACCACATCCAGCACGACGGTGTCGCCGCTTTGAGGCAGCATGGGCGGTGCCATATCGGGTACCTGTACCACACCGTTGTGCTGCGCATCGCCAATGGCCAGTTGCATGCCGGTGACCAGCGCAGGCGGACCAATGCGGGCCAGGGTGTCCGTGCTGGCACTGCCAAGCACCTGCTCCACCAGCCAGCCACCGCGCACGGCCACATAGCTGCGCAGACCGGTGTCGGGCTCGCCCAGGTGGATTACATCGCCGTCGTTCAAGGCAATGGCCGCATTGCGCGCAGCCTGCCATGCCGAGCCGTCGCGAGGCTTGACAGTGAGCGGTCCGGTCGCGCCCGTCACGGCAAGCACAGTGGCGCCAACGCTCTGCAATTGCAGGCCACCGGCCACGGATTCGAGCACGGGCAGACGGGCATCATTGCCCAGCAAGCGGTTGGCACGGCGCATGGCGCCCTGGTCCAGAGCACCTGCGGCCGACACGCCCTGGCCCGCCTGGCCAGCACGGCCTGCGTCTTGCACCAGGGTCTGCAACCCCGCTGCGCGCACCTGCATGGCTGCATGGCTTTTGCTGGCAGAGAGCGCTTTCCCGGCGCCCTCATCAGAGGTCTTTTTATCTGCATGGTTTGCAGATGGTGCGCCACCAGCTTCATTTTGTGTAGCGGCATCGACGAAGCGAACGCGCATGCCGGGCTGAAGAAGTGCGGGTGGATCGCGCTGCAGATCCCACATCGGCACCTCGGTGCGACCCAGCAACTGCCAGCCGCCTGGCGTGTCGTTGGGGTATACAGCGCTGAACGTGCCCGCAATGGCCACCGAGCCCGCTGGCACCTTGGTGCGAGGCGTACTGCGGCGCGGCACTTGAAGACTGGCATCGCCACCACTCAGGTAGGCAAAGCCGGGGGCGAAGCCGCAGAAGGCTACGCTGTAGTCTTCACCGCTGTGGCGGCGAATCAGCTCGGGCACGTCAATGCCCAGCAATTGGGCAACTTCGGCAAGGTCTTCGCCGTCGTAATGCACGGGAATTTCAACGCGTCGGCCGGCCACCAGATCCTGCTGGCCCAGCTGAAGCGCATCGATATGGCGGCGCAGCGCCGCAGCGCTGGTCTGCCACCGGTCAAACTCGATCAGGATGGTGCGCGCGGCGGGCACCAGTTCCCGCACGCCAGCGGGCACCTGAGCCTGCAGTGCAGCCAACAGATCGAGGGTGTGCGCCAGGTCCTGCAACTCCACCAGCAGGCTCTGATCGCTCACCGGCAGAAAGCGCATGCTGCGCGTGGCAATGGCCGATACGCTCATGCGACCGCCTTTTCCATGAAGGAGCGAATCTGCACGCCGGATGCTTCGAGGCGCTCTCGCACCGCGCGCGCCATGGCCACAGCGCCCGGGCTGTCGCCGTGCACACAGATCGAATCTGCCTGCACCTGCACCACCGAGCCATCGTTGGCCTGCACGGTGCCTTGCTGCACCAGTTGCAGCATGCGTTGCGCCACCAGCTCAGGATCGTGCAGCACGGCACCGGGTTCACGGCGAGACACCAGCGTGCCTTGCGGCGTGTAGCCACGGTCGGCAAAGGCTTCGGCAATCGTGATGAGCCCCGCGTCCTGTGCCCACTGGGTCAGGGGCGATCCCGCCAGCACCACCAGCGCCAGGTGGCCGCCGACGGCTTGCATGGCCTCGATGACGGCAGCAGCCTGCTTTCTGTCCTGTGCAATGGTGTTATAGAGGGCGCCGTGTGGCTTGACGTAGCGCACCGTGGTGCCTGCGGCGGCTGCAAGGCCTTGCAGGGCGCCAATCTGGTAGATCACATCGGCCACCAGATCGGCATGGGCCACATCCATGTTGCGGCGGCCAAAGCCCACCAGATCGCGGTAGGCAACGTGCGCGCCCACCACCACGCTGTTGGCCTTGGCCTTCTTCAGGGTTTCCAGAATACCGGCAGCGTCGCCTGCATGAAAGCCACAGGCCACGTTGGCGCTGCTGACGATGGAGAGCATGGCTGCATCATCGCCCATGGTCCAGGCGCCAAGACTCTCTCCCAGGTCACTGTTCAAATCCATGGTCAGGGACATCGCGTTTCCTTTCAGTCTTTTATTGGAGGTTGACCGGCGCCGATCAGCAGGTCCTGCCCGTGGGGATCATGCGCCAAGTTCTGTAAACCATGCTCTTTTAACGGAACATCAGGAAATAGAGCAAGAAGACGTTGCAAATCAGGATGCCCAGGGCGGTAGGAATCTGGGCCTTGATCACGGCATTGCGGTCGGGCAGCTCCAGCAGCGCAGCAGGCACGATATTGAAGTTAGCCGCCATTGGCGTCATCAAGGTGCCGCAGTAACCCGAGAACATGCCGATGGCCGCCATCACGGCGGGATCACCGTGGTACACATTCACCAGGATCGGAACGCCCACACCACCCGTCATCACCGGGAAGGCGGCAAATCCGTTGCCCATGATGATGGTGAACAAGGCCATACCCAGCACGTACACCGCTACGGCCACAAAGCGCAAATCCATGTTGATGTAGGTGGTGGTGACGTGTGCCACAGCCTTGCCCACACCTGCATCGGAGAACACCAGACCCAGCATGCCCAGCATCTGCGGCAGCACCAGGGCCCAGCCCATGGCGTCGATCAGGCGGCGCGATTCGCGCAGGCCCTGGGCGGGCGTCTCACGTGTCATCCAGCACACCAGCACAAGGCCGATGATGCAGCCCAGCGCCAGGCTTACCAGGGTGGCATTTTTCGGGTCGATCAGAAAATCACCGGCGATCTTGAAATCCTTGAGCAGCACACTGCCGATCACGGTGACGACAGGGATTGCCAGCGCCGGAATAAAGAGCTTGTTACCCAGGCGCAGTGCGCTTTCCTGGTTCTGCGCCTCGGTACGCATCTGCGGCTTGCCACCGCCTACGCCCTTGACCAGCACGATCAGCGCCAGCACGATCACGCCCACACCCACCACCTCGGGCGGCATCTTGTCGCCCAGCAGGAACATGATGGCATACACGCCCCAGAACAGGCCTGTCGTCCAACGCTTGGGGTTGGAGGCATCGAGAAAGTTGAAAACGGCGGCACTGGCCATGATGAGACCGGCCAGCCAGTACACCTGGGTGATGCTGAAAATCATGCTGCACCTCCTTGGGACTGGGCATTGCCAGCCTGGGCAGCACCTGCACCCGCCATTTCCCTGGCAATCGAATGGTCAAGGCGGTACAGACGGTAGGAGTGAATGATGAAGGCGCAGATAGCAGTAGGAATGCCCCACAGTGCCACATGGATGGGCTCTACATCGATGCCAGCTTCATGCAGGAAGGTGGTCATCAGCACAATGGCGCCGAAGGCCACAAAAATGTCTTCGCCAAAGAACAATCCGACGTTGTCCGTCGCCGCGCTGAAGGCACGCAAGCGATGGCGCAGGGTTTCGGGCAGCTTGCCATAGCGTGTTTCGGTCGCACCTTCAGCCATGGGCGCCAGGAGCGGGCGCACCATCTGCGGATGACCGCCCAGGCTCGTCAGACCTGCGGCAGCCGTCAGCTCGCGCGCTGCCAGATAGACGATCAGCAGACGGCCTGCGGTGGCCGATTTGATGCGACTGATCCAGTTCTGTGCGTGCTGGCGCAGTCCATGGCGCTCCAGCAAACCGATCACTGCCAGCGGCAATACCAGGATGAGCGGCAGATTGCGGGTTTTGACAAAACCCGACCCCAGAGCCGCCAGGATTTTCTGCACCGGAAATCCGGCCACTGCGGCCGTGACCAGCGCAGTCACCACGACCACGACGAAGGGATTGAACCGCAGGATGAATCCCGCGATGATGACGGCCACCCCGAGAAGCGGCCAGAGGTTGACGATAGTGCTGTCCATAGAGAACCCACAGATTTGTTATGTGTTCGGCACCCGCCTGAAGCATCAAATGGGCACCACTTTTTTGTTCAACAACCCAAGAACATAGGCATTACCAAATTCATGTTTGTTGAACAATTTAAAAGTTTAGCCAAACAAAACACAGACCATTGACCGGGTAAACCCGTATCTTTGTGTGACAGCATGGCCTCATTGAGAGGATTTACACGCCTTTGTGCATACCGGCGACATCCAGCTCCGGTCCCTCAAGTCGTTTCACCCGCCCTGGCGCCGCTATCATCATTGGCAACGACTTCTACCAATCCTCGCCCTGCCATGACCACTGCTGCGCCTTCCCTGTCGCTCAACGACCGCGTTGCGGACCAGATCCGAGAGCGCATCGTGCGCGGCGAATTCCAGCCCGGAGCCAGGCTGTCCGAGGTGGCGCTGAGCGAGAGCCTCGATATCTCGCGCAACACTTTGCGCGAAGTCTTCCGCCTGTTGAGCAAGGAAGGCCTGCTGCGCCATGTGCCCAACCGGGGCGTGTTCGTGGCCATCCCCTCCATGGCATCGATCATGGACATCTACCGCGTGCGCCGCATGATCGAGTGCCAGGCATTGGCACAGGCGATTCCGCAGCACCCGGCGCGCAAGGAAATGCGCGAGGCAGTGGATGCGCAGCGCGCACTGCGGGCCGCAGGCAAGTGGGTGGAAGTGGGCACCGCAAACATGCGCTTTCACAAAGGCGTGGTGGCCCTGGCTGACAGCGAGCGGCTCAACACACTGTTCTCGCACCTTTTGGTGGAGCTGCGCCTGGCTTTTGGCATGTTGAGCGACGCCGAGTTTCTGCACGCCCCCTATATCGACATGAATGCCTCCATGCTGGAGCGTTTTGAAGCGGGCGACATGAAACGGGCCGCTGAAATGATGCATGACTACCTCACCCATTCCGAGCGCGTGGTGTTGAGCGTATATGCACGGCGCATGAGCGATGCAGGGATGGAGCTGTAAGCCCGTCATGGATAGCACGGCAGCATCCGCCGCCCTTATGGCTCAGCTGGAGGCCCTGGCTGACTGTCCGCTTGCCGGTGAATGCCTGCATATCAAGGCCCAATTGCCGCACACGGTCAAATCCGTGCAGGTGGATCGTCCCATTTTCGGGCTGGTACTGCATGGCGCCAAACGCCTGTCGACCACTCGGCAAACCGTGCAGTTGCAAGCGGGTGATGTGTTCCTGGTGACGGGCCGCTGCCATATCGATGCCCACAACGCGCCAGACCCGGTCAGCCAGCGCTATCTGGCCATCACCTTGAACCTGTGCGACGAGGTGCTGCATGCGGCCCGCATCCTGTGGGCGCAGCCTTTGCGGTCTGACGATACACAGCTGATTGCGCTGCCAGCCGACTCTCTGGCCGATGCGCTGCATGCCTGGAGCAACGCGCTGCGCCAGGGGCACTATGAACAGGCCCGCGCCGCCCTGGTGCAGATGGTGATCTGGCTGTGCCGCCAGGGCCACCATGCCTTGCTCGCGCCGCCCCCGCCTCGCCTTGCCGATAGCGTGCGCCAACTGGTCGCTGCGGCTCCGGCCCGCCCCTGGCTGTCCAGAGATGTGGAGACCGCGCTTCACCTCAGTGGCGCCAGTCTGCGCCGCCATCTGGCAGCTGAAGGAACATCACTTTCGCAAGTATTGCGCGACGCGCGCATGGGCCATGCGCTGGAGCTGCTCTACACCACAGCCTTGCCCATCAAGGCCGTGGCGGCACGCGCGGGTTACCAGTCCGTGCAAAGCTTCAGCCGCCAATTTGAGGCGCGCTACCAGTTGCGTCCTGCCGATATCGGCAACCACTGAGGTGTAGAGCCGGAGGCGCCTGGCTTGCCCAAACAGCACTTACTCGGCGGTTCAGAATCGATTGGCGTGAGCGCCATGCGCCACAGCTTGAGCGCCTGAAATACCCAGCACCGGGCACCATCAAGGCTTATCAGGAGCCATTGATGCCATTCCTTTCTCCCTTCTCTCGCACACTGCGCAACGCCGCTCTATGGACCGCCCTGGCCGGTGGCGGTGCCTGCACATGGGCCCAAGCCGCACCACCGCTTGCACAGGCACCGGGCTACTATGTGCAGAATATCGGCCAGATGCAGGTGCTGGCGCTGTTCGACGGAGTCGTCCCACTGCCCCGGCATCAGCTCAAGCAGATTGCGCCAGCACGGGCAAACCGCCTGCTGCAGCAGCACTATGTACCGGAAGCCCCCGAGGGCCTGCAGACTGCCGTCAACGCCTATCTGGTGCAACGTGGCACGCAAACCTTGCTGGTAGATACCGGCACCGCGCAATGCTTCGGGCCCCAATTGGGCCAGGTGCTGACCCATATGAAGGCAGCTGGCATATCACCCGCTGCAGTGCAGGATGTTCTGCTGACGCATGCGCACCCCGACCATCTGTGCGGCCTGCTCGATGCGGATGGCCAGATGGCCTACCCCAATGCCCGGGTCTGGATCCAGCAGGAAGAACTGGCCTACTGGCAGGACCCTGCGGTCGAGGCCAAAGCCACCGACTTCTTCAAACCATTGTTTGGCATGGCGCGTCGCGCGCTGGCGCCGTACCAGCAAGCGGGGCGTGTCCGCACCTTTGGCAGCAGCGATGCGCTGCCCGATGGCGTGCGCTACCTGCCTGCTGCGGGCCATACCGTAGGTCACAGCGCATTTGTAGTGGACGGCAATGCCCCTGGCGAAACCGACCCTCGCCAGCAGTTGCTGCTGTGGGGTGATGTGGTGCACTACCACGCGGTGCAGTTTGCCGATCCCCAGGCCACCTATGAGCCGGACCAGAACTACACGCAGTCCGTGCGCAGCCGCCGCCAGCTCCTGGAGCAGGCTGCCGCACACCGTTGGTGGCTGGCAGGCGCGCACCTGCCCTTCCCCGGCATCGGGCACGTGGGCCGTGACGGCAAGGCCTACCGCTGGGTGCCTGCGGAATATGCGCCGGTCAGTGGCAGCGCACGCTGATCAGGCCTCTGCCGGATAGAACAGGCGGCGCGTAGTCGTTGCCTGTACCGCCTTGGCAATGGCGCCAATGTGGTCAGGCGTAGTGCCGCAGCAGCCACCCACGATGTTGACCAGGCCTTCAGCAGCAAACTCGTGCACCAGGCGGCTCGTGATCTCCGGCGTTTCGTCAAAGCCGGTGTCGCTCATGGGGTTGGGCAGGCCTGCATTGGGATAGCAGCTGATGAAGGTATCAGGCGCAGCCTTGGCCAGCTCTTGCACGTAGGGGCGCATCAAGGTGGCACCCAATGCGCAGTTCAGGCCCACCGAAAGCGGATTGGCGTGACGCACGCTGTGCCAGAAGGCCGTCACGGTCTGCCCGGAGAGAATGCGGCCCGAGGCATCGGTCACCGTGCCGCTGATCATGATGGGTAGGCGCTCGCCGGTCTGCTCAAACGCTTCGTCCACCGCAAACAGCGCGGCCTTGGCGTTGAGGGTGTCGAAAATCGTCTCGACCAGGATCACATCGGCACCGCCTTCGATCAGCGCCAGTGTCTGCTCGAGATAGGCCTGGCGCAGGGCTTCGAAGGTAACGTTGCGCGCACCGGGGTCGTTTACATCGGGGCTGATCGACGCCGTCTTGGGCGTAGGGCCCAGGGCACCTGCCACGTATCGCGGATGGTCTGGCGTGCTGTATTTGTCGCAGGCGGCCCGCGCCAGCCGGGCGCTCTTGAGATTCATCTCATAGGCCAGATCGGCCATGTGGTAATCCTCTTGCGCAATCGTGGTTGCGCCAAAGGTGTTGGTCTCAATCAGGTCGGCACCAGCGGCCAGGTACTTTTCGTGGATGTCACGAATCACATCGGGGCGGGTGATCGACAGCAGCTCATTGTTGCCCTTCACATCGTGGGCAAAGTCCTGGAAGCGCTCGCCTGCACCTTCAGCGCCGCGGTAGCCTTCACCCCGGTACTGTGCTTCACCCAGCTTGAAACGCTGAATCATGGTTCCCATCGCGCCGTCGAGGATGACAAGGCGCTTGGCAAGGGTGGCGGGCAGTTCTTTTGCGCGGGTGTAGGCTGGCTGTTGCATGGCAGCAATTGTACGGTTGGCCTTCTCGCACCGCAGGCCATCGGGTCCAAGCACCTACAATGCCGGTGGCTGGCATGATCGCCAGAATCTGAGTATTTTTAGCATTTGGCGCACAACTGGTAAGCGCAAGTAGCTATCATTTTTGAGAATACCTTGTCCCTTGCCCACACCGTCCTGCAGGACGCCTTTGGTTATGAGCATTTCCGTGGATCACAGCAGGCCATCGTCGAGCACGTGATCGGTGGTGGTGATGCACTGGTGCTGATGCCCACGGGCGGCGGCAAAAGCCTGTGCTACCAGATTCCGGCCATCGTGCGCCAGCAGCAGGACCAGGGCACGACCATCGTCATCTCGCCGCTGATTGCGCTGATGCAGGACCAGGTCAGCAGCATGCACGAGGTGGGAGTGGAGGCTGCCTTCCTCAATTCCACGCTGGATTACGACCAGACACGCGATGTCGAGATGCAGTTGCTGTCGGGCGGCTATACCTTGCTGTACGTGGCGCCCGAACGCCTGAACACACCGCGCTTTTTGGGCCTGCTGGACGAACTGCACGCCATGGGCAAGCTGGCGCTGTTTGCCATCGACGAAGCGCATTGCGTGAGCCAGTGGGGCCACGACTTTCGCCCCGAATACCGCGAACTCACGGTGCTGCACGAGCGCTATGCCGGTGTGCCGCGCATCGCGCTTACCGCCACCGCCGATTCGCTGACGCGTGCCGATATCGTCGAGCGCCTGCAGCTCGAAGACGCCCGGCAGTTCATCAGCAGCTTTGACCGGCCCAACATCCGCTACACCATCGTCGAAAAAAAGGACGCGACGACACAGCTGCTGCGCTTCATCGAGCATGAGCACGACGGAGAAGCCGGTGTGGTGTACTGCCAGTCGCGCCGCAAGGTGGAAGAGCTGGCAGACGCATTGAACCAGGCGGGCATCAGCGCCCTGCCCTACCATGCCGGCCTGCCACCCGAAACGCGCCAGCTGCACCAGCACCGCTTCCTGCGCGAAGACGGCATCGTCATGGTGGCCACCATCGCCTTCGGCATGGGCATCAACAAGCCCGATGTGCGATTTGTGGCCCATGTGGACATGCCCAAGAACATCGAGAGCTATTACCAGGAAACCGGTCGCGGCGGCCGCGACGGCCTGCCAGCCGACGCCTGGATGGCCTATGGCCTGCAAGATGTGGTCAACCAGCGCCGCATGATCGACGACAGCCCGGCAGACGACACCTTCAAGCAGGTGATGCGCGGCAAACTCGATGCCCTGCTCGCCCTGGCCGAAGCCACCGACTGCCGCCGAGTGCGCCTGCTCGCCTATTTCGGAGAACAGTACGGCACCGGCGGTGACCGCGATTCCGCGCATCCGGAACTGGCTGCTGCCACCTCGGACAAGGCACCGCGCTACACGTGTGGCAGTTGCGACAACTGCATCCAGCCGCCCAAGACCTGGGACGGCACCGACGCCGCACGCAAGCTGCTGTCCACCATCTACCGCGCACACGAGGCCAGTGACATCACCTTCGGCACCAGCCACATCATCGACATCGTGCGCGGCAAGGACACCGACAAGGTACGCCAGTTCGGCCACGACAAACTGTCGACCTACGGCCTGGGCGACATGTACAGCGAAAGCCAGCTGCGAGGCGTGCTGCGCCAGCTGCTGGCGGTTGGCGCCCTCGCCACCCAGAAGGTGCACACCGACGCCGGCTACAGCTTTGAAACCCTGACCCTGTGCGACGGCTCACGCGCCGTGCTGCGCGGCGAGCAAGCCGTGCAACTGCGCGAAGCCAGTGCCGCCAAGACCAGCCGCAGCCGCACGCGCAGCACCAAACCCGCCGCAGCAGCCCAGAACCTGGGGCCCGATGAGCAGGTGCGCTTCATCAACCTCAAGGCCTGGCGCACTGAAATCGCCAAGGAACACAATGTTCCGGCCTACGTCGTTTTCGCCGACGCCACGCTGGCCGCCATTGCCCAGCGCAACCCGCAATCCCTAGACGAACTGCAAGGTATCAGCGGCATCGGTGTGAAAAAGCTGGAAGCGTATGGGGAAGACGTCTTGAAGATTTGTGCCGCCTAAATACAACTGAGGTATTAGTAGCTCTTGATTCAATGCAAACAACCAAGAATTGGCATTTCTGTTTTGTGAGCCTGTGTTCTAATTTCCAAGTTTAATAAAAACTATTAAACAAAAAATTAACTTGGAGAAAATATATGTTCAAGAAATGGGCTGCATTGGGTTTATTGGCAGCAGTTGGGGTAGCACACGCATTCGTCCCGCAATCTGGTACCTGGGTAGTGACCTCTGAACTCAATGGCAAACCTGGTCGAGGTCTGGCCATTGATGTGCAGGACAAGACTCTGGTCATGCAGATGTATGCCTACGACGCCAGTGGCAATGCAACCTTTTATCTGACCAGCGGCACCTTCAGCAACAACCAGTATTCGGGCACGCTCAATAAATATCGCGGAGGACGTTACTTGGGAAGCGGCGACCTGACTGGACAGGACAACGGCAACGATGGCACGGTGTCGATGCGCTTCGAATCGGGTACCAAAGGTTATGTGAAATTTCCGGGCGAACAGGAAAAGGAAATCACCCGCTTCAATTTTGCCTACGGCCCCAATCCGCAAAGCCTCAAGGGACTGTGGCTTCTGACCCCCTTGATCTCCAGTGCGCCCCAATCCGACTTCGTGGATCTCGTCGAAGAGTTGGGACCCAGTGAGTACGGTAACGGCATGGTTGCAACCAAGGACAACCGCTTTGGCTGCGACAATCTGGTACGCGGCCCGAACGCGGGTTGGGTCATGTGCGTAAAGTTGAATGCAGCCAACCAGCTTGCTCGCGGTTATTTCTTCAAGTACGCGGTCAATGATGGAGAAGGTTTCACGGGAGTAACCTCTACCGCGATCAATGATATGCTGATTGTGCGCCGCCTGACCAACAGCAGCGACGATGGCACGGGCATCGTGCTGAAAAACGCTGACACGCAAGAGCCCGCAAGTCCTGCTGCGCTGCGCAAAGCTTTCGAGCAGATTGCCCAGTAAGAAAGCCATCCACCAATATCCGGCAGGCCCCTCCATGAATGGGGCTGCCGGATTTTTTATTTCCCGCCGCGCTTACGCGCAAGGCATGTCAGCACCAGCCATTGCTGGTAGCCCGGGATTACACTGGAGCCAATGCGCTCTACCGCTCCACCTCGCCTTTCCATCCAGGGTCTGCAAAGCCCCATCGCAGGCCCCTGCACACTGGATCTGCAAGCCGGGGAATGCCTCGCCATCATGGGTGCATCGGGCGCTGGCAAGTCGGTTCTGCTGCGGCTGATTGCCGATCTGGATCCTGGTAGCGGGCAGGTGCTGCTCAATGGACAGCCTCGCAGCCAGTTCAGCGGACCGGCCTGGCGCCAGCAGGTGATGTATCTGGCAGCAGAGCCCGCATGGTGGGCGGAATCTGTGATGGCGCATTTTCCGCCAGATAGCCAAGCACAATTGCTGCAACTGGCGGCGCAGTTGGGTCTGCGCCATGGGTTCATCGACATTCCTGTCACGCAACTCTCGACCGGCGAGCGCCAACGGCTGGCGCTGCTGCGCGGGCTGGTGCGCAAACCGCAGGTGCTGCTGCTGGATGAGCCAACGGCAGCACTGGACGAAGATTCCATCCTCGCCGTCGAGCAACTGCTGCGCAGCCACCAACAACAAGGCCTGAGCGTAGTATGGGTGACGCACTCGCATCCCCAGGCATCACGGGTGGCAAGCCGCTGCCTGCGACTGCATGAGCGGCAGCTGACGCCCATGGAGGCTGCGCAATGAACCAGGCAATCCAATTGCAAGCCACCGATTTGCTGGTGGGAGCGTTGCTGGTGCTACTGGCCACCGGTGCATCATGGGCCATGCGGTTGCAGTTGGAGCGTCAGGTAATGTGGGCCTCGCTGCGCATGGTGGTGCAGTTGCTGCTGGTGGGCTATGTGCTGCGCCTCGTGTTCCAGCACGCGTCGCCTGCCGCGACCTTGGTGGTGGTCTGCGTGATGATTGCCGCAGCGGCGCGTGAAGTGGCCGTGCGCCCGCACCAGCGACTGTCCCGAGGTGGCAACTACCAGATTGCCGGGCTTGTGGTGGCGTTGTCGAGCCTGTCCACCGTCATCCTCGCGCTGCTGACGGCAGTGCGGCCCGAGCCCTGGTTCGATGCGCGCTATGCCATTCCGCTGATGGGTATCGTGCTGGGCAGCGTACTCAACGCGGCAAGCCTGGGGCTGGACAGTTTTTTCGATGGCGTGCGCCAGGGCCGTGCTTCCATTGAAGCGCAGCTCGCACTAGGCGTGCCGTTTCGCCGCGCCATGGCGCCACATACCCGTGCCGCCATTCGCCGGGGGCTGATTCCCATCATCAACCAGATGACGGCTGCTGGCCTGATCACCTTGCCCGGCATCATGACGGGCCAGATTCTGGGCGGCATGGACCCGCTGGAAGCCGCCAAGTACCAGATCTTGCTTCTGTTTCTGCTGACCTTTGCGGGCGGTTTGGCAGCGGTAGGGAGTGTGCTGCTTGCCACACGCGCCCTGGGCGATGACCGCCAGCGTCTGCGCCTGGACCGCCTGCACCCCAACGCCTGACGGGCTTTGCGCTTTGCCATAAGGTAATGTGGTTCCTAGAATGGGGTCATCGCATCTGGAGAGCAGCCATGGCACAGCGCGACACGGACAACCTGGTAGATGAGCTGGTCGACTACGATCCGCTGGGCAGCGATCCTGCGCTGCAAGCTGCCCTGGAGCGCGCTCAGGCACAGGCCTGGCTGCCGGGCCTGCAGCAGCACGCACGTACCGTGGGCAGCACGGAGTTTGCACAATGGGCCAGCCAGGCCAACCGCCACACACCGCAATTGCAGCAGTGGGATGCACGTGGACGGCGGATTGATCAGGTGGAGTTCCACCCCGCATGGCACCGTGTGCTGGCCCACTACCGCTCGCAACAGCTGATCGACATGCCGTTTTCCGGCGAGTCGTCCGCTGATGGGCAGCGCGGCCGCTGGAGTGCCTGGGCCGCAAGCTTTTACCTGCACGGCCAGGCCGAAGCCGGCAGCCTGTGCCCCGCCACCATGACGACAGCCGCCATCCCCGTGCTGCGCAAAGAGCCAGCGCTATGGGCTCAGATAGAGCGCGGCATCACCAGCACCCGCCATGACGAACGCGATGCGCCACTGGCCGAGAAGACCGCGCTGTGGGTGGGCATGGGAATGACCGAAAAGCAAGGCGGTTCGGACGTGCGCAGCAACACCACAGTCGCCTACCCCATGAATGAATCGGGGCACGGCGGACGTGGTGCGGCGTACCGGCTGCAGGGCCACAAATGGTTCTATTCGGTCCCGACGGCCGATGCGCACCTGGTGGTGGCGCGCATGGCAGACGGCCCGGGCGATGCCGGTGCCCTGTACGCGCCGCTGGCCTGTTTCTGGGTACCGCGCTGGCGGCCTGATGGCACGCGCAACACCGTGCTGGTGCAACGCCTTAAAGACAAGGTGGGCAACCGCAGCAACGCCAGCAGCGAAGTGGTGTTTGACGATGCCTATGGGGTGCTGGTGGGTGAGGAAGGCCGGGGCATTGCCACCATCATGGAGATGGCCACGATCACACGGCTGTGCTGCGTTCTGGGCAGCAGCGCCCTGCTGCGCCAGGCCACGGCGCAGGCGCTGTGGTTCACCCGGCACAGGCAGGCATTTGGCGCGGCCCTGATCGAGCAGCCGCTAATGCAATCCGTACTGGCAGACCTGGCGCTGGAGAGCGAAGCCGCGCTGCTGCTGGCCATGCAACTGGCGCAGGCATTTGAAGACAGCAGCGTCCCCGACAAACCAGCCGCGCAGGCCTGGCAGCGCATCATGACGCCAGCGGCCAAGTTCTGGGTCTGCAAACGCGCCATCACCTGCAGCGCCGAGGCCATGGAAGTACTGGGCGGCAACGGCTATATCGAAAGCTCCGCGCTGGCACGCCTCTACCGCGAAACACCGGTCAATTCGATCTGGGAAGGCTCGGGCAATGTGATGTGCCTGGATGTGCTCAAAGCCCTGCAGCGCTCACCCGATCAGCGCGATGCGCTATGGAATGCATTGCAGACCATGGCAGCGGATGACGTACCTGTTCAACAGGCCCTGCAGCGCTTGCAACGCCAGTGGCACACCTTCGAGCACGACGCCTGGGCACAGCAGGCACAGGCACGCCAATGGGTGCAGCAGCTCGTGCTGGTGACACAGGCGGGCCTCATGCGGCAGTATGCGGACAGTACCCGCGCCGATGCCTTTGTGGCCAGCCGCCTCGGCGCGGACTGCAGCATGGGTGTGATTGGTGCTTCTCCCCTTGCCAAGGCGCAGATCGCCGCTATCCTCGGCGCCAGTTTGCATCTGCAGGAATGAATGGAAGGCAGCCATGGCAGTCAGCGTGTTTGATTTGTTCAAGATCGGTATCGGGCCCAGCAGCTCGCACACCGTAGGGCCCATGCGCGCTGCACATGCCTTTGTGCAGCGCCTTCAACGGCAAGGCATGCTGGCAAAGGTGGCACGCTTGCGCTGCCAGCTGTTTGGCTCCTTGGGTGCCACCGGCATTGGTCACGCCAGCGACCGCGCCGTCATGCTGGGCCTCGCGGGCCATGCGCCCGATACAGTGGATGTGAACGCCGTCGAAGCCATCATCGCGCAGGTACACAGCACGCAACAACTGCCGCTGAATGGCGAACACACCATTGTGTTTGAGCCTGCTATCGATCTGCTGCTGATCGGCGATGTGAGCCTGCCATTCCACCCCAATGGCATGCGTTTCGAAGCCTGGGATGCGCAGCATGAACTGCTGGACGCACAGGCCTACTACTCAGTCGGCGGCGGCTTCATCGTCAGCGAAGAAGCGGCCCACGATGCCGAGCGCCAGCAAGTGATTGCACCGGATACCGAGGTGCTTCCCCTGCCATTTCACAGCGCCGCACAGCTGCTGCAACAGGCACATGACCACCAGCAGCCCATTGCACAGATCATGCGCACCAACGAGCGCCATTGGCGCAGCGATGCCGACATCGACAGTGGCCTGCTCAAGATCTGGCAGGCCATGCAGGATTGCGTGCAGCGGGGCTGCACCACGCAAGGCCGTCTGCCAGGGGGCCTGAATGTCAAGCGCCGCGCTGCCGGCTTTTACGAGGGTCTCACCCAGCATGCGGACAGCCCCTCCACCGATCCGCTGCAGGTGATCGACTGGGTGAATCTGTTCGCGCTGGCCGTCAACGAAGAAAACGCCGCTGGCGGGCGCGTGGTGACCGCGCCCACCAATGGTGCGGCAGGCATCGTGCCCGCCGTGCTGCACTACTACTGGCGCTTTGTGCCAGGCGCTACCGAAGCGGGCATCATCGACTTCCTGCTGACTGCGGGAGCGATCGGTATTCTGTACAAGGAAAACGCCTCCATCTCCGGCGCCGAAGTGGGTTGCCAGGGCGAGGTGGGCGTGGCCTGCTCCATGGCGGCTGCGGGCCTGTGTGCCGTGATGGGCGGCACGCCGGAGCAGGTGGAAAATGCCGCCGAGATTGGCATGGAGCACCACCTGGGCCTGACCTGCGACCCTGTGGCAGGCCTGGTGCAGGTGCCCTGCATCGAGCGCAATGCGCTGGCCGCCGTCAAGGCCATCAACGCGGCCCGCATGGCACTGCGCGGAGATGGATCGCATGTCGTGAGCCTGGACAAGGTGATCGAGACCATGCGTGCCACAGGTGCCGACATGATGAGCAAGTACAAGGAAACATCGCTGGGTGGGCTGGCCGTGCACATCGTCGAGTGCTGAACCACCGCACCCATGTGCAACCAGCCTACCCTCTACAATCCTCGCCATGGCAATGCATTTTGATTTGGTAGACCTGCGCCTGATGGTGCACGTGGCAGACGCGAACAGCATGACGCGAGGGGCCGAACTGTCGTTCATCTCCCTGCCCGCCGCCAGCACCCGCATCAAGAACCTCGAAGAGAGCATGGGCGTGAAGCTGCTCTATCGCACCAGCCAGGGCGTGACCCTGACCCTGCCCGGACAGGCTTTTGTGCAGCATGCCCGCACCGTGCTCGGCCAGATCGAGCACCTGCGCGGCGACATGCAGGAATACGCCCGCGGCATCAAGGGCCATGTGCGTGTGTTTGCCAACACCACGGCGCTGGGCGAGTTTTTGCCACCCGTTCTGCGCACCTACCTGCGCAAGCACCCGGATGTGGACATCGACCTGCGCGAGCGCCTGTCCAACGACATCATCCGTGCTGTGGGCGAAGGCCAGACCGACATTGGCATCGTGGCCGGCCAGGTGCGTACCGAAAGCCTGGTCTCGATGCCTTACCGCCGCGATCACCTGATCCTCGTCGTCAACCCCGAGCATCCGCTGGCCAAGCGCAAATCCGTCGCCTTTGGCGACACGCTGGATTTCGACTATGTGGGCCTGCACGAATCCAGCGCCATCCACGCTTTCCTGCGCCAGCACAGCGACTTGCTGCACCGCCCGATCAAGCAGCGTATCCAGGTAGGCAATTTTGAAGCGGCCTGCCGCATGATCGAAGCAGGCGTGGGCATCGGCATCCTGCCGGAATCTGCCGCACGGCGCCATGCCAAGATCATGGACATCCGCATCATCCAGCTGTCCGACGAATGGTCCAACCGCGAAATGCAGATCGTGGTGCGCAACCTCGAATCACTGCCTTCGTTTGCCCGTGAGCTGGTCGAGCTGCTGGTTGAAGACGGTACCGTCGCCGACGATGCAGATGGTCTGGATAACGACATTCCCACCAGCAACTGACAGCGCATCGCGATGGCACACCATGAAGAGCAAGACTGTGCGTTGCCAAATCTGCCAATCTGGTCGCAACTGTGTGAACCATCAAGACACATTCCTGCAGGCGGTAGCCAGCCCAGCCGGGCGCCGCTATGCTGTGCCTCATACCCCGCATGAACGCTGAAAGCCTGCCATGACTGCCATTTGGAAAAAGCCCTTCTCATTGGACGCCCTGCGTGCAGCCGCACGCAACACCGCGATCGAGCACCTGGGCATCGAATACCTCGAAATCGGTGACGACTACCTCGTAGGCCGTGTGCCTGTAGACCACCGCACGCACCAGCCCTATGGCTTGCTGCACGGCGGCGTGAGCGTGGTACTGGCCGAAACCCTGGGCTCCGTCGGTGCCATGTTCTCCTCACCGCCCGATTGGCGCTGCGTGGGCCTCGACATCAATGCCAACCATATTCGTGGCGTGAAAGGCGGCTGGGTCACCGGTACGGCGCGCCCGGTGCACATTGGCCGCACCACCCAGGTCTGGCAGATCGACATGGTGAACGACGAAGGCAAGCTGACTTGCGTGTCGCGCATCACCATGGCAATGCTGCAGGAAGGCTGAGTCTCGCCAATCCCTGATTCCAAAGCCCCCATGACACCTCTCCAGGCACTGGATACCAACGAAATCAAGGTCGCGCATCCGCAGCCATGGTTCGCACAGACGCTGACTTCCATTGACGGTGTGAACCTGCGCTATCGGGTGATGCGCGACACCGTTGCGTCTTTTCACGTGCACGACGATTCGCCAGAGTGCTTTCTTGTACTCAGTGGCGAAGTGGTGGTGGATACCGAGGCAGGCCCTGTCACGCTCACACCAGGGATGTTCTACCGTGTAGAACCCGGCATGTCCCATCGCAGCAGGGTGGTGGGTGAGGCCTGTCTGCTGGTCATGGACAAGATGCCCTGACTGCCCTGACCAGCGCTCAAACGCTATTGTTTTTGATATCCCAGCGCTTGGCGGGCTTGCGCTGGCGGTTCTTTTTCTCTAATTACCGGCTGTAAGCCACACGCGCCAAGGCTTGTGCCAGCTCCCAGGCCGGGTCCACAAGGGGCAGACCTTCCACCTCCGGAGCGCCCGGCAGCGCCAGCGGGATTTCGGTGCATCCCATGATCAACGGCACATCGCCATGACGCAGCCGCATGGCGCGAGCCACCTGAGAGAAGCAGGTGCGTGCCAGGTCCAGCCTGTCCGCTTTCACCCCTTGGTAGATGCCTTGCATCAGCAGCTCTCGCTCGGCGTCTTGCGGCAGGTGCACGGTGATGCCGCAGGCGGCCAGTGCCTCGTCGTACAGGCCGATGCGGTAGGTGCCTTGCGTGGCCAGCAACACGCAGGCGCGGTGGCCTTGTTGTTGCAGGCTCTCTGCCACCACACGGGCAATGTGCAGCAACTGCAGGCGTGGGTAGGCCTGCTGCAGGCGCTCATGCCAGGCATGGGCGGTATTGCAGGCCATGGCCACAGCGGTGGCGCCCACGGCCTGCAATTTGTCCATTGCGGTGCACATCATCGGAAAGGGGTCTTCGGCAGCTTCAGGCGCCAGCAATGCTGCACTGCGGTCAGGAATGGGCAGTTGCGCCAGCCAGTGCTCTGGATAAGCCTGGTCAGCCACGGCTGCACCGCCGGCCTTGAGTTGCTCTGCACAGGCCTGCACAAACAGACGTGCAAAATCAGCGCCCGCTGCCGGTCCCATGCCGCCCAGGATGCCTACGGTTTTCGTGCTCATTGCCCATTTTCCCATCTAAAAAACCTTGCCAAGCGATTGCGTACCTCGCTGCCAGCGCCGGCCCCCTTCGCCATGGAAGGCTCCATGGCAATAGAAAATGGCCCGTTACCGGGCCATGCCAAAACGCAGACAGCGATGCTTTAGATAGCTGGCTTGTCGCTTTGCGCGCCCAGATTATCCTTCAGCTCCTGGTTCATCGGCAGACCCAGCGCCTGGTTCTTGGGCGGAATGGGCTGCATGAACCACTTGTCGTACAGCTTGGTGAATTCGCCCGATTTCATCATGCCGCCGATCACGCCGTCGACGATCTTCTTGAATGCTGCATCGCCCTTGGGCAGCATGCAGGCATAGGGCTCCACTTGCAGGGCATCGGCCACCACTTCGTAGGCCGCAGGATCCTTGGAGTTGGCCTTCAGGCCGAACAGCAGAATGTCATCCATTGCAAAGCCCGATGCACGGTCGTTTTCCATCAGCAGAAAACCGTCCGCATGGTCCTTGGCCAGGGTGATGTTGATGTCCAGCTTCTGGTCGGCGCTGTACTTGCGCACCACGGGCAGGTTGGTCGTGCCGGTGGTGATTGCCAGCGTCTTGCCCTTCAGATCGGCCCAGTTCTTGATGCCGGCGCTCTTCTTCACTGCCACGCGGGTGCCGGTGTAGAAGTAGTTGATCGCGAAATCCACATCCTTGTTGCGAGCAGAGTTGTTGGTGGTGGAGCCGCACTCCAGCGCCACGGTACCGTTCTGGATCAGAGGAATGCGGTTGGCCGAGGTAACCGGCTGCCACTTCACCTTCAGGTCGGGCTTGCCGATTTCCTTGCGCACGACATCGGCCACCGCGTTGGAGATATCGACCGAGAAGCCGATGGCGTTCTGGCCACCAGCCAGGTAGCTGAATGGCACCGACGATTCGCGGTAGGCGAAGGTGATCTCGCCCGATTCCTTGGCCTTGGCCAGCACATCGGCGTGCGCGGCAGGCAGGCAGGCAATGGCGGCGGCAGCGCAGACCAGCGACGTAACAAACTTCATATCGAAACCTCCTTGAATCAATCGATGTTGACAGTGTAGAAACCGATGATTTGTCCCAACAATGCCTTTTTGGGACAAACCCATAACGCTCGGTTATGGCACCAGGTGCACAGGGATTGTGCGTACCCGCATCCCCTATAAGCAAATGGTATGCCTGATGCGTATATTGCTATGCCTCAGCCGCAATGCAAGCGCCTATATTTAAGGGTTTTCAGGGGGTGGCTATGCACGTTTGCATTCTCGGCGCAGGTATTGTGGGTTTGGCAGCGGCGTATGAGCTGCAACAAGCGGGACACGAGGTCACCGTCATCGACAAGGCCACGCACGCCGGCATGGGCACCAGCATGGGCAACGGCGCGCAGCTGAGCTACAGCTACGTGCAGCCACTGGCCGACCCCTCGATCTGGAAGCAGCTGCCCAAGCTGCTGTTCAATGAAGACTCGCCGCTCAAGTTTCGCCTGCAGGCCGATCCGCACCAGTGGAAATGGGGCCTGCAGTTTCTGGCCGCCTGCAATGCCAAGCGCTCAGCCACCAGTACGCGCGAATTGCTGCAATTGGCCGCCACCAGTCGCCAGCACTTTGAAGCCATGCAGCAGCATGTGCAGGGCCAATGGGACTACTCCACTACCGGGAAACTGGTGCTCTACCCCACCCAGGCGGGGGTGGAGTCGGCCCGCAACCAGCTCGATGTGCAAAGCAGACTCGGCAGCGCGCCGCAGCGCATCGTATCGCCCGACGAAGCCGTGGCACTGGAGCCCGCCCTTGCTGCGTATCAGCCGCAGTTTGCAGGCGCCGTGTACACCCCCAGCGAGTGCGCCGCCGATTGCTACCAGGTGGCGCAGCAGCTGCAGGCCTGGCTGCAGCGCAATGGGGTGAAGTTCGTCATGGACACCGCCGTTCAAAGCTTGCGCCGCGAAGGCGACAGAATCGTTGCCGTGCGCACGAGCCAGGGCGATATCACCGCCGACCACTACATGGTCGCCCTTGCCTTTGATAGTGTGGCGCTGTGCAAGCCCCTGGGAATCGACCTGCCGGTGTATCCGCTCAAAGGCTACAGCCTCACCCTGGATGTCGCAGCCGCCAGCGACAAGGCGCCGCGCGTCAGCATTACCGACAGTGCGCGCAAAGTCGTCTTTGCCCGCCTTGGCAATCGCCTGCGCGTGGCAGGCATGGTGGAGTTGGTGGGCAGCGACCTGCGCATTCCACAGGACAAGATCCGGAGCCTGTGCGATTCCACGCAGGCCGTCTTCCCGGGCTGCAGCGATTTCGCCGCAGTGAACCCCTGGGCCGGCCTGCGCCCCGCCACGCCCACGGCAGTCCCCATTGCAAGGCAGGCCGGTGCCAGCAATCTCTGGCTCAACACCGGTCATGGCGCGCTCGGGTTCACCCTGGCCTTTGGCACCGCCGCACAACTTGCGCAGCAGTTGGGTAAGGTTGCCTGATATACTACAAAATAAATAGCATTTTGCGCTTAATCCATGAGCACTGGCAGGCGTTTATCTACTGAATGGCTATCTGGCCCTGGTGTACGAAACACCGGTGGTCAAAAAGGCTCGCATCCAAGGGGTTGGGCAGGCGTACATCGCTCCAGCCCGGCATGCCCCGCCGGGCTTCGTCAAACCGACGCTGGATCTGCGCAATCACCACCACAGTGAATTGCCGCTCGCGCGCAAGGTTTCGCAAAACCTGCATCTGCTGCATGACCGGGGGCAGGTCGCGCCGCTGATCCAGCAGCTGCAGATAGTCGATGACGACGACGGTCGCCGGTGGTGCGTCGTGCAGCTGTGCGGCCACATGCGCGGCGCACACATCGTCCGAACAATCCCACCGAAACCGGTTGCCCCACAGCGCCCCATCGGCATCGGCTGCAGCCGCCATGGTGCGTACCTGTGCAGGAGTGCAATCGAGCGAGAAGAAAGCCGCATGTTGTCCCGCTCGCAAGGCGCGTGCCATCAATGCAAAACCCAGGCGGGTTTTGCCCTGCAGGGGGCGTGCGGCGAGCAGCAGCAATTGGCCTGGCCGCAGCTGGCGAGACAACTGGGTCAACGCATCTGGTGAAGCGTGCCGGGCCATCAGCAGGCTCCATTGCGCAAAGCCGTTTTCCCTGGCGATGTCATCGAGCGCTTCATGCAAGGGCATGCCGTGCTGGCGAGCCCTCAGCCTCGCCTGGCGTTTGAGCGCGTACAACGGCGCGGAAAGGGGAATGGATCCCATGGTCAACCTCCTGTTCAAGGCAGCTGAGCAATCCCTCCTTATGCACATCGCCAACAAGCAGGTTGGGCTAAAGGTATGCCCTGCACAAACAATGCTTCCCCAAACGGAGGGAGGAGGCGCGGGCCGCGCACGCCATCCATCTTATCGCAAGGATTGCAGAGACTTTGAACCAGTTCTGAGAACAACCAGTGCAGCTCCTGGCTAGCGCTGCGCCGCCAGCACCTTCTGCATTTCGCGCGTGATGGCTTTGACCAGCAGCGAATGCGGCTGCGCGGCCGCGCGGATGGCATTGACCGGCACCTGCAACTCGGGGGCCAGCGGCAGCACTTCCACCTTGCTCCGGTCGGCCGACAAGGCCGTGCAGCCATCCACCATCGCCACGCCCAAACCATGGTGGGCCATGGCCAGGGCCGTGTGGTAGGTCTGCACCGTCACAAAATGGTTCTGGCCTGCGCCTGATTCGCGGCCCAGCTGGTTCAGCAGCATACCCACAGGATCCTGCGCATCCAGGCAGATGAGGGGCACGCCCGCCAGATCTTCCTGCGACAGAGTGCCCGCGCGCAGCTTGAACGGGGGCAGCATGCCCTTGGGCACGATGCACATCATGGGCACGCGGGCCAGGTTTTCCTGCAGCAAGGTGGGCTGCTGCACATTGCTCAGTACAAAACCCACATCGGCTTCCTGCATCATGAGCGCCGACACGATCTGCGGAGAGTGCAGCGACTGCAGGGTGACAGTGACATTGGGGTGTTTCTGCTTGAACTGCGCCAGTGCGCGTGGCAACACTTCGTGGCTGAGCGCCAGCACGCTGGCAATGCGCAACTCATCAGTGGCACGGCCCTTGCGCAGGCTGTCTGCCAGGCGCTGTACGTCTTCAAGCTGGGCAAACAGCTTTTCCATGTGGGGCAGCAGGGCCAGCGCTTCACTGGTCGGTGCAAGGCGCCCCTTGCTGCGCTGAAAGAGCGCAAAGCCCAGCTGCAGCTCTGCATGCTGCAAGGTGCGGCTGACAGCGGGCTGCGAGATGTTGATGAGCCGCGCGGCCGCGCTCACGCTGCCCGTATGCATCACCGCATTGAACACTTCGATATGGCGCAACCGCATTGCTCAGCCCTTCACCACGTCACTGGCCGGCATCTTCGGCCTGCATGCGCGCGAGGCGCTCGCTCTTCCAGTACACATCGTCACCGCCATCCACGCGGTTGAGCACCCGCGCCAGAACGAACAGCAGATCGGACAGGCGGTTGAGGTACTGGCGCGGCGCAGGGCGCATGGCCTCTGCTTCCTGCAGGGCCACCACCATGCGCTCTGCACGGCGTGCAACAGTGCGGCACACATGGGCCTGCGATGCCGCGCGCGTACCTGCGGGCAGGATGAACTCGGCCAGCCGGGGAAGCTGCGCGTTGTAGCGTGCGAGCGCATCGTCCAACTGCAGCAGGGCATCGTCCTTGAGCAATTCGTAGCCGGGCATCGACAGCTCGCCCCCCAGGTTGAACAACTGGTGCTGGATATCAATCAGCAGCTCGCGCACATCCGAAGGCAGTGGCTCGCACAGCAGCAGGCCGATGTGCGAATTGAGTTCGTCCACATCCCCCATCGCGTGAGGCCGGCCGCTGGCCTTGGAGACGCGGCTGTTGTCGCCGAGGCCAGTGGTGCCATCATCACCGGTTCTGGTCGCAATCTGGGAGAGTCGGTTGCCCATTGGTAATCCTTGTGAAGCTTGTGTACTGGGGCCTATTTTCTGTTACCTGCCTCCCGTAATTTGTAGCGGAAGCAACAGCAAGCAAAAATGATAGCGCTTGGCAGTCATATGGGGTGCAATAGGCCCCATGTCTGAATCCTATAAGGAGGTGCAGATGCCTGCAAAATTTTTCACCCATCCCTTTGATGCCCGCAGCGTGATGCTGTTTGCATCCATCGCCGTGACATCGGCCATGGCCCACGCCCAGCCTGCGACAGGCAGCGCAGCGCAACGCCTGACTCAAGGCGCCAGCGCGCACCGTATTGTCCAGGCCGAACGCAACCTGAGCGCCAGCGACCCTCGCCGCCACCAGGTGCGCCAGCCGGTCAAAAAGAACATGTAACGCCCTTTTCCTCTCTCCGGACTCTCCCCCTCCCCGCCTCGGCGGGTTTTTTTTGGCTTCGCGCAGCAGACAGCGCTGGTACAGATGCGGTGCTATTCTGAAGTTCAGCCTGGAGACTCCTCATGAATGCACCTGTATCCACCCACCAGTTGCAGGCCGAACTGCGGTCTGTTCCCGACGCCTTCCTGCAAAAACTCGCAGCCCGCTTTGGCGCGCAGTGCTCCACCTCACAGGCCGTGCGTGAACAGCATGGCCGCGACGAAGGCTCCATTGCTGCGCCGCCACCCGCCGCCGTGGTGTTTGCCGAATCCGCCGAGGATGTGCAGGATGCCGTGCGGCTGTGCGCCGAATACAGCGTGCCGGTGATTGCCTATGGCGCGGGCTCGTCGCTGGAAGGCCACCTGCTGGCCGTGCAGGGCGGCATCACGCTGGATGTGAGCCGCATGAACCAGGTGCTTTCCGTCAATACCGAAGACCTGACCATCACCGTGCAGCCGGGCATCACGCGCAAGGCACTCAATGAGGCGATCAAGGACACCGGTTTCTTCTTTCCCATCGACCCCGGCGCCGATGCGTCGATCGGCGGCATGGCCTCCACCCGCGCCAGCGGCACCAATGCCGTGCGTTATGGCACCATGCGCGAAAACGTGCTGGCACTGGAGGTGGTGACCGCCAGTGGCGAGCGCATTCGCACCGGCAACCGGGCCAAGAAGAGCGCGGCGGGCTACGACCTGACACGCCTGCTGGTGGGCAGCGAGGGCACGCTGGGCATCTTTACCGAGATCACGCTGCGCATCTACCCGCTGCCCGAAGCGGTGAGCGCTGCCATCTGTTCCTTCCCCAGCATCGAGGCCGCCGTTCGCACCGTGATCCAGACCATCCAGATGGGTGTTCCCATCGCCCGCGTGGAGCTGATCGATGTGAACGCCATCCGCATGGTCAATGCCTACAGCAAGCTCAGCCTGCGCGAGGAGCCCATGCTGCTGATGGAATTCCACGGATCGCCTACCGGCGTGAAGGAGCAGGCCGAGATGGTGCAGGACATCGCCAGCGAGTTTGGCGGCAATGCCTTTGAGTGGGCCGAGCGCCCCGAGGACCGTACCCGCCTGTTTACCGCGCGCCACAACGCCTACTTTGCCGCCGTGGCGAGCGTACCCGGCTGCCGCTGCATCACCACCGATGCGTGCGTGCCCATCAGCCGCCTGGCCGATGCGCTGCTCGACTGCGTGAACGAGGCCGACGCCAGCGGGATTCCCTACTTCCTGGTGGGCCATGTGGGCGACGGCAACTTTCACTTCGGCTACCTGATCGACCCCGACAATGACATCCAGCGCCAGCAGGCCGAGCAGTTGAACCACCAGCTTGTGGAGCGCGCCATCGCCCTGGGTGGTACCTGCACCGGTGAGCATGGCATCGGCATCCACAAGCAAGGCTTTCTCGCGGAAGAAGCAGGTGACGGCGGGGTGGCCATGATGCGAGCCATCAAGCAGGCACTGGACCCGAAGAACATTCTGAACCCGGGCAAGATCTTTCAGTTGGCCGTGTAGCGCGCCGCACCAAAGACAAAGCCCGCGAGCCATGCTGCGCGGGCTTTGTTGGTGAGGAGCTGCAATTGCGCCCCTCGGCCATGGCTCCATCAGGCCGGCTTGGCAGCCCCCAGCTGCGCCTTGCGCGCCGCCACGCCTGCACCCACAAAGCCGGCAGAGACCACGCTGAGCACCATGCCCACTGCAGCCCCATAGAACACGCCTGCGTTCATGTGGTGATCGAGCATGTAGCCAAACACCGGTGCGGCCAGGCAGAAACCCAGATCCAGCCCCGAATACACCATGCCGTACACCCGGCCCGTGGCACCGGGCGGTGCTGCGCGCTTGACCAGCATGTCGCGCGACGGGCCTGCCAGGCCGGTTCCCACACCCGCCAGCGCCGCCACGCCCAGCGCTGCATAGCCGGGCAACCACCCAGTGGCCACCAGCGCCAGCAGCCCACCGGAGAACAGCAGGCAGGCGGAAATCGTTTTCTCCAGGCGCTCCACCCGGCCGACCAGAAAGCCCCCCACCACCATGCCCGCCGCGCCAAACAGCATGTACCCCGTCACCACATAGGCGGTGATGCTGGCGGGCAGGCCATACAGTTGCTGCAATGCCGGGCTGGCAAAGGACTGGATGGCGCTCATGGCGCAGGTGGTCCAGAAGAAGAACGAGAAGCACAGCCACACCGATGGCAGCTTCAGGAAAGCCAGCGGGTGCTCCAGCGCTGCAGATGCGGTAGCCGCCTTTGCCGGGCCATTGGCGGCGCCCGCTACCGTCACGCGGTCGTCCAGCGCATCGCGGTTGATGACCATGATGGCCAGAATGATGGCTGCCAGCGCAGCGCCGCACAGGCAGGCCAGGCGCCACGAACCGGTGGCCGAGGTGATACCCGCCATGAACACCGGTGCAGCCGCCCACCCCAGGTTGCCCGACAGGCCATGCACCGAGAAACCATGGCCCAGACGCTGTGGCGACAGGCGCTTGTTGAGGATGGTGAAATCCACCGGATGGAAAGGCGCATTGCCCAGACCCGCAAAGACGGCGGCCAGCATCAGCTGCACATAGCTGTGCGCCGTGCCCGCAATCACCCCGGCCACGGCAAAGCTGCCGAGCGCCGCAAAGAGGATGGGACGGGCACCGAAGCGATCCACCACAAAGCCCGCCAGGGCCTGACCAACGCCGGAGACGATGAAGAACACCGACACCAGCACGCTCAGCTCCGAGTAGCTGAAGCCGAAATCCTGGATCAGCCACGGAAACAGCGGCGGCAGCAACAGATGAAAGAAGTGGGACGAGCCATGGGCAAGGCCGATGAGACCGATGGTGCGGCTGTCCTGGCGCAGGCTGCCGATCTGGTCGGCACCAGCAGCGGAGGCATTGGTATTCGTTGTCATACCCGGCATGGTAGCCAAAGCCATGCCGTCTTGTATGCGATAGCAAGCCAATTACTATCGCCAACATGCCAAGCCAAGCCATGCCCTCCTCGCGCCGCCGCGCCAGCGGGCCGCGAATCACCGCGGTGCCAGCGGTATCTCTGGCCACCGGCGCGCGCGCCTGGGAGTACGTGGATTCGCTCACCCCGCATCTGTTCGTGCCCACACCACAGCGGCCTGTGCGCGCCAAGCAGCGGGTGCTGCAGCGCGATACGCAGGTGCTGCCGCACCACCACCAGTGGGCGCAGCTGGCGGTATCCACCACCGGAACCCTGCATCTGCGCGTGCCCCACGCCACCTTTGTGGTGCCGCCCGGGCGGGCGCTGTGGATTCCGCCCCAGGTGGAGCACGCCGTCACCATGGTGGAGACGGCCGAGCTGCGCACGCTCTACATCTACCAGGCACCAGGCCAGTGCGGGCCCATTGCAGACGATGCGTCCAGTGCACGTTGGCAGCGCTGCCGCGTGCTCGAAGTATCGGATCTGCTGCAGGCGCTGGTGCGTGACCTGTCCACGAACTCAGACGCAGGCGAGCCGCCCACCCTGGCGCAGTTGGCACGCGAGCGCCATGTCAGCGCCCTGCTGCTCGATGAGCTGGGGCGCGCCACGCAGCTGGACCTGCGCATCGACATGCCGCGCGACAAACGCCTGCACACCCTGTGCCAGACCGTTCTGCAGGACCCGCTGGCGCACGACAGCCTGCAGGCATTTGCCCGCAACAGCGGCGCCAGCCTGCGCACCGTGGCGCGCCTCTTTCGGCAGGAGCTGGGTTGTACCTACCAGCAATGGCGCCAGCAGGTGATTCTGGCCAAGGCTGTGCAACTGGGCGCCAGTGGCCTGGCCATGGGGCAGATTGCCGTGGAACTGGGATACACGCCCAGCGCCTTCAGTGCCATGGTGCAACGCGCCGTCGGCCTGCCGCCCGCGCGTTTTCTGGGCATGCAACGCCGCTGATGGCCGCGCAAGTACTTGTGCAGGTTGGCTGTAGAAATACCCTGCTGCGTTATCCTGCCTGCAGAATTTATGGAATAACCGGCCCTTTGCGCTCATCCATATTGCGCAGACAGCTCTATTTTTTATAGCAAAACCATGCCACTCCACAGCTACGATCCTCGCCTGGGCCACCGCCTGCCGCACGACCCTTTCAACGCGATTGTCGGCCCGCGCCCGATTGGCTGGATCTCCAGCCTGAGCAGCACTGGCGTGCGCAATCTGGCGCCTTACAGCTTTTTCAACGCGTTCAACTATGTTCCGCCCATCGTCGGCTTTGCCAGCATTGGCCGCAAGGACACCCTGGCCAACATCGAAGCCACACGCGAATTCGTCTGGAACCTGGCGAGCGAGCCGCTGGCCGTGCCCATGAACCAGAGCTGCGCCGCCGTGGCACCAGAGGTCGACGAGTTTGAACTGGCGGGGCTTGCGGCCGAGTCTTCCGTCAAGGTGAGGCCACCGCGCGTGCAGGCCAGCCCGGTGACCATGGAGTGCCGCTGCACGCAGATCATCCAGCTGCAGGGCGCCGATGGCGTGCAGGTACCCACCTGGCTGGTGTTGGGCGAGGTAGTGATGGTGCATATCGACGAGCGGCTGCTAAAGGATGGCATCTACCAGACGGCCGCAGGCCAGCCCCTGCTGCGCGGCGGCGGGCCGGGCGACTATTTCACGATCAGCGAAGCAGGCAAGCGGGTGATGATGCGGCCACGCTGATGCGCCTCCCACCGGTACTGCTTCGGCATGCATGGCGCGCCTGAAGGCGCATCGAATTCAGTCGATCTGCATGCGTGCAGCAGCGGCAAAACTGCCCAGGCTCCAGCCCTTGCCCAGCAGGAACATGCGGGTGTTCAGGTGGTTCAGCACCTGCGGTTCGACGCTGTTGCCCAGATACCGCATTTTCTTGTCGGTGATATCGACATACCCGAGCCGGTAATCGCGCGCCAGCTTATGCCACAGCGCGTGGGCGCCAGGCGACTGGCGGGCACCGGTGACGAGGCACAGCCCTGCATCCAGGGCCCAGCGGTAGATGCACGATGCCAGGCCCTTGCGCTGGTAGGCCACATCGAATTTGGAATGGGGGCCGCGAATGATCCGGTCGGCGCGCTTGTCCAGCTCGATCAGGCGGTTGAACACGGTGAAACCTGCAATGCGGTGCGCCTGCAGGTCTTCAACGTAGACGTAAAACTCACCATCGGCCGCGCGGTAGCGGATGGCGAAACGGGGATCGGACAGCGGAATTTCAGCAATCCCGTGCAGGCAATCACCCGGGGTGTTGATGCGATCATGGATGGAGGCGCATTCGCCTTCCAGTTGCTTGGGTGGAATCGGGCTCACATCGATGCGCAATTCCACCGGCCGGTACAGCCAGGATGCCCAGAAGGGCGGCATAGCGGTCAGCATGGCTCTCTCTCCTTGTGCGCGGCCTGTGTCTGGCCGCTCCAATGACAAAGCCATTGAGAGTAGCCCAGTGCACAATTCGCACGCAAAGGGTGCGAGATTGCTGCTGCTACCCTCTCCCCACTCTCCCACCATTCCATGCCTCACCAAGCGCTCCAGAAGTTGCTTGGTGCGCCTCAGCGTCCAAATGCCCCCCTAGGCAGCCCAGACGTGAAAAAACCCGCCTGAGCGGGTTTTGGAGGCCTGTGCCTGCAGGCGCGGAAAATGTTATTCCGACAGTTGACGCATCGTGGCCTGATCCAGGCGGCCGGTCACGGGCAGACCCTGGTCCTGCTGGAAGGTGCGCAGTGCATTCTGCGTACGCGGGCCTGCGGAGCCATCGGGCGTGCCCACATCAAAGCCCAATTCGTTCAAACGCTGCTGGGCTTGCTTCATGGTCATGCGCACATTGGTCTTGGCGCCGGGGGCCGACGTCTGGCTGGGCGCTGCCGAGCCGTCCACCGACAGGCGGCCGCCGCCGCCCAGGCCCTGACCCTTGACAGCCTGTGCCTTGTAGTTGCGCAGCGCGCGCACCATCTGGTTGTAGGCGTCGACAAACGCGGCCGACACCACCTTGCCTTGCGAGGTGTTGGAGTAACCGCCGATGCTGGCGCCCGCCGAGCCACCGAACAGGGTGCCAAAGCCACCCCAGTCGGTGTTGCTGGCGTTGCCGGTGGAGGACGACACCTGCACGCCCGAGCGGTTGTCCACCAGGGTCAACATGGCCGAGGCCTCGCGCGTCTTGCTGTTGGCGGCAACGCCACCCAGGGCGCTGCCACCACGGCCACCCAGAATACCGCCCAGGGCAGCACCAAAGCCACCTGCGTTGTCCTCGCTGAAGGTCACTTCAGGCGTCAGGCCGTAGTCCGAAGCCACCACCTGGCCCTTGCCGAAGTTGCTGCCCTTGCGCATTTCGCCGTTGTCCATCATGGCACGCTCGCGGTTCATCGCGTTCATACCGGCAGCGCTGCGCTCCACCACCACGAAGCAGTTCGATTGCTGGATCAGCACACGCAGCAGATTGGCGGTGGGAGGCAGACGGTATTCGTTGCGCAGGATGGTGTACCAGCCCGCTTGCTGGTTCTCCACCAGCGAGACAGTGCCCACGGGAGAGTCGCACTTTTCCAACTGGCTGTTCTCGCCCTGGCTGCTGCCGCCTGCGGCGCCACCGGTCACGGTGTTGTTGGTGCCACCGCCCAGCTTCATGCCCGTGGATTCGCAGCCTGCCAATGCCAATACGGCCAGTGCCGCCAATGCCAGTTTCTTCATGTGTAGCTCCCGCAAGTTTTCAATTACTTTTACAAAGAAACCCAGGAGCACTGCCTGGGTTCAAACCACCACTATCGGTCCGATAAACGCCGTCAATTGTAGAAAATCCCTCGCCGAATGGCATCAAGATTTGCTCTCGATCAGGGTGGCAACGGCGCGTAAATTGCGACAAAATGTTGCAAAGACAAACAATTTTGCAAATTACGCAGAGCCAGAATTATCCGCGTAATTTATCAATTAATCCATTAAGGGCATCGAGCGAGCCGAACTGGATCACGAGTTCCCCCATCTCCTCCACCTTGCCGGCACGTTTGACGCGCTTTTTCACGCGCACCTCCACCTCTGCCATCAATAGGTCGGAGAGCTCTTCTTCCACACGCTTCAAATCGCGCGATTTGGCTGGTTTGGCCTTGACCGGGGTTTCGCCCGAGAACTCTGCGCTCACCTTTTTGACCAGACTCTCAGCCTCGCGCACACTCAGCTTGCGCGCATTGATCTGGTTGGCTGCAGTGATCTGCGCGGCACGGTCCAGCACCAGCAGGGCGCGGGCATGGCCCATGTCCAGGTCACCAGCCATCAGCATGGTCTGCACCGGCTCGGCCAGATTCAAGAGGCGCAGCAGGTTGGATGCAGCCGAACGCGAGCGGCCAACGGCTTGCGCGGCCTGCTCATGCGTCATGTTGAATTCGCCCACCAGGCGCGAGAGGCCTTGTGCTTCTTCCAGCGGATTGAGGTCTTCGCGCTGGATGTTTTCAATCAGTGCCATGGCAGCGGCTGCCTCGTCAGGCACTTCGCGCACCAGCACCGGCACCTCAGCGAGGCCTGCAATGCGCGCCGCACGAAAGCGCCGCTCGCCAGCAATGATTTCGTACTTGCCCGCATGCTCGCCCTGCGTGAGCCTGCGCACCAGAATCGGCTGCATGATGCCCTGGGCCTTGATGCTTTCGGCCAGCTCGTACAGCGCCCCTTCATCCATGCGCGTGCGCGGCTGGTAGATGCCGGGCACCATGTCTTCCAGCGCGAGCTGGTGGGGGTTGTGGCCCTTGTCTTCTGTGGTCTGCGGCGCTGCTTCCACCTTGGGGCCGAGCAATGCTTCGAGGCCGCGTCCCAGGCCCTTGGGTTTTTTGGTTGCCATGGTTTTGTTCACCTTTGGTTTTTGGCTGCCGCAACGGCGCTCAGTTCGGCCAGCAGGCCTTGCCCCAGTGGCCAGTTGCCCAGCCCGGATTCCGCGTTGATGTGGCCGCAGTTGCCCTGGTCCACCCAGCGGGCACCCCAGCTGTCTGCCAGCAGCCTGGAGCGCTCTGCGCTGCAGTACGGATCGTTCTGGCTGCCCACCAGGATGGAGGGGAACGGCAGCCTTTGCAGTGCAATGGGCGACCAGCCGGGAATCAACTCGGCCAGATCCGGCCGCTCCACATCACCAGGCGCCACCAGCAGTGCGCCACGCACCTTGTGCGCCGCCTGCGGCGAATGCGCGGCCCACCAAGCGGTCAGAATGCAGCCCAGGCTGTGCGCCACCAGCACCACGGGCTCTGGCGCATCCACGATCACTTCCTGCAGCCGTGCCGTCCAATCCCCGCGCTTGGGGCGCATCCAATCGTGCTGCTGTACGCGTTCGTAGCCAAATTCTTCTTCCCACACGGTTTGCCAGTGGCCCGGGCCGCTGTTTTGCCAGCCTGGCAGCAGTTTGACGGACAAGGATTGCATACTCTCTTTTTTATAGCTATCAGCGCTTTACAGATATACGCTACAGGCCAATTTCTTTCAAAATATCAAGCGCTTATTGTGCCTGATTGTCTGCCCGCTGCAATGCGCCGCCACACTTGCCAACAAAAAGGCCTCCCATGCGATGCATGTGGAGGCCCGCTTCCCTGGCAAGCAGGGCTGGCTCATTTCATCGATTTGATGCGCTTGACCATCTCTTTGGCAAACTCGACGAATGCCTTGCTGCCCTTGGCAGACGGGTCAAATACCACACCGGGCAGGCCATAGCTGGGTGCCTCGGCCAGGCGCACATTGCGCGGAATGACGGTGTCGAACACCTTGTCGCCAAAATGGTCCTTGAGCTGGTCGCTCACCTGCTGCTGCAAGGTGATGCGCGGATCAAACATCACGCGCAGCAGGCCGATGATCTCCAGATCCTTGTTGAGGTTGGCATGCACCTGCTTGATGGTGTTGACCAGATCGGTCAGGCCTTCGAGCGCGAAGTACTCGCACTGCATCGGAACGATCACGCCATGGGCCGAGCACAGGCCGTTCAGGGTCAGCATCGACAGGCTGGGCGGGCAATCGATCAGCACGAAATCAAAGTCACCATTGGCGGCGTCAAGCGCAGCCTTCAGGCGCTTTTCACGGCGCTCCAGCTCCACCAATTCCACCTCGGCACCTGACAGCTCACGGTTGGCTCCCAGCACCCAGTAGCCGCACTTGTCTGAGTACACGGCCGCTTCCTTGATGGTGTTCGACTCCAGCAGCACATCGTAGACCGAGGTTTCGAGTGCGCGCTTGTCAATGCCCGAACCCATGGTGGCATTGCCCTGCGGATCGAGATCCACCAGCAGCACCCGCTGCTTCACCTTGGCCAGGCCTGCAGCCAGATTGACTGCCGTGGTCGTCTTGCCCACGCCGCCCTTCTGGTTGGCGATACAAAAGATTTTTGCCATGAAAGTTCGCTTCAATCCAATACTTACTTGGTGAGGGCCAGCTTCAGGCCGAAACCAATCAAAAACACACCGGCGGTCTTCTCCAGCCATTTGACGACCGACGGATTGGCGCGCAAACGTTCGGCCAGGGTCTTGGTGATCAGCACAACGATCGTGCAGTACACCAGACTGATCACCGCCACCGTCGCCGCCATCAGGGCAAACGTCGGAATGCCGCGATGCGTTGCCGGATCGACAAACAGCGGAAAGAACGCCATGTAAAAAACAATGGCCTTGGGATTCATCAAGGTGATGAGGAAGCCTTGCTTGAAATAGTGGCGCGGCTCAATCCTGATGACCGGCTGATCGCCTGGCTTGGCGGTGATCAGCTTGTAGCCGATCCATGCCAGGTAGACCGCCCCTATCCATTGCACGGCCTGGAAAGCCGCAGGGTAGGCCGTCATCACTGCAGCCACACCGGCCACTGCCAGCCACATCAGCACCTGATCGGCGGCCATGCAGCCCAGGCATACGGCCATCCCAGCCCAGACTCCACCCTTGCCGGTGGAGGTGATCAGCGCCAGATTGCCCGGTCCCGGAATCATCAAGAAAAGGATTACGGCCACCACGAATGCACCGTAGTCGGAAATGCCAAACATATCCCACCTGCTGCGATGAAACCCTGAGTGTAAACGACACCCCCGCCTTCCAGCCAGCAAAAGCGCGCCGTTACGGCCCGAAACGTCAGCAAAAAGCCCCGAAACCGGGGCCTTGTTCACATTGGTTTTCAGCGGCTTATGCAGCAGCTGGCGTTTTCTGCATCCATACAATGCAGCGTTCGGCATCGAGTCCCGGCACCACGAGTGGCTCGATCTGCAGCACCTGCACACCGGCAGGCAGCAATGTCAGTTCATCATCGGGACGCTTGGCCTTCATGGCCAGCCAGATGCCGGAAGCCTTCAAGGTCTGCTGCGACCAGGCCGTGAAATCCTGCAGCGCAGCAAAGGCACGGCAGCTGACCACGTCGTACTGCTGCGCCAGGTTCTCGACCCGCGACTGGATACCGCGCAGATTGCGCAGCCGAAGATTGGCTGCCACCTGCTGAATGAAAGCGACCTTCTTGCCCACGGTGTCCACACAGCTCACATCGAGCTGTGGCAGGCAGATTGCAAACACCACGGCCGGCAATCCACCACCCGAGCCTACATCCAGCAGCTTGGGTTCCACCAATGCCTTGCCTGCCAGATAACGCTGCAAGGGCACAACGGCTGCCAGGCTGTCGAGCAAATGGTGGGTCAGCATCTCCTGCGGATCACGCACCGAGGTCAAGTTGTAGACCTTGTTCCATTTCTGCAGCAAGTCCAGAAAAGCCATCAGCAGCCCGATCTGGCCATCATCCAGCGCCAATCCCAGCTGCAGCACTCCGTCACGCAGCTTGTTTTCCAATGCCGCGCTCATGCGATGCTTGCCTCTTCGGTTGCTGAGAATCCTTTGAAGCCGCCCTTCTTCAAGTGCACCATCAACAGAGAAATGGCGGCAGGCGTGACACCGGAAATACGCGATGCCTGACCCAGTGTTTCGGGCCGGTGTGTCTGAAGCTTCTGGCGCACTTCAAAAGACAAAGCCGTCACCTGCATATAGTCCAGTTCAGCCGGGAGGCGCAGTTTTTCGTAGTGGGCCGCACGTTCCACCTCGTCCTTTTGGCGATCGATATAGCCTGAGTACTTGGCACCAATCTCCACCTGCTCCACCACAGAGTCCCCGAGATCGCCCAGTGTTTCACGTGAAACAGCGTCCGAGCGGTAGGCGCCTTCGTTCATGCTCATCAACGTGGCGTAATCCACCCCTGGGCGGCGGAGCAGGTCAAACAGGTTGTATTCACGTTCCATGGCCTTGCCCAGTACACGCTCTGCTTCTTGGGCAGCCACGATGCGCGGATTCACCCAAGTGGCTTTCAGGCGCTCTGTTTCACGTGAAACAGCATCACGCTTGCGACTGAAGACATCCCAACGCGCGTCATCTATCAGGCCCATCTTGCGACCCACTTCGGTCAGGCGCATATCGGCATTGTCTTCACGCAACTGCAGGCGGAACTCCGCGCGGCTGGTGAACATGCGGTAGGGCTCGGTCACGCCCTTGGTGATCAGATCGTCCACCAGAACACCCAGATACGCCTCATCGCGCCCCGGCATCCAGGGGCCTTCGCCCCGGCATTGCAGGGCAGCATTCAGGCCCGCAAACAGGCCCTGGGCCGCCGCCTCTTCATAGCCCGTCGTACCGTTGATCTGTCCGGCAAAGAACAGGCCCTGGATCTGTTTGGTCTCGAAGCTGCTCTTGAGCGAGCGTGGATCGAAGTAGTCGTATTCAATGGCGTAGCCGGGACGCAGGATGTGGGCGTTCTCCAAGCCTTTCATCGAGCGCACCAGTTCGTACTGAATATCGAACGGCAAGCTGGTAGAGATGCCGTTGGGGTAGAACTCGTGGGTGGTCAGGCCTTCGGGCTCCAGGAAGATCTGGTGGCTTTCCTTGTCGGCAAAGCGGTTGATCTTGTCTTCCACACTGGGGCAGTAGCGCGGGCCTACGCCTTCGATCTTTCCCGTGAACATGGGGCTGCGGTCAAAGCCGCTGCGGATGATCTCGTGGGTGCGTGCATTGGTGTGCGTGATCCAGCACGGAACCTGGCGTGGGTGCATGGCGGTGTTGCCCATGAAGCTGAACACTGGCACATGGCCCTCGTTCACACCACCGGGCATGCCGTCACCAGGTTGCTCCTCGCACTGGCTGAAATCAATGCTGCGGCCGTCGATACGCGGCGGCGTGCCGGTCTTCAGGCGTCCTTGCGGCAGCTTCAGTTCCTTGAGGCGACCAGACAGGCTGACTGCTGGCGGGTCTCCCGCGCGGCCAGCTGCATAGTTGTTCAGTCCCACATGGATCTTGCCGTCGAGGAAGGTTCCGGCCGTCAACACCACCGTGCGGCTGCGAAAACGGATGCCGACCTGGGTGACGGCGCCGACCACGCGGTCGCCCTCCACCATCAAGTCATCCACCGCCTGCTGAAACAGCCACAGGTTGGGCTGGTTCTCCAACACCTCGCGAATGGCGGCCTTGTAGAGAATGCGGTCTGCCTGGGCACGCGTGGCCCGCACGGCGGGCCCCTTGGAGCTATTGAGCGTACGGAACTGGATTCCACCCTTGTCGGTAGCCAATGCCATGGAGCCGCCCAGCGCATCCACTTCCTTGACCAGGTGACCCTTGCCAATACCGCCAATGGAGGGGTTGCAGCTCATCTGCCCCAGGGTTTCGATATTGTGGGACAGCAGCAGCGTCTTGCAACCCATGCGTGCAGCAGCCAGCGCAGCTTCGGTGCCGGCATGACCGCCGCCAACGACGATGACATCAAATTCTTGCGGATAGATATAAGAGGGGGTCTGGCTCATACAGCCTCATTTCAGGGCTCGCAAAGCATGCGCTTTGCCAGTTTCATGCCCTTCTGCAGCCCTTGGGCAAAAGCGGCGAATATGCGGGGATTGGCTTGGTATTTTAATGACTTGAGGGTTTTCACGCTTCGGGCCGTGTTATTGCTGTTTCACGTGAAACAGTGCCGATGAACCCGGCCTGCAAAGCTTTATGAAACACGCTAGCATCATTTGGCTTTTTACCCTGTACAGGAGAATGTAGATGAAGCTGTATTTCTCTCCCGGCGCCTGCTCGCTGTCGCCCCACATCGCATTGCTGGAATCCGGCCTGCCCTTCACCCTGGAGTTGGCCAGCACCAAAACGCACCAGCTCAAGGACGGCACCGATTTCTACACCATCAACCCCTTGGGTTATGTGCCGGTGCTGGAACTGGACAACGGCCAGCGGCTGCGCGAAGGCCCTGCCATCGTGCAATACATTGCCGATCAGGCGCCAGCCTCCAAGCTCGCACCTGCCAACGGTACCTGGGAGCGCTACCAGTTGCAGGAATGGCTGACCTTCATCGGCACGGAGATCCACAAGACCTTCTCGCCCCTCTTCAACCCCAACATGCCGGATACCGCCAAGGAACTGTTCTGTGCGCAGATCCTCAAGCGCCTGACGTGGGTGGATTCGCAGCTCGCCGGCAAGGACTATCTGACGGGTGCCCAGTTCACTGTGGCCGATGGTTATCTGTTTACGGTGTGCGGCTGGACCAAGTTCGTAGGCGTCGATGTTTCGGGCCTGGCCAATCTCGGCAAGTTCCTGGAACGTGTGGGTGCCCGCCCATCCGTGCAAAAGGCGATTGCCGACGAAAAGCAATAACTGCTTTTCTTCCACCCATCACAAGGCCTGTTTCACGTGAAACAGGCTTTTTTTCTTGGGCGGGCAGCCTTGTTTCTGACCTCCATCAAAAAGATGCCCCCACGCTTGACCTTCACATCGTGTTAACTTTCAACATAAGCACATCAACAACTTCCACTGAAAGGAAACACCATGCAAAACACCTTCCACGTACAGGGCATGACCTGCGGCCACTGCGAGCGTTCCGTGACCAATGCGGTCAAGCAACTGGACGCCGATGCCAAGGTGCAGATCGACCGTGCCCAGGGCAAGGTGGTCGTGGATTCCGTGCAGCCCGCCAATTCCATCGCAGCAGCCATCGCTGCTGAAGGCTACCAGGTGCAATGAACATGGCTCACAGCAGCGCAGCGCCACTGGCATCTGGTTTGCGCAAGGCAACCGGTGCCGCATCGATTGCATGGCCCGTGTCCATCAGCAAGGCTGCGCAGCTGGCAGGTATTTCTGCCCGTATGGCGCGGCACTACGAATCGTTGAACCTGCTGCCCCATGTGGGCCGCACCGACAGCGGCTACCGGCTCTACAGCGAAGCAGATGTGCATACGCTGCGCTTCATTCGCCGCAGTCGCGATCTGGGTTTTTCCATGGAGGAGATCGAAACCCTGCTGAACCTGTGGAACGACAAGCAGCGCGCCAGCAGCTCCGTCAAGGAGATTGCGCAGAAGCACATCGAAGTGCTCAGCGAACGGATTGCTGCCATGCAGTCCATGCAGCGATCGCTGCAACAGCTGGTGCACAGTTGCCATGGTGATCACCGACCCGACTGCCCGATCCTGGACAATCTGGCCGATCCCGCCACTGACGGTAGCTCCGGCTGCTGCCATTGAAAGCACTGTCTGCGCTCATAAAAAAAGAGCATCCATCGTGATGCTCTTTTTCTTTTCTTTGGCAGACAACCAGGGAAATGTCACTCCCTCTTCGCCAGGTGCTCACACCAGGGCCTGCAGCGTGCAGGAGTGGCCCAGGGAATCAGAACGGCGCAGTGGCCGGGTCTTCATCGACCGGCGCCTGCCTCGGCCCTGTATGGGCACCACCACTGGCTGCACGGCGCGCAAAATCGTTGCCAGACGCATTATTGGTCTGCGTGGCACCTGCACCCTGGCCTGCCGCCTTTTCAGCCGCTGTAGCGCTGTTTACGCCGCCTGCCGGGCCTTTGGCATCTCCCCGGTCACCTCGATCAGGCAACTGGCCCAGCTCGGTACGGCCTTCTCCGCCCAGCGCCTGGATCAGGTCGGGAATCAGCTGGCTGAACTCGCCCGTGGCAATCGCCACATCGGCGTCAAAGCCCGCATCGTCCTGGCCCTGGCCTTCCATCACCACATCCAGCAAGGCCACCTTCTTGAGTTGCAGGCCTTCGGTCAGCACAAAGCTCACGCGGTCATCCCAGGTCATGGCCAGCTTGGTGGGCATCTTTCCCTGGTCGATGTGCTCGCGGATCTCGTCGATATCGAGTGGATGACGCGCATAGCGCACCACGGCCTTGGATTCATCGGCGCTCTTGAGTTCGCACTCACGGTCGATGCTGAAGCCTGCTGGCGCATCATGGCTGTGCAACCAGCCTGCCATGGCCGCCTGCGGGCTGGTCTGCGTATCGATCAGAGCCACTGCAAAGCCAGGTGACGCCTCCACCAGCATGGTCACCACCTCATCCGCCCTGCCCTGGCTGCCGGTATCCAGCACCAATAGACGCGCTTGCGGATCGATCCAGACCCACAGGCCGCCCTGCTTGGTGAAGGCCATGGGCAGCAGGTCGAGCTTGCATTCGTCCTTGAGTTCCTGCTTTTCCTTCTTGCCTGGCTTGCGGCCTTCCTTGGCCTCGATCTGGGCCAGCTTGTCACCCAGCTTGCGGTTGAGCACGCTGGCGGGCAGCATCTTGCTCTCGCTCATCAGTCGCATGATCCATTGGCCGCCTACGGATTCGACCATGGCACCGTTGTCCTCGCCGCGCGGAGGCACCCAGCCCACGGATTTTTCCTGCGTCGCGCCGCACTCTTCAAACTGCTGCTTGGCCAGCGCTTCATCCAGCTGGGTCCAGTCCGGCTGCCAGGCTTCGGAGATGCGGTAGAAGATCATGTTCTTGAACATGCAATTCCTTTGTTCGGGAGACTGACCGCCTGCAGGCGCCAGCCTTGAAAAACACAAGCGGCCATCACCAGCCGCATTCATCTGCCACCCATTGTGCCGCGAATCCGACAGGCTCCGGCCTGCGTGCGTGGGTGTGGCTCCGGGAAGCATTGCTAAGCGGCTCAATTGCTATGTTTTTTGATGCATTACCGCCCACCTGACGGGCGCTATCGGCCATTTTTACTGAAACTCAGCGGTGCTGAGACATCAAACAAATTGGCAATTCTTTACACAGCCATACCAAGCAGGCACGGCACTCTTACATCTGCACGGGACACTGCATCCATCGCAGTGGCGCCGCCACCGCCCTTCCCAACAAGAAAGGAAACCACCATGTCCCTCCTGCAACGCAGCGCCATCGTGACCGCTATGTTTGCCGCCTTGTCGGTACCCGCGTTCGCGCAACCCTCCCCTGCCGATGCACCAGCGGCCACCACCGCCCAGGCTGCACCCCATGGAAAGCACCACCGCCCCGACCCACAGGCCCGCAAAGCGCGCATGGAGCAGCGCATGCAGGCGCTCAAAACCGCGCTCAAGCTCAACGCCAGCCAGGAAGGCGCGTGGAACAGCTACGTGGCAGCCTTGCAGCCCCCCATGCATGGAGAGCGCCCCGCCCATCCGGACCGCAAGGCCTTTGCCGCTATGACGACCCCCGAGCGCATCGACGCCATGCAGGCCATGCACGCCAAACGCCAGGCAGCGATGGACCAGCGCCACCAGGCCACCAAGACTTTCTATGCCGCACTGACGCCCGAGCAGCAAAAGACATTTGATGCCGAAACGCTGAAGATGCATGACCGCCATGGCCCTGGTGGCAAAGGCCAGCACGAGCGGCGTGGCCATCGTCAAGGTGCAAATGCAGAACAGACTGTTCCAGCAACCGACAGCAAATAGAACCACACCCTCTTCCTCTGCGCTGCCAGCCAACAGGCACGGGCCTGCGCAGGCACTGGAACGCCCTCTCGCCCCACGGCCGGAGGGCGTTTTTCTGCGCCTTCCATCTGCGCCTGTTGCCTGGCTCGTACACCGCCGCCAACACACAGCTTCCACTGACAGGCAGCTCGCTTGACAGCATGTAACATCAACGTCATGTCATATCGAACCTTGATCTCTGTTATGGGTGCATGCGCCCTTTTCGGTGCCAGTGCAGCAGCGCATGCGCAGTTTGCTGACATGCGCCAAAGCCCAACCCTCTACCTGCAAGGTGGCCTGGCCGAGAGCAATGGACGCTCCGTGACCGTTGGCTCCACCATTCCCATGCAATGGCGCACCTACTGGTGGGGCAACGCGGTCACGGCCCACTGGGATCTGAGCGTGGGCATGTGGAATGCCGAACGCGACAACCAGGCTGGCCGGCGCAACATCGCTGTCCTTGGCCTCACGCCCGTTCTGCGATTCCACAGCAAAAGCCAGTATCCCTGGTTCGTGGAAGCAGGCATTGGTGGCTATGTTTCCAACCACCTCTACGAGAATCGCGACAAGCGGTTCTCCACGGCGTTCAACTTCGGCTCGCATCTGGGCCTGGGCTATTTCACCGGCATGAAGCGTGAAAACGAATGGATGCTGCGCATCGAGCACTTCTCCAATGCTTCAATCAAACGGCCCAACCCTGGAGAAAACTTCATACAGCTGCGCTATGCGCGCCATTTCTAGGCACAAGGCCCCTGCCCTCAAACCCTTCTCTCAAAACATGCCGCCAGCACTGCCTGGCGGTTTTTTTATCCGCAATCCTTTGGGCATGCAGGCTCACGCCTCTTTGCCACCTAAGAACGTGTTTACGAGCGCCTCGCGCTGCAACAGTGGGTTGGAGTGAAATCGAGCGATCTCTTCTCACTCACCCTTGCTTGCACCCTGCTGCAATCGCCTCCGCAACCCTCGGCACCCCATCCCAGGGGGACGACCTTCCCAGGCCCTGCAAAGCGGCCTGAAGGGCCCATAGGCGTATGCCAGAGCCTTGTCTGGCCCGTCGTGCCTCCGCATGCTCCGCTCCAATGCAGGTGCCGTCGTGAATACCTTCCAAGCAGTGCATGGGCTGGGCATCGCATATACCGCCTCTTCCCCCTTATTGCCAGCGAAAGCCTTGTACACGGACACATTGAACAGACCCGAAAGCCCGCAGGAGGGCGTCCGGCCTTTCGGCCGAACCGGAGCATAGGCACATCCTATGCGTGAATGTGCATGTTTGCACAACTGCAGCACGGTGACCAGTACCTACAGCGCATGAACACAGACATGGTTTTCCACAGAAATGGGAATGCCTGCCAGTGCAGTGGATGAAACCAGGGTGCTGACTGCTGTGTGGTTCCGTCTTCCATGGATTCACGAAGCAGCGAGATCTGTATTTCTCTTCTGCATTGTGAAATTTTCCGCATCTTGAAATCTTGCCAAACTGCTTTTTTGTTTTTCTTTTAAGAGGTTTAAAAGAATAGTAGGTAGTAGTAGAAGGCGCTTCTTTTTGTGGATAACTTGCAATTCGCATTTTTTCTCAATGGCTTCCGTTTTCTTCAACCCTGTGTGTGGGTCACTGCTGCTGCTGTCACTCCAAAGTGGATAAGTAGCCTGGAAGCTCCGCCTCTGTGAATAAGTTATTGTGGACCATATGGTTACCCACAGATAGCGCCAGCGATGCGGTGAAGTATAACCTTATGATATTTCGTGAAAATTTATTGAGCAGCAGATCTATTGCTTAATTATTAATCAATTGAAGCTACGTTTCGACAAGGAGTGAGTGCATGCTTCGCTTTCCGCAGCAGATATTCCACGGCGGCCATGAGAGTTATCCACAAAAGAAATGGCTTAAAAAATGAGGCATGCCTGTGCATAAATCCATTTTTCTATAAAAATCAAATAGATAAGAATAAATAGGCATGTGCGCTGGCCCGCCAGGTACAAGGGATAGGCCGGGACAACAATGTGCAGTCTCTCATTGGTGTGGGCAATCTCTCTGCAGAGGGAACTTATGCACAGAAATATTCACAACAGAACAGAAGACTACGCGCGCACGTGTCTTCCTTGGTGAGGACGAGGGAGGAGGGCGCCGGATCTCTTGTTTCGATGGGTGGAAAGCTGCACTGCATCCTTTGCAAGAAGGATCCGGAGCAAGTCTTCAAAGGAATTTGGTGTGGCTTGACCTGGCCGAATGCGGCTTGTGTACCAGGTGCTGCAGAGGGCTCTCGCCTGTCCCCGGGGTTGGCGCCTTTGGGGGAAGTGGAGCGGACTTCGACGAGGCCGTCGGCCTTCAGTTGCACGAACCTGCCACCTGGTTATTCGTAAGTATCTGTATGGCGCGTGGAACGGGATGCGGCCATGAGGAGCCACGCTGGTGACTCCTGCTATCGCCTCTCATCCGCCCATCGGTGCGCAGCTTCTCGTCATTGGGCGATTTCCCATTTCGCAACGAAACGCTGCACAAGTCAGGGCCATCGGTATTCGCTGACTGCGCAGGAAAGTGTGCTTGCGCTCTCTCTTATCGCCGCCTTTTTTCAAAATCGGCAATTCAGCTTCGAGCCTGGAAAGGCGTTTTTTTGAAAATAGAATTCAAAAAAATTGAATCAGAGTGGAAGTCATATGCAATTCTGGATGAACAGATTGGAACCACGGGCAGCCACTGAATGCTTAAAAAACAAGCATTTTTTACCAGTGGATGGGCCTGATTCATGCACAATTTATACCATGGCTGTCAGTGGATAACTTTCATTCCACAAAAAATGCCAAAGGGAAGCGTCCGATCCAATTCAATTTTATTCACAATGAAACCACAAGGGTCCTCAAATGAAGTTTGGCAATCTTACAGAAGTTATGTAGAGGTTATCAACAAAAAATGAGCAGATACAACAGCTACATCGTTTATGCACAATTTTCTAATTTGCTATGTGAATAAGCGGTAGAACATCCTTCCGGCATGCAATGAGCCTATGTTTTCAACAGCGTACTTCGAAATTTTTTAGTTAAACCAATGATATACAAAGATATCAACAAAAAAATATGATAAGCATGATGGTCGATATGGCACATCATGTTATGCACATGCTGTTGAGTTTAAAAGAAAATTTCAGTGGATAAAAACTCTATCAACGGCAATGGGGAAATGAAAAAATTCTAGACAAAGTCGAAAAATAGGCAGTATTTGGCAGTATTTAAGAGGTTTTTGATGGAAATTATAGTATTTTTGCATCTGTTGATAACATTGATGAAATCTAACGTTTGTGCGTCGGTATGTTGATAAGTTGATAACTTGTTATTAAATAGAGGTTTTTCGCAAAGAAGCGGCGATGCCTTGCCCCTGGCGCGTTGACGAGCCATTTCCGGGACGCGTGGCCTCCGTGAGCGGCAGGCGGATGCCGTTGCCCATAGAGACTTGTGGATACATGTTTTGATGGCTCGGATGGACATGAACGCTGATCGGCTGAAGAAGCACCAGCGCATGTGATCTGCGGGGCCTGACCGTGTGGAACGGTGTTTATCGGCGCAGCGGGCTGGCCACCGGAGACCGGGCCGCTTCACGGCACAGGCATAGGGCGCAATGGAGAGCAGGGCAGAGGGTTCGTAAAAACGCTTGCCCTGTCAGTGAAAGGATCAGAACTGAGGGCTATCTGGTACGGGTGCAGGGTGGCATCGCTCTTCAGTGCCTGCAGGAAGCGCCGCAAGTCCCTGGGGGGCAGGTTCTGTCCTTGTCATGGGCGTTTGCATGTAGGCCGCCCATGAAGAAACCCAGTGGTGGTGGCGCAGTGGTTGCTGTCTGAAGCAGCTTTGCGAGCCTATGGGCAATAAAAAAGCACCGCTGGGCGGTGCTTTTGCTGGAAGCTGAATGGAGAGGCTGGAATCAGGCTTCGCTGTCCAGTTCATTGCCGGAGCGGATGGTGTCGCGGTTGCTCTTGTCGCGCATCTTGGCGATGTCGGTGTCCAGCGCGCGGTGCAATTTTTCAAGGGCAGCGTTGAATGCTTCCGCCACTTTCTCGGCTTCGGCGTTCACAGCCAGGGGCTGGCGGCCAGTGGCACGGGTTTCCATCACGCAGCGCTTGCCTTTGCCGCCGTCTTTCAGTGCATCCACATCGGTCAGGTAGACCTCGACGCGTGTCACATATTCGCGAAAGCGTGAGAGCTTGTCCTGTACTTCGGTCTGCGCCCATTGCGCCAGGGATTCACCGCCTTGGACATTGTCGCCAGCGTGCACTTGAACTTGCATAGATGTGCTCCTTTCTCGAACCTGCCGGGCCCCCGCCCGGCCATTGCAACGGGGTGGCGCAATGGCGATGCATTGCTACACCAGGTTGCGTACCATCGTAGCGCGCAAATGTGGAGCGTTGACCGTATACCCCGGCTTATCGGTAAAAGCCCTGAGAAATATCAATCGTCCTACAGGGGCGCTGGAGGCGCTTGGCGCTCGGCCGGCTCGCCAAAATGTGCCGCACGCAGTCGATAGAGCACATGGGGGCGCAGGGGATGGCCCGCAGGCAGGGCAGGGTGGTCAAAATCGCCAGCGCTGTCGCGTTCCATTCCCAGGCGCTGCATCACCGCCTGTGACGGGGTGTTGGTTTGCGTGGTGAAGGCGACGATTTCGGCCAGTTGCAGCGGGCCAAAGCCGACGGTGAGAGCCGCCCGCGCGGCTTCCGTGGCAAAACCCTGGTGCCAGGCGTGCTGTACAAGACGCCAGGCGATTTCCACACAGGGCGAAAACGGCAGATCGGGCTGTGGCACATGCAGGCCCACCAAGCCGATGAACTGCTGGTCGGCCAGACGCTCCACCGCCCATATGCCCCAGCCGCGTTCGGCGATCAGTGCCTCGCATTTGTCTGCCATGGCATCGCTTTGCGTGCGCGTCAGCGGGGCCGGAAAATAGCGCATCACTTCCGGGTCGGCGACCATGGCAGCGAATGCATCGCGGTCCTGCGCACGCCACTGGCGCAGCTGCAGGCGGGCGGTGCGGGGTTCGATCAGTGCAGTTGACATGGTTTTGCTATCCAAAAAAGAGCGGCTGGTGCACAAAGGATGTGCGCCAGCCGCTTGTTTGCTTCAGGTGGAGGGGCGCCCGCACCGGATGTCAGCGCCCCCGAGGGCTTCAATGGTGGTGGCCGTGCGCGCCATGCACGTGGCGATGGGCAATTTCTTCTGCGCTGGCGGCGCGCACATCGATCACCTTGCCGCTGAAGCGCAGCGCAAGCCCTGCCAACGGGTGGTTGCCATCCAGGTGCACCTCGGGGCCCTTGATCTTCTTGACGTAATAGACCTGGGGTTCGCCCTTGTCGTTGGCGCCCTGCAACTGGCCGCCCACCTTCACTCCGGGCGGGAACTCGGCCTTGGGAATGGCACGTACCAGGCTTTCGTCGCGGGCGCCGAAGGCGTCTTCCACGGCCAGATTGACGGTGGTGCTGAAGCCTGCGGACTGGCCTTCAAAAGCAGCTTCCACCTTGGGGAAGATGTTTTCATAGCCGCCGTGCAGGTAGGCCAGGTTGCCGCTGTCGAGCGGCTTGCCCTTGTCGTCGGTCACTTTGTACTGGATGGTGACGGCGCTGTCTTTGGTGATGTTCATGGTGGTGTCATGCAATCTGGCAAAAGTGCAAGTGTAGAGGCTGGTGCGAAGCCTTGCACAACGCATTGCCGCGCCGCTGGCGTCTGCGAACCAGGGCGGCGGTCGCCATCCTGATTTTGAAGCGCAGCAGATTGGCTGATAAAGCGATGGCGGTCTCAACTGCCCATCCGCTGCAAGTCCGGCTCTGTGTACTTGTGCAAATGGCCTGTGCTCCTACGACAGGTGCACCCAGGCCGGCGCAGCATGGCCCGGCGATATCTGTTTTCTATCGAAAGGACATGAACAATGGCTCAGCAACTCGCAGGCAAGGTGGCTTATGTGACAGGCGCCGCCAGTGGCATTGGCAAGGCAATTGCCGATCTGTATGCACAGGAAGGTGCCAAGGTGGTGATTGCAGATCTGAAGCAGGAAGCGGCCGATGCCGCGGCCCAGGATATCCAAAGCAGGGGCGGCACGGCAATGGGCGTGGCTGTGGATGTGACGCAGGAGGCGCAAGTCGACGCCTCGGTGGAGGCGGCGGTCCGGGCCTATGGCGGCATCGACATCCTGGTCAGCAATGCAGGGATCCAGATCGTCAAGCCGGTGCAGGATTTTTCGCTGGGCGAATGGCAGAAGATGCTGGCGATCCAGCTGGATGGCGCCTTCCTCACCACGCGCGCCTGCATCAAGCATATGTATGCACAGGGGCGGGGCGGCAGCATCATCTACACCGGTTCGGTGCATTCCAAGGAGGCCTCGCGGCTGAAAGCACCGTATGTCACGGCCAAGCACGGGCTCGAAGGTCTGGCCAAGGTGGTGGCGAAAGAGGGCGGGCCGCAGGGTGTGCGGGCCAACGTCATCTGCCCGGGCTATGTGCGCACGCCCCTGGTGGACAAGCAGATTCCGGAGCAGGCCAGGGAGCTGGGAATTTCCGAAGAGGAAGTGATCAAGAACGTGATGCTGAAGGAGACGGTGGACGGTGAGTTCACCACGCTGGACGATGTGGCGCGCGTGGCGCTGTTTTTTGCAGCCTTCCCGACCAATGCGCTGACCGGCCAGTCGATGGTGGTGAGCCACGGCTGGTTCATGCAGTAACACGGCAAATGGCTGGATCGCAACAGGGCGCAAAGCGCCCTGTTTTCCCTGCCTCCATGTGTTGATGCGTGGGCCGCTTCGGGGCCCGCAGCGGTGGGGCTGCCAAAGAGCCCGCTGCCATGGCTTTTATGGCCAAACGTAAAGCCTTCGCGCTGCCGTTGCAACTGCATGGGCGGGCATTACAGAGTGTGCACCGCCAAAACAGTGGCGAAAAATGCCTTTGGTGTACAGAGGTAAAGCGCAGACAGCTATCAAAACAAGAGTAAGGGCGGGTAGATACCCCTTTGCGTGCCTGTTACAGCGCCTGCGGCAGTATTGGCACAGGGGGCTACCGTACCACTGCTCCTGCCCGACAATGTGCGATTCGCTTGCGGGCATGCGAGATTGAAGCACCCCGGCAAGCCCCGTTCTGCAGACGAGATACCCAGGCGATGCCTCTTTTTTCCGCACTCAAAAATACGGCCATCCGCGTGGCCCATGCCCTAGCTCCCCAAGCCGCCCGCTTGCGCGCCTGGGTGGCTTCCCGCAGCAGGAAGCAATGGCTGATGGCCGTATTGGCCCTGCCGGTGGCCCTGCTGCTGTACGTTCTGCTCCTGATACCGCTGACGCCGTCGATCAGCGATATCCAAAAAGCCAAGGTGGAGGCGCCCACGCAGCTGATGTCGGCAGACGGGAAAGTGCTGGCGCAGTACAAGCGGTCCAACCGCGAATGGGTGGCGCTCAAGGACATTTCGCCCAACGTCATCAACGCGCTCATCTCCACGGAAGATCACCGTTTCTACGAGCACGGGGCGCTGGACTGGCGCCGCACCTTCGGCTCGGTCATCCACACGGCGATGGGGCGGCCGCAGGGCGGATCGACGATTACCCAGCAATTGGCGCGCAACATGTTCCCCGAGGAGATCGGCCGCGCGCGCTCGCTCAACCGCAAGCTCAAGGAGGCGGTGACCGCCTACAAGATCGAATCGGCCTACACCAAGGACGAGATCCTGGAGACTTACCTGAACACCGTACCGTTTCTCTACAACGCGTTCGGTATCGAGATGGCGGCCCGCACCTACTTTGACAAACCGGCCAGCAAACTTAGCGTGATCGAGGCGGCAACCCTGGTGGGCATGCTCAAGGGCACCAGCTACTACAACCCGGTCAACAACCCAGAGCGTGCGGTATCGCGCCGCAACACCGTGCTGGCGCAGATGCACAAGCACGACAAGCTGAGCGACAAGGATTTCGAGGCGCTGAAAAAACGCCCTATCCAGCTCGATTTCGAGCGCCAGGACGAAGCTGTCGGCATGGCGCCGCACTTTGCCCAGGCGCTGCGCAAATGGCTCATCGACTGGGCCGACGCCAACGACTACAACCTCTATGCCGACGGCTTGGTGGTGCAGACCACCATCGACTCGCGCATCCAGCAGTGGGCCAACCAGGCCGTTGCCCGCCACGGCCGCCAGCTGCAGGTGACTGCCAACGGGCTGTGGAGCCCGCGCGCGGCCTTTTCGGCCAAGAACCCGCTGGTGCAAAGCTTTGTACGTGAAAGCAAGGCTTACCGCCAGGCGGTGGAGGGCGGCGAAGACAAGGACGAAGCCTTGAAGCGCCTGCTGGCCGACGCCGACTTCATGGCCGACCTGCGTCAGGACAAGGTGCGCGTGCAGGCCGGTTTCATGGCCATGGACCCGCGCAACGCCCATGTGCTGGCCTGGGTGGGCAGCCGAGACTTTGCCATCGACCCGTTTGACCATGTCTCCCAGGCGCGTCGCCAGCCCGGCTCCACCTTCAAGCCCTTTGTGTATGGCGCGGCCTTGCTGAACGGCGCCGTGCCCAGCGACCAATTGATGGACGAAGCGGTGGACATTGCCTTGCCCGGCGGCCAGCACTGGCGCCCCACCGATGGCGGCCCGCCCTCGAACCAGCCGATGACGCTGGCCGATGGCCTGGCCTATTCCAAGAACACCATCACCGCGCAGGTGATGGCCAAGGTCGGCCCCGCCAAGGTGGCCAAACTGGCCCGCGCGCTGGGCGTGCGCGACAGCAAGCTTGATGAGGTGATGTCGCTGGCGCTTGGCACCAGCCCCGTGACCCTGCAGGAAATGGTGACCAGCTATGCCACGCTGGCCAACGGCGGCGGTTACCGGGCCCCCGTCATGGTTACCCGCATCACCAACCGCGAAGGCAAGGTGCTGGCCGAGTTCGAGCCGCAGCCGACCGAGCTGGCACTTGACAGCGGTGTGACCTATGCGCTGGTGGACATGATGCGCGGCGTCATCAGCAAAGGCACTGGCAGAGGCGTGGCGCGCTACGGTGTAACAGGTGACTGGGCTGGCAAGACCGGCACCACACAGGACAACGCCGATGGCTGGTTCATGCTCATGCATTCCGACCTCGTGGCCGGGGCCTGGGTCGGCTTCAACGACAGCCGCGTCACCTTGAACGACTACTGGGGCCAAGGCGCGCACAGCGCACTGCCCATCGTGGCCGATATTGCCGCTGCCGCGCAGCGAACCAAACTGGTCGATGCCGCAGCCCGCTTTGAGCAGCCAGCCGAGAACAACACCTTTGTACAGCGCCTGCGCAGCTGGATGCTGGGCTTTGGCACCAGCAAGGAGCCGGTGGACCCCTTCGAGCAGCCTCCCGCCGTGCAAGGCCCTGCAAACAACGGTGGCGACCACCGCCCGCCTGTGGTGGACGACCCGGAAGCGCGCCCTATTGGCACGCCTGCCCAGCCCGACTACGGCACTCGGGGCCCCAGCGGCGAAGGCGATTACCCCGCCTTCAATGGCGAAGTGGTGCAGCCCCAGGCGCCTCGCCCCAATGACCCAGTACGCCCCCAACCGGGTGTAGTGGTACCCGGGCCGGGTGCGGCGGGAGGAAGTGACGGTGCCCAGGCGGCTCCTGCTCCTTCGCTCGGCGGCACGGCCCCTGCCCCGCGCGGCAACCCGCCGCCCATCGAGCGCGGCGTGGTCGTGTCTCCCGTCAACTCCGGGGTGCCCGCGCAGCAGCCTTCGGCAGGCGGCGATGTGGTGTGGCGCCGCGCTACGCCCGCGTCGGCACAACCGCTTCCCCAGTCTCAGACGGGCGAGGCCGGTATTTCTGCGGGCGAAGTGGTTCGCTAGGGCGTCTGCGGAGGCATTTGCCGGGGTGCTGGCGCATCGCCCGGTGTCTTGAGCCCAGCGCCGGGGCTACGCCCCTTGCGTGAGGTTCTCTGCTTATTCCTCGATCACCTCATGCACACCCTGGCTGCCGCGCTTCCAGTAGGCGGCCGCCTTGGTCCATTTGGGGTGGGCAGCGTACCGGGTGACGAGCGCGTGGCGCAGCGTCTTGGCAGCCGCGGACTCCAGTGCCACCCAGCAGTAATAGTCGCCTGCAGGTGCATTCAGCTGCGACAGGGCTTGCAAAATGCCTTCCGCGTCGCCCGCAGGGCGGCCATTGCGGTGTACCCAGTGAATCTGCGCCTGGGCCGCACTGGGCAGGTCCTGCTCGTCGGCGGCGCTGTCCACTTCCACCACCGCAACCACGCGCGTGCCTGCGGGCAGCTCCTGCAGGCGGCGGGCAATGGCGGGCAGGGCGGTGTCGTCGCCAATCAGCAGGTGGCCGTCAAACGCAGCCGGAATGATGAAAGAGCCGCGTGGCCCGGCAATGCCCAACTGCTGGCCAGGGCTGGCCTGCAGCGCCCACGCAGTGGCGGGGCCTGCCTCATGCACGGCAAAGTCGATGGACAGCTGCTGGGCATCCGCGTCATACGAATGCGGCGTGTAATCGCGCATCGAGGCGCGCAACGCCGGGGGCAGGCCGTCGGATTCCATGGGCGGCACCTGCAACTGGCCGCTGGCATCGGGAAAAAGCAGCTTCACGTGGTCGTCAAAGCCCTGGCTGGCAAACCCGGCCAGATCGCTGCCCTGGAGGGTGATGCGCAGCATGTGTGGCGTGATGCGACGAACGGATTGAACCGTGGTGCGGCGCAGTTGAATGTCATGGCGCACGCGCTGCGGCGCACGGGCAGTCATCAGCTCGGCAGAAGACGGGGTAGGCAGGCTCAGTTGCAAGGTCATGGACAGCTCATTGGGTAATTAAGATATATCTTAATAATAAATGAGAATTATTCTTGATGTCGAGAGGGCTGCGCTCTCCCTATCAAGTTGATGGTTTTTCCAAATCATTTTGGTCTGGGCGGGCAATGCGGAGTGCCGCACGCTCTCAAAACCCGTTTCGCAGCCCCTGGGCAACCTTTGGGCAATCCCTAGGCCGCCGCCAACCCCGCATACCACCCGCGCGTGAAAGCCTCTTCAAACACCGAGTAGCCCGACCAGTCGCTGTGGGCGAAGTGCAGGCGGGTGGTGCCGGGGGTGGGGTACTTTGAATTTGATAGCGAATGGCGCGCGCCTGTTGTGCGCCAGTGGCCGATCTGGCTCAAAACGGTTTGCGCGCCGGGCTTGGGGATAGCCATGGCGTGGCCGTAGCGCATCACGTCAATGCGAGTGGCTTTTTCGTAGATGTCGGCATGCGCGCGGGCCAGGGTGGCGAGGGTCTGGTCGCGCACGTTTTCCCATGGTGCATCCAGCAGTTGCTGGCGCGCGGCGCGCGGGGTGTCTGCGGCTGCCATGCCGCCCAGGGCGCGGTAGCAGGTCAGTACCGTGGGCAGCTGCTGCAGGGCATTGAGGCGCTGGTGGCCGGCGTTGACGTAGCCGAGGCCACCGCGCGCCACATCGTCGTACAAAACATTGTCCCAGGCGAGTTCGGCGCCGGGGCGGTCGGCCAGCGGCTCGCGGATGTGGATGTTGGTGACGAGCCAGGGCGCCCAGTCGAGCGCCTGCACGGCGGCGTGCAGAAAATCTGGCGCATTCCGCACCACGCGCGCGGCGATGAAGGTGGGCAGCGCCACGATGCAGTGCGCGGCCTGCCAGCGCTCGATGCTCTGCGTGGCGCTGTTGTAGCTGTCGATGGTGACGCCGCCAGGTTCTTCGGCAATGCGCAGCACGGTATGGCCCGTGTGCAGCCAGCCCGATTGCGCTGCGGGCGCTGCCAGTTGCTCGGCCAGCCAGCCGTTGCCCTGCGGCCAGGTGAGCACGGCGTCGTGCTGCTCTTCGGTGGCCGCATCTGCGGGGCTGGGGGCCTGAAAGCCATGGCGGCTGGCAAAGTAGTGCAGGCCGGCCCAGGCGGAGACATGGCTGCAGCCTGCACCGAAGTCGTCCAGGCAGGCGTAGTCGAGGTACCAGCGCAGGTGGGCGTCGTCCAATTGGTGCTGGGCGAGCCAAGTGTCAAAAGTAATAGCGTCCAGCGCTTGATGGGCGGGCGTCAGGCCTTGATTTTTTTGCCAGCTACGCGCGACCGGCATGGTGAAGCGCTGCGCCTGCATGGCACTGGCCACCAGTTGCGCAAAGCGCTGGTACTGGGCCAGGGTGCTGGCGGGCACTTCGTGGGTGGGCAGCAGGCCCTCGACCCATTCGCCATGGATGAACAGGCGCTCCTGCGGGCTGAAGCACAGGTATTCGTCGCGGTACTGCCAGCGGCCCGCCACACGTTCGCGCACCCCGAGTTCTTCGAGCAGATCCTGCACTTCGGGGGCATCGTCGCCGGGTACGGGCAGGTAGTGGGCGCCCAGCGGGCAGCGCAGGCCTTCCATGCTGCCGCCGCGGCTGTTGCCACCGGCAGTGTCTTCCAGCTCCAGCAGGGCCACGTCGCTCACGCCTGCATGGCGCAGCGCGCGCGCCGCCGACAGTGCGGCAATGCCGCCGCCCGCAATCAGCACCTGCACGCGGTGGGTGCGGCTGGGCGCGGGCAGGGGCAGGCCTTGCCGCAGGCGGTCGCGCATGGCATGGCCCCGGTCCCACGATTGGCCGATAAAGCCGCCGGTGATGTGGGTGGCGCTGGTGGAGGGCGCCTGGGGTTTGCAGCCTGGCAGGGCCGTGCTGGCCGCCAGTGCGGCGGCGCCTTTCAACACGGTGCGGCGTTGCATGGCTGTCATACGGGCCATCCGCCCCGCAGCGCCTCAAGGGGGTGTTCCACCATCAATGCGCCACCTTCCCCCATTCGCGCTCGTAGGTGTGTACCAGTACCTGGTTGGAGAGGCGGTTGACTTCGGTCGGCACACGCGCCATGTCGGGCGGAAAATCGAACAGCAGTGGCAGGCTGGGCAGGCTCAAAAAGCGCATGCCGACGGGCAGGGTAGAGGGCAGGCTCCAGGGGCGGCGGCTGGCGATTACGAAGCCCCATTCGCCAAAGCTGGGCACATGGGCGTGGTAAGGCGTGGCTGTCAGGCCCACCGATTCGACGGTGTTCACCACAGTCCAGAAGCTCTGGCGCGCAATCAGTGGCGAGGTGGTCTGGATGACTGCAAAACCGCTGGCGGCCAGGTGCTGGCTGAGCATGGAGTAGAAGCTGTTGGTGAACAGCTTGCCCACGGCAAAGTTGGTGGGATCGGGAAAGTCCACGATGATGACGTCAAATACCTCTTCGGTCTGCTGCGCCCACTGAAAGGCGTCGGTGTTGATGATGGTGACCTTGGGGTTGTTCAGCGCATTGCTGTTGAGTGCCTGCATGCTGGGCACGTTCTTGAACAGGTCGGTCATGGCCGGATCCAGCTCCACCAGGGTCACCGATTCGACAGAGGGGTACTTGAGTACTTCGCGCACGGCCATGCCGTCGCCGCCGCCCAGCACCGCCACCTTGCGCGGCGCGCCAAAACGGCTCATCACGGGGTGCACCAGGGCTTCGTGATAGCGGTATTCGTCGCTCTGCGCAAACTGGAGGTTGCCGTTGAGGTACAGGCGGGTGCCGCGCTTGCCCTGGGTGACGACGATGCGCTGGTAGGGCGTGCTGCGCGCCAGCACGATGGGTTCCTGGTAGAAGTGATCTTCGGTGAGCGAGGTGATCTTGTCCGCACCCGCCAGGCCGCCGATCAGCGCGCCGATCACCAGCAGGCACGCCAGCACATGGCTGGCAAAGCGGCGCAGCTCATCCTTGAAGAGAAACAGCGCCCACACAGCCACCAGCGCATTCAGCAGGCCGAACACCAGGCCGGTACGGATCAGCCCCAGGTGCGGCACCAGCAGCAGCGGAAACGCCAGCGACACGGCCAGCGCGCCCAGATAGTCAAAGGTCAGCACCTTGGAGACGAGATCGCGCAGCACCACGTTGCGCTTCAAGATGCGCATGACCAGCGGAATCTCCAGCCCCACGAGCGTACCCACCACGAGCACCGTGCCGTACAGCATCCAGTGGAAAGCCGTGGGCACGTAGGCGTTGACGAGCGAAAGCACGGCGGGCAGCGCGCCGCCCACCAGGGCCACCATCAGCTCGATGCGCAGAAAGTGCGCCGGCAGCTCGCGCACCAGGTAGCGCGAGAGCCACGAGCCGATGCCCATGGCAAACAGGTAGGTGCCGATGATGGTGGAGAACTGCAGCACCGAATCGCCCAGCAGGTAAGACGCCAGCGCGGCGGCAGCCAGCTCGTACAGCAGGCCGCAGGCTGCGACGACGAACACGCTGAACAGCATGGCGATTTCCAGCGGGCTGGCGCGGCGGGGCAAATCCTGCGGATTGGCAGCGATGCCGGGGCCGAAGTCCAGCGCGTCGTGCGGGTCGGTAGCGGCGGTTTCGGCGGGGGGCGAAGAAGACACGGGGCGAGATGCCTGCGGGCTGCAGGGATAGAGGTCGAAATAGCCAGTGGCGCCCTACTAGAAAGCGCCTATAGCTATTTATTTAATAGTAAATATGGCGGCTAGCCGATGGCTGCCGCCACGATGATGCTGATGCCCAGGCACATGGCAGCTACCACCACGCCCAGGGCGAGGTTCTGCTTTTCGACAATCTCGCCCCACATGTCCACCGGGGTGAGCTTGTCGATGATGAGAAAGCAGATCCAGAACACCAGCACGCCCACCAGGGCAAACAGGATGGAGCCAAAGAACGCATTTGGGTGAAACCAATCGAGATTCATCACAACACTCCTCTATCAAGGCAGGCTACGCGCACCAGGGCGCTGCTTGCCGGTATCAAAACCAAGGGCACGCCCGCCCGGTAACGGGCTTGGGCGCGCCCCGCTATTTGTGGCTTCCGCCAGAGCTGTAGCCGCCCCACGATCCGCCCGAAGACCTGCTGCTGCCCGTGCTGCACTTGCTGACGTAGGTGGGGTCGGCCGCCAGCTTGCGCCGCTCGTCGGCGGCGTTGCAGCCGCTGGGCCATAGCCAGATCAGCAGAAAGAACAGAATGACCAGGCCGATGATGATCGGCATGCAGCCGAGCTTGGGCATGGAAAACGAGCTGCTCGTCGGCTTGAACAGCGCCAGCTGGTCGGTCATGCCGAAGGCGGCTGCCACGGTCTCGGGTGCCAGCTTGCGGCCCATCGACCAGTTCACCTCGCGCCGGCCCTGCTCCAGGTTGAGCAGCTGCACGCCATCCTGGCCGCGCGCGAAGTCCACATTGTCGGTCTTGTCGCCGCGCACCACCGGCCAGTAGAACTCGCCCTGCACATAAGTGGTTTCCGCCAGGTAGCTGTACTGCTTTTCGTAGGTCTGCTTGTTCCAGGTGGCGGTGCTGGCGCCTGCACGGTAGTTGGGCGCGCCCGTCAGGGTCTTGACCAGGCTCCAGCCGTCGCTGCTGTTCACCAGAAACTGGAAACCCTGCTTGCTGTGGTAGAGCAGGTACTCGTCCCAGCCAAAGTATTCGTCGTCGCCCGGCTCCACGCCCATGCGGTGCTGAAAACCCACCACCTGCCATTTGCTGCCCGCAAAGGTGCCTATCTTGCCCAGCGGGATGAGCGGCTGCACCGGCTCGTCCTGCAGCGCAGCGCGCAGCTCGCCGCCAATGCCCTGCGACACATCGATGATGCTGCCGCAGCTCGGGCAGGTGAGGCTCTGCGTGGTTTGCAGCTTGATCTCGACCCGCGCCGCGCAGCGCGGGCAGTTGAAGTGCCGCCCCTTGTCCTTCTTGGCCGAGGTGTCCTTGAGCCCGGCAATCTTCAGATCTGTCAGCCTGACCGGCTCGCCCAGGTAGATGGAGGGCGGTGCTTCGCTGTAGTCGATGGACAGCACGCGGTCGTCCTGCGAGCGAAGCTCCACCACGGTAAAGGGCTTGCCCAGCTCTGGCTTTTTGGGCATTTCGCCCTCGGCGGCCATCAACTGGGCGTGCACCACGCTGGTCACGCTGTACTGCACGCCGCTGATGGCCACGTTCTGGCCCGGGCGCCAGCGGCTCTCGTCGGGCAGGTTGCGCGCGGGAACGTCGCTGGCGCGGGCGAGCACAAACTGGCCGTTGTCCTCGCTCACCACGGCCATCTCGTTTCCGTCGGTCAGCGCCAGCCATTCGTTCCAGCTTCCGGTATCGCCCTTGTACTGCAGCCGCCCGATCAGGCGAAAGCCTTCGGGCTTGCCGTCCTTGCCCTTCTGGAACTGGCCGGTCTGGCCCAGCTTCAGGGGGCTGTAGTCGTTGAAGATTTCGGCCATCTTGCCGATGCGCTGGAGCACATCGCCTTCGCGGACGATGGAGCTTTGGCAGTACGGGCATACCGCGTAGGCCGCTTGCGCGCTGGCAAATTCGACAGGTGCGCCACAACCCGGGCAGGGTGCGGTGTAGCTGCGTTGCTGGTCCGTGGTCATGGCTTGTTGTGTATGTGGTGCGCGCAATGGATCTATTGCAGCAGGCCCCTGTCCCTCACAGGGCTGGCCGGCTGCCGAGCATCATAGCGGTATTGCGACCGCCATAAGGTCCGGCTATGCGCGCCGTAGCCATGATTCATTGGACTGTGCAAATAAGAATAATTATCATCAAAAAACACTGATAGCCCACCCATCCAGAAAGCACGCCATGTCCAAGTTCCGCAGCCTCCTCCACAACAACCGCCAGACGCTCAGCAAGACCGCCAGCTATTACGTCATCCATATCACGGTGGCGGCCATGGTGGCCTATGCCGTCACCGGCAACCTGATTGCGTCGCTCACACTCAGTCTGCTCGAACCCACGGTACAGGCGTTTGCCTTCTTCTTTCACGAAAAGGCCTGGCAGCGCTGGAATGCCCGCAAGCAGGCCGCAGCCACCAACGCAGGGCTGTCCCATGCGGCGTAAGCAGGCACCTGCAGGCGGGCAGCCAGCCTGGCGGGCGTGGGCGCTGCAACGGCTGGCGGTTATGGCACAGGTGGCGTAGGGGATTGGGGCCGCATGCGAGCGGCTCCCGGATACCTTTGTTTGCAGCTGCTGGTCCGGGGTTTGTGCGACAGTTGCGCATCTGCCATGAACTCGATCCAAGGAAACCCCATGCGTGCGACATCCCTTCGTCTGGGCGGCCTGGCTGCCGCCTGCGCTCTGGTGCTGGCGCTTTCGGGCTGCGATGTGGTGGGCCCGATCAGCAGCAACGCCGTCCTGTCGGACCAGGCCATTGCCGACAGGACGGCCGATTATTTCAGCAGCACCGAGGCGCATGTACAGGTGTTTGGCTTTGACCGCCGCCGTGAGTCAACGCGCTACCAGGCCACATTTCAGGGCAACAAGTACAACTGCAGCATCTACATGAACCAGGTGCGCTGCGACCCTGCGGGGCAGTAAGCGCTGTTCGGATTCAGGCTTTGCCCAAATCAAACCATCCTGCGGGCTTTTCACCCTCCAGCACCTGTAGCAGATTCGTCACCGCCATCTCTGCCATCGCGTAGCGCGTTTCGTGGGTGGCCGAGCCGATGTGCGGCAGCGCCACCACCTTGGGGTGGGTGCGCAGGGGCGATTCCACCGGCAGCGGCTCGGTGGCGAATACGTCCAGGCCTGCGGCGCGGATCTGGTCGGCATCCAGCGCGTGCAGCAGGGCGGCTTCGTCGATGATGGCGCCGCGAGAGCCGTTGATGACGATGGCGCCGGGCTTCATCAGTGCAAAGGCGTCGGCGTTCAGCAGGTGGCGGGTCTCTGGGGTGGAGGGCAGCATCGAGACGATGAAATCGGCCTCGCGCAGCAGTGCCTCGCGCTCCACAAAGCGCACATGGCCGGCGAGGGCGCCCAGCTCGGCTTCGGGTACGGTGCTGCGGTTGTTGTAGATGACGGGCATGCCAAAGCCCAGCGCCGCGCGGCGGGCCAGGGCCAGGCCAATGCGGCCCATGCCCAGAATACCCACGGTCTTGCCATGCACGTCCCAGCCAAACAGGTCTTCGCCGATATTGCGCTGCCACTGCCCCGAGCGCACGAACAGCGCCAACTCGGGAATGCGGCGGCTGGTGGCCATCAGCAGCGCGAAGATGGTGTCGGCGGTGGTCTCGGTGAGCACGCCCGGCGTGTGGCACAGCGCAATGCCGCGTTGCTGCAGGCTGGCCAGGGGGTAGTTGTCCACACCCACCGAGATGCTGGAGATGGCCTGCAGATGCGGCGCGCTGTCGAGCAGGGCGTCGGTGATGGGGTAGCTGGAGCCGATCAGCGCCTCGGCCTGCGGCAGGGCGTCAAAAAAGGCATCGCGCTCGCCCGGTACGCGCGGGTTGGCAACCGTCACCGCATGCGCGGCTTGCAGGCGGGCGAGCTGGTCGTCGGGCAGTTCGCGGAAAACCAGTACCTGGCGGCGTGTGGATGGGGTCATGGCAGCTCCTGGGCGTCGGAATGGGTTCAGTAGCCAGCGGCTGTCAACGCGGCGCGGGTGGGCAGGCCCTCCGAATCACCGAGCACCTGCACCTGCAGCGCGCCAATCCAGCAGCCGCGCTTGACGGCTTGCGGCACGGTGCGGCCATCGAGCAGACCGCTGATCACCCCCACGGCAAAGGCATCGCCCGCGCCCACGGTGTCCACCACCTTGTCGACCGGGCAACCTTCCACATAGCCGGTACCTGCTTTCGCATCATCAAAGTAAGCGCCCGCTTCGCCGAGTTTGACGACGACGAGGCGTGCGCCCTGGCTGCGGTAGAACTGTGCAATGGCTTCGGGCGTCTTGTGGCCGGTGAGCAGCTCGCCTTCGGCCAGGCCCGGAAAGACCCAGTCGGCCCCTGCAGCCAGTGCATTGATCTCGCGGCGCATCGTGGCTTCGTCCTTCCATAGCGTGGGGCGCAGGTTGGGATCGAACGAGATGGTGCTGCCAGATGCGCGCGCAACTTCCAGCGTGCGCTTGGCCGTGGCCAGGCTGGTATCGGAGATGGCGGCAAACACGCCGGTGGCATGCAGGTGGCGCGCTGCGGCAAGCCAGGGCTCGTCGATGCCCGCAGGCGTCATCAGGCTCGCGGCCGAGCCCTTGCGGTGGTATTCCACCTGCGGGTCGCTGCCGTCGTCGGTGCGGCCCTTGATCTGAAAGCCGGTTTTCTGCGCAGGGTCCAGCACCACATGTTCGCAATGCACACCTTCGCCCTTCATCTGGTTGATGAGGTAGCGGGCCATCGAGTCTGCGCCCAGGCGGCTGGCCCAGTGGGTGTTGAAACCCAGGCGTGCCAGCCCGGTGGCAACATTGATCTCGGCGCCTGCAATGCGCTTGGTAAAGAACTCGGCCTGCTCCAGCGGGCCAGGGCGGTCGGCAATCAGCAGCATCATGGCTTCGCCGAAGGTCGCGATGTCGAAGGTTTTGGTGGTCATGGCCGTGTCTCTTGTGGTTTTTTCGCGGTTCAGTGGTTTTGCAGGGCAGTGGCGTCGCGCAGCACGGCCAACTCGTGCCGGGTGACGGCCTGCAGGTCGTCGCCGATCAGCGGGTATTCGATGGCGCGCGGCACGTCGCCGGGCAGGGCGCGCAGAATGGCGCGCCAGGCGGCGGCTGATTCGGCCAGCGGCACGGCCACCCATTTCGCAGGCAGGCGCTGCACGCCCTTGGCATGCACATAGGCCACGCGGCTGGCAAACAGCTGGGCGGCCTGCAAGGCGCATTCGCCCAGGTAGTGCCAGTTGCCCATGTCAAAAGTCATGGGCAGGGATAGGCCCGCCGCATCGGCAGCGGCAAAAAAGCGCTGCAAGGCCTGCACGGTGCCCGCGCCCACGGTCTGGTCGTTCTCGATCAGCAAGGTGATGCCAGCCTCTGCAATGGCGGTTTTGAGCGCGGCAAACCCGGTGGCCGAATGCGCCACCGATTGCCGGGCAAAGCCGCCAATCGACATCTTGAGCCAGCTGGCGCCCAGGGTCTGGGCGGCCGCAATGGCGTGCTGCAGCACGGCGGTATCGAGTGCGCCGTCCATCGCAAACAACGGCTGCGGGCAGGAGTAGACGACGTCCAGGCCCTGCGCACGCACATAGGCAGCAATGGCGGGCAGCTCGTCAGCGGCGTCGATCAGCAGCTCTTCGCGTACCTCCACCCCGCTCGCCCCAGCGGCGTGGGAGAGCCGGGCAAAGTACAGCTGGCCGTGGCGGCGCACTTCGGCATTGCCGAATGAGGTGAGGGAGATGAGGGCTGGCGCGCCAGCGTTGTGCACAGACAAGGCCATGGTTTTTGGTGATTTTTGCCGTTTGCGCCCGTCCATCAAGCGCTAGCAGCTATCTATAAGTGAGCAAACAGTCGGCAGAAACTTCGCACGTTCTCAGGCACTGGCGTGGCCCATCGGCGCACACCGGGCAAGGGCGCCCCGCAGCGCCACAGGGGGTGTCAATGGTTGCTGAGGATCTGGCCCAGGAACTGCTGGGTCTTGGGGTGCTTGGGGTTGTCAAAGAACTCGGTGGGCGGGCCCTGCTCGATGATCTTGCCGTCGGCCATGAAGATCACGCGGTCGGCCACGCTGCGGGCAAAGCCCATTTCGTGGGTGACGCACAGCATGGTCATGCCGTCGTCGGCCAGGCCGATCATGGTGTCGAGCACTTCCTTGACCATTTCGGGGTCGAGCGCCGAGGTGGGTTCGTCAAACAGCATGATCTTGGGCGCCATGCACAGCGCGCGGGCAATTGCCACACGCTGCTGCTGGCCGCCCGAGAGCTGGCTGGGGTACTTGCCTGCCTGGTCGGGGATGCGCACGCGCGTGAGGTATTTCATCGCGCGCTCCTGCGCCTCTTCCTTGGAAAGGCCGCGCGAGCGCATCGGCGCCAGCATGCAGTTTTCCAGAATGGTCAGGTGTGGAAACAGGTTGAACTGCTGGAACACCATGCCCACTTCCTTGCGGACGGTGTCGATCGCCTTGCTGTCGCCGGTCAGGTCGGTGCCGTCAACGGTGATCCGGCCCTTCTGGATGGCTTCGAGCCGGTTGATGCAGCGGATCATCGTCGATTTGCCCGACCCAGAAGGCCCGCAGATGACGATACGTTCCCCGGCGCGCACGTCGAGGTTGATATCGGTCAACACCTGAAAGTTGCCATACCATTTCTCCACGCCTTGCAGGCGAATGATGGGCTGGTCAGCAGGGGTGGTCATGGTCTAGCTCCGCGGGGTATTTCAGTTCAAATCAGGCAGACGGCAGGCGTGCTCAATCCAGTTTCGGCAGATCGGCGCCCAGCCACTTCTGGTACAGCTTGTTCAGCTCGCCGTTGGCGGTGTTCCTGGCGATGAAATCGTTGACGGCATTGGCCACTTCGTCCTGGCCGGGGCGCAGGGCAACGGCCATGTTCTGCTGCAGCAGCTGGAACTTGCTTTCAAACTGGCCAGCAGGCGCGCGCTTGGCGATCTGGGCCGCCACGGTGATGGAGCAGCCAATGGCATCCACCTGGCCGGACAGCAGCGCCTGCATGGCCGAGGCATCGTCATCAAAGCGGCGGATCTGCGTGCCTTCCGGGGCCACCTTGGTCACGGCCACGTCCTGCGTCGAGGCACGGGCCACGCCCACGCGCAGGCCCTTGAGGTTTTCCGGGCCCTTGATGGCGGTCTTGGTGTTGCCGAACAGCACGATCGAGGCGGCCGAGTAGGGCTTGGAGAACAGCACCTGCTTGGCGCGCTCGGGCGTGATGGCCAGCGATGCAATCAGCATGTCGACCTTGTTGGTCAGCAGGAAGGGAATGCGGTTGGGGCCGGTCACGGGCACGATGTCGGCCGTCACGCCCCACTCCTTGGCCAGCAGCTTGGCCACATCGGCATCGTAGCCGTCAGGCTGGTTGCTGGTGTTCAGAATGCCGTAGGGAGGGAAATCCACCAGCATGCCGATGGTGATCTTGCCTTTTTTCTTGAGATCGGCCAGCGACTGCGCCGAAGCGCTGAGGGGCAGGAGGGCGCTGGCAGCCAGGGCGGCAGCGGCGGTGGTGAAAGTGCGGCGCGAGAGTTGCATGTTCATGTCTCCTATGGGTTGAATAACGCAACGGGAAAGGAAAAAAGGGGAAGGCAGAATCACCGGGCCAGAGCCTTGGCCTGGCGCTTTTCCAGGCGGCCAGCCCACAGCGACAGGGGCCAGCACAGAATGAAATAGACGGCGCCTACAACCCCGAACACCAGCATCGGCTGGAAGGTGGCGTTGTTGATGATCTGGCCGGCGCGCGTCACCTCGGTAAAGCCGATGATGGCGGCGAGCGACGTGCCCTTGATGATCTGCACGAGATAGCCCACGGTGGGCGCTACGGCAATCTTCATGGCCTGCGGCAACACCACGGCGCGCATGCGCCAGTAGTACGACAGGGACAGCGCATCGGCCGCTTCCCACTGGCCGCGCGGCACAGCCTGGATACAGCCGCGCCAGATTTCGCCCAGGAACGCGCCGCTGTTGAGAATCAGCGCGGCAGCGGCAGCCACCCAGGGGTTGATCTCAAAACCCAGGATCGGCGCACCGAAGAACACCAGAAACAGCTGCAGCAGCAGCGGCGTGCCCTGAAAAATCTGGGTAAAGAACGTGGCGACGCCGCGCGCCAGCCGGTTGTCAGACGTGCGCGAGAGCGCCACGATAAGGCCCACGAGTGCCCCACCGATGAAGGCGATGGCAGACAGCGCAACCGTCCACTTGGCCGCTTCCACGATGAACCACAGCTCAGACCAACCAAAAGTACGCATGTTTGTATTCCTCAGCGACGGTCGGGGTAGTTCAGGAACATCTGGTAGATGAGCTTGAACAGCAGGTTGAAGGCCAGCGACAGCGCCAGATAGATGATGGCGACGACGATGTACACCTCGAAACTGCGGAAGGTTTCGGACTGGATGTTGGCGGCGACCGAGGTCAGGTCATCCGCCGAGATCACCGACACCACGGCTGAGCTCAGCATCAGCAAAATGAACTGGCTGGTGAGCGCTGGGTAGATCGTCTTGAGCGCGGGCTTCAAGATGACGAAGCGAAAAATCTCCCAGCGCTTGAGATCCAGCGCCAGTCCTGCCTCGATCTGCCCCTTGGGAATCGACTCGATCCCGGCGCGGATGATCTCGGTCGCGTACGCGCCCAGGTTCACCACCATCGCCACGAGCGCGGCGGTCTGTGGCGACCAGCGCAGGCCGATGGCGGGCAGCGCAAAGAAGAAGAAAAACAGCTGCACCAGAAACGGCGTGTTGCGGATCAGCTCGATATAGGCGTTGATCACAAAGCGCAGCGGCGCCGGGCCCGAAGTCTTGCCCCAGGCGCAGACGATGGCCACCGCAAGACCTATGGCCATGGCCAGAAAGGACAACTGGATCGTGACCCAGGTGCCCTGCAAAAGCTGGGGCCAGGCGGCCAGCACCTGGTCGAATTGGAACGTGTAGTTCATGGCGATGCGACGCTTTGAAACCGGTTTCAGTGCGTGGAGTGTAATCGCAGGTTACGGTTTGGTTACTAGGGTTTCCCCTGGAATGCCTCGTAACAGTTTCAGAAGCTGATAAAAATCAACGATTTGGTGATGCAGTGGAGCCGCGCACAATGATGGTGCCCGGTAACTCGATCTTCCTCGCCGGGCTGTGCTGGCCCTGAATGCGCTCGATCAGGCACTGGGCGGCGGCCTGGCCCAGCGCATCGGTAGGCTGGGCCACCGTGGTGAGGCCCGGGCCCACCAGGGGTGCCCAGTCGGTTTCGTCAATGCCGATCACGCCCAGTTCCTGCCCGGGTACCCAGCCCAGCGCATGGATGGCGCTGGCCGCCCGCAGGCTGGCAACGCCATTGCCGGCCAGCACGGCAGGCTTGCGGCCTGCCTGCACAGCCGCCTTCTGCCATTGCGCCAGCTGCTGCTGCAGTTGCTGGCCATTGTGGGCCGTGCTCTCCCACACCGATCCCTGCAGTACCTTGCTAAGGCTTAAATAGCGCAAAAACGCCTGTTGACGAGCGGTACGGGAGCTGACGCCTGCAATCGGCTCGGTCACCAGCAGAACCTCGTCAAAGCCCTGGGCCTGCAGGTGGTCGAGCGCGAGCTGGATGACGCCGGGGTTGTCCACCGTCACGAAATCGGCATCCATGCCTTCCATGAAACGGTCCACCAGCACGATGGGTTTGCCGTGCAGCTGCGCGTCGTGCCACAGCTGGGCGCTGGTCTCGACGCGGTTGAGGATCATGCCGTCGAGCTGGTAGGCCGACAGCGCGTGCATGGCATCGCGCTCGCGGCCAGCCTCATTGCCCAGGTTGAACAGCACCAGCAGGTAGCCCGCAGCCTGGCAGGCCTTCTCGGCCCCCTGCAGCACCGCCACCGAGAACGGGTTGGTTACATCGGCCACCGCCAACCCGATGAGGCGCGTGCGCCCATGCTTGAGCGCCTGCGCCATGGGGCTGGGCCGGTAATTGAGCTGGGCAATCGCCTGCTGCACGCGCTCGGCCATGTCGGGTGCCAGGATGTCGGTGCGGCCATTGAGGTAGCGCGACACCGAAGCCTTGGATACCTGCGCCGCCTGCGCCACATCGGCAATCGTGGCACGGGCCTTGGGGCGGGGCGGAGGCGAAGCGGGGCGTTGCACGGAATCAGACACAGCGGTATCCAAAAAAACCATAGCTGCCAGCGCGCATCCTTATTGAATTTAAAGCCAGAAAACAGCCAAAACCCAACACCAGCAAGCGCCAACAGCTCCTAGATTGATAAACGGCCAAAACCCCGAAAAGGGACGGAGGGGCAACGGTGTATGCCTCGGCTGCGATAGTAGCGCCGAATAGGAGGCTCGGGGAGCGGCACGCGCATCAAAAGTGATGGGGTCTCATTGGTTTTGCCAAGTCCATCAATAGGCATAGGCTCATGCGCGGGCCCATGGTTGGCTTTGGCAGAGGGCGGCTTGCGACTCGCGGCAGACCGCTCAATGTCTGCCCGTAAATGGCTGTTATGCAGTGGAAGCGATCCCTCAAAGCACCGAAAATGCAGACGGATCTGGGCAACTACTCTGAAGCCTGCGAAAGAGTGGAACTAGGGCGCCTAGCAACTGGCGTGGCGACACTGGCTCTCCTCCGGGCTCCCAAGAGTTCTGGAATTCGGCAATCTCGACGCCTATCACTTTGCTATCTGCAATCGTGTTGCATGCGCTTCTCAGATCATCCAGCGAAAGTCCGCCTTCGTGCACGTAGTCGGTTGGCACGATGCCGGGGTTCAGAACGTCGCAATCCAGGTGAACGTACACGGGGCGTCCTGCAATGGCGGCGCGAAGTCTGGATTCAATATCCGGGCCAGGTCGAACGTGTGCAATGTTCCGCTGCTGCATGAGGTCAACTTCGAACGGATCCATGTCGCGCTGGCCGACAAGAACGACGTTCTTCAAGCTCAACCCATTGCCGAAGCCTGATTCCCAGAGGCCCAAAGAGGCGGATAGCGCCAAGCCGCCAAGGTAGCCGGTAGTCGTCGATTCTGGGGTATTGAGGTCAGCATGGGCGTCAAACCAAACGACGTATGCCTCTGGATGATGGAGTGCGACCATCGGCAGCGTCGCAATGGAGGCCGCGCATCGACTGGTTGCTGAGATCGCGCGATCTCCGCGCGAGTAAATGTTCTGGAATCGTGCCTGCAATTGCTGGAGTGCCGGTCGCGCTTGCATTAGCTCAATGTCCCAGTTGGCGTTGAGTGCGGGCTCCGGCCTACCGATCACAGTTGGTTCAATTCCGAGCAGATCGCTAATCGCCATGGCCAGTGACCGCGCTCCAAGCATAGCCAAATCGTTGTGATCACCAACGCGGCCTTCGAAGAGAGTGAGCTCAATGGTCATAGATTTCAGAGACAGGAGGAGACTAAATTTTATGCATGCTGTTTTGAATTTATTTTGCGAATCAATCGCTCTATTTAGCAGATTATGAAAAAATAATTCAAATAAAGTATTGAAGATGAATTTCTATGTCAAACGCTGAACTTGATGATGTCGACCGCTCAATCCTGCGCAGTTTGCAATCGGATGCAACACTAAGCAGCGCGACCCTCAGCGAAATGTTGTCGTTGACTGTCACAGCCTGTTGGCGCCGACGAAAGCGGCTTGAAGAACTCGGCTTCATTACCGGGGTGCGAGCCACCTTGGGTCGCAAAAAGCTTGGACTCGGTGTCCTGGCGTTCGTAGAAGTTCGGTTCGGCGATCAATCTGGGCAGGCGCCGGAGAATTTTGAACGTGCAATTCAAGGGCACGATGAAATCCTGTCCTGCCACGAGATAACTGGTAGCGCCGATTACATGCTGACCGTCGTCGCACGCGACCTCGAAAGCTATGGCCAATTCATCGAAAAAGTGGTCCGTCGACAGCCTGGCGTCATGGCAATCCAGTCGAGCCTGGCACTGCGGGAAGTGAAAGCCACGGCCAAGCTTCCTGTTTGAAGCACTGCGCAGTCCAAGATGCGCAATCAGCCTGTGGATAATTTTGTGCAATGTTCGGGCCGTTGCGGGATCAACTCCCTTTGATCTCCCTCGGAGAAAAAAATACACACCGGGAAGCGCACTTCTGTGGATAAGTTAATTTGATAGCAACTTACGCAGGCGTTGTGTGGGCCTGGAGCAGGCAGTCGATAAAGGCCTGCGCTACGCGGCTGGGGGCGGGCGAGAGGCGCCACATGGCGACGAATTGGCACTGGTAGTGGAAGCGGTCGGGGCCCACCGCCTGCATCAGGCCCTGCTCTTCAAACCGGGCGGCGTAGTGGTCGGGCAGAAAGCCCAAAAAACACCCGGACAGAATCAGGGTTGCAATCGATTCCTGGTCAAAACCCGTGGCGGCGCGGGGCAGGCGCACGCTGTGCGACAGCTCCATGTTGGGCGAGTGGTAGCCCAGTCCGGCAAAGGGGTAGTGGCGCAGGGCCTCCCAGTCGAGGCTGTCATGGGGCTTGTGCCACAGGTCATGCCCGGCGGCGCAGTACAGCTGCATGGTTTCGCCAAACAGGTCGCGGTACACCAGGCTGGCCGAGCTGCGGTGCGCGGGGATGATGCCAACATGAAAGCGCCCGTCCATCAGCCCGCGCTCGATGGCGTTGATGGAGCTGACATGCAGCTGCAGGTTCACATCGGGCGCCACCGTGCGAAACCGGGCAATCGCGCGGTGGATCTGCGCCTGCGGGTTGCTCACCGTCTTGTCGAACACGGCGATTTCCAGATTGCCGCCCATGCGCGCGTGGATGTCGTCGATGCGGCTGCGAAACAGATCAACCCCGCCTAGCAGCTGCAAGGTGGCCTCGTACACCTGGTTGCCTTCGGGGGTGAGCGCAAAGCCTGCGCGCCCGCGTCTGCACAGCACCATGCCCAGCCGGGTCTCCAGGTCTTTCATGTGGCGGCTGAGGGTGGAGGTGCCAATGTTCAGCTCCAGCTCGGCGGCCGACATGCCGCCGCATTCCACCACGCTCTTGAAGACCTGCAGCAGCCGCAGATCCATGTCGCTGAGCTGCCCAAGCACCGCGCGTGCGCGGCGCGCTGCTGCCGGTGGATGGGGCAGGGGGGCGGAAACAGGGGGGTTGGCGGCCATGTGCATAGCTTAGCGGCTTTGCGCCGGGGCAACAGCTTGCGGTGCAGGCCCGCGTCCATCCCGTCTGGCGAGGGGTTTACGGCGGATCCCTAGAATCCAGGCTGCTTGTACCACCCACCCATAGGAATGCCATGCCCCACACCGCCGTTCTCGTCATTGATGTGCAGCAAGGGCTGTGCGAAGGCCCCGGGGCTGCCTGGGATTGCGCAGGCCTGATTGCCCGCATCAACCAGGTAACCGCAGCGGCACGGGTGGCTGGCATGCCCGTCATCTGGGCGCAGCACGCAGAGCCGGGGCTTGAACCCGGCACGCCCGGCTGGCAGCTGGCGCAGGGCCTGCAGGTGGGGGGCGCCGATCTGCGCAGCAACAAGACCACGGGCGATGCCTTCTGGAAAACCGATCTGCTGCCTACGCTGCAGGGCCTGGGTGTGCAGGAACTGGTGATCTGCGGCATGCACACCGAGTACTGCGTGGATGTAACCACCCGCGCCGCGCTGCGCCATGGCTACCCGGTGGTGCTGGTGGAAGACGCACACACCACCTGCGGCAATGCCGCCGTTACCCCGCAGCAGGTGATTGCGCACCACAACATCACCCTCAGCACCACCAGCAGCTTTGGCCCGCGTGCGCGCCTGCAGACGACGCAGCAATGGGCGGATGGTGCAGTCAGAAATCGATAAAAATGCCTTTCAGCGCAAGCCAGTTAAGCGCATACAGCTATTAATTCAATAGTATTGAGGCGCCTGTCCGCTGCTGCCGTCACAGCCCTGGTGTGGTTTTGGCGCTATGCTTTCCCCTCACTTGCCACACCACGGGACTGACCATGCTTTTGGGCCTTGCTGCCAACCGTTTGCACCACCGCAGCGATGATGCGGCGCTGTTCACCTTTTTGCGCGCTTGCGAGCAGGGCATCCGCGAGCTGAATATCGGCTTTCATGCCGTGGGCCGCACCTACGACGCGATTGCTGCCGCCGAAATGCTCAAGGGCCACAAAGGCCTGGTGCGCTACCCCTACGGGCGTGAAGGCGGGCTGATGAAGCTGGTGGCCGAAGTGGTGGGCATGCCCGGCGAGGGGCGGGTGCTGGACGGCGCCATCTACCTGACCGATCCGGTCGATCCCTCCTCCATTTTCCCCGAAGCGCTGGCCCTCAAGCGCCAGTGCGTGATCCACGGCAAGCCCTTCATCTCGACCGTGGCGAGTGCGCGCGACTGGGTGGAGATGGAGCGCATCCACGCAGGCCTGCCGCGTGACCGCCATGCAGACAGCCTGCACAGCTATGCATCGCAGACCCTGGCGCTGATTGCCCACGATGCGATGAAGCCCGCCATGCTGGAGTTTGCGGCGGCGAATTTCGAACTGCTCTCGCGCTACAGCCGCCGCGTGGGCACGGGCACCACGGGCCAGAAGCTCAACGAGATGGCCTGGAGCAAGGGCTGGCCCGCCGGCACACCCTGGGTGGACCGCTACAACAGCGGCCCGCTGGGGGGCGACGCGCAGATTGCCGATCTGGTGCTGGAAGGCCGCTGCCAGCGCGCCATCTTTTTTGAAGACCCGCATGTGGCCCGCCAGCATGAGGCCGACATCCAGCTGCTGGAGCGTGCGGTGACGACCAAGACGCTCGATGTGGTGTGTATGACCTCGCCCGCCGTGGTGCAGCGCTGGTGCGATGCCGCCGTCAGGCGGGCGTAGGCTCTCGGGTTAGCGGCTTTCAGCCCACTTCGTTGGACACCTCGATCAGGTTCTCATCGGGGTCGTAGAAATAGACGGATTGCAGCACTGCCTGTGCGCCCGTGGCACGCACCGGCCCCTGCACGACGGCAACCTGTTCGCGCTGCAGGTGCGCGATGAAATCGGCCAGCGGCATGCGGGTGAGAAAGCACAGATCGGCAGAACCTGGCGTGGCATGCTTCACGTTTGGGTCGACAACCTTATCGACTTCGTGCAGGTTGATCTTTTGCCTGCCAAAGTGCAGCGCGTGGCGGCCGGGCTTGAACTCTCTCGCCCTCATGCCCAGAACCCGCTCGTAAAAGGCAATGCTGCGCGGGATGCTGTGCACGGTGAGCACCAGGTGGTCGATGGCGTCGACCAGGGTTTCGGTGGTGGGGGGCATACGGTTTTCTTCTGGGAATTCACTCAGAACGTGTTTACGTTCTCAGGGCCGCAACATGCGCCCAAACTGCGCGGTGCTTTCATCGATGGCCTGTTGCGCGCCCGTCGACCAGCGGCCCATGTCGAAGAATGCATGGATCATGCCGTCGTAGCGCCGCGTGTCCACGGGCACACCGGCAGCCTGCAGGGCACGGCCGTAGGCTTCGCCCTCGTCGCGCAGCGGGTCGTATTCGGCAGTCACGATAAGGGCAGGCGGCAGGCCCGTCAGATCTTTTGCCTGCAGCGGAAACAGGCGCGCATCGTCGCTGCTGGTGCCGTCCCCGGCATAGTGGCCGTAGAACCATTCCATGCTGCGTTTTTCGAGCAGGTAGCCGGTGCCGTTCTCGTCGATGGAGCGGTGGCCTGCCTGCAGATGGTCGAGCGCCGGATAGATCAGGAACTGGGCCTGCAGGGCGGGCGCTGTGCCGCGCAACAACTGGCAGACGGCGGCTGCGAGGTTGCCGCCTGCACTGTCGCCCGCAATGCCCACGGCACGGTTGCCGCCCAGGCCAGCAGTCTGGGCCTGTATCCACCGCGTGGCGGCCACGGCATCTTCCACCGCTGCGGGAAAGGGGTGCTCCGGCGCCAGGCGGTAGTCCACCGAGACGACCACGGCAACGCTGCCCTTGCACAGCGAGCGGCAGATGTTGTCGTGCGTGTCCAGATCGCCAATCACCCAGCCGCCACCGTGGAAGTACACAATGGTCGGAAAAGGCCCGACGCCTTTGGGGCGATAGATGCGGGCCTTCAGGATACCCGCTGGCCCGGGGATGTGGATGTCCTCCACCCGGGAGACGGGTACGGTCTGCTCGGGCGTGCGGGTGCCATGGGTGAAGGCGAGGTAGCTGTCGCGGCCTTCCTGCGGCGTGCCTTCCCACCGGGGTTTGGCATTGGCGTCCTTGACCATCTGCACGATGGCGGCAATTCCGGGTTCGAGGGGCATGGCTGGGGTGTCCTTGTCGGCGGTGGAGGGGGAGCGCGGGGGCTCAGCGGTAGACGAGCACGTCTTCCTGCAGGCTGACCTGGGGCAGGGTGTCGCGGTCCTGGTCATAGTCGTGCAGGTGCGTCCAGGGTTCGCGGTCTCCACTGCGATGCATGAGATGCTGCGAGCGTGTGATGTAGCCGGGGTTGAAGTTGCTGGCATCGCACCAGGGCTGCAGCGCCATGTCCGCATCCTGCGGGCGCAGGGTGGCGGTGACCGAGCGCTTGCCCGTCTGGTCGAGGTGCGCGAGCATGCGGCATACCCAGTCGCTCACCAGCTCGACCCGCAAGGTCCAGCCGAAGCGGAAGTAGCCCATCACGTAGGCCATGTTGGGCAGGCCATTGATCATGACGCCCCGGTACGGCACGCGCTGGCTGAAATCGACGCGCTCGCCGTCGACGGTGAAAGGCACATCGTCAAACAGCTTGAGGTTGAAGCCCGTGGCGCTGACGACGATGTCGGCATCGAGCCGCTCGCCCGAAGTGAGCACGATGCCCCGGGCGTCGAAATTCTCGATGCCATCGGTCACCACCGAGGCCTTGCCGCTGTTGATGGCGTCGAACATGTCGCCGTCGGGCACCACGGCGATGCGCTGCTGCCAGGGGCGGTAGGCCGGGTTGAAATGCTTTTCCACATCAAAGCCGTCGGGCAGGCGTGCGCGGATGTCGTCGAGCAGGCGCTTGCGCAGGGCCTCGGGGTCTTCCTTGCCCATGTGCGCAAACTTGGTCGATTGGGAGATGTGGGCGCGGCGCAGGATCTCGTGCACCCACTCGTCGGGGAGGTCCAGCTCGCGCAGCGGCGCCTCCAGCGGGTGGCTGCGCGGGCGCGAGAGGAAGAAGGTCGGTGTGCGCTGCAGCATGGTGACATGGCCTGCATCGGGCGCCATGGCTGGAATCAGCGTGGCCGCCGTCGCCCCCGAGCCGATCACCACGACGCGCTTGCCGTGGTAGTCCAGGTCTTGCGGCCACAGCTGCGGGTGCACGATCCGGCCCTGGAAGTTCTCCAGCCCCGGCCAGTGTGGGGTGAAAGGCTTTTCATGGTCGTAATAGCCCTGGCACAGCCAGAGAAACCGGGTGGTGATGGTTTTTTCGGCGCCGCTGTCCAGCAGCCGTACCGTCACCGTCCATTGCTGCTCCTGCGCGGACCAGCTGGCGGCGGTCATCTGGTGCTGGTAGCGGATATAGGGCGCCAGCTGGTTTTCTTCGATGACATCGGTCAAGTACTTGCGGATTTCGTCGGCGGTGGCGATGGCCGTGCCGCGCCAGGGCTTGAAGCGGTAGCCATAGGTGAAGAGGTCGCTGTCCGAGCGTGCGCCCGGGTAGCGGTGCGTCCACCAGGTGCCGCCATGGCCGGGGTTGCGCTCGAGCACGGCAAAGCTGCGCCCGGGGTGCTGTTCCTTCAGGTGGTAGGCCGAGCCGATGCCTGAAACGCCGGCGCCGATGATGAGCACATCCACATGCTCGGATGTGTGCTGTGCAGTTGCCATGGACTTGTCTCCTGTGCGGGGATGCTGACGAGAATAGAGACGGTCAGGCGCGGCGCTTGTCGTTTGAGCGACTGGCGTGCTGGCGCCAGTCGTGCAAGTTGTGCCTGTGGTGACGGCGGCGTAAAAGGAAAAGCCGCAGCGCCCGAGGCATCTGCGGCTTTCCTGAAAGGCGTGTCGGTGGCGGGCGGGCGGCGCTCAGGCCTGCTGCGGCTCCAGCGTCTTGGTATAGAGCGAGGCGCCGTTCAAATCCTTGAGCACCACGGTGAGCGCACGGCTTTTGTGGTCGATATCGAGCTGGCCGAAGAACTGGAAGCCCTCGCTCGGGGCCGAGTTAGCCTTGGGCGGTGCCTTGTGGAAGACGACATCAAGGCCGAAGGTCTTGTCCACCTCGTTTGGCCCAAAGCCGCCTGCATTGAGGGGGCCGGAGACGAACTCCCAGAACGGCGCAAAATCCTTGAACTGCGCGCGCTCGGGGCTGTAGTGGTGGGCGGCGGTGTAGTGCACATCGGCCGTGAGCCACACCACGTTGTGAATGCCTGCGTCCTTGATGCCCTTCAAGAGGCGCGCCATCTCCAGCTCGCGCCCCTTGGGCACGCCGTGCTCGCCGTTGGCAATCGCCTCCCACTGGTCGCGGCCTTCGGCGTCCTTGCCATCGGGCACGAACAGGCCGATCGGCATATCGGCGGCAATCAGCTTCCAGGTGGCGGTGCTGGCCTTGAGGCCCGCCAGCAACCAGTCGAGCTGGGGCCGGCCGAGGAAGTCCGTCTCCGCGCTTTCCACCGTCTGCAGGTTGTGGGTGTTGGGACCACGGTAGGTGCGCATGTCCAGCACAAAGAGGTCGGCCAGCGGGCCTTGGGGCAGGTGGCGGTATACGCGCTGCTGCTCGGCGGCGCCGAAGGGGCGTATGGGGGCGTATTCCATGAAGGCGCGGCGGCCTCGGGCGGTGAGCAGGTGCACGTTCTTTTCGGTGTAGCGCTTGTCGTTCGCAACGCTCTTGCTGTCCGAATAGTTATTGGTGACCTCGTGGTCATCCCACTGCCAGATCTGTGCGACCTCGCTGCCCAGCGCACGCACGTTGCGGTCCATCAGGTTGTAGCGGTAACGGCCCCGGTACTCGTCGAGCGTTTCGGCCACCTTGGCCACCTGGGGCGTCACCAGGTTCTTCCAGGTGCCGCCATCGGGCAGGGCGACGGTCTCGGAGATGGGGCCGTCGGCGTAGATAGTGTCGCCGCTGTGCAGAAAGACATCGGGGTTGGTCTTGCGCATTTCGTCATAGATGCGCATTCCGCCAATGCCTTCATTGATGCCGTAGCCCTGGCCCACCGTATCGCCGCTCCACACCAGACGGAAAGGGCGCGTGGCCGGACCCTGGCTTGCGAGCGGCGTGCGGAAATGCCCTTGCACGGCAGGTGCGCGGGTGTTGCTGCTTGCCAGGTCATCGAGCACCACGCGGTAGAAGATGTCCTGCCCGGCGGGCAGGCCCTGCAGATCGACGCGGCCGGTGCCGTCGGTATCGGGCAGCAGGTCGGGGCCGCGCACCAGGGTGCTCTGGGCAAAGCTGCTGGTGGTGGACCATTCCACCCGCATGCGCGCCTCACGGCTGGCGCGGGCCCAGACGATGGCGCTGTTGGCCAGCACATCGCCGCTTTGCAGGCCTGACAGCAGCAGGGGCCGTGCGGCATCCTGTGTAATGGCAGCAGGCGCCGTCTGCGCGCGCAGAATGCCCGGCAGCAGGCTGGTGCCCGCCATGGCGGTGGACGAGAGCAGAAAGCGGCGGCGGGCGGATGGATCGTGGGAGGACATGTCGGTTTTATCGGTGGCAGCAAAACCGCCACCTTAGCCTTGCCGTGTGACGCCGTGATGAAGCATAAAACAATGCTTTGGCGCTTTCTGCATGCACACTAATAGCTACATTATTGATAGCTGAAAAACGTGTGAGTGGTGCCGCATGCCTGCGGCTCCCTGGGGCGTTTTCGCCGGTTTTGCCACCTTTTTTACTTGCAAAAAACCGCAAGTGAGCTTTGATATGTCAATATTTGAATAAGAAAAAAACCGGCCCACAATGCCACATCCACACTGGAAAACACGGGACGCCGCCGTTCCAAGGAGAAAACCATGAGCTTTGTGCAGATCGACGAAAAGACCGCAGGCGCCGCGCTGCGCACCGACGCCGCCTGGCTGGAGGCGCATTGGATGCCGTTCACCGGCAACCGCAACTTCAAGGCCAAGCCGCGCATGATCGTGGGCGGCCAGGGTGCCTACTACACCGATGGTGAAGGCCGCAAGATTTTTGACGGCCTGTCGGGCCTGTGGTGTTCGGGCATTGGCCATGGCCGCAAGGAAGTGGCAGAAGCCATCGGCAAGGCCGCGCTGCAGCTTGATTACGCCCCCGCCTTCCAGTTCGGCCATCCTGCCTCGTTCGCACTGGCCAACAAGATCAAGGAACACACGCCCGCCGGGCTGGATCACGTGTTCTTCACCGGCTCGGGCTCGGAAGCTGCCGACACCTCGCTGAAAATGGTGCGCGCATACTGGCGCCTCAAGGGGCAGGCCAGCAAGACGGTGCTGATCGGCCGCGAAAAGGGCTACCACGGCGTCAACTACGGCGGCATCTCGGTGGGCGGCATCGGCGGCAACCGCAAGATGTTTGGCCAGGGCATTGCGGCAGACCATCTGCCCCACACCCAGCCACCCGCAGGCACCTTCCAGAAGGGCATGGCTGAAGACGGTGGCCGCGCGCTGGCCGACAAGCTGCTTGACGTCATCGCCCTGCACGACGCGAGCAACATCGCTGCCGTGATCGTCGAGCCCTTCTCCGGCTCGGCAGGCGTGGTGATTCCGCCCAAGGGCTATCTGGAGCGCATCCGCGAGATCTGCACGCAGAACAACATCCTGCTGATTTTTGATGAAGTCATCACCGGCTTTGGCCGTTGCGGCGCCTGGACGGGTTCGGAAGCCTTTGGTGTGGTGCCCGATATCCTGAACTTTGCCAAGCAGGTGACCAACGGCGCGCAACCGCTGGGCGGCTGCGTGGTCACCAAGGAAATCTACGACACCTTCATGGCCGCTGGCGGGCCGGAATACATGCTGGAGTTTGCCCACGGCTACACCTACTCGGCCCACCCTGTGGCCTGCGCAGCGGGCGTGGCGGTGATGGACATTCTGGAGAAGGAAGACATGCCCGGCCGCGTGAAGGCGCTGGCGCCTTACTTCGAGAATGCCGTGCACAGCTTGAAGGGTGCCAAGCACATCGTCGACATCCGCAACTATGGGCTGGCAGCGGGCTTTACCATTGCGCCGGTGCCAGGCGAGCCTGCCAAGCGCCCTTATGAGATCGCGATGAAGTGCTGGGAAAAAGGCTTCTACGTGCGCTATGGCGGCGACACCATCCAGCTGGCGCCACCCTTCATCAGCGAAAAGGCCGAAATCGACCGCCTGATCAACGCCCTGGGCGATGCGCTGGCGGAAGTGAACTAAATTACTATAAAACCAATAGCTGCTGGCGCTCTTGTGTAGGGCGCTGGCGCCGTTTTTGATTTGAATCCAAGAGAGATTGTGATGAACCACGACAAGAATGTGACCGCCACCGTTGGCCACTTGATCGACGGCAAGATCGTGCACGATGGCGGCCGCACCCAGCCCGTGTTCAACCCCGCCACTGGCCAATCGACTGTGAGCGTCGAGCTGGCCAGCAAGGCCACGGTGGAAGCGGCCATCGCTTCGGGCGAAAAGGCTTTCCCTGCGTGGCGCAATACGCCGCCGCTCAAGCGCGCACGTGTGATGAGCAAGCTCAAGGTGCTGCTGGAAGAAAACGCCGACAAGATTGCCGCCATGATCACCGCCGAACACGGCAAAGTGCTGGCCGATGCTCATGGCGAGCTGCAGCGCGGTATCGAGAACGTGGAATTTGCCAGCTATGCGCCTGAGCTGCTCAAGGGCGAGCACAGCCGCAACGTGGGCCCCAATATCGACAGCTGGAGCGAGTTTCAGGCGCTGGGCGTCACGGCAGGCATCACGCCATTCAACTTTCCAGCCATGGTGCCGCTGTGGATGTGGCCCATGGCCGTGGCCTGCGGCAACAGCTTTGTCCTGAAGCCCTCCGAGCGCGACCCCACCAGCGCCCTGTTCATTGCCCAGCTGGCGCTGGAAGCGGGCCTGCCGCCCGGCGTGCTGAACGTGGTCAACGGCGACAAGGAAGCGGTGGACACGCTGCTGCACGACCCGCGCGTCAAGGCCGTGAGCTTTGTCGGATCGACCCCGATTGCCGAATACATCTATGGCGAAGGCTGCAAGAGCGGCAAGCGCGTGCAGGCCCTGGGTGGCGCCAAGAACCACGCCGTGGTCATGCCCGATGCCGATGTCGCCAACGCGGTGAACGCCATGATGGGTGCTGCCTATGGCTCCTGCGGCGAGCGCTGCATGGCGGTGCCGCTGATCGTCTGCGTGGGCGACGAGGTCGCCGAAAAGATGATTGCCGGCCTCAAGACCGAAATCGCCAAAATGAAGGTCGGCCCAGGCACCGACAACGCCAACGACATGGGTCCACTGGTCACCAAACCGCATTTCGAGAAGGTGAAGGCGTATGTGGACAGCGGTGTTGCCGAGGGCGCGCAACTGCTGATCGACGGCCGCACGCTCAAGGTGGCGGGCCACGAAGAAGGCTACTTCCTCGGCCCCTGCCTGTTTGATGGCGTCAAGCCCGGCATGAAGATCTACCAGGAAGAAATCTTCGGCCCCGTGCTCGGCATCGTGCGGGTGAAGACGCTGCAGGAAGCAATACAGCTCATCGACGACCACGAATACGGCAACGGCACCTGCATCTTCACCCGCGATGGCGAGGCTGCGCGCTACTTCACCGACCACATCCAGGTTGGCATGGTGGGCGTGAACGTGCCCCTGCCAGTGCCCGTGGCCTACCATTCCTTCGGTGGCTGGAAGCGCAGCCTGTTCGGCGATCTGCACGCCTACGGCCCCGATGCCGTGCGCTTCTACACCAAGCGCAAGACGATCACCCAGCGCTGGCCCTCGGCAGGTGTGCGCGAAGGCGCGGTGTTCAGTTTCCCCAGCAGCCGCTGATCGCCGTCTGGCCCAGCAAGAAACCACAAGGGCGCCAATGGGCGCCCTTTGTCATGGTGCGTGCAGGCGTGATCGGCTTGCGTTCGTGATCCATGGTGCTGGTATGCAGGTATGGGGTTATTGGCTCTCGGCACTTACCCATTAAGTGCCTATAGCTATAAAAAATAATAGCTTTGATTTCCTTTGGTGTGGTCAGCCACGCCGCGTTACGCCGCATGGCCTATTTTCCGTCCCCGTCATGCTGTGCGCCCTTGCTGTCGGTGATGGCAGCGCCCATGCCTGCGGCGGGGTTGACGCCTCCGCCCTGTGCATCAGTGGGGGTTGCGCTCGCGCTGGGGGCCGTGGCTGATGCCAGTGCAACCGCAGGCGGCAAGGGTTCCTGGGTATCGGCCTTGGCATGCGGCAGCACGTCATGCAACTTGACGATGGGGTCGTTGAAAAGGGGCTTGTCAGGTACGGGCTGTATCTGTGCCGCCACCGTGCCCGGCGGTGCCGAGGCATGGACGGAATGCGCCTGGTCGCAGGCGCTCAGCAGTGCGGCGCTGGACAGCAGCAGGGCCACCAGGGCCGTTTGCGAAGATCGTGGCATATGTTCCCCCTTTTTTCCAGTCAACAGGCGTGCCTGCGGCAAACGCTTGGTAGAGCCATTGTGCAGGGGCGGGGGCCATTGCGTTGTCAGCCGATGGCGGCAATTGCACGCAGGATTGCGGGTGAAACGGGGCTTTCGACGGGTGCTTAACGCTGGCCCGTGAGTGCCAGATAGGCATTGCGCGTGGCGGGCGATACGCTCTGCACCACCTGCTCGTAGGTGGTCTGGTTGCGCAGCTGCATGCGCGCGGAGGCCACCGCCTTGGATTTGCAATACCAGTGGCAGGTGTGCTGCATCAGGTACATCTCGGCCAGCAAGGTGTAGGCGCGCTCCTTGGGGCTGCGTCCCTCGGCATTGGCCACCACGGCGGCAATGCCGTCCGCATGGATGCGAATGGCCGTGCGCAGGTCAAAACTGCCCCGGTCGCCCTGCAGTTTTTCGATCAGCCGGGCAAACGGAAAGCCCAGCGCCTGGGTGCCGATGCGGAAGGTGGCGCCATTGGCAGGCTCGGGCGCCTTGGCCAGCGCGTCGGCAAAATTGCCGAACTGGCTTGCCAGGCTGTTTTCCACCGGCTGCTGCAGCTCCCAGATCTGCTGCTGGCGCGCGGGGTCCTTTTCATCGAGCGCACGCATGTAGCTGCCCACCAGGCGCTCCATCAGCTTTTCAATGTCGTAATTACGCAAAAAATGCGCCAGCACGGCAATACGCTGCTTTTGGGCCTTGGTGCGCAGCACAAAGCTTACGACCAAAATAAGAAGAACCAGTAGCAACAAATCCATGACAGGTGGGCCCAAGCGGCCAGAAATAGCGCAAATATGCATTCTATCGGCAGCAGGCTCCTGCCGTGTGGCCGGGCATGTGTTTCATGGCGGTTTAAGAAATGGAATCGCACTCTGGAGGCACTGCGCTTTGTTGCAGTGCAGCGAGTCCATCACAAAAGGTCATAACTCTTTTTCATGGGACTTGGCGGCTTTCGCAATGCGGCATGATGAGGCCTGCGCCTACAATGGCCTGCAGTGGCGCTGTGTACAGACCGCAAGGCTTTGCGGCCTGTTTACGGATTTGCCTTCAACCGTCGGTGGATGGTTTGCCGGGAATGCCTGCCTCGTAACGGCGGTGCTGTCGGCATCGCTTCCGGCCTTGAGTGCATATCCCCGTCAGTTGCCTTGTTTGTGATTGCTGAATGCTGAGTGATGCCGGAGATCGCTATGACTGATAAGAATTCAACACCGACCGCGGTGGATAAACGTGCCCTGTTGCGCCAGTCCGCACTGGAGTATCACCAGTTTCCCCGCCCCGGCAAGGTGGCGATTGCGGCCACCAAGCCCATGGCCAACCAGCACGATCTGGCGCTGGCCTACTCGCCCGGCGTCGCTGCCCCTTGTGAGGAAATCGTCAAGGACCCCGCTGCGGCCTTCAAGTACACCAGCCGAGGCAATCTGGTGGCCGTCATCTCCAACGGCACGGCAGTGCTGGGCCTGGGCGACATCGGCGCCTTGGCTTCCAAGCCGGTGATGGAAGGCAAGGGCGTTCTGTTCAAGAAATTCGCTGGTGTTGACGTCTTTGACATTGAAATCAATGAAAAAGACCCGCAAAAGCTGGTGGATGTGATTGCCGCGCTCGAACCCACCTTTGGTGCCATCAACCTGGAAGACATCAAGGCGCCCGAGTGCTTCTTTGTGGAGCGCGAACTGCGCAAGCGCCTGAACATTCCGGTCTTCCACGACGACCAGCATGGCACGGCCATCACCGTGGCTGCGGCCATGGTCAACGCGCTCAAGGTGGCGGGCAAGAAGATTGACGAGGTGAAGCTGGTGGCTTCGGGCGCAGGTGCTGCAGCGCTGGCCTGCCTGAACCTGCTGCTGGAGATCGGTCTCAAGCGTGAGAACGTCATGGTCACCGACATCGCTGGCGTGGTCTACAAGGGCCGTACCGAGCTGATGGATGAAGATAAGGTGCTTTTTGCGCAAGATACCGACAAGCGCACGCTGTCGCAGGTGATCGACGGCGCAGACGTGTTCTTGGGCCTGTCTGCGGGCGGCGTGCTCAAGCCGGACATGGTGCAGCGCATGGCAGCGCGCCCCATCATCTTTGCGCTGGCCAACCCCAACCCCGAAATCACGCCAGAAGACGCCAAGGCGGTGCGCGACGACATCATCATGGCCACCGGTCGCTCGGACTACCCGAACCAGGTCAACAACGTCCTGTGCTTCCCCTACATCTTCCGTGGTGCGCTCGACTGCGGCGCCACCACCATCACCACCGAGATGGAAATCGCCACGGTGCACGCCATTGCCGATCTGGCACAGGCAGAGCAGACCGAAGAAGTGGCCAACGCCTATGCGGGCCAAGATCTGTCCTTCGGTCCAGAATACCTGATCCCCAAGCCGTTTGACCCGCGCCTGATGATGAAGATCGCCCCGGCTGTGGCCGAGGCCGCTGCTGCATGTGGCGTGGCGGAGCGCCCGATCCAGGACATGGATGCCTACCGCCAGCATCTGCAGACCTTTGTCTACGCATCCGGCACGGCCATGAAGCCCATCTTCATGGCAGCCAAGAAGGCCGCCAGAAAGCGCATTGCCTACGCGGAAGGCGAGGAAGAGCGTATCTTGCGTGCAGCGCAGATCGTGGTGGACGAGCGCGTCGCCCGCCCCACGCTGATCGGTCGCCCCGCCATCATTGCCCAGCGCATCGAGAAATTCGGTCTGCGCCTGCGGGAAGGCGTGGACTACGACATCGTGAACGTGGAACAAGACCACCGTTATCGTGATTTTTGGCAAACTTATCATCAGATGACGGAACGCAAGGGCGTGACCGTGCCGATTGCCAAGATCGAGATGCGCCGCCGCCTGAGCCTGATCGGCAGCATGATGCTGCACAAGGGCGAAGTGGACGGCCTGATCTGCGGCACCTGGGGCCAGACCATGCATCACCTGCAGTACATCGAGCAGGTGATCGGCCGCCGCGCGGGTGTGGACACCTTTGCCTGCATGAATGGCCTGCTGCTGCCGGACCGCCAAGTCTTTCTGGTGGACACGCATGTCAACTACGACCCGACTGCCGAGCAGCTGGCCGAAATCACCATCATGGCGGCCGAGGAGTTGACGCGCTTTGGCATCAAGCCCAAGGCGGCCTTGTTGTCGCACAGCAACTTTGGCTCGTCCAACCAGCCCAGCGCCATCAAGATGCGCCAGGTGCTGGACCTGCTCCGGGTACAGGCGCCTTGGCTGGAAGTGGATGGCGAAATGCATGGCGATGTGGCGCTGGACCCCAAGCAACGCGCCAACGTGATGCCCAACAGCCCGCTGACAGGCGGGGCCAATCTGCTGGTGCTGCCCAATATCGATGCGGCCAATATCAGTTACAACCTGCTCAAGACGGCCGCTGGCGGCAATATCGCGATTGGCCCCATCCTGCTGGGTGCTGCCCAGCCAGTGCACATCATGACGCCAAGCGCCACGGTACGCCGCATCGTCAATATGACGGCAATTGCAGTGGCAGATGCGAATTTTGCACGCTGATAGCAACGATTTGACACCACTCAGTGGACTGCCTCGGGTCCGCTGAATGGTGAAAGTCTGAGATGCCTGCTCAAATTTTGGGCAGGCTTCTTGCATTTTGGGGGGTAATCCGTCACACTGGCTGGCTGAATTTTCGGGATAACCCGTAATTCTGAAAGGTGTCGTGAATGCTGAATGCACTGGCTTCGATAGCCCGCCGGTCTGTGATGGTGTGTGTGGCGAGCGCCGGTGTCATGCTGGCGCCGGGCTTGGCGCAGGCGCGCGGTGGGATGTTTTCCGGTGATGGACTGGATACCGTGGCGCTGGCAGAGCTGCCCGCTCAGGGCCGCAAGACCTATGCATTGATTCTGGACGGCGGCCCTTTTCCGCACGACAAGGATGGGGTGGTATTTGGTAACCGCGAACGTATTTTGCCCCGGCAAAAACGGGGCTATTACCGCGAATACACCGTGAAAACCCCGGGCTCACGCGACCGAGGCGCGCGCCGCATTGTCTGCGGCGGCCAGGTGCCCACGGTGCCGGACACCTGCTATTACACCAGCGACCACTACAGCAGCTTTCGCCGTATTGTGAATGAGTGAGTCAGAACCGTCCTATGTCGCTTTTCCGCAAGAAACGGCTTGCGCTGAGGGATCGGGTAGGTCAACAATGCCAATGGAACCCCTGATGGGGCATGGTTTTTCAAGATGCTAATGGAAAGAGCTACGGAGATGGACGCTCCACTTCGTCAGGTACAGGATACGCCGCTGCGCTTTGTGCGACCGAACATCGTGCAGGCCATCCGCGCCTACCGCCTGGAAGATCTGCGGGATGCGGCCCAGGCACTGGGCCAGCATTTTTTGTATGCCAATCTGGCGCATGCCTTGTCAAAGGCCGATGTGCTGGAGTTGATCGGCATGCAGTTCTACTTCCCGCCGCACTATGGCAAGAACTTTGATGCGCTGTACGACTGCCTGACCGATCCGCTGCACAAAAGTGGCCCGCAACCTGGCTTTGTCGTGGTGCTGGACCAGATTCCAACCGCCATGAAGTTTGACCGGGAGGCGCGTGAGCAACTGCTCGACGTTTTCATGGACGCGGCCGAGTACTGGGCAGAGCGCAAGATTCCGTTTCGCTGCTTTTACTCGTTTCTGTAGAACGGTACGATTACACCTGCAAGAACGCCCGGCTAAGCCGGGCGTTTTTATTTGGGAGAAATACGCTGCCAGCGTACAGCTGGCAAGCGCATTTTGCTATCCATTTTCAATCACGAGAAATGGGTCGCCAGCGCTTCGTACTCGGCCACGGGTACTTCTTCGGCACGGCGCTGCAGGTCGAAATCGCCAGCAAAGCCTTTTTGCTCCAGCCATTTGCCCAGGGTGTTGCGCAGAATCTTGCGCCGCTGGCTGAAGGCGACCTGCACCATCTCTTCGAGCACCTTGGGGTTGAGCTGCGCAGGCTGCTCGCGCGGCACCATGCGCACCACGGCACTGTCCACCTTGGGGGGCGGGTCAAAGCTCTCTGGCGGCACAAACAGCACGTTCTCCATGGCGTAACGCCATTGGAGCATCACGGTGAGGCGCCCGTAGTCGGAGGTGGCGGGCCGGGCCACCATGCGGTCGATCACCTCTTTTTGCAGCATGAAGTGCTGGTCCTGCACCACATCCACCTGTTCGAGCAGGTGAAACAGGATGGGGCTGGAGATGTTGTAGGGCAGGTTGCCAACCACGCGCAGCTTGGGCACGCCCAGGTGCTGGGCGATGGCGCGAAAGTCTACCTTGAGCACGTCGGATTCGACGACATCGAGCTCGGGCCGCAGGCGCAGACGCACGGCCAGATCGCGGTCCAGCTCGATCACGGTGAGCTTGCCCAGGCGCTCGACGAGGGGCTGGGTGAGCGCCATGAGGCCAGGGCCGATCTCGACCATGGGCTGGCCGGGCTGCGGGTGGATGGCCTGGACGATGGAGTCGATGATGCCGCCGTCGGTCAGGAAGTTCTGGCCAAAGCGTTTGCGGGGAATGTGTTTCATGCAATGACAAAGCGGTGCCAAAGCACCGCCTGAAAAATAAGGGAAGACCTGCGGCCTTTATCGATGATGACACCGCCGCACTGCCACAGCAGCAGGCAGGGTCATCCAGGTTGGTTACTGTGGCGGATCGCGGTATTCCACATAGGCGCGGGCACGCGCTTCCTGCGCCCAGGTGTTGAAGGATTGCTCCAGCTTTTTCTCGCGCACGATGTTGCGCACCAGGTCGCGCTGCTCGCGCTGGTTCAGCTTGGCTTCGCGGCGGCCTTCCAGCTGGATCAGGTGGATGCCGAAGCGCGAAGCGATGGGCTGGCTGATATCGCCGGGCTGCAAGGCATTCATGGCTTCTTCGAACTCGGGCACGAACTGGTGCGGGTTGGTCCAGCCCAGGTCGCCGCCGCTCTTGGCGCTGCCGTCTTCCGAGTAGCGGCGCGCCAACTCTTCAAACGTGTCCTGGCGGTCCATCACACGGCGGCGATAGTCTTCAAGGCGCTCCACCGCCTGCGCTTCGGTCAGCTTGGGGCCGGGGCGCAGCAGGATGTGGCGGACATGGCTCTGGGTGACGATGGCGGGTACTTCGCCAGTGTTCTTCTCCAGCACCTTGAGCACGTGAAAACCTGCAGGCGAGCGTATCGGCCCGGCAATGCCGCCAACAGCCGTGGACTTGGTGGCGTTGACGAACAGCTCGGGGTAGCGGTCGGCAGGGCGCAGGCCCATGGCGCCGCCGCCCTTGCCGTCGGGTACGTCCGAGAATTCGCGCACGGCGCTGTCAAAGCTTTCGCCGCCGCGAATCTTGTCCACTGCAGCCTGGGCTTTGGCCTGGAGCTTCTGCACTTCATCGGGGCTGGCGTTTTCCGGCACCGCCACCAGGATGTGGCCCAGGTTCAGTTGCACCGCCGAATCGGCCACACCGGCCTTGGCCTTCTGTTCGCGCAGGTACTGGTCCACTTCCAGGTCGTTGACCTTGACCTTGGCGTCAACTTCCACTTCGCGCAGTTTCTGGATCGTCAACTGCTTCTTCAGATCGGCGCGGAACTGGGCGGGTGCGATGCCTTCGCGCTGCAGGCGTTCTTGCAGTTGCGGCATGGTCAGGCTGTTCTGGCGGGCGACGTTTTCCTCGGCCTGCTGGATGGCGAAGCTGTCCACCGAGATGTTGCGCTCGGCAGCCATCTGCAGCTGGATCTTCTGCGCGATCAGCATTTCCAGGGCCTGGCGGCGCATGGCGGAAGGAGAGAGCGCGTTGCTGCTGTCGGCCTGCGCCACCATGCGGTCGTACTGCTGCTGCACTTCGACGTTGGTGATGGGCTCGGAATTGACGACGGCGACGATGAAGTCCGCCGAGCGGGGCGTCAGTTGCGTGCTGCGGGAGCTTGCCGGCGCGCTGGCGCCTGCTGTTTCCTTGAGGCGCATGCCGCCCGCTCCCTTGTCATTGGCCTGCTTGAACCCCTGTGCCGAGGTTGCCGTGGCCAGCAGCGCCAGGCTGCAGGCTGCGCTCCAGGTAAGAATGCGTTGTTTCATGTTCGAATGCATCAATCGTAATTGCTGAAGCGGCTGGGAACGGCTGCTCCCTTGCCGGTGGGCAGCATTTGGTAGCCGGGCACGTTGTCGCGCATGCTGACCAGCGGGTCGGAACCCAGGGTGAGACGGGTCAAGCCGGTGAACTCGATCTGGAACAGCAGCTTGGTGTTGGCTTGCACCAGCGAATTCTGCAGGCGCTGCAGCACGACACGGCTGCTCCAGCAGCAACCGGCGTATTCCAGGCCGATGACCGAATCCACCAGCTTCTTGTCGCGCATGCTGTAGTTCAGGCGGCCGACAGTGTACCAGCGGCCTTCGCCCTTGGCTTTTTTGCCGCCGTCGCTGAAGATCTGGTCGACCGGCCACTGCCAGCCAACGTCCCACTGCTCGCTGGTCTGTGCCTGGAAGCGGTAGGCCACGGCCAGGGTCTTGTAATCGCCTGGCTTGTAGCGGGCAGACATCGTGGAGCGCACCGAGCGGCCATCATCCGGGTTGAACTGCACGGTGGTGTCAAAGCCCCATTTCGGCGTCCAGTTGATGCCGGCGCCCAGCATGATGTCCGACCAGCGCTCGTTTGCCGGGCTGGCGCCGGGCATGACAACCTTCTGGTCGGAAAAGCGCAGGCGCTGGGCAATGCCGAAGCGCGCGGCTTCTGCGCCGGTATCGGCGTCCAGAAAGCGGGTGGTGGCACCCACGGTCAGCATGTTGTTGTCGGCAATGCGGTCGTAGCCGCTGAACGAATTGGAGCTGAAGATGGTGGCAAAGCTGAAGTCGTACGGCGCCGTGTCGTACACCGGCACCATGCTCTGGTCGCGGTAGGGCGTGTAGGTGTAGAAGGCGCGGGGCTCCAGCGTCTGGATCAGGTTGCGGCCAAACAGCTGCGTATTGCGCTCGAACACCAGGCCGCTGTCGAGGCTGACGGTGGGAATCGTCAGGCTCTTGCTGCTCACGGTGCTGTAGAGCGAGTTGTCGAAACCGTAGTGGCGCGAGTTGAGCATCAGCTTGGGCGTGATGAAGCCCTGGGGTGCCACGAAGGGGCGGCTGATTTCGGCCTGCACGTAGCCGCGGTCGGCATTGGGCTGGCGCAGCAGGTTTTCGTCGGCGCGGAAACGGGTTGCATCGGCTTCGATGGTGGCTTCCAGACCGAACGGCAGGTTCTGCGGGGTGTAGCGGTACTGCAACTGCGGCATGCGGTCATACGGCGGCACGATCGGCGAGAGCGGATCCTGCAGCGTCTGCCACTTCTGCGCACGCAGCAGCAGGCTGTGGTCGTCGCGCGACCAGCTGACCGAGGCTTCGCTGTTGAGCAGGCGCTCGTTGAGCTTGTAGCCATTGCTCTGGAAATCGTGCCAGTAGTCCGAGTCGCTGACGCGCTTGAGGTTGATGTTCAGGCCCAGGCCGCCGATGGGCGAATCGAGGCTGCTGGTGTGCTGCCACAGCCACGACCAGCGGTCCCGGTCGCGTAGCTTGTCGCCGGGCATGTACAGACCGGCCAAGGTGCCTCTGTAGGTCGGCTCCAGGTAGCGGAACTCACCGGCCAGCGCCGCGCCGCGCTTGAGCATGACCGTCGGCGTGATGGTAGCGTCGCGGTTGGGGGCGATGTTCCAGTAATAGGGCTGCGAATAGGTGAAGCCGCTGTCGCTGTCCAGGGACATGGTGGGCGGCAGCAGGCCAGACTTGCGCTTTTCCGACAGCGGAAAGCTCATGCGCGGCACGGGAAGGATCGGTATGCCCTTGAACTCAAGCACGGCGTTTTCGGCCACGCCCACTTCTTCGAGGGTGTCGATGCTGATCTTGTCGGCGCGGATCATCCAGTCCGGCGTCCAGGTAGCTTCATCATTGCGCTGGCAGGTGGTGTAGGTGCCCTGGTGCACCACCGAGCGGTCGCGGTCGATGAAATCCACCTGCGAGGCCACGCCATAGGCGTTGTTCTGGAGCAGGCGGTAGTTGGCGTCCTTGAAGTAGCCCTCGAAAGAATCGAGCTGCAGTTGCAACTCGGTGCCATCGAATACGCTGCCTGCGCGGTTGATGTGTACGTTGCCGTCGGCATAGGCCGTGTCGGTGGGTTCGTAGTAGCGCAGGCGGTCGGCGCGGATCATGGTGTCAGCGCGGCGCAGCATGGCATTTCCGGTGACGGTGGTCATATCGGCGGTCTGCCCGGTCAGATCGTCGCCCTCTATGAACACCGGCATCTGACCGCGCTGGTTGGAGCCCAGGGCTTCTTGCAGGCGGGGGCTGCTGCGCAACACCAGGCCCGCATCGTCAGTGGCTGCTGCGGGCGCGGTCTGGCCTATGGCCGGGGCCGTCCACAGCATGGCCATGCACAGGCTGGCGATGGCCGTGGTGGAAAAGCGTGTGGATGCCGCTGCCATGCGCTGCGCACCGCCGGCTGCGCGGCGTGCAGGGCGGGATGAGCGGGGTGCCACATCGGTCAAAACGTGAATATCCATGGGAAATTGCCACTGGCCTGTACATCATGCAGCGCATGCAGGCGGGTCTGCGCCCCGTCGGGGCGGCGGGGCTTTGTAGAATCTGCATTATCCATGAGCCATTCTATTTCCCCCATGTCTGACCTTATTGCTGCAAATTCTGCAGCGCCTGCTCCATCTGACACTGCCGCGCAATCTTTACCGGTCGTTACGGCTGTCGCCTGGGCCGATCCTGTCCGCGAAGCCCTGTTTGCGGGGTGGCTGCAGGCCGTGGCGGACAAGCATGGCCTCTTGCCAGCCAGCGTGCGCCTGGCTTCTGCCGACGCCAGCTTTCGCCGCTACCTGAGAGTTGATGACAGTCAAGGTGGAACACGCATCATCATGGACGCGCCGCCCGACAAGGAAAACAGCGAGCCTTTCGTGAAGGTGCAGGCCCTGCTGGCGCAGGCGGGCTTGAATGCGCCCCAGATCCTGGATTGGGATGCTGCCAACGGCTTCCTGCTGCTGTCGGACCTGGGCACGCAGACGGTGATTGAAAAGCTCAACCCTGCGGACCCCAATGCCGCCCACGCCTGGTATATGCAGGCCGTCGATATTCTGGTGGACTGGCAGAAGGCATCGCAAGAAGGCGTGCTGCCCCCGTACGACGAAGCCGTGCTGCGCCGCGAACTGCAGCTGTTTCCCGACTGGTACATCGCCAAGCACCGGGGCGTGGTGCTGAACGACAAGCAGCAGGCCGTGCTGCAGGGCGCGTTTGACGCCATCGTGGCACAGAACCTGTCGGTGCCGCGCGTGTTCGTGCACCGCGACTTCATGATGCGCAACCTGATGGTGCCGTGGGATGCGGCCGTGTCAGCCCAGCCGGTCGGCGCCCTGGGCGTGCTGGATTTCCAGGACGCACTTCATGGCCCCATCACCTATGACATTGCCAGCCTGCTGCGCGATGCCTTCATCAGCTGGGACGAGGATTTCGTCATCGACATCACCATCCGCTACTGGGAAAAGGCCCGCAAGGCCGGCCTGCTGGGCGCCCAGAGCGCCAGCGGCTTTGGCGAGGATTTTGGCGATTTCTACCGTGCGGTGGAGTGGATGGGCATTCAGCGCCATCTGAAAGTGGCAGGCATCTTTGCCCGCCTGACCTTGCGCGATGGCAAGCCCCGGTACCTGGCTGACACGCCGCGCTTCATCCAGTACATCTGCGCCACGGCTGCGCGTTACCGCGAACTCAAACCCCTGCTGCGCCTGGTGCAGGAGATCGAAGGCATCGAGGAGCAGGGCGGTTGGGTGATCGGTCGCGGCTGATGCGCGGCAGCAACTAATGAGAAATCGAAATCTGGCGCCCGACCATCAAGCGCCAGTAGCTATTAAAACTATAGTATTTCTGGCCTGAAACATGCCCCGTTTTTATTGCCCTGTGGAACTGCGCACTGGCGCCGAGCTGGATCTCCCCGCCGAGGCTGCGCGCCATGTGCAGGTGTTTCGCATGCAGCCGGGCGACGGCATTACCCTGTTCAATGGCACGGCGGGGGTGCCTGCGGGTGAATATGCGGCCACCATCATGCAGATGGGCCGCAACCATGTCACCGTACGCATCGACAGCCATGCCGCCGTCGAGCGCGAGGCCGCTGTGGCGGTGCATCTGCTGGCCGGTATCACGGCAGGCGAGCGCATGGAGTGGCTGGTGGAAAAGGCCACCGAGCTGGGTGTGGCCAGCATCACGCCACTCGAGGCAGAGCGTTCCGTGATGCGCCTCAAGGGCGACCGGGCGACGAAGCGCCAGGAGCGCTGGCAGGCCATTGCGGCCAGCGCCTGTGAGCAGTGCGGTCGCAACCAGGTGCCGGTCATCCATGCGCCGGTCGATCTGGCGCAGTGGAGCCGGGCAGATGCGCTGGCGGGTGCCCAGCGTCTGGTGCTGTCGCTGGCCGAGGGCACACAGCCGCTGCCCGTGGCCTTGCAGGCACGCGCGGCAACGCAGCCAGTGGTGTTCCTCTCCGGCCCCGAGGGGGGCCTGAGCCCCGCCGAAGAAGCGTTGGCCCGTACCCACGGCTTTGCCCCGGTCACCCTGGGCGCGCGGGTGCTGCGCGCCGAGACCGCGCCCCTGGCGGCGCTGGCCTACCTCGCCGCGCTGTAAACGCGGTAAACGAGGCGCTCGGCGCTCAGCTGCGCTTGACTTGCCGCACCGGCAGATCCCGCACGCGCACGCCGGTTGCCGCAAAGATGGCGTTGCACACGGCAGGCGCCACAGGGGGCAACGGCGGCTCGCCCACCCCGCCGGGGGGCGTGAGCAGGTGGTTGTTGACCAGGTGGGTGCGGATGACCGGCGGCGATGCGTTGTGGCGCAGCACTTCGTAGTCGTGGAAGTTGCTTTGCCTGCATTGGCCCTTGTCAAAGCTGATCTCGCTCATCAACGCAATGCCGATGCCCATGACGGCCGAGCCTTCCATCTGTGAGCGGATGCGTTCGGGGTTGACTTGCGGGCCGCAGTCGAGCGCCATGTCCACGGCCAGCACCTTGACCTGGCCTTTGTCATCCACCTCTACCTCGACCACGGTGGCCGCATAGGTCACAAAGCTGTAGGAAAACGCCAGCCCCAGGCCGCGCCCCTTGGGCCGCTTGCGCCCCCAGCCAGCGCCGCGTGTGGCCGCTTCGATCACATCGCGCAGGCGCCCGGTGTCGTAGGGGTAGCGTTCGGGGTCTTCGCTGTAGTTCCAGGCGTCGGCCAAGGCCTTTTCCGGATTCAGCTTTCTGGCCGGGCCGATCAGGTCCAGCGCGTACTGCTTGTGGTCCTTGCCTGCATGGTGGGCCAGCTCGGCAATGAAGCACTGGGTGGCGAACGCATGCGGAATGTTGTAGACCGAGCGGAACCAGCCGATGCGCGAGTGGGCGGGCACATTGCCCGTTTCAATGCGCACATTCGGTATCCGGTAGGGCATGTTGATGGCGCCCATGCCCAACTCCATCGGGCTTTCGCCTTGCGCATTGGGGTCGAACAGGGAGCTGATGGTGGGCGAGACCGTGCGGTGCAGCCAGCTGTCCGGCAGGCCTTTCTTGCCGATGGCCGCTTCCAGGTGCTCCACCGCTACGGCGTGGTAGTAGTCGTGCTGGATGTCGTCCTCGCGCGTCCATACCAGCTTCACCGGCGTGCCGGGCATGGCCTTGGCCACCAGCGCGGCTTCCACCACATAGTCGCACTTGGATTTGCGGCCAAACCCGCCACCCAGCAGCCCGCATTGGACCTTCACTTTCTCGGGCGACAGGCCCAGGGCCTTGGCCACGTAGTTCAGCGCGGTCTGCGGGTCCTGGCTGGATGTCCAGATCTCGCACTGGCCATCCTTGACCAGGGCGGTGGCCACGGGGGGTTCCATGGACGCATGCGCCAGCGTGGGGATGTAGTACTCGGCGGTGATGCGCTGCGCTGGTTTGGCCTTGTCCCACACGGCGGCCACATCGCCTTCGTTGCGCACCGATTTACCGGGCGCGCGGGCCGCCTTCTCCAGGGTCTGGCGGTAGCTGGCCGAGTCATACTGGGTGTGCGGGCTGTCTTCCCAGGTCAGCTCCAGCGCCTTGCGGCCCTGCATGGCCGCCCAGGTATTGCGGGCCACCACGGCAACCCCGCCCAGGGGGCTGAACGCAGGGGCGCCCTGGTACATGGGTATCTCGACCAGCTTGAGAACACCCGGCACCTGCATGGCCTTGTCGCCATTGAAGCTGCGCAGCTTGACGCCCAGCACCCCAGGGCGCGCCACCACGGCGTACACCATGCCCGGCATGTGCTGGTCCATGCCGTATTTGGCCTGGCCCTTGCCGATGGCTTCCAGATCCACCATGCGCACCTGGCTCTTGCCGATGTAGCGGAACTCCGATTCCTTCTTGAGGCGGCGCTGGCTCTCGGGTGGCACCGCCAGCTTGGCTGCCGCCTGTGCGAGCGCTCCGTATCCCAGGCGCCTGCCGCTGGCGCTGTGCACCACCTCGTGCTGCACGGCCTTCACCTGTGCCACCGGCACGCCCCACTGGGCGGCAGCGGCCGCTTCCAGCATCTGGCGTGCGGCGGCGCCCACGCGGCGCATGGGCATGAAAAAGTGGCGCATGCTGCGCGAGCCGTCCACGTTCTGGTTTCCATAGCGGGCTTCGTTGGCTTCGGCCTGCTGCACCTGCACCATGTCCCACTTGGCTTCCATCTCGTCGGCCACGACCATCGGAAGGCTGGTGCGCACGCCGGTGCCCATTTCCACGCGGTGGGCGATGATGGTGACGACTCCGCTGTCCGCGATGGAGACGAAGACCAGCGGATCGTCCACCGTGCCGCCAGGCATGGAATCGGCTCCGTATTTCTTGGCTTCTGCCGGTGTGGCGGCCCACACCTTGCCTTGCGCGGTGACTGCCAGGGTCAGCCCGGCAACGCCAGCCTGCAGCAGCTGGCGGCGCGAGAGGCCATTGAGGTTCTTGTCGCGTGCATTCATGATGGCGCTCCCGTCCCTGCCTTGGCCAGATTCTTGGCCGCCAGCTGGATGGCGGCATGGATGCGCAGATAAGCGCCGCAGCGGCAGAGGTTGCCGCTCATCGCATCGCTGATCTCCTGGTCCGACGGGCTCTTGTTGCTCTTGAGCAGGCCGATGGCCGACATGATCTGCCCGGCCTGGCAATAACCGCACTGGGCCACGCTCAGTTCCACCCAGGCGGCCTGTACCGCGCGGCCGATGGCATCGGCCTCCTGGTGTTCGATCGTTGCCACCTGCACGCCCTGCAGCGCAGAGATGGGGGTGACGCACGAGCGGGTCGGCTGGCCGTCGACATGCACGGTGCAGGCACCGCACATCGCCATGCCGCAGCCAAATTTGGTGCCGGTCATGCCCAGTTCGTCGCGCAGCACCCACAGCAGTGGGGTGTCGTCCGCAGCTTGCACGGTTTGCTGCGTACCGTTGATGGATAGTGTCGCCATGGGGGTCTTGTCTGTTTTGGATCGTGGGGGGGAGGGAAGCGCCACATGAATTTGCGTAGAAACGCCCGGCGCGTCAACGTCTCGCGCGCATCACGGCCTGCTGTCCTACATGGACGGCAGCGGCGGCGAATGATGCTCACGAACATGCCTGCCGCCGCACCTTCTTCCGATCAACGCTTTGAAGACGCCGTTGTCGTCGTGCTTGCAGCCGGGCAGGGGCGTCGTTTTGTGCAATCGGGTGGCAGCGGCAGCAAACTGCAGGCACAGCTCAAGGGGCGCGCCGTGCTGGACCACGTATTGGCTGCCGTGCAGGCCAGCGGTCTGCCCTGGCATGTGGTGGATGCCATGCCAGCGGGCACCGGTATGGGCGACTCCATTGCAGCCGGGGTGCGCGCCACGCCGCAGGCCAGTGCCTGGCTGGTGCTGCCGGGTGATCTGCCTCTGGTGCAGGCCGCTACCCTGGTGTCTCTGGCGCAGCAATTGCAGGATGCAAGACCTCGGGGCATTCGCTGCGTGGTGCCCCATTACGACGGCCAGCGAGGCCATCCGGTGGTGTTTGATGCCCTTTGCTACCCGGCGCTGAGCCAGCTCAGCGGCGAGCAGGGGGCTGCCAGTGTGGTGCAGGCCCTGCGCGCGGCGCGGCAGGTGCAGGATGCGCCGGTGCTGGATGCTGGCGTGGTGAGCGATGTGGATACGCTCGAAGATCTGCAGCGGCTGGCGCGCCTTGCGGCGGCGTCAGCTGCCATGGAATGAGGATGTGAGGAGCTGCGATGGAAGACATGGACGCCCTGGTGCTGCGAACCCTGAAGGACTGGCTCGAAGCCGACCACCCGGCGCTGCTGGCCACGGTGGTACGCACCTGGGGCTCGTCGCCCAGGCCGGAAGGGGCCATGATGGCCTTGCGCGGCGATGGCCAGGCGGTCGGCTCGGTATCGGGTGGTTGCATTGAGGACGACCTGATCCAGCGCTTTTCGGGGCCGCAGCGCGCCGCGGCCGTGGGTGGCCAGCCCACCCAGCTGGTGCGCTACGGGGTCACAGCCGATGAGGCGCATCGCTTCGGGCTGCCGTGCGGCGGCACCCTGGAGTTGCTGCTGGAGTTTGCACCCCCCTTGCCGGTGCTGTGCGATCTGGTGGAGCGCCTCTCGCGCGGCCTGCTGGTGGAGCGGATTGTCGATGGCCGCACGGGTGTTACTTCGCTGGCGCCTGCCCTCCAGGCCATCGACCTGCAGTGGGACGGCGACACCATGCGCAATGTGCTGGGCCCTGCCTGGCGCATGTTGCTGATCGGGGCAGGCGCCATGGCGCAGTATCTGGCCACGATGGCGCAGTTTTCCGGTTTTGCCGTGACGGTGTGCGACCCGCGCGAAGAGTACTGGGGCGCGCTCAGCTTGCCCGGCGTGCGGCTGTGGCACGACATGCCCGACGACGCGGTGCTGGCCTTTGCCCCTGACCCGCGCAGCTGTATCGTGGCCCTGAGCCACGACCCCAAGCTCGATGACCTCGCCCTGCTTGAAGCCCTGCGCAGCCCGGCGTTCTATGTGGGTGCCATTGGGTCGCGCCGCAATACCGACAGTCGCAAGGACCGGCTCAAAACCCATTTCGGGGAGACCGAGGCGAGCCTGGCGCGCCTGCACGGCCCGGTGGGCTTGTACATCGGCAGCAAGACCCCGGCGGAGATCGCCGTCAGCATCATGGCCGAGATACTGGCCGTCAAGAACGGTGTCGCCCTGCCGCGTGAGATGAGCGTGGAGCAGGGCAAGGCCCTGGCGGGCGCCTCCCTCTAGCCGATCGGCAAGCTCACTTCATGGGCGCCCTCTGGCGCCTCCTGGTGCGCATCGGTACACCGCCGTGCACGCGGCATCATCCTTGCTTTCATCTTCTGCGGCAGGCTGCAGGACTGTGCCATCAGCCGTGCCGGTTGAGACCGCTCATGGGCAGCGTGAATCCGCAGATCCATCCCAGTTTTACAATTTAAATTCCCATTAAACGGGATATGTAATTTGCATTCTGACGCAATCAAGGGTTTTTACTAAGAGTCTCTACAGAGGGAGAAATGAAAATTCCGGCATGAAACCTGTTTCAGGTTGTGATTTTTCGATCCCAAGATATGGGAATTAAAGAATGAATGCCCCCGAGCGCTTTGCGACTGCCCAAGACCCTGCTGCACCGGCTGCCGAGATTTCGGCTGCCGACCGTGTGCTGCAGGTGCTGGCAGTGCTGGCCTGTGCAGACTGCGCGTTGTCTGCGGCAGACCTGATGCAGCGCACCGGCCTGCCGCGCAGCAGCCTGTACCGGCAACTGGCGCGGCTCAAGCGCTTTGGCTTTGTGGTCGAGCATGGTGGCAGCTACGCGCCCGGGCCGCTGGGTTTGCAGCTGGCCCGTGGTTTTGATGATGGCTCGCACCTGGTGCAGGTGGCACGGCCTATTCTGGTGCAGCTGACCGAGCAGACCCGCGAAAGCGCAGGCCTGCTGGTCGCCGCCAATGGCCAGGCCGTGTGTCTGGACATGGTGGAGAGCCCGCAGTCGCTGCGCTGCTCTTTCGTCAAGGGCAGCAGCGTGCCCCTGCGGGTGGGCGCTTCGGCCAAATGCGTGCTGGCCTACCTGCCCGCCGTGCAGCGCGACGCATTGCTCAGCCAGCACCATGGCCGCGACACGGCGGCGTACAACGAGGCGGCTGCCGAGCTGGCTGCGCTGCGCGAGCGCGGCTACATCACCACCGTCGGCGAAGTCGATGCCGGTGTATGGGGCTGCAGCACACCGATTTTTGGCAGCGGCCGCCGCGCGTTGGCTGCGATCACGCTGATGGCGCCGCACCAGCGCGTGCTGCAGCAGGAGGCGCAGCTGGTGCAGGCCACCCTGGCGGCTGCGGCGCGCATTTCCCGCATTCTGGCTGAGTGATTGATTCCATTTTTCCAATTTCCCCCCGAAAGGACTTCCCCATGAACTTCCGTCGTATCGTTTTGAAGACCGCTGTGCTTGCCATGGCCCTGGGTGCAGGCGCAGGCGCGTTTGCCCAGTCGAATGTGTTGCGCGTGGCCACCGATGCCACCTTCCCGCCCATGGAGTTTGTCGAAAACGGCAAGAAGACCGGATTTGACGTGGAGCTGGTGGAAGCCGTTGCCGCCAAGATGGGCAAGAAGGTGGAATGGGTCGATATCGACTTCAAGGGCCTGGTGCCCGGCCTCATCGCCAAGCGCTACGACATGGCGGTATCGGCCATCTACATCACCGAAGAGCGCAAGAAGGTGGTGGATTTCACCCAGCCGTACTACGCCGGCGGCCTGGTTGCCATGGTCAAGGAAGGCAGCCCGATTGCCAAGCTGACTGATCTGAACGGCAAGAAGGTGTCGGTGCAGGTGGGCACCAAGTCGGTGGGCTTTCTGACCGAGCACTACCCCAAGGTGCAGCGCGTCGAGGTGGAAAAGAACCAGGAGATGTTCAATCTGGTGGACATTGGCCGCGCCGATGCCGCCGTCACCGGCAAGCCCGCCGCATTCCAGTACATCCGCACCCGTGGCGGCATGAAGGTGCTGCCCGAGCAGCTCACGACCGAGGAATACGGCATGGCCATCCGCAAGGACACGCCCGAACTGACCGTGGCCGTCAACAAGGCGCTGGAACAGCTCAAGGCCGATGGCGGCTACCAGGCCATCGTCAACAAGTGGTTCCCCAGCAAGTAATGTGAAGCAGTGATGTCCGCAGCGCGTGGCGGGTGCCGCGTGCTGTGCCGACACGACAGGATAGATTATGGAATTGGATTTTTCGCCCGTCTGGGCTGGATGGCCGGAGCTGCTGCGTGGCGCTGCGGTGACGGTGGAGATCACCGCCTGCGCGCTGCTGCTGGGCTGTGTGATGGGCCTGCTGATCGGTATTGGCCGCTTGAACCCCAAGCGCAGAATTGTCTATGGCATCTGCACGGCCTATGTGGCAGCCATACGTGGCACGCCGCTGCTGGTGCAGCTGTTCATCCTGTTCTTTGGCCTGCCGCAGTTCGGCATCATGCTGCCGGCCTTTGCCTGCGGCGTGCTGGGCCTGGGCATCTACTCGGGTGCGTATGTTTCCGAAGTGGTGCGCGGCGCCATCCAGTCCATCGATAAGGGCCAGATGGAGGCGGCGCGCTCCATTGGCATGTCGTCCGGCCAGGCCATGACCTCGGTCATTCTGCCGCAAGCCATCGTGCGCATGATTCCGCCGCTCGGCAACGAATTCATCGCGCTGATCAAGAATTCGGCTCTGGTGTCGCTGCTCACTATTCATGACGTGATGCACGAAGGCCAGAAGATCATCAGCGTCTCCTACCGTTCGCTGGAGGTGTACCTGGCGATTGCCGTGATCTATTTTGTATTGACGGGCGTGACGACCTTGCTGCTGCGCCATTTTGAGAAGCGCATGCGCGCTGGAGGCATGGTGCAATGAGTGCTGCAACCCCCAACCCGGAATCGATGATCCGCATTCGCGGCCTGCGCAAGGCCTATGGCGATCACGTGGTGCTCAACGGCATCGATTTTGATGTGAAGCCCCAGCAGGTGGTGGTGGTCATCGGCCCCAGCGGCTCGGGAAAAAGCACCTTTCTGCGCTGCTGCAACGGCCTGGAAGAGCCCCAGGGTGGCCGCATCGACATCTGCGGCCGCACGCTGGTCGACGAAGGCCGCATGCTGTCCGACAAGGAGCTGAACGCGCTGCGCGAAGAAGTGGGCATGGTGTTCCAGTCCTTCAACCTGTTTCCGCATCTGTCGGTGATCGACAACGTCACCCTCGGCCCGCGCAAGCTGCACGGCATGAGCCGCAAGGACGCAGACGCCCTGGCGCACGACCTGCTCAAGAAAGTGGGCCTGGGCCACAAGGCCGACGCCATGCCGGCAAGCCTCTCGGGCGGCCAGAAGCAGCGCGTGGCGATTGCCCGCGCGCTGGCCATGCGCCCCAAGGTCATGCTGTTCGACGAGCCAACGTCTGCGTTGGACCCCGAGCTGGTGGGCGAGGTGCTGCAGGTGATGAAGATGCTTGCCTCCGAAGGCATGACCATGATGGTGGTGACCCACGAAATGGGCTTTGCCAAGGAAGTGGCCGACGTGGTGGTGGTGATGGATGGCGGCGGCATCATCGAAGCTGGCGACCCCAACACCATCTTCAGCAACCCGACCAAGGAGCGCACGCGCAGCTTCCTGCAGGCGGTACTGACCAAGCAATAAGCGAGCCGCTGGATGAGCATGCATTTTTTCAGCAGCCAGTCGCTGCCCGCTACGCCATGGAAGAACGGCGGCGGCACCACGCAGGAAGTGGTGTGCTGGCCGCAGGGCGCGGGCCTCGACAGCTTTGAGTGGCGCATCAGCATCGCGCAGATTGCCAGGAGCGGGCCGTTTTCGGCCTTTGCAGGGATTGATCGCGTGATCACCCTGCTGTCGGGCGACGGCGTGCACCTGCATTCGCCGGACGGCGCCATCAACCACCGGCTGGGCCAGGCCCTGCAGCCCTTTGCCTTTTCGGGCGATGTGGCGTTGGACTGCGACCTGCTGGGCGGCCCTTCGTACGACTTCAATGTGATGGCGCGCCGTGGCGTGGCGCACGCCGTGGTCAGCATTCATCACGGTGGCAGCATGCAGTTGGCGTCGCCCCATGGTCTGCTGCTGGCGCGTGCTGGCCAATGGCAGCTACAAGGTGGCGCTGCGCTGCAGGCCGGCGTGCACGATGGCGTGTACTGGGCCGCGCACAGCGGCGCGGCGGTGGAGGCAAGCGCGGCAAGCGATGACGCCATCCTGATTGCCGTGGCTTTGAACAAGGTGGCAATCGGCGCCTGATGCGCCTGCCATGCGAACCATGAACCAAGAAAACAGTTTGTTTGCCGCCCATGCGCTGCTGCCCGGCGGCTGGGCGCAGAACGTATTGCTGCGCTGGGATGCGCAAGGGCGTTTCACATTGGTGCAGGCCGATGCAGAGGCGCCGCAGGGTGCCATGCAGGCTGCAGGCCCGGTACTGCCGGGCATGCCCAACCTGCACTCGCACGCCTTTCAGCGCGGATTTGCGGGCCTGTCGGAGTTTCGCGGCCAGGCGCAGGACAGCTTCTGGAGCTGGCGCAACCTGATGTACCGCTTTGCCGCGCGCCTGTCGCCGCAGCACCTGGAGGCCATTGCCACCTGGCTGTATATCGAAATGCTGGAGGCGGGCTACACCAGCGTGTGCGAGTTTCACTACCTGCACCACCAGCCGGACGGCCAGCCCTATGCGCCAGACAGCGAATTGAGCCTGGCCCTGCTGCGCGCCGCGCAAACGGCGGGTATCGGCATCACCTTGCTGCCCGTGCTCTACCAGAACAGCGGCTTTGGCGGCTTGCCGCCCGGCGACGGCCAGAAGCGCTTCATCCGCAGCACCGACAACATGCTGCGCCTGCTCGAAGCCCTGGCACCCGCCTGCGCTGCCCAGGGCGCCGCGTTGGGCCTGGCGCCGCACTCGCTGCGCGCCGTGGCACCCGATGCCCTGAAAGAGGCCGTGCAAGGCCTGCATGCATTGAATGCACGGGCGCCCGTTCATATCCACATCGCCGAGCAGATGGCCGAGGTGAACGCCTGCCTGCAGTGGAGCGGCCAGCGCCCGGTGGCCTGGCTGCTGGATCACATGCCGGTGGACGCCCGCTGGTGCCTGGTGCATGCCACGCACATGGACGATGCGGAATACGCCGCTGCCGCCGCCTCCGAGGCCGTGGCAGGCCTGTGCCCGCTGACCGAGGCCAACCTGGGCGACGGCATTTTCGACCTGCCGCGCTGGCAAGCCGGTGCGGGCCGCTGGGGTATTGGATCGGACAGCCACATCGGTGTGAATGCAGCGGAAGAATTGATGGTGCTCGAATACAGCCAACGCCTGCAGTCGCAGCAGCGCAATGTGGCCGCCAGTGTGCAGCAGCCGCACGTGGCCAGCCACATGATGCTCGCTGCCGTGCAGGGCGGCGCGCAGGCCGCAGGTCGCAACGTGGCGGGCCTTGCCGTGGGGCAGCAGGCCGATTGCGTCGTGCTCGATGGCGAGCACTTTGCGCTCGCCGGGCTGCCGGTGGCCGAGCAACTTGATTCGCACGTCTTTGCCAGCAGCCGCAGCAGCGCGGTGGCCAGCGTCTGGGTGGCAGGGCAGTGCCAGGTGGAACAAGGCCGCCACGCCCTGCACCGCAGTGCGCAGCAGGCGTTTGTCGCTGCACGTAGCGAACTGCTTGCCTAGGTAAAAAGCATAGCTGTAGGCGTATTGCTTTATTGATTTTCAGATATAAAACATGTTGAAAATTAATACAGATAAGCGCCAACAGCTCATTTTTTGATGAACAGCCAAGGCACGGAAAGAAAGAAGGAGCCACATATGCATTTCGAAACCGATCGTCCGGCGTTTGAATTCCGTCAGGGAACCGCGCCTGTCCTGATCTCCTTCCCGCACGTCGGCACCTACGTGCCACCTGCGCTGGCCGAGCGCTTCATGCCCGATGCGCGCGAGGTGCACGACACCGACTGGCACCTGCCCATCCTGTACGCCTTTGCCGAGGAGATCGGCGCCTCCACCCTGGTGGCGACGCATTCGCGCTTCGTGGTCGACATGAACCGTCCGCCCGATGGCGCAAGCCTGTACCCCGGCCAGAGCGTGACGGGCCTGTGCCCGACCGACACCTTTGCCGACACGCCGATCTACCGCAGCAAGGACCTGGAGCCCGACGACGCCGAGATCGCCCAGCGCCGTGATGCCGTCTGGCAGCCCTACCACGACCAATTGGCGGGTGAGTTGGCGCGCATCAAGGCGCAGCATGGCGCGGCCGGCCTGTGGGATGCACACTCGATCCGCTCGGTATTGCCGCGCTTTTTCGAAGGCAAGCTGCCCGACCTGAACCTGGGCACCAACAAGGGTGCCAGCTGCGCCCCTGGCCTGGGCGAGCAATTGCTGGCAGAGGCGCAAAAGAGCGCGGCTGACGGCTTTACCTCCGTGCTCAATGGCCGTTACACCGGCGGCTACATCACCCGCCACTATGGTCAGCCTGCGCAGAACGTGCATGCCATCCAGCTGGAGATGACGCAGTGCGCCTACATGCAGGAAACCATGCCCTTCGACTACCTGCCCGAGGTGGCGGCCAAGATCCAGCCGCATGTGCGCCGCATGGTGGAAGTGCTGCTGCAGTTTGTGCAAAACCAGGGACGCTGACCATTATTGGTGGCAAAAACCGCATCTGGTGTTCACCCCATGGGCACTAGATGCTATTTTTTTGATAGTGCGCCGCTGTACCGGCATGACAGCTGAGCGCCGCCGCCTGCGCCACAGTGGCGCCAGGCACACCACAATAGAAGGCTATGACTACCCCGAGCCCCACCACCGCAGCGACTGCCCCTGGCGCTGCCTTCTGGACCGAGTTGGAACAAGCCCTGGGCGCACAAGGCTTTGCGCGCAGCGGCGCGGATTCCATTCCTGAAAAATACTGGACCGACTGGAGCGGCACCGCCCCCGTGCAGCCGCTCGCTCTGGTGCGCCCGCGCAGCACGGACGAAGTGAGCGCCTTGCTGCGCATCTGCCATGCCCACCGCGTGCCCGTGGTGCCGCAGGGCGGATTGACGGGGCTGGCAGGCGCCGCAGTGCCGGTGCCCGGCTGCGTGGCGGTGTCGATGGAGCGCATGAACGCCATCGAAGACGTGGATGCGCGCACCGGTCTGATGACCGTGCAGGCGGGGGTGACCCTGCAGGCCGTGCAGGAGGCTGCCGTGGCGGCTGGCCGCGTGTTCGGCGTGGACCTGGGCGCGCGCGGCAGCTGCCAGATTGGCGGCAATGTATCGACCAATGCGGGCGGCAACGGCGTGCTGCAAAACGGCATGATGCGCGAACAGGTACTGGGCCTGGAAGTGGTGTTGGCCGACGGTACCGTGCTGCCGATGCTGCGCCCCATGCTCAAGAACAACACCGGCTATGACTTGAAGCAATTCTTCATCGGCGCGGAAGGCACCCTGGGGGTGATCACCCGCGTGCTGCTGCGCCTGCGCCCCGCGCCGCAGGCCAAGGCCACCTGCCTGGTTGCCATGCCGGGGTTTGACGAGGCCCTGGCAGTGCTGGCGCGCATGCAGTCGCGCTTTGGCAACAGTGTGGCGGCGTTCGAGCTGATGTGGAACGATTTCGTGCAGACCTCGATGCAGTGGCAAAAGCTCCAGCCCGCTTTTGCCGAGCAGCACCCGCTCCTGGCGCTGATCGATGTGGACGGCAAGGACGAAGCCAGCCTGCAGGATGCGGTGGAAGCCGCCCTGGGCGAAGCCATGGAGGCGGGCGAGGTGGTGGATGCCGTGATTGCCCAATCGGGCGAGCAGGCCAAAAGCCTGTGGAAGCTGCGCGAAGCCCCGGCCGAGATGACCCAGCACATGCACCCGCCCGTCAATTTCGATGTGAGCCTGCCGCAGGTCGATATCGGCCGCTTTGCCGCCGCCTGCCGCGCCGCGTTCGACGTCCGCTGGCCCGGCCACCACAGCCTGTTCTTCGGCCATGTGGGCGACGGCAACCTGCATGTGACGACCGATGGCAAGACCATTGGCGGCGAGGACGAGGCGCTGGAGGCCGTGCTCTACGGCCTGGTGCAACAGTTCCAGGGCAGCGTGTCTGCAGAACACGGCATCGGCCTGCACAAGAAGCCTTATCTGCCTTTCAGCCGCACAGCGCAGGAACTGGCTGCAATGCGCGCTATCAAATCTGCACTCGACCCCTTGGGGCTGATGAACCCGGGCAAGGTGTTCGATGGAGCCGCAGGTGACTGCGCAGCGCCATGAGCGCCTGCATGCTGGACTTAAGAACGTAAACACGTTCTGAACACAACACACATCACAAACCGTAATGAACCGCTCCATCGCATGGCTGGCCCTGTGCCAGGGCCTGTTTCTCACCAACAACGTGGTGTTCATTGCCATCAATGGCCTCGTCGGCCTGCACCTGGCGCCTGCACCCTGGATGGCGACCTTGCCGGTGATGGGCTATGTGGTGGGCGGCGCGCTTTCCACGCCGCTGGTGGCCAGGAGCCAGGCGCGGCTGGGGCGGCAGGGCTCGTTCCAGCTGGGCCTGCTGGTGGCGCTGGGGTCGGCTGCGCTGTGCGCGCTGGCGGCCTACTGGCAGCATTTTGTGCTGCTGTGCCTGTCCACCCTGGTGGCGGGCTACTACAGTGCCAATGGACAGCTCTACCGCTTTGCGGCGGCCGAACTGGTGGCGCCTGCCCAGCGCGACAAGGCCATCTCGCTGGTGCTGGCGGGCGGGCTGATCGGTGCGGTGCTGGGCCCGGGCCTGGCCAGCGCCACGCGCACCATGTTTGCCACGCCGTTTCTGGGCGCTTATCTGGCCTTGATGGTGGTGGCGGTCGTGTCGATGGGGCTGATGCGTCTGGTGCGTTTTGCACCACAGACAGCGGGCGCGGGGCCTGGCAGCGTGCCGCAGCGCACGGTGGGCGAGCTGCTTCGGCAGCCGGGCTTTGCCGTGGCCACGCTGGCAGCTGCGGCCAGCTACGGCATCATGAACCTGCTGATGGCCGCCACGCCGCTGGCCATGGATGTGTGCGGCTTTGATTTCAGCGCCGCCGCAGGCGTGCTGCAGTGGCATGTGATCGGCATGTTTGCCCCGGGCTTTTTCACCGGGCATCTGATCAAGCGCTTTGGCGTGATGCAGGTCATGTTTGTAGGCGTGGTGCTCAATGCCATCTGCGTGGGCATTGCGCTGTCGGGCCAGACCGTGATGCATTTCACGCTGGCGCTCAGTCTGCTGGGCGTGGGCTGGAATTTTCTGTTCACCGGTAGCACCACCTTGGCGGTGCAGAACTATCGCCCCGAGGAAAAGGACCGCGCGCAGGCCTGCATCAACTTCTTCGTGTTTGCCACCATGGCGGTGACCTCGTTCGCCTCGGGCGCGCTGGTCACCAGCCAGGGCTGGAACATGCTCAACCTGGGCTCCATCGTGCCCCTGATTGCGACCGCGCTGGCCATGGGGTGGCTGGTATGGCGGCAGAAGAGGGCGGCTGCCTGAGCCAGGCGCTGTTCTGGTATGAAATGGGGCGCTGGCGCAATACTGGTGCACACTTTGACTATTAAATCAGTAGCGACATGAGCATCTTTGGATCATTTGTTCTAAAAAATATTTAAAAAATAACAAATGTTCCTTATACTATGCGGCATGGCCGCCAGCACAGGGCCGGCGCCGCATCGCAAATGCCGTTTCTCAATCAAAGGGAGTACGCGAAGGCGAAGTGAAGGCAGTGCTGTAGCACGGCGAACGCAGCCGACAAAGTAATCGTTTGATTTAGAAACGGAATAAGGAGTGCTCGATCATGAGCCATGTTATCCATCGTTCTCTGGCCAAGGTTCCGCTCGTTGCTGTGGGCGGCAAGGGTGTTCAGCTGTTTGACAAGGCAGGCAAGGCCTACATCGATGCGAGTGGCGGCGCGGCCGTCTCCTGCCTGGGCCATGCCCAGCCGGATGTGATGGCTGCCATGCACCGCCAGATTGACCAACTGGCCTATGCGCACACCAGTTTCTTCACCACGGAGGTGCAGGAAGAGTTGGCCGACCACTTGATCGCCCATGCGCCTGCGGGCATGACGGACGTGTATTTCGTCTCTGGCGGCTCTGAAGCCGTGGAAGCCGCGCTGAAAATGGCGCGCCAGTATTTTGTGGAGATCGGCCAGCCCGAGCGCACGCACTTTGTCGCGCGCCGCCAAAGCTACCATGGCAACACCCTGGGTGCGCTGGCCGTCGGTGGCAACGAATGGCGCCGCAAGCAGTTTGCGCCCATCCTGATGGATGTGGGCCGTGTGGCGCCTGCCTACGAGTACCGCGACCGCCGCGCGGACGAAAGCCTGCAGGCCTATACAGCGCGCCTGCTGGCGGAAATTGACGCCAAGTTCCAGGAGCTGGGCACCGACAAGGTGATTGCCTTTGTCGCCGAGCCCGTGGTGGGCGCTACCCTGGGTGCGGTGGCGGCCCCCGCTGGCTACTGGACGGGCCTGCGCGCGCTGTGCGACCGCTACGGCATTCTGCTGATCGCCGATGAGGTGATGTGCGGCATGGGCCGCACCGGCAGCCTGCATGCGGTGGAGCAGGAAGGCATCAGCCCCGATTTGATGACCATTGCCAAAGGCCTGGGCGGCGGCTACCAGCCAATTGGCGCCGTACTGGCGCAGGGCAGGATTGTGGAGGCCATGCGCAAGGGCAGCGGCTTGTTCCAGCACGGCCACACCTATATCGGCCACCCGATGGCCGCTGCTGCGGCGCTGGCAGTGCAGAAGGTGATTCAGCGCGACCAGCTGATGCCGCAGGTGCTGGCGCGGGGCGCCTACCTGCAAAAGCAGCTGCATGCCCGCTTTGACAGCAACCCGCATGTCGGTGATATTCGTGGTCGGGGCCTGTTCTGGGGCGTGGAGCTGGTGCAGGACAAGAGCAGCAAGGCGCCTTTTGACCCGGCACTCAAGCTCCATGCCCAGATCAAGGCCCAGGCCATGGAAAACGGCGTGCTGTGCTACCCGATGGGCGGCACGATCGACGGTAGGAATGGCGACCATATCCTGCTGGCGCCGCCGTTCATCATCAGTGAATCTGAACTGGACCAGGTGGTGGAGCGTCTGGGCGACGCCATCGATACCGTGCTGGCCCGGAATGGCGCCACAGCGGCTGCATGAATGGACAGGAAAAGACCCCCGCTATGACATCTGCCAATGACCGCATGCCGCCCTTGCCGCAAGAGGCATGGAGCGAAGAACAGCGCCGCTATGCGCAACCCATCATCGACGGCCCCCGAGGCGCGCTGATCTCGCCCTTTGTTCCCCTGCTGCGCAGCCCCGAGCTGATGGACCATACGCAGCGCCTGGGCGAATACCTGCGCTACCGCAGCGCCATCGGCGTGCGCCTGACCGAGCTGGCCATTCTGGTGACTGCGCGCCAGTGGACGCAGCAGGTGGAATGGGCGATCCATGCGCCGATTGCACTGCGCGAAGGCGTGGCGCAGGCCACCATTGATGCGGTTGCCGCTGGCAAGCGGCCCTCTGCCATGCCCGAAGACGAAGCCGTGGTGCATGATTTCTGCATCGAGCTGCACCAGGCGCGCCAGGTGAGCGACGCCACCTGGGCAAAGGCCCAGCAGCTGTTCGGCGACAAGGGTGTGATGGACTTGATCGGCATCAATGGTTACTACAGCCTGCTGTCCATGGTGATGAATGCTGCGCGCACCACGGTGCCCGCGTCCTCGCAGGCGCCGTTGCCTGCTTTGTGATGGGCGCGGCATGCAGCCGCTCCACAATCCGTAGCGCATGCAATAGAAAAGCGCATGGCCGACAATAAGGCCATGCGCTTTTCTGCCCCCGATTCCAATGATTCCCGCATCATCCGCCCGCTGGCGCTGGCCGATCTTGATGGCTTGATGCAGGTGCAGGAAGCCTGCTATGGCAGGCACTACATGGAGAGTGCCGAGGTCTATCGCAGCCGTATCGCCAGCCCCATGCACTGCTCGCTGGTCGCCGTGCAGGGCGATACCGTGCTGGCCTACCTGGCGGCTTACCGCTCTGCCCTGGGGCGGGTCACGCCCATACACGGTGCGTTTGAAGGCTATGACGATCCCGACACCCTGTATCTGCACGACATGGCCGTGAGTCCCGATTGCGCAGGCCAGGGGCTGGCATCGGCGCTGCTGGATGCGCTCTGGCACGGTGCGCGCAGCTGGTCTCCCAGTCACTCGGCGCTGGTATCGGTGCAGGGCTCCCAGGATTACTGGCGCCGCAAAGGCTATGCGCTGCATGCGGGCCTGTCCGATGCCGACGCAGCGGCCGTGCGCGGCTATGGCGAGGATGCGGTGTACATGGTGCAGCCGTACCGCAGCCAGGGTGCTTGAAACACAAAGGCCAGCGCGTGGCTGGCCTTTTGAGGTGCTCTGCCGCTGGCAGGGCAGGGTTGAGGGGTATGCAGTGGTGCGGCTTACTGCTTGATGGTGCCGTCCACCGCATTGACGCGCACCTCCACCAGCTTGCTGTTGGCGTCGATGATCTTCACGTCATAGCTCAGCACGCCCAGGTGGTCGTCCAGATCCACTTCCACGGCCTTGCCGGCTGTGTGCTTGAGTGCGGTGGCAATCGCTTCGTTGATGCCAATCTTGGCGGTGGCCAGGCGGTCGGTGTACTTCTTCTTGGCGGCGCCTTCGTCCTTGGTTTCCAGCATCTTGGAGGCGTCGAGCGCGCTGAACTTCAGCTGGGTCTCATGGTTTTGCGCATTGATGCCCTTGAACTCATAGACCGGCTGCTTTTTCTTCATGTCGATCTCGGCCTCCACCACCTTCAGTCCGTGCTGGGTCTGCGCGGTGTCGATGGCTTGCGACAGATCAATGGCAGCGGCCTGGGCGGCAGCCAGCTTGTCCGCCGTGCTGGCAGATGCTGCCAGAGATGACAGGCCCAGAGCCAGAGCGACGGCGGCGGTACGGATGCGGTGTTGCATGGTGAGTCCTTTCGAGTCATTGGATAGGTGACAGACGCGCATTGCACGCTGAAAAGCCTGGTTTTTATACATTGTTGCGGCCCGTGAAAGATGTAGTGTGGGTGCGATGCGCCACCTGCCGCGTAGGCGGAGGCCCACTATCTCCGTACGGCAAAGTGCGAATGGCACAGCGCCTTTGCGGGCACGCCAGTAAAATGCCGGGTTTGTTGCTTTCAACTTCTCCCATACCCATGGTCAACACTCAGAATATGGCGAATGCGATCCGCGCACTCGCAATGGATGCCGTTCAACAAGCCAATTCCGGCCACCCCGGTGCCCCCATGGGCATGGCAGACATGGCTGTGGCGCTGTGGAGCAAGCACCTCAAGCACAACCCCGTCAACCCGCAGTGGATCAACCGCGACCGTTTCGTCCTCTCGAACGGCCACGCCTCCATGCTGATCTACGCGCTGCTGCACCTGAGCGGCTACGACCTGCCGATCGAAGAACTCAAGAACTTCCGCCAGCTGCACAGCAAGACCCCGGGCCACCCTGAAGTGGACATCACCCCTGGCGTGGAAACCACCACCGGCCCGCTGGGCCAGGGCATCACCAATGCCGTGGGCTTTGCGTTGGCAGAAAAGCTGCTGGCTGCCGAATTCAACCGCCCGGGCCACGATGTGGTGGACCACCACACCTATGTCTTCCTGGGCGATGGCTGCCTGATGGAAGGTATCAGCCACGAAGCCTGCGCCCTGGCTGGCGCCTGGAAGCTCAATAAGCTGATCGCGCTGTACGATGACAACGGCATCTCCATCGACGGCAAGGTGCAGCCCTGGTTTGTGGACAACAGCGCCCAGCGCTTTGAAGCTTATGGCTGGAACGTGATCGGCCCGATCGACGGCCACGACGCCAAGGCCGTGAGCGATGCCATCGCCAAGGCCAAGAAGGTGGCAGACAAGCCATCGTTCATCATCTGCAAGACCAGCATCGGCAAGGGCAGCCCCAACCGCCAGGACACGAGCAAGGCCCACGGCGAGCCACTGGGCGCCGAAGAGATCGCACTCACCCGCTCCGTGCTGGACTGGAACCATGGCCCGTTCGAGATTCCTGCAGACGTCTACGCTGCCTGGGACCACAAGGAACTGGGTACCAAGGCCGAAAAGACCTGGGACGCCCAGTTTGCTGAATACGCCAAGGCCTTCCCAGAGCTGGCAGAAGCGCTCCAGCGCCGCATGGCAGGCGACCTGCCCAAGAATTTTGCCCAGATCGCGGTGGAAACCGTGGCTGGTGCCCACGCCAAGGGCGAGACCGTGGCCAGCCGCAAGGCCAGCCAGCTGGCGCTGGAAGCCTTCACGGCTGCCATGCCCGAGCTGCTGGGCGGCTCTGCCGACCTGACCGGCTCCAACCTCACCAATACCAAGTCGACGCCTGCCTTCCGTGTGGATGACAAGGGCAACGTAGTCAAGACCGAAGATGGCCAGATCGGCCGCCACATCAACTACGGCGTGCGCGAATTCGGCATGGCCGCCATCATGAACGGCGTGGCGCTGCATGGCGGCTACATTCCTTACGGCGGCACCTTCCTGACCTTCAGCGACTACAGCCGCAATGCCATCCGCATGGCCGCGCTGATGAAGCGACGCGTGGTGCACGTGTTCACGCACGACTCCATCGGCCTGGGCGAAGACGGCCCAACCCACCAGTCCATCGAGCATGCAGCCAGCCTGCGCCTGATTCCGAACCTGGACGTATGGCGCCCAGCGGACACCACCGAAACCGCCGTGGCCTGGAGCGTGGCGCTGACCAACCGCGACAAGCCGACGGCCATGCTGCTGTCGCGCCAGAATCTGCCTTATGCGCCCAAGAATGGCGAGGCCATCGGCAACATCAGCCGTGGCGCCTACGTGCTCTCCGAGCCCGCCGACATTGGCCTGAAGAAAAAGGCCGAGGCCGTGATCATTGCCACCGGCTCCGAAGTGCAACTGGCCTTGAAGGCCCAGCGTCTGCTGGCCGAGCGCAAGATTGCCGTGCGCGTAGTCTCCATGCCCAGCACCACGACCTTCGACAAGGAAGATGTCAAGTACAAGTCCAGCGTGCTGCCAGCGGGCCTGCCACGCGTGGCCGTGGAAATGGGTGTTACTGGCTTCTGGTGGAAGTACGGCTGCGCCGCCGTGGTCGGCATCGACACCTATGGCGAATCGGCACCGGCTGGCGTGCTGTTCGAGCACTTTGGCTTCACCGCCGAAAATGTGGCCAACACGGTGCAAGTGGCGTTGCAGAAACGCTAATCACTGATAGATAGACTTTTGGTTGTTATAGGTTATGGCTATAGTTGCCATACCTATAACAGTGAACCCTCGAAAAGGGGGGAGAAAGAAAGTCTATGAATTTCATCCTGGGATACGCGCGCTATCTGCTGCTTGGCGGTCTTGCCTTGCTGGGCTTTGGCGGTTATCTGCTCTACCAGAGCGCTACCGGCGGAGGCATCCCGCAGGAATCGGCCCTGGCCGTGGTGCAAGGCGAGGTGGCAGGCGCCCGCAAGGTGACGGTCACGAAAAAGCGTCGCCGCGGCGGCGAGAGCCACTCCTACTACTATGAAGTGGATGTGCAGCCCCAGTCCGGAGACAAGCTGACCGTGCGCCTGCCAACCCTGGTGCCGGAATCCAAGGTGCAGGACATGGCGAACGCCGACACCATTCAGGTCTCGTACGACGCCACCAGCTCGAACAACGACGCATACGCCGTCAAGGGCGATGGCAAGGAAATCCTGCCTTATGCGCAGATGGCCAAGTACATGCAGGAAGACGCCGACCGCAGCAGCGCGGAAGCCCCGTTGATGATGGGGGCAGGCCTGCTGCTGGCCATTCTGGGCGGCCTGGGCATGCGGTGGCGCCGCCGACGCATACAGGCGGCCGAGGCAGTGGCAGCCTGAGCTCCCGGTCTGCAGAGCAAGACGATCCCAAGGCCCCGTTGCGGGGCCTTTTTCATGCCTATCGGGTTGCAGGCTGTGCCGCTGCTGTCGCGCAGCCGTCACAGGCAGGCACCAGGCCAATGGCCCATAAAAGCGCCACGATACAGGGCGCCTCTACAATACGCGGCATGATTGAAGCGCCTCGGTGGCTCTGCTGTGCCGGGGCGTATGCGCTTGTCGCTCCGCCGGGCCTCAAAAGCGGCACCCAGTGGCGAATCGATCGCCACATTGCCATTGCTGCAGCCGGATGGGCATCCAGAATTTCATTTACTTGGAGAAAACCATGGCAATCAAGGTAGGTATCAACGGTTTTGGCCGTATCGGCCGCAATGTGCTGCGCTCGGCAGTGCAGAATTTTTCTGACATCGAAATCGTTGCCATCAACGACCTGCTGGAGCCTGACTACCTGGCCTACATGCTGAAGTACGACAGCGTGCATGGCCGCTTCGACGGTGAAGTTTCTGTGGAAGGCAACACCCTGATCGTCAACGGCAAGAAGATCCGCCTCACGCAAGAGCGCGATCCTGCCGCTCTGAAGTGGAACGAAGTGGGCGCGGACGTGGTGATCGAATCCACGGGCCTCTTCCTCACCAAGGAAACCGCGCAGAAGCACATCGACGCGGGCGCCAAGAAGGTGATCATGTCGGCGCCTTCCAAGGACGACACCCCCATGTTCGTATACGGCGTGAACGACAAGAGCTACAAGGGCGAGGCCATCATCTCCAACGCATCGTGCACCACCAACTGCCTGGCTCCCGTGGCCAAGGTGCTGAACGACAAGTGGGGCATCAAGCGCGGCCTGATGACCACCGTACACGCCGCCACCGCTACGCAAAAAACCGTGGACGGCCCTTCGAACAAGGATTGGCGCGGTGGCCGTGGCATTCTGGAAAACATCATTCCTTCGAGCACTGGCGCTGCCAAGGCAGTGGGCGTGGTGATTCCCGAGCTGAACAAGAAGCTGACCGGCATGTCCTTCCGCGTGCCTACGTCTGACGTCTCTGTGGTGGACCTGACCGTGGAGCTGAACAGCGAAGCCACCTACGAAGAAATCTGCGCCGAGATGAAGGCGCAATCGCAAGGCGCGCTCAAGGGCGTGCTGGGCTACACCGAAGACAAGGTGGTGGCCACCGACTTCCGTGGTGAAACCTGCACCTCCGTGTTCGACGCCGAAGCCGGCATTGCCCTGGATAAGACCTTTGTGAAGGTCGTCTCCTGGTACGACAACGAATGGGGCTACTCCAACAAGTGCCTCGAAATGGTGCGAGTAGTGGCCAAGTAATCCTTGGCAGTCACCTGCCTGCTCCAGCACCTGCGCTGATGCGACAGGTGCTGGCAGCAAAGGCAACGGTAACAGCTATGGCGACAGCGATAGCAATCAGAAAGCCAACATGCAACGCATGTTGGCTTTTTTGCATCCGGCTTTGTGAGATGCAAAGCAGCGGACGAGGGTAACGCCATCCACCAGCCTGCAAGAAGCAGATCGGTTGCATCTGCCGCAAAGCATTGGATGTCCGGGCGCAGTCGGCAACGCTTGATGCGCATCAAGATGCAGGTATGGCGAGCTGACTAAGCTCTTGCCATGCAGGACAGTCATGCACGGCCCGTAGACGATTCCCATCCCGCCTCTCACGAAGCGGGGAGCGGTCCCGTTTTGGGAACGCTGCTGCTGGACGATGCCCGGGAATGGCCGCGCTTTGGTCGCTGCCTGGACGACATTGCCGGTCGGTGGGAATCACACATCGTGATCGGCGGTATGTATTGCGCTGCCTGTGCATTGACCATCGAGGACGCACTGCGCACCGTGCCAGGCGTGGAGCAGGTGGAAGTCAGCACGTCTGCCGAGCGCGCGCGGGTAGTGTGGTTGGCGGGACAGACACGCCCCTCGCACTGGATGGCCGCCATCGAGGCGGCGGGCTACCGCGTGCAGCCGGCCATGGATGCCTCGGTACGGGAGCTGCGCAGGCAAGAAGCCCGCCAGTTGCTGTGGCGCTGGCTGGTGGCGGCGTTCTGCATGATGCAGGTCATGATGTACGCGTGGCCGGTGTACGTGGCGCAACCCGGGGACCTGAGCGCAGACATGGAATCGCTGCTGCGCTGGGCCTCATGGGTGATTTCGCTGCCGGTGCTGTTGTTCACCTGTCAGCCCTTTTTCAAGGGAGCCTGGCGTGATTTGCGCAGGCATCAGGTCGGCATGGACCTGCCAGTGGCCCTGGGCATGGGCATCGCCTTCGGCGTCAGCACGCTGGGCACGCTGGACCCGGGTGGCCCTTTCGGGAGCGAGGTGTACTTCGACTCGTTCACGATGTTCGTGTTCTTTCTGCTCTCCGGCCGCCTGCTGGAGCAGCGTCTGCGCCACCGCAACGCGGGTTTGTTGGACGCGGCATTGAATCGCCTGCCGCAATCGGTCCAGCGTGTCGAGCAAAACGGTGGGCTGCAGCCCGTGGCGCTGAGCGATCTGCGCGTGGGAGACACGATTCATGTGCTGCCCGGCGATATCTTTGCAGCCGATGGCGTGGTGCGCAGGGGCTACTCGCAGGCGGACGAATCGCTGCTCACCGGCGAGGCCACGCCTCGGCCCAAGACAATCGGCGACAGCGTGGTGAGCGGCAGCGCCAACCTGGTTGCGCCACTGGATATCGAAGTGGTGCGGCTCGGCGAGCAGACCGTATACGCAGGCATGGTGGCCCTGATGCGCCAGGCGGCCACGCAGAAGCCGGCGATGGTGCAATTGGCCGACCGGGTGGCGCGGCCTTTTTTGTGGGGTGTACTGCTGTGTGCTGTGCTGGCGGCCGTGTTGTGGTGGCCACAGGGCCCTGCGCAGGCGCTGATGGTGGCCGTGGCGGTACTCATCGTCACCTGCCCGTGTGCGCTGTCGCTGGCTGCGCCTGCCTCATTGCTGTGCGCGGCTGGTGCGGCGGCGCGCCACGGTGCGCTTGTGCGGCGCCTGCAGGCGCTGGAGCAATTGAACCATGTCGATACCGTGGTGTTCGACAAGACCGGCACGCTCACCGATGGCCGGTTGAGCCTGCAGCAGATCACCCTCCTGGGCCCGTTGCCGGGCAAGGAAGTATCTCGGCTGGCTGCCTTGCTGGCCCGTCAATCGCATCATCCCGCCGCGCGCGCGCTGGTGCAGCCAGATACGGGTGAAGCGTCTGGCTGGCGAATGGACGAGGTGCATGAAGTTGCGGGCCACGGCCTGCAGGCACGTGTCGTCCAGCTGGGTAATTTTCCCATCCATGCTGCGATGCCACCGACAGGGCAATCGTTCGAGCTGCGTCTGGGATCGGCTGCATTCACCGAATTGCCGCAAGACGAGGCGCCCGGCGCTCGGCTGGTTCTGGCCTGGCGCGGCTGCCACCAGGGGCCTTGGCAGCCTTTGGCCGCCTTCAGCCTGACCGAATCACCGAGGCCAGAAGCTTTCCAGGCATTGCAGGCGCTGCGCCAGGCCGGGCTGCATATCTGCCTGCTGTCGGGCGATCGTGAAGAGGCGGTGCAGGCGCTGGCGCACCAGTTGGACATCGAAGTGGCCCACGGCCAATGCTCGCCTGCAGGAAAGCTGGACTGGCTCCAGGCCCGGCAATCGAAGGGGCACCGCATCGCCATGGTGGGGGACGGTTTGAACGATGGGCCGGTGCTGGCTGCCGCGCAGGTGTCGTTCGCCATGGGAGACGCGCTGCCATTGGCGCAGGCGCAATCCGACATCGTGATTCCTGGTGGCGACTTGCGTGTGGTGGCGTGCTGCATGCTGCACGCGCGCGCTACGCTGCGCGTGATCCGCCAGAACCTGCTATGGGCAGCTGCCTACAACGCGCTTTGTGTGCCGCTGGCCATGCTGGGCCACATGCCTGCATGGCTGGCAGGGCTGGGCATGGCGCTCAGCTCGCTGGCCGTGGTATTGAATGCGGCCCGGCTGCTGCGCTGGCCAGCGACCGGCGTGCCACGGGCAGGCGCCGTCTCAGGCACGGCGGCAACCCCCGAAACGCAGGCAATGGGCCGCACCTGAGCGGCCTGGAGACATTGAATGGACATCCTCTTTCTGATCATCCCTCTGTCAGTGCTGCTGGTGTTGCTGGTTGTGGCCGCGTTGTGGTGGGCCGTACACAGTGGTCAGTTCGAGAGCGTGGAGCCGGAAGCTGAACGCATCCTGCATGACTCTTGAGGCAAGTCAAAGGGCTTGAGGCAACGAAGGCGAACACTATCGGTCAGGAAAGCCGGATTTCATCCGTTGTTGTGCCGAACAGGCAGACCTCTTGGCCATGGATGCCATGGCAAGCCGAGCTTCCGACCTGTCAACGAGGGACAAAATGGTTGCGACTTCTTCACAAGCCAGCACCACCCATTACGACGACACCGTAGTGCGCCAATTCGCCTTCATGGCGGTGGTCTGGGGTGTTGTTGGCATGGCTGTAGGGCTGTTCATTGCCGCACAACTGGCCTGGCCAGAGATCGGTGCCGGTATTCCGTGGCTGAGTTATGGGCGCCTGCGTCCGTTGCACACCAACGCCGTGATCTTCGCCTTTGGCGGCTGCGCGTTGTTTGCCACCAGCTACTACATCGTGCAGCGTACCGGGCATACCCGGCTGTTCTGCCCCAGGCTGGCCAGCTTCACCTTCTGGGGCTGGCAAGCCGTCATACTGGCTGCTGCCATCAGCCTGCCACTGGGATACACGCAGGGCAAGGAATACGCCGAACTGGAGTGGCCCATCGATGTGCTCATCACCCTCGTCTGGGTGGCGTACGCGATCGTGTTCTTCGGAACGGTGGGCATCCGCAAGGTGCGCCACATCTATGTGGCCAACTGGTTCTTCGGGGCCTTCATCATTGCCGTTGCATTGCTGCATATCGTGAACAGTGCAGCCATTCCTTCCGGTTGGATGAAGAGCTACTCGGCTTATGCGGGTGTACAGGACGCCATGGTGCAGTGGTGGTACGGCCACAATGCCGTGGGCTTCTACCTCACCGCAGCATTTCTGGGAATGATGTACTACTTCATTCCCAAGCAGGCAGGCCGTCCGGTGTACAGCTACCGCTTGTCCATCGTGCACTTCTGGGCCCTGATCTTTACCTACATGTGGGCCGGTCCGCACCACCTGCACTACACCGCTCTGCCTGACTGGGCGCAATCGGTTGGCATGGTGTTCTCGCTGATTCTGCTGGCGCCCAGTTGGGGCGGCATGATCAACGGCATCATGACCCTGTCGGGGGCCTGGCACAAGCTGCGCGACGACCCGATCCTGCGCTTCCTGATTGTTTCGCTGTCCTTTTATGGCATGGCCACCTTTGAAGGGCCGCTGATGTCCATCAAGACGGTCAACGCCCTCAGCCACTACACCGACTGGACGGTGGGCCATGTGCATGCCGGCGCGCTGGGCTGGGTGGGTCTGATCACCATGGGCTCGCTGTATGCCTTGATTCCGCGTCTGTTCGGTCGCGAGAAGATGTACTCCATCCGTGCCATTGAACTGCATTTCTGGCTGAGCACCGTAGGCATCGTGCTCTACATCGCCGCCATGTGGATCGCAGGCGTGATGCAGGGCATCATGTGGCGCGAAGTCAATGCCGATGGCACGTTGGCCTATACCTTCGTTGAAAGCGTCAAGGCCACCTACCCCTTCTATGTCATCCGTGCGCTGGGAGGCCTCCTGTACCTGAGCGGCATGCTGCTGATGCTCTGGAATGTATGGATGACGGTGATCTCCGGGCGTTCCATCCGGGTCGCCATTCCTGCACCGCAACCGGCGCACGCCTGATCAAGGTACGACACCATGAGCAATGAGCAAACCACAAGCAAGAGCTTCAGCCACGAGCGTATCGAAACCAACAACTTCCTGATGATCGTCTTGATCGTCTTGGTCGTTGCCGTTGGAGGCCTGGTCGAGATCGTTCCGCTGTTCTTCCAGAAGTCCACGACCGAGCCGATCGCCGGTCTCAAGCCCTATACCGCCACCCAATTGATCGGCCGCGATATCTATCTGCGCGAGGGTTGCTACAACTGCCACTCGCAGATGATTCGTCCGTTCCGGGCTGAAACGCTGCGCTACGGCCACTACTCGGTGGCGGGGGAGTTCGTCTACGACCATCCGTTCCAGTGGGGCTCCAAGCGTACGGGTCCCGATCTGCACCGTGTGGGTGGCAAATACAGCGACGAATGGCATCGCGTGCATCTGAACAATCCGCGCGATGTGGTGCCTGAATCCAATATGCCGGCATATCCCTGGTTGCAAACAACAGCCGTTGATCCATCCGATGCAGCGCCTCGCATGCGCGCATTACGCAAGGTCGGAGTTCCTTACACCGACGACGAGATCACTGTGGCTTCCAATGAGCTCAAAGGCAAGACCGAGATGGACGCGCTGGTGGCCTATCTGCAGGTGATGGGCCGAGCACTGAAGTAATGGAGCTTCCAATGGACATCAACGACTTACGAATCTTCTTTACCCTGGCCTCGTTTGCCTGCTTTGTCGGCATTGCACGCTGGGCATACAGCAGAAGCAACCGCCTCCGCTTCGACGAAGACGCCATGCTGCCTTTCGATGATGAGGCCCTGCCATCACAAGTTGAGCGGGGACAAAAATGAGCGATTTCACGAGCAATTTCTGGTCAGGGTATGTAGCGGCCATCACGCTACTCAGTATTTTTGCGTGCCTGCTTCTGCTTTTTCTGACAGCCCGAAAGAAGGTGGTGTCCAAAGGCGAGGACAGCACAACCGGGCATGTGTGGGATGAAGATTTGACTGAAGCCAACAATCCCATGCCGCTGTGGTGGATGGGGCTGTTCGTCATCACTATTGTGTTCGCACTTGCATATTTGGTGCTCTATCCGGGCCTGGGCAGCTACGCCGGAGAAAAGAAATGGAGTTCGGCCCAGAGTTACCAGAATGAGGTGCGGCAGGCGAGCAAGGAACTGGCGCCGGTTTATGCGCGGTTTGACGGCATGAGTACGCAGGCACTGGCCCAGGACGGGGCGGCCCTGGGTATTGGTGAGCGCCTGTTCATGAACAACTGTGCCCAATGCCATGGCTCGGATGCGCGCGGCAGCAAAGGCTTCCCCAACCTGGCGGACAGCGACTGGCTCTATGGCGGCGCACCGGAGCAGATTTCGGAGACCATCCACAAAGGCCGCAATGGCAGCATGCCTCCGATGGCGGCTGCCGTGGGATCGGCCGACGATGTGCGCAATCTGGCGCACTATGTGATGAGCTTGTCCAACAGCCCGCACGATTCCTTGCGGGCCAGCCTTGGCAAGTCCAAGTTCACAGCCTGTGCTGCTTGCCATGGTGTGGATGGAAAAGGCAACCAGGCTGTCGGCGCCCCCAACCTGACGGATCAGATATGGTTGCATGGCTGGGGAGAGCAGGCCATCGTATCCATCGTCAACAACGGACGTACCAACCAGATGCCTGCACAAGAAGGCAAGTTGACCGAGCAGCAGATCAAGGTGCTGACGGCTTATGTATGGAGCTTGTCGAACCAGGGAGTCGCCACCAAGTAAAGCACCCACTCGTTTCCGTAATGTTCAACGCCATCTCGCGGTTGTGCCGATGGTGGCCTGGGCCAAGCCATCTGCGGCCCTTCTCTCGTCAGAGGGCTCTGGTGGTGATACCGCCACTGAGCCTGCAGTTTGTATGAATTCGCCGCCGCCTTCTCCTAAAACGCGCACGGATGCATACGGCGCCATTCCTATCGTTCCTGCACCCGCAGAAACAGTGGACGCACTGTATGCCGCGCAGCAGAAAATATACCCACGCTCTATCACTGGCGCGCTCTCACGCTGGCGCTGGGCCATGGTGTGGCTCACGCAACTGGTGTTCTACGGCTTGCCCTGGCTGGCCTGGGGTGACCGGCCCATGGTGCTGTTTGATCTGGGGGCGCGGCGTTTCTATCTGTTTGGCCTGGTCCTGTACCCACAGGATTTCATCTACCTGACGGCATTGCTGGTCATCAGCGCACTATCGCTTTTCCTGTTTACGGCAGTAGCAGGGCGCATGTGGTGTGGATTTACCTGCCCGCAGACCGTCTACACCGAGCTGTTCCTCTGGATCGAGAAGAAGGTTGAGGGCGACCGCAGTGCGCGCCTGCGCTTGGACCAGGGCCGCTGGACTTTCGAGAAGCTGGGCAAGAAAACACTCAAGCAGCTGTTGTGGCTTGCCGTTGCAGCGTGGACCGGCTTTACTTTTGTCGGGTACTTCGTGCCCATCCGGGCATTGGCGGTTGAACTGGCAGCACTGCAGGGCTCCTGGCAGATTTTCTGGGTATTGTTCTATGGCTTTGCCACCTACGGCAATGCTGGCTATATGCGAGAACAGGTCTGCAAGTACATGTGTCCCTATGCCCGTTTTCAGAGCGCCATGTTCGACAAGGACACACTCATCGTCAGCTATGACGGCATGCGCGGCGAGCCGCGCGGCCCGCGTTCGAAGAAAGTGGACCACCGTGGCCAGGGCCTGGGAGACTGTATCGATTGCAAGCTGTGCGTGCAGGTGTGTCCCACAGGCATCGACATCCGAAATGGCCTGCAGTACGAGTGCATTGGATGCGGCCTGTGCGTGGACGCCTGCAATAACGTCATGGACAAGGTGGGCTATTCGCGTGGACTGATCCGCTTTGCCACCCAGAATGCCATGGCCGGTGGCTGGAGCAAAGCGCAGATGCTGCGCCGCGTACTGCGTCCGCGCGTTCTGATTTATGCGGGCATTCTGGCCGCATTGACGGTAGCCATGGTGTCCAGCCTGTACCTGCGCACCCCGCTCAAGGTGGACGTGGTGCGTGACCGTGCTGCGCTGGCGCGTCTGGCCCCGGGCGGCAAGCTGGAAAACGTTTACCGCTTGCAGATCATGAATGCTACCGAGGCAACCCGTACCTACCGTATCAGCGCCAGTGGATTGACAGGGCTGGAGGTGGTTTCTGAATCCACCACGCAAGTGGCACCGGCACAGGCGCGCTGGGTTGCGGTGCGATTGCAAATTCCTTATGACAGCTTGCCTGCGGGATCACATGCTTTTCAATTCGAGGTGCGGGCCGAGGACGGCGCTGCATCTGAGTCCGTGAGCGAAAAGTCGGTGTTTCTGGTGCCGCGATGAGTGCCGTTTTCTTCACTTCTAGACCACACACAGGAGCCTTGCCATGACTGCCAAATCCACGCTGCACCCGTCCGAGCAGGTACCCTGCGCCCCCTGGTGGCGGTTCGGGCACGTCTGGCTGCTCATTGCCGGTCCGGCCAGCGTGGTGGCTGCGGGCGTGGTTACCGGCTGGATTGCAGTGCACGGGCAGGATCCTGTCATCGACTCCAACTATTACCAAAATGGCCTGCGCATCAACCAGCAACTGATGCAGCATTCTGAAAAATCGCTGGCGCCTGCAATACAAGGCCGCAATCATGCGGTGAGCCCTGCACCACCTACAAACGCCGCTCCAACCAGCGAAAAGCGCCATGACTGAAGGCAAATCGGCCAGAAGCTGGCCTCTGCGCTGGATGTGGATCGCATGGCCGGCGTTTCTGCTGGCTGGCATACAGGAAATGCTGGTGTTTGCCTTGGTCGATCCGGAAGACCTGAAATGGGCTGGAGCGCCGCTTCCGCTCTCCCGCATGGGCATCTATAGCATTGCCTTTCTGGTGTTCTGGGGGCTGATGGGGGTGGCTACCGCACTCACCATGCTGCTATCGCTGTCGTCCTCCGAGGTGAACCAACATGGCACGGTTGACCCCGGCGCAGGCCAGCCAGATGCCAATGCAGACGATCGATGCTGATTGGCGTAATGACAACCTGCCTAGCGTTGGGGCTGACCGGTGGCTTCCACTGCGTTGCCATGTGCGGCGCGCCATGTGCGCGACTGGCGTGTGCGAACACATTGCCCAGGCAGGACGCAGACTCAGTGACCTCCAGACTTCTGGTGCATGAGGGGGCTGCACAGCTTGCCGGGCCATCCCTTCCACGGCTTCTGGTCCTGCACGGAGGTCGCCTGATGAGCTACGCTGCCCTGGGCGCGCTGGCTGGAGGCGCGGTTGGCGGGCTCGCGCAGTTCGTGGCGTGGTCACAGGCATTGCGCCCGCTGTGGGCGCTGTTTCAGCTCGTTGTGCTTTTTGCAGGGTTTGGCCTGCTATTGTGGGGCGCCCGCCCGCCGGACTGGGTAGTACGCAGGCTCCATCCGCTCGGCGCACGCATACAGCGGTGGTTGCAATCACCGAGCCGCTTGGGTTTGGCGGGCCTGGCATGGGCAGGCCTGCCCTGTGGATTACTTTATTCAGCTGCTGCCATTGCAGCACTCACGGGCCGCGTGCTCGACGGTGCTTTGGCGATGGTGCTGTTTGGCCTGGGCAGCACCCTGTGGCTGCTGGCCGCTCCCTGGCTGTTGCGCCGCATGCAGGGCGGCTTGAACGCCTGGCGACAGGAGCTTGGCGCCCGCCTGGCCGGTATTGCCTTGGTGGGCATGAGCGGCTGGGCGTTGTGGAACCATGCAATGCATGGCGCTCCGCGCCTCTGGTGCTGATCGCGGCGTGAATCTTCGAAGTAGTGTAGGGTGCAGCGCTGCCTGTGCCGTGTGGCTTGGCCTTTCTGCGGATCTGATGGGGCGGACCGCTGCGCTGCAAAGGCCAAAGGTTGCAGAGCACCGGCGTGTTTTTCTGGTATCTCCCTGAGGTCTTCGTTTTCGGCTACAAATGGTTTGCCGTGCATGAGCGGCCATTCATTGCAAACGGATTCACCTGGAAGACCTTTCCCATGACCCATAGTGCACAAGCCCATAGCACCGATACACCGTACCGCGTCACACTCGGCAACCCCCAGGGCCATCTCTGGTATGCAGATGAGCCTGCAAGCCTTGGAGGCGGGGAGACAGCGCCTACCCCGTCTCAACTCCTGCTGTCCGCGCTGGGGGCCTGCACGACCATCACCTTGCAGATGTATGCGCAGCGCAAGCAGTGGCCCTTGCAGCACGTTGAAGTGGATCTGCAACTCAGCCCTGCAGGGGCCGGAGCGGGCAATGCCATCGAGCGCACGATCCGGGTTGCTGGCGAGTTGGATGACGAGCAACGCAAGCGGCTGCTGCAAATCGCCAATGCCTGCCCGGTGCACAAGCTGTTGGAAGGCGGTGTGCAGATCACGACATCGTTGGTGTAGTGCCTGCGTCTTGGCCGGAGGCATGAAAAAGGCGTCCCGCTCACTGTGATGAACGGGACGCCTTCCACGGGATTTTTACGTCCTCTGCGGTGCTTTCTACTTCACCAGAATATTGCCATTGTCGACGTGATATTCGAACTCGGGCTTGGACAGGGAAACGATCACCGGCTGGCCCTCGGATTCCCAGGACAGGACAAAGCTGGCAATGGCCGTGGCCACGTCGACATCGAGGTTTTCAGGGATCGTTTCCAGTTGACCATCGCCAATGCGATGCTCGACCTTGCCCACCACGCGGGCCTTGAAATTTTCCGGATAGTTGTGGGAGTGTTCAGTCGTCATAGGTTGTCTCTCCTTTGCTATGAGGGGCACCGCACCGGCGGCCAACACATAAAAATGCGGCTTGCGCCTCCCATAGGGAGGCCACAGCCGCATACATGGTTTTTACCACAGCGCCAAGGCTGCAATATGTAAGAGCGCGTCGACGATTGCGGTGTGCAAAATGCGATGGCATTTGCACCATGCGCCCGATCAGTCGTAGCTGCGTGCGTCCTCGATCACCTTGCCGTCATTGGGCAATTCACCCGGGCGCAACAGTGCGACTTCGGCGCGCAGTTTGGTGACTTCGCGTACGGCATCTGCAATCTGCTCGGCCAGGCCAACGCCCAATTCGCGTGTTTCCACCTGCAGGCTCATCTGGTCGCTTGCCATGGCACCGGTCACTACAAGGCGGGCTTTTTCCACCTGGGGAAAGCGTTTCACGATCTCCGCCACCTGGCCGGGATGCACAAACATGCCCCGCACCTTGGTCGTCTGGTCGGCGCGGCCCATCCAGCCCTTGATGCGGGTATTGGTGCGTCCCGTAGGGCAGTTGCCGGGCAGCACCGCCGACAGGTCGCCTGTGCCAAAGCGGATCAGTGGATAGTCGGGATTCAAGGTGGTGACCACCAGCTCTCCCACTTCGCCTTCGGGCACCGGGTCACCAGTGCCGGGGCGCACGATTTCGACAATCACGCCTTCGTCCAGCACCAGTCCTTCGCGGGCACTGGTTTCATAGGCAATCAGCCCCAGGTCGGCCGTGGCATAGCACTGGTACGCAGCCACGCCCTGGCTGGCAAACCAGTCGCGCAGCGATGGAGGGCACGCTTCACCGGAGACGAGAGCCTTGGTCAGCGATGCAATCTTCTGGTCCTGGGATTGCGCCTTTTCCAGGATGATCTTGAGGAAGCTGGGCGTACCGATGTAGCCATGGGGCTGGAGGTCCAGCATGGCTTGCACCTGCTGCTCGGTCTGGCCTGTACCTGCCGGGAACACCGTGGCGCCCAGCGCCTGCGCACCCGACTCCATCATGGAGCCCGCAGGTACGAAGTGATAGCTGAAGCTGTTGTGCGCCAACTCGCCCGCGCGAAAGCCGGCAGCGTAGATGGCGCGCGCCATGCGCCAATAGTCAGGGCGATTGCCTTCGGGCTCGTAAATCGGGCCGGGGCTGGCAAACATGCGCGGCATGGCCTTGCCAAAGCCGATGGCGTTGAAGCCCCCAAACGCATGGCGGGAGCGCTCGGCCTTCTGGCGCTCCAGCAGCTCGTGCTTGCGTGTGACAGGCAGGCGTGCCAGTGCCGCACGGCTGGTGATGCTCGCTGCATCCACACCTTGCAAGATAGTGGCAAACGCACTGGAATGCTGCTGTGCATGTGCGATCTGGCGCGGCAGCGCGGCAAGCAGTGCAGCTTCGCGTTCATGGGGTGTGCGCGTCTCCAGCGCGTCGTAGAAGGCACTCATGGCTAATCCTGTGAATGAAGGTGGAGGGCGTGGCCTATAAAACTGGCGCATCCCGATATGCGAGACACCGAGGAAGGGCCGCCCCGCTCCGAGGGTGTCGTCCCCCTCCCATAGCGCGAAGCGCGTAGAGAGAGGGGGAAGGCGCGTAGCGACTCAGGGAGTGCTTCATGCCAACCACCGCTTGCGGCGCTTGTAGCTTTTGACGTCCTTGAAGCTCTTGCGTTCTCCGCCACCCATGCCCAGGTAGAACTCCTTCACGTCTTCGTTATTGGCCAGGTCGTTTGCTGCGCCGTCCATCATGATGCGGCCGCTTTCCATGATGTAGCCGTAGTCTGCGTACTTCAGCGCCATGTTGGTGTTCTGCTCGGCAAGGACGAAGGTGACTTTTTCCTTCTGGTTCAGGTCCTGCACGATGTTGAAGACTTCTTCGACGATCTGCGGCGCCAGGCCCATCGATGGCTCATCGAGCAGCACCATGCGCGGATTGCTCATGATGGCGCGGCCAATGGCGCACATCTGCTGCTCGCCCCCAGATGTATAGGCCGCCTGGCTGGTGCGCCGGGTCTTGAGGCGCGGAAAATAGTTGTAGACCTTGTCCAGATTGGCGGCGACTTCGCCCTTGCTGGTGCGTGTGTAGGCGCCGGTCAGCAGGTTTTCTTCAATGGTCAGATGCGCAAAACAGTGACGGCCCTCCATCACCTGCACCACACCGCGTTTGACGAGGTCGGACGGCGAGAGGTTTTCGATGCGTTCGCCTTCCAGCTCGATGCTGCCTTTGGTGACTTCGCCACGCTCGCCCTTGAGCAGGTTGGAGATGGCGCGCAGCGTCGTGGTCTTGCCCGCGCCGTTGCCGCCCAGAATGGCAACGATACCGCCTTGCGGTACGGAAAGCGACACGCCCTTGAGCACCAGGATCACATGGTTGTAGATGACCTCGATGCCGTTGACCACGAGCAGCGGCGCTGCGGTAGATGCGGGATTGGATGTGCTCATGGCCTCACCGTATGCTATTGAAAGTGAAGCTGTCTGCGCTTACCAGACAATAATTTCAATATGAAATCCATTTGAAGATATTGCCAGGCAAGCGCGAACAGCTATGGTTCTGCGGATTAGTTGCAGCTGCGAATCGGCAGGTTCTTTTCCTTGGCGTACTTCTCGCCATACTCCTTGACCAGCGGGTCAATCAGGCTCTTGTCAGCCTGGTACCAGTCGGAGACTGCGGTGAACTTGGCTCCGTCCCACTGTGCAATGCGCGACCAGTCGGCGCCCAGGTGGTTTTCGCAGCTGGTCTTGAACGGACGCAGGATCTTGCCGAAGCCCAGTTCATTGAGGCGTTCCTGCGTGAGGTTCAGGTTTTCCAGCCCCCAACGCACCTGCTCGCTGGTCATCACCTTGCCCTTGCCGAATTTCTCTTGCGCAGCGCGGATGGCTTCCACCTGCAGCATGGCAATCATCATGCCGCGGGTGTGCGCCAACTGGCCCAGCTCCTTGGCGTCCGATGCGGTGCCCTGGCCCTTGTCATACAGCATGGCCTTGACCTCGTCGTGCACCTTGTCGCGCTCGGCAGTGTTGTGGATGGTGACGGTGTTGTAGCCCTTGGCGCCAGCGCCGATGTCCTTCACGTCATGGTCGGAGCCTGCCCACCAGATGGCGTACATCTTCTCGCGGGGGTAGCCGGTGGCCTGGGCTTCACGCACGGCCGTAGGCGTCATTACGCCTGCAGACCACAGCAGCACGTAGTCGGGGCGATTCTGACGGATCTGCAGCCAGGTCGATTTCTGCTCCACGCCCGGGGCGGTCACCGGCAGCAGCATCAGCTCGAAGCCGTCTTTGGCTGCGCGCTTCTGCAGCAGGGGGATGGGCTCCTTGCCGTAAGGCGAATCGTGGTAGACCAGTGCGATCTTCTTGCCCTTGAGATTGCCTTTTTCCTTCTTCAGGATGTCCTGAATCATCGAGTCGGCAGCAGTCCAGTAGTTGCCCAGCAGCGGGAAGTTCCATTCAAAGGCGCGGCCATCGGCAGACTGCGACAGGCCGTAGCCTGGGGTGACGACGGGCATCTTGTCACCAGGGGCCTTGGCGCTCACGGCGAAGGTGATGCCGGTCGATTGCGTGTCGAAGCTGGAGACACCTGCCTTGGTCTTGAAGCGCTCATAGCACTCCACGCCCTTGGCCGTGTCGTAGGCGGTCTCGCATTCCTCAAAGGCAATCTTCACGCCGTTGATGCCGCCCTTGGCATTGACGAGCTTGAGGTAATCCTGCTTGCCGTCGCCCCATGGAATGCCCAGAGGCGCAAACTGACCGGTGCGGTACACCAGAAGCGGCACAAACTGCTCCTGGGCCTGTGCGGCAGGGGCTGCAATCAGTGCGCCCATACCCAGCGCTGCGGTGGCAGCGGCGATAACAGCTTTCTTGAAAGACATGGTTCTATCTCCTTTGGGTTGTTGGGGACTGATTACCCCTCTCACGAACACTCTGCGTTGCTCTGCTGAAAACGGATCAATGGGGGAAAGGCCACAGACGCAGCTTCTGGCGGGCCGTGGCCCATAGCTTGGCCAATCCGTGCGGCTCGACAATCAGGAAAAACACGATCAGCGCGCCAAACACCATGTGCTCCAGATAGGTGGCGGTGGCGGTGGAAATCGGCAGACCGAGCCAGTGCGGCGCCTGGGTGAGGAAGATAGGCAGCAGCACAAAGAAAGCCGCGCCGAAGATGCTGCCCACGATGGAGCCCAGGCCGCCGATGATGATCATGAACAGCAACTGGAACGAGCGATCCAGGCTGAACGCCGCAGGCTCCCATGCACCCAGATGCACAAAGCCCCACAGCGCGCCCGCCACGCCCACGATGAAAGAGCTGACGGCAAAGGCCGAGAGCTTGGCGTACATGGGGCGAATGCCGATCACACTGGCGGCCACGTCCATATCGCGCATGGCCATCCACTCGCGGCCTACGGCACTGCGCACCAGGTTCTTGGCCAGCAGGCCCAGCACGCACAGGATGGCGAGGCAGAACAGGTATTTCTGCACCGGCGTCTCGATGGCCATGCCAAACACCGACAGCTTGCCGGCGCTCACCGAGCCTGAAGAAGAGTTGTTGGTGACCCAGGCTGCACGGCTGGTGAGCCAATCGACAAAGAACTGCGCTGCCAGCGTGGCCACCGCCAGATAGAGGCCACGGATGCGCAGGCTGGGCAGGCCGAACAACACGCCGATCAACATGGCGACAAGGCCTCCGCCGATCAGCGACAGAATGAGCGGCATGCCTTCGAAGCGCACATGGAAGTTGTAGGCAGCATAGGCTCCGGCGGCCATGAAGGCGCCCGTTCCCAGCGAGATCTGGCCGCAGTAGCCCACCAGGATGTTGAGGCCGATGGCGCCCAGCGACATGATCAGGAAGGGAATCAGCACCGCCTGGAAGGTGTAGTTGCTGAAGGTGAAAGGAACCACCAGAAAGGCCACCAGCAGGATGGCAATGATGGCCCACTTGTCCTGAAGAACAGGGAAGATCTGCTGATCGGCCGCGTAGCTGGTCTTGAACTGGCCATTTTCACGATAAAACATAGGTCAGGTCTCCAGTTACACGCGGTCGATGATTTTGTCCCCGAAGAGACCTTGAGGACGGAACAGCAGGAAACACAGCGCCAGGCCATAGGCAAACCAGGTTTCGATGCCGCCGCCCACCATGGGGCCCAGATAGACCTCGGAGAGCTTTTCGCCAATGCCGATGATCAGGCCGCCGACAATCGCGCCCGGCACTGATGTGAGGCCGCCCAGAATCACCACCGGCAGGGCCTTGAGTGCCACCAGCGACAGCGAGTACTGCACACCCAGCTTGCTGCCCCAGATGATGCCCACCACCAGAGCCACACAGCCTGCGACCGACCAGACGATCACCCAGATGCGCGAGAGCGGAATGCCGATGGATTGCGCGGCCTGGTGGTCGTCAGCCACGGCGCGCAGTGCGCGCCCAGTCTTGGTTTTCTGGAAAAAGATGCTCAAGGCAACCACCAGCACGGCGGCAATGGCTGCGGCATACAGGTCTTCCTGGCTGATGAGCACGCCGCCCTGGAAGATGTTCTCCAGCACGAACATCGGATCCTTGGGCATGCCCACGTTGATGCTGTACACGGCCGAACCGAAAATCAGCGGCCCCAGACCGTCCAGGAAGTAGGCGATGCCCAGGGTTGCCATCAGCAGGGCAATGGGCTCCTGGTTGACGAGGTAGCGCAGCGCAAAGCGCTCGATCAGCCAGGCCACGCCCACCATGATGGCCATGGCGACTGCCAGCGCCAGGGTGATGCTGATGACGCCCGGCTCCATGCCCAGCCATTTGGGAATCCATTCGGAAAAACGTGCCATGGCCAGGGCTGCAAACAGCACCATGGCTCCCATGGCGAAATTGAAGACGCCCGATGCCTTGAAGATCAGCACAAAGCCCAGCGCAATCAGCGCATAGAGCATGCCCACCATCAGGCCGCCAAACAGAGTTTCGAGAAAAAATGCCATGCTTCGCTCCTGGAACCTGTGCTTAGTGGCCAGCGCCGAGGTAGGCGCGAATCACGTCTTCATTGGCGCGCACTTCATCGGGTACGCCGTCGCCGATCTTCTTGCCGTAGTCCAGCACCACCACGCGGTCCGAGATGTCCATCACCACGCCCATGTCGTGCTCGATCAGCACGATGGTGGTGCCGAACTCGTCGTTCACATCCAGGATGAAGCGGCACATGTCCTGCTTTTCTTCAACGTTCATGCCTGCCATCGGCTCGTCCAGCAGCAGCACCTGTGGTTCCATGGCCAGTGCGCGGCCCAGGTCCACACGCTTTTGCAGTCCATAAGGCAGTTGGCCCACGGGTGTCTTGCGGTACGCCTGAATCTCCAGGAAATCGATGATGTGCTCGACAAACTCGCGCTGCTGCATTTCCTCGCGCTGCGCAGGGCCGATGCGCAAGGCCTGCATCAGGATGTTGCTTTTGACCTTGAGGTTGCGGCCGGTCATGATGTTGTCGATCACGCTCATGCCCTTGAACAGCGCCAGATTCTGGAAGGTACGGGCCACGCCCATCTCTGCCACCTGGCGGCTGTTCATGTGCGCAAAGGTCTGGCCACGGAAGGTGATCGAACCTTCCGATGGCGTGTAGACGCCGTTGATGCAATTGAGCATGGAGCTCTTGCCGGCACCGTTGGGGCCGATGATCGAGCGGATTTCATGCTCTTTGACGTTGAAGGAGATGTCCGTCAGCGCCTTCACACCGCCAAATCGCAGGCTGATGTTCTGGATGTCCAAAATGACGTCACCGATTTTTTTGCTCATGGGTGGCTTTCTCTCGGCAAGGGCTTCAGGCGACAGACTTCACGGGCGTGAAGGTCTTGCTGTCGTCGATCTTCAAGGTGGCGCTCACGCTGCCGGTGCGGCCGTCTTCGAACTTCACCTGGGTTTCGATGAACTGTTCCGCACGGCCGGCATACAGCGCATCGACCAGCACGCCGTATTTGTCGGCGATGAAGCCGCGGCGCACCTTGTTGGTGCGGGTCAACTCGCCATCGTCGGCATCAAGCTCCTTGTGCAGTACCAGAAAGCGCGTGACCTGGCTGCCAGCGAGCATGGCATCGGTTGCCAGATCGGCGTTGACCTTCTCCACGCAATCCTTGATGAGTGCATAAACCTGGGGCTTTTGCGCCAGGTCGGTGTAGCCCGCGTAGGGCAGGTTCTGGCGCTCGGCCCAGTTGCCCACGGCCTCGAAGTCGATGTTGATCATCGCGCAGACTTTTTCGCGGCCGTCCCCCAGTGCCACCGCTTCCTTGATGAAAGGGAAGAACTTGAGCTTGTTCTCGACATACTTGGGTGCGAACATCGCGCCGTCGTTGGCGCCGCCTTTCAAGCGGCCCACGTCCTTGACCCGGTCGATGATCTTGAGCTGGCCGCTCTTGTCCATGAAGCCTGCGTCACTGGTGTGGTACCAGCCGTCTTCGCTCAGCACCTCGGCCGTGGCCTTGGGGTTCTTATAGTATTCCTTGAGCAGCCCTTTGGATTTGACCAGGATTTCGCCGTTGTCGGCCATCCTGATTTCGACACCGCGGATCGGATTACCCACCGTGTCGGCAAACACCTGGTTGTCTGGCTGGATACAGACAAACACGGCAGTTTCGGTCGACCCATACAGTTGCTTGAGGTTGATGCCGATGGAGCGGAAGAAGGTGAACAGGTCAGGCCCGATCGCCTCGCCAGCGGTATAGGCAACGCGCACGCGGCTGAAGCCCATGTTGTTGCGCAGTGGGCCAAACACCATCCAATCGCCCAACCGGTAGCTGATCTTGTCCGCCAGGCTCACGGGCTGGCCATCACGCAGGGCTGGGCCCACCCGTTTAGCCACTTCCATGAAGTGGTGAAACATCTTGCGCTTGATGAGGCCGGCATCTTCCATGCGGATCATCACGCTGGTCAGAATGCCTTCAAAAATGCGCGGCGGCGCAAAGTAATAGGTGGGGCCGACCTCCTTCAGGTCGATATTGACGGTGCTGCTCGATTCAGGGCAGTTCACCACGTAACCACAGGCCAGCCATTGCGCATAGCTGAAGATGTTCTGGCCGATCCAGGCGGGGGGCAGGTAGGCCAGCACTTCCTCCTTGCTGGTCAGATTCTCGAATTCGGCGCCTGCAGAGGCGCTCTCCAGCAGCGAACTGTGGGTGTGCACCACGCCCTTGGGGTTGCCAGTGGTGCCCGAGGTGAAGAACATTGCGGCAACGTCCTCGTTTTGTGTAGCGTGCACCTGTCCCTCAAACCACTGGGGGTGGCTGTCGACATACGCCTTGCCAGTGGCGATCAGGCTGTCGAGCGATGCGAGGCCCGGCTCCGAATAGTTGCGCAGACCGCGCGGATCGTCGTAGAAGATGTGGCTGATCAGCGGGCACTGCTCGCGCAGCTCCAGCAGCTTGTCCACCTGCTCCTGGTCTTCTACGAGGCAAAAGCGCACTTCGGCGTTGTTCAGGGGGAACACGCATTCCGCAGCAACGGCGTCCTGGTACAGCGGCACGGGAATCGCGCCCAGCGACTGCGCAGCCAGCATGGTGGCATAGAGGCGAGGGCGGTTGGCACCGATCAGTACCAGATGCTCGCCACGCGCGAGGCCCGCTTGCGACAAGCCTGCCGCGATGTGCGAGACCAGGGTCGCCAGATGCGCCCAGTCATAGCTTTGCCAGATGCCGTATTCCTTCTCGCGCAACGCAGCGTCGTGCGGCCGGCTGGCGGCATGCTGCAGCAAGAGCTTGGGAAAGGTAGTGGACATGTGCCGTCTCCTGAACCGTTTTTATGGATCGCATGCTTTGAAAGCACACGTCGTTGTTGAAACGGAATGTAGAAGCAGCTTTGACGTTATTTTGTCTTTATGACGACAATCCTAGGGAAAGCACTCTCGGTGTTTACCTGTGATGAGGAGCAGGTTGTGGTAACGGAAGAAAAGACGGATAGCTTGCGCCATCTTGATGTAACGCAGAAGCAAATCCGACCCCGCGAGCCAGACTGCAGGGTGCCCATGTTTGGAGGTCAATGCCTGACCGGCACGGTCGATACAGGGGCAATAAAAAACGGCCCTGGGGCCGTTGTTGGGTGGGCTGGCTTGGTGGTTATTCCAGCGATTTCACCAGGTCGATGTACTGCTGCTTGGCATCGTCCTGCGCCACGCCTTTGAGCTGGTTCCAGGCATTCCATTTGGCAGATGCGACAAAGTCGGTGAAGCCGGGCTTGGGTTCGTTGTTGTCGCCCACGGCGCCTTGCTTGTAGAGGCCATAGAGCTTGAGCAGGGTCTGGTTGTCCGGGCGCTCGCTGAGGTTCATCGCGTTGTCCTTGGCGGCTTCAAAGGCGGTGTTCAAATCGGTCATGGTGTTTCCAATGCAATCAAAAGCTGGGCCTCAGTGTAGCTGGCGCGCAAGCGACAAACCAGCCTCGCACACTAGTGCGTTCCCTATAGGAATGCGACAGGCTCTGCGGCAATCTTGCGCCCTATGACTGTCACCGCATCCCTGTACCAACGCCGGCGTGCACCCACCCCGGATGAACTGGCGGGCATCCCCTGGTTGCGCGTTCTGCAGCCTGCGGAGCGTGACCATGCCGTGCGGCAACTGGTGGTGACGGAAGCAGAGCCTGGTGAATATGTGTGCCGGGTCGGGCGCCCGGTCACTTTCTGGTTTGGTGTGATCGAAGGCCTGCTCAAGATGAGTGCCGAGGACAGCGAAGGCCGCACCATGACTTTCGCGGGAATGCCCCGCAGTGGCTGGTTTGGCGAAGGTACGGCGCTCAAGCGAGAACCCTATCGCTACGACATCCAGGCCCTGCGCAAAAGCACGATTGGCGGTATTCCGGTCGATACCTTCCATTGGCTGCTCGATCATTCATTGGGATTCAACCGTTTCATGATGCACCAGCTCAATGAACGGCTGGCGCAGTTCATCTCGGCACGCGAGATCGACCGCCTCAACCGGCCCGAGGAGCGCGTGGCGCGCACCCTGGCGGCCCTGTTCAATCCGGTGCTCTACCCCGGCGTGAGCGATGTGCTGCGCATCACCCAGCAGGAACTGGCCTATCTGGTGGGGCTGTCTCGCCAGCGCGTGAACGAGGCACTGGCGGCCCTGCAGGAGCAAGGCGCTATTCGCATTGAATACGGCGGCCTGCGTGTGCTCAATCTGCAGGCCCTGCGTGGCAAGGGCTGGTTCGTCAACCCCGAGCGCGCTTGAGCAGCAGCGGGCCCTTGTTCAAGGTTTGCTTTCCGGAGCGCCGGGTGCGGAGCCTGGGCCCGTACTCGGAGTGCCAGGGGCCGCTGTGGCGGGTGCGGGCATGGTGCCGGGTGTGGCGCGCGGAGTGGGGACGGATGAAGGGCCTCGGTCGCAGCCGCTGACAGCCGCTGCACAGGCCAGTACCGCACACAGGGAAAGCCATTTCATGGTGTTTCTCCAATACTTTTCAAACGAGGTTTCATGCTACGCCGCTATGGAGCGGCCAGAAACAGTGCTGTTGCATCCGTCATACCTGCTTGCATTTGCGCATCGCGGTGAAAAGCCTGTGTTCATGCTGCTTTGCAAACCTCTTGCCGTAGGCTGGAACTGGCATGGGGATGCAATACGGGGCGTGGGACTCGATTTCCGTAAGAACCCCGGGAAAATGTAAGCCCGTCAGGCACCGACAGGCGGATCACAAGGCCGTGCGGGGCAGCCAGGCATGGGATTCGCGCGACAATACAGGGCTATGCCAAATGCTCCTGCCCCATCCCCATCGCCCGCATCTTCCTCGCCCGAGGGGGACGGCCGTAAAAAACTGACGCTCAGCAGCAAGCCTGCGTCCGCTCCCGCCGCGCGCGGCGCAAGCGGATCACCGCGCAGCAATGCCGGTGCAGGTGGAGGCGCGCGCCGCAGCGGCGCGCCAGGCCGGTTCGCAGGGGACGAGGGTGCGCGTGGGGCCCGCAACGCGGCAGGAAAGCCGTGGGGCTATGAACGTTCACGTGATGGTTTTCGTCCTGCACCGCCTGCCCGCAGCGAACCCAAGGCGAATGTGTGGCGGGCAGATGCTACGCCACGCACCATGCAGACGGCGGCCGCCCAGGCGCAGAACGTGCAGCTCAAGGCTGAAGGCCAGGTGCGTGTGAACAAGCGCCTGTCTGATCTGGGCATGTGTTCGCGCCGCGAGGGCGATGCCTGGATCGAGAATGGTTGGGTGCTGGTCAATGGCGAGGTCGCCACGATGGGCCAGTTGGTGAACCTGACCGACAAAATCGAAATTCAGCGTGCCGCACAGGAGCAGCAGGCCCAGCAGGTCACGATCCTGCTCAACAAACCCATGGGCTATGTCAGCGGGCAGGCCGAAGATGGCCACGAGCCTGCTGTGGTGCTGATCAACCCGCCCAACCACTGGCGCGAGGACCGCAGCAAGACCCGTTTCAACTTCAGCCAGCTCAAGGGGCTTGCGCCTTGCGGTCGGCTCGACATCGACTCGATCGGCCTGCTGGTGCTGACACAGGACGGCCGCATCGCCAAGCACATCATTGGCGAAGACTCCGAGGTGGACAAGGAATACCTGGTGCGTGTGGTGTACGGCGCGGTGGAGAAGGACGTGGAGCGCCATTTCCCCGAAGACAAGCTGGCGCTGCTGCGCCATGGCCTGTCGCTGGACGGTCAGGCACTGCTGCCCGCCGAGGTGGATTGGCAAAACCCGGAGCAGCTGCGCTTTGTGCTGCGCGAAGGCAAGAAGCGCCAGATTCGCCGCATGTGCGAAGCGGTGGGCCTGCATGTGGTGGGCCTCAAGCGCATTCGCATCGGCAAGGTGGCACTGGGCAATCTGCCGGTGGGGCAGTGGCGCTATCTGGGTGCAAATGAAGGCTTCTGAGCCAGCCAGCAAACCGAAGACTTGGTGAAGCATAGCTGCTTGCGCAGAGCAGAATGGGCTTTGATGGATAAAACGCTTGAAAACCCAATACCGATGCGCGCAGGCAGCTCCTCTTTTTTATTTCTTTGACGCAGAGAATGGGCTGCGTGATATCAAGAAGCCCGGCTCCACAGCTCCGCATCGCTGCTGGATATCGCACACGCGCCTGAGCGCAGCGCCAGTGCCACGTGTTCCTGGTTGCAGATGAAACCGGACGCCACAATGGGCGGCATGGATTGCTTCTCGGCCTCGGAGATGTGCGCCAGCATCGGCGCCGGCATGATCTGGACGAGGTTGGGGTCACTTTGCTCGATGGCCTTGACGCTGCGTGGCCATGTGGACCGGTCGGTCACGAACACCTTGAGCATGGTGAGCAGGCCCGCCTTGTTGGCTCGCTGGATGGTTGCCATTCTGGTGGACAGCAGGCTGCTGGCACCAATATCGACCAGGTAGTCCACCGCCCCCTTGTCCTGCGATATGCCGTCGCAGCTGTCGATGTTCACGATGGCGAGCTTGTCTGCCTTGGTGATCGTGGAGACCACCAGGCGCAGCTTTCGCAGCTCGATATTCGCGACGATGGCGACTTCGGCATCGCTGGCCAGGAATGCGCCCATCTGCTCGGCACCGTAGAGGGTAGCCATGACGGGGTATCTGGCGAGCCTTGCGCCCAGGGAGCGGTCCATGCTGGCAATCGTTTCGGTTAAGGCGTTACTTCGTCGGACAGGCCAAGTTTTCCCGGATTGAGCAGATTCTTGGGATCTAGCATTTTCTTGGTCAATTGCAGCAATGAAAATGCCGTGCCCAGCGACTCGGCCATGTAAGGCGCGCGCAGCAGGCCCACGCCGTGGTGGTGGCTCAATGTGGCATTGTAACGAAGTATGACTGCATTGGCCGCATCCCAGGCGGCGCGGTACCAGTCGGCCCGCTTGTCCACTTCGACCTCGCCGCGCAGCGAGAAGTAGAGGCACGCGCCATCGACATATGCATGGGATTGGTGGGCGGAGCCGGCCAGCGTGCCAGGCACCGATGCGATGGCCTTGACCACCTCGTCATAGATGGCGGGGAGATCACGCCAGCAGCCAGACATCTCCAGCGTATCGGCGACAAAACCGGGGCTCTTCTTGAAGCCTTCCGCGCTTTTGCCGGTGAGGTAGCGCGTGTCCAGCCAGCGCTCCAAAATGGCCGCGCCGTCCAGTTCGGTGCCGGTGGCCTTGCACACGCGCTCACAGATCTGCATGACGGCGTCGACCATTTCTGGAGCACCTTCGTCTGCAATCATCAGCACATGGGTCGCAGGGCGATTGAACTGCACACCGCTTTCCAGCGCATCGTACAGGCGCAAGGCGGCGGGGTTGGCCCCTTGCTGCATGATCTGGCGGCAGGCTTCCAGGCCTTGCGCGAAGGTGCCGAATTCGTAGGCAATGGACTTGCCATAGTCAGGCAGGCGGTGCAGTTTGAAGCGGATGCGAACAATGATGCCCAGCGTGCCCTCCGAACCGATGAACAGCTGCTGCAGGTCGGAGCCGATGGCTGCGCGCGGGTATCCGCCCACGGTGATGAGGCTGCCGTCGGCCAGCACCACATCCATGCCATACACCATGTCCTCGATCTTGCCGTACCGGGTCGACAGCTGGCCCGCGCCCCGGCAGGCAACCCAGCCTCCCACGGTGCTGATGCCGAAGGACGAAGGCCAGTGGCCCATGGTCATTTTGAACTGGCCCTGGATGGTCTCTTCGAAGACGTCTCCGAACATGCCTGCTTCCACATTCACCACCTGGCTGACTGCGTCAAAATCGACCAGCTTGTTGAGCTGGCAGATATCCAGGACGATGCCTCCCCGCACGGGAAGCGCCGCGCCGGTGACGTTGCTGCGACCGCCTGCCACGGTCACCGGAATGGCATGTTCGTTGGCAATGCGCATCACGGCCTGGATCTGCGCGACCTGAGAGGCGTGCACGATGACTGCATCCGGTGTGGCGGGCTGCCCCGAAGTCTCTGCGACCATGGTACGGGCCCACCAGTCGCGTGTTCCAGAAATGACGGCTTCGCGGGCAGTCTCCACCTTGTCTGCCACTTTCTGCAGTGCTTCTACCTGCGCCTGGGTCACCCGAACCGGCTCGCGCTGAAGGCCTGCCGGGCCATCGAACCCGGTGATGCCTGCCGCATAGGCGGGCGGGGTGTGGGCGCCCACCACGTAGTTGCGACGGTTGTAGCCACGTTTGATTGCATCTTTGCTCAGCATTGGATATCTCCCATAAGAATGGATTTTTCACGTTCAACAGAATGGCGGTATGCGGCCACCTGTTCCGAAATGTCGTTTGCGCTCAGATGGAGCTCGGCCTGCAGAATCTCGCCCACGCGCGCTGCGGCCAAGGCGGAGGCGTCGCGCGCCATGAGGCGCGCTCGCATCCGGCGGGACAGCACGTCTTCCACCGTTCTTGCCATCTCGTGGCGCACCGCATAGACGACTTCCGCTTCGGTGTACGCAAGCCCTTCCACGATGGGCTTGAGGAGAGACGGATGGTGCTGCATGATGTCGCTGACAAAACGTGCCTCTGTTCCGTAGCGCTCACCCAGATGCGCCGAGAGGCCGCCTGTGGCCGTGATGGCCTGTGAGTCGTAGCCCGCAGCGCCCAGCAGGAAGGCAGACTTTGTGGTGCATCGCTCGCGCCGCCCCAGCTGCTTTTCCACGGTGTCCACAGTTTGCTCTGCCATGTGGCGAGAGGTGGTCAGCTTGCCGCCCACGATGGTGACGAGTCCGTCTTCGGCGACATGGATCTCGTGGTTGCGCTTCATCTCGACGGTTTTTCCGCCAGCCGGCCCGACCAGCGGGCGGCATCCGGCGATGCTGCCGACCACATCCTCTGGCTGCAGGTCGGTCTTGAGGGCCGAGCGCGCGCCTTCCAGCAAAAAATCGAGTTCCTTGCGTGTGCAGTGCACATCGTCCAGGCTGCCTTCGTAGTCTTCATCCGTTGTGCCGAGGTAGGAGACATTGCCCCATCTTGTGATCGTGGCGCGTCTGCTGCGGCCTGGCACCGGAATGGTGACTGTGCAGTCGTTGCGGATCTTCAGCCACGGAATGGCCACGTGCACGCCTTTGGCAGGGCGAACATGCAGTCTGGCTTCCTGCCCATTCTTTCGACCATCCCAGTCGCGCAGCCATACGCCGGTCGCCATCACCACCGACCGGGCTTGCACGCGGATCTCCTTGCCATCAACCTGGGTGATGGCGCCGTCGACCTTGCCGCTTTCATTGCGCGTCAGCGATACCGCCTTGCAATGGTTCACGACGGTTGCGCCATGGAATACTGCCGTTCGGGCGATCGTCAAGGTCAGACGCGCATCGTCCACCCGCGCGTCAAAGTACATGAATCCGCCCATCAGGTGGTCTTCGCGGAAAGTCGGGCAGTGCGAGAGCACCTCGGCCTTGGACAGCTTCTGGTGCAGGATTCCCTCACGCCAGCCACCGGCGAAATCGTAGGTCCACAGCAGGCTGTTGAAGGCCTTGGCCAGTTTTTTGTCAAACACGCCCTCGCGTTCCATCACGGGAAACAGGAACGGCAGCCGATGCACCAGATGGCGGGCGTTGCGGCGCAGGCGTTGTCTTTCCAGAAGCGAATGGCGAACCAGGCCCAGGTTTCCCTGCTCGATGTAGCGCAGCCCGCCGTGAACCATCTTGGACGATTTGGACGATGTGCCGGACGCAAAGTCGTCTTTCTCGATGAGCGCAACCCGGTAGCCGCGCAGACTGGCGTCCAGTGCGACGTAGGAGCCGGTGACACCACCGCCTATCACCAGCAGGTCGAATTTCTCGTCGCCCAGTTGTGCCAGTTGCTCGGCACGCTCCAGCCGCAGTGGGGCGGTCAATGTCAATTCGGCGCTGTCCTTGCCATATAGGTTTGTTGGCCAACCTATCATGCTGCTTTCTCCGTTGATTCAAGACGTGTGTACTTTCTTGCGTGGGCCAGTTCGTCGGCCACGCGTGCGTGCCATATCGCCCGCCGGTGTGCACGCTCGTCCTCGCCCATCTGCGGCTCGAAGACAGCGTCTGTCTTCAAGGTAGCGCAGGCCTCTTCCAGCGAATCCCACAGCAGGCCGGAGCCCCCAGCCAGGAAGGCAATTCCTCTGAGGCTTGCCTTATCGGTTTCGGCCAGACGGCGCACAGGCATGCCCATCAGGTCGGCCTGTATCTGCAACAAGGTGGAGCTGCCAGCCAAACCGCCTCCGACCAGCAGCTCCGATACGCGAGTGCCAGACGCTTGCTGGTTGGCATCCATGCAGGAGGTCACCGAATGCGCGATGCCTTCCAGAATGGCCTTTGCGAGTTCCGCCTTGGAGGTCGCCATCGATATTCCGAGTACCGATGCTCTCGCTGCGGGCTCCATCGAGGGAATGCGAAGCCCCGTCAGCGCGGGCACGAACAGCAGGTCTGGAGAGGTGGTTGCGCCGCAGGCGAGTTCACTGATCTGCTTGGGGTCACTGAACCATTCCAGCTTTTCGCATATCCAGTTCAGGGCCGAGCCTGTGGTGGGCACATAGGTTTCGATGGCAAAGCGGGACAGCCCGTGGGTTCTTCGGGCGGTCATCGTGAGGGAACTCTCATGGGCGCCATCGTGCGGTGCCAGATCAACACCCGTCAGAACGTCTACGAAACTGCCTGTGCCATGCACGCACATGGCCTGTCCGCGCTCCAGGCAGCCCAGGCCGATGGCTGCAGCATGCTGGTCGCCTGCACAGGCAAGAATGGGCACTTCGATACCCAGAAGCTCATGCCGGGTGATGCCAAAATCGTCGGCGTCTTCCCGGAGTCTGGGCAGTAGCTCTTGCGGAAACTCCAGCGCATCCAGCCACGAATCCAGATACCGGTGTTCCCGAAGGACGTATGCGTTTCCCGAGGTCACGTTCGTCGGCGTTGTGACCAGTTCGCGTGACTTCGAAAGGTGCCATAGCAACCAGGTATCGATGGTTCCAAAGGCCAGGCGCTTTTCGCGGTAGGCCTGCGCAATCTCCGGCACCTCTCGCAGCTTGTGCCGGGCCCACAGATAGGGCGAGCGGACACCGGCAGGCCGCCCCGCATACTGCACCAGGGTGGAATCCCAGCGCGAGGACAGTGCTGCCAGCTCTTCCCGGTGCCTTGAATCTTGCCAGACCATGACGGGAGCGAGAGACCTGCCGGTCGACGTATCCCACAACACCGCGGAGCAGCGCTGGTTGGCAATGGCCATTGCCACGATATGCTTTCCGCTGGCCTGCGCTTGCGCAATCACCCGCCGGCACACCAGCAGCGTCTTCTCCAGCAGAACATCTGCGTCCTGCTCAACGGTTCCAGGGCGCGGACACGACACATCCAGCGGAATGTAGTCCTGGCCGAAGACAAGGCCATCTCTTCCCACCAATGCTGCGCGTGTGCCCGAAGTCCCCTCGTCGATGGACAAAATAACGTCGTTGTCGGCCATTGCCTGTCTCCTCTTCTTTTCGGCTATCGCGCAGCTACCACTTTGACGGCATCGGCTTCAAACTGAGGGGCGTCCGGTTCGTTGTCCGGGTTGACGGCGCTGCGCGTCGGATCCCATTTGATGGTGAAGCAGATGAGGCTTGCCACCAGCGGAACCACCGACAGGATCAGGAAGGTTGTCTCCAGGCCATATTGCTGGCGGAACAGCGGAAATACCAGCAGACCCAGGGCTGCGCCCATTGCGCCCAGCGCACCAATGACGCCGTTTGCTCCGGCACGCAATTCACTGCGGAAGGACAGCGTCGAGAGGCTTTTTCCGTTGGCACCCGGCCCGCCCGAGTGGAAAAGAATGAACAGTGACGGTGCTGCAACAGCCGCCCAGACAGGCATCTTTCCATTGAAAAGACCCAGCACCAGCAGCATCAGAAAGACCAGTGCAAATCCGATGGCGGAGGCGCGCCGCAATCCCAGAATGCGGCCGATCGTGGGCGAGAGAAAGCCGCCCACGATGCCGAAGACGTTGAATACCAACGCGCCAAGCGTGGCCTGCTGAAAATCCTTGCCAAACAGCGACGCGCTGATCAACGGGAGATACCAGCCCACCGCAAAGTACTGGATTGACTGACCGATCTGCACAGTGGCCGCCAGAATGGTGCGTGGCAGATAGACGCCGCGGAAAATCAGCAATACATTCGCGAGCCCCCGCTTGGCCTGGTTGATGACCGGCAAGCGTTCGGAAACCGGGGCTGCGACAAATGATTGGGCATAGATGCGAGTCATCGAGCGGGCCGCATCTTCAAGGCGCTCCTTGCGTGCCAGCCACGTCGGGCTTTCAATCAGCAGGCAAAGCTGCAATACCAGGATGAAGCAGCCGAACACAGCGGTGGCAGCGACCGAGTAACGCCACAGCGAATCACCCACGCCCCAGGAGTTGAACCACAGCGCAAGCACCAGGTTGGTACAGACGGCCATGTACCACATGCCTTGCCATACGTTCAGGCGGCTCTTGAACCGTGCCGGTGTGAACTCTGCCAGCACGGCCATGGCAATGGCGAAATCAATGCCATACGCCGCGCCTACAAAGAAGCGGCCAAACAGAATGGTGGAATAGTCGGGCGCAAACGTGACCAGCAGCGCGCCGATGACGGCGAGCACCTTGGCGATGATGAGAGGGCGCATGCGGCCCCAGCGGTCGGCCATCCAGCCGCCAATGGGATTGAAGGCGATCGACACCCATGAAGCAAGCGATGTCATCCATGCAACTTCAGCAGGGGTCAGCTGCTGGTCGCGTGTCATCGGCCCGAGGCCTACGCTGAGTGCAGAATTGGAAAATGCATCGAGAAACAGGCCGCCAAGCGCGAGCCACCAGATAACGCCCGCCCGACCTTTGATTCCCTGGCGTCCGTCGATAAAGGATATGACATCCTGGACACCACGAATTTTTATAGCGCTGGTTTGCATCATTGCCTCCTTGATGTGCTGCAAGAGGCCGATACAAACCCATAAGGCGCGACGAAGCCATCTTACAGATGGTCTTCAAATCTGAACCTGTATGCGCCCATTGTAGAACGCATGTTCCGCACACAACTCAGGACAAACCACTATCGCCTCCCCAGGCTGTCGCATAAGCGAAAGTTTGGGCGGGCGACGCTCCGTGCAATGAAGCTGGCAGACCCGTTTCAGAGTTTGCACACGCCGTCGACATAGGCCTTTCGCCAACGGGTGATCTTGATGTCTCCAAAAAGCCCGATCTTGAAAAAAGGGTCCTGCTCAATGAAGGCGCGCGCCTCTTCGGCGCTTTCCACGGCGACGATGTACAGGCCGCCGCCTTGGTCGGTGCCATCGTCATTCAGCTTGGCGCCGCATGCGATCAGCGCTGCCTTGTGCTCATCGAGAAATTCGAGGTGTGCATCCCGATTCTCTTTACGCAGGGAAAGGCTGTTGGGCTTGTCAAAGGTTTCGATGATGTAAGGCATACAAGGAGGAGGGATCAAGAGAAGGTATGAAGCGTAGCGCACGCACCCTTCGTACGGGTGATGCGGAGTTGACAGCGGCTGGGGCGCTGTCGGTAGGGCTGAACGAATCGATTCATGATGCCGTTCATTCTGTGGGCGTATGCAGGCGCCTCAGAAATGCGATGACGGCGGTGTTGAACAGGGCAGGCTGTTGCCAGGGAGCAAAGTGCCCAACACCAGGCAAGAGAACGAACCTGGCATTGCCCAAGGTGTCTGCCAGATACGCCAGGTGCTCACGAAAGATGAATTCATCATTCTCTGCGTGGCATACCGTGGTCGGTACATTCATCCGCGCAAGCTGAGCCGCCAGGTAATTCGGCTCGCTCGACTGCATGCGTTGAATTGCCTCAAAGACCTCGTCGAAGTTATCGGGTGTTGGCGACAACGCGGCATATTGCCTGCGGTGGTGTTGCAATACACGTTCGATGCGCGGCGTCATCTCGAACGGCTTGGTTCCGGAAGCGTCCACATTGCATGCAAAGAAGAAGAGGCCATGTACCCGTTCGGGGGACGTTTCCGCCAACACCAGCCCGGTGTCCGCGCCATCGCTCCAGCCAACGATGGCGGCGCTAGATATGTGGAGATGGTCGAGTACTTGCCGAACGTCCGCCGCCATGTCCGTGTAGTGCAATGGCTTGCCGTCCCAGAAGCTGCGGCCCTGGGCACGGCTGTCAATGGTGATGGCGCAGTATCCGTGGTCGACCAGCTCGGGGATCAGACACGCCCAGTTGGTGCTGTTGCCCATGCCGCCATGCAGCAGGACAACAGGCGGGCCTGAGCCAAAGACGGCGAACCAGATGCGCACTCCCTGGGCATCAACATACCCGTGGCGCCTGGGATCGGGGAGTGCCGAGAGGCGCTCCTCAAGGTGTAGCAGATCATCGTCGCTCTCCAAGGCGTGTCACTCCTTCGTCGTTGTGCATTGCAAGAGGCCAAAGCGGCCAGTATCGACCGCGAGTGGAGCTGCCAGGTGATTCGCCGTTCAGCCAGCCAGCTTTTGCTCCACTTCTGTGCGAGCATCACGCACGAATGCCTGCACGGCTTCGGGCTGGGTGGACGAAGTGTCCTGCTCCAACCCCAGGTAGGCAGCACGGGCATTTGCGACGATCGCTTTGTGGCGGTCGTCCACGCGTTCAAGTACCCAGGTAGCCGCTTCCTGCTTCGAGCAGATCCGGCCCGTCCACGCTGTGTACCAGCAGCGGGCGAGTGCGAGAACAATGTTTCGCTCGTCCCCTGCCCAGTCCTCGGGCTGGTTCCACTGCCCGACAGTGTCCAGAAGGGCTCGCTCAAGGTCGGCCTGTGGTACAGGTGGAAGGAGCGCGGAGGCTTCAGGCCCATATAGAGCAATGCTGCTGTCTCGAACCTTGGTGATCAGGATCGCCAGATCAGGGTCCGGCATTGGCGCTTCGAACACACCGCCAAGCAGGTCATGGCGGAGCCATTCGCCAAACTGCAATTCGCGGCGAGCAGGATAGCGCCAGGGCTTCAAATGGGCGAGACTCAGTACGGTGACTTCCAGAGGACGAAGAATGGCCGACGCCCCAGGGGGCGCAGAAACCGTGAGGAGCTGCGTCAGAACAGCGCTGCGCTGGCTTTCGCTCGGTGCCTCATCCACGGTCACCAGCAAGTCAAGATCGCTGGAAGGTTGCAGACCCGTATCCACAGCCGATCCAAAAACATGCATGCTGACGATGGCGCTTCCCAGCCCTGCCTCCAGCACGCTGCACGCCAGTGAGAGCTGGTGGAAAACGACAGGAGGAAGTGCGTTTGGCATCGGTTCATTCTAAAACGCTGTGCTTGCGCATTGATCACGGCGCCATGGGTGCTGCGCATCTCACGCAATTGGCCCCATATGAAGCTGGGAATACCTGGCATTACAACAATAGACGGCCCTGTTTCGCCAGATCGCGCCGTGATTTCCTGCGGCAGCGCTTTGCTGATCTTTCAACCTATTGCTGAGACCGCCTTGCCCGTGTCCCTTTCCACACCGCTTCCTGCCGAGAAATCTTCTTTGACCGCCAACCGCGCCGAGGCAAGCCGGTTCACTATAGGCTGGCCTGCTCTGGCAGCGCCTCAGGCTCCGCGTGAGGACCATGTGATCGAGCAACTGGGGCGCACCCGCAACGACGAGTTTGCCTGGATGAAGTTTGTGCCTGCCGTGGGTACGCGCACCATGGAGAACCTGCCGCCGCGCTTGCGCCAGCACCTGCAAGCCGAACGCGACTATGCACAGCAGCTATTGCAGCCGCTGGCAGCACCTGCACAGGACTTCTACAAGGCAATGATGGCTTATGCGCGCAGTGTTGTGCATGCGCCCGCAGTCGCATCCGCATCGCCCCCTGCGGGCTGGACCTATGGCGTGGAGCCCAGTGCGACACCGGGACACAAGCGGTTTGTACGCCGCCATACCGATGGACGGGTTGAGGCGCTGGTGGACGAGGCCGAACGAGCCGCAGGCCACGCCTATTACCGGGCTGCCGAGCACCAGGCCAGCCCGGATGAGCGCTATTTCATCTGGGCCGAGGACGTGATCGGCAATGATCGCCATCGCATCTGCTTGCTCGATACGCAGACGGGTGCAACCCAGGAACTCGTACCGGAGGATGCATTTGGATATGGCGGTCTGGTGTTTTCACCGTCATCGCAGAACGTTTTCTGGATCTGGCGTGATGCCCATAGCCGCCCTTCACGCCTGTACCGCACGCCCGTGACTGGTGGCGTGGCCGAGTTGGTGCATGAAGAGCACGACCCAGCCTTGTTCATGAAGGTGGCGCGCACAGCGGCCAATGGCTATGTGGCGGTGACTCTGTTCGGACCTGACACGAGTGAGGTGCGCCTGATCGCAGCTGGGGCAGAGTGCGATTCGCCACGCACGTTGCGTGAGCGTGAACGCGGCATTCGGTACGAAATCAACGAGTGGAATGGCGGCCTGATTGCGCTGACCAATGTGGATGGCGCAATCGACCGGCAGATCCTGCGCATGGAGGTTGCCGGCAAGCCGGGCGAGGGCATGCACGCATCGGCAGCGGTTGAGCCACTGGTGCCGCACCGCCTTGGTGTCCCCATCATTGCAATGCAGCCTTTTGCGTCTGTCCTGGCGCGGCTGGAGCGCGTGGATGGCCTGCATCGCCTCGTGCTGCTGCGGCCAGACGGCCACGAGACGGTGATCGCATTCAGCGAGCCTTCGTACGTGCTGGAGATGCCGCTGGCGCAGCCTTGGGATGCCACGCATGTACGCATTTCCCACCAGACGCTGGCACAGCCGCCGCGCTGGCTGAATGTGCGTCTGAGCGACGGACAGATCACCGAGGTGGAGCGCGAGAGCTATAGCGGGCTGGATTCGGACCGCTACCTGATCGAGCGTATGCACGCGGTTGCTGATGATGGTGAACGAGTGCCCATCACCGTGCTTTCCCGCAAGGATCTGGCAGGAGGCCAGCTACAGCCATTGCCTTTGCTGCTCACCGGCTATGGCGCATATGGCATTGCCTATGAGCCAGCGTTTTCACTGCCGGCGCTGGCCTGGGTGGATGCCGGTTACCGCTATGCGATTGCCCATGTGCGTGGCGGCTCGGAAAAGGGCTATGACTGGTACCAGGGCGGTTGCCGCGAGCACAAGCGCAACTCGATGAGCGATTTTCTGGCCTGCGCACAGCATCTGCAGCGCATGGGTTACAGCACGCCAGCGCAGACGGTGAGCCATGGCGTGTCGGCAGGCGGCTTGCTGGTATGCGGCGCGGCGAATATGCGGCCTGACCTGTGGGCAGGTGTCATCGCGCAGGTGCCATTTGTCGATATGCTCAACACCATGAGCGATGCGGGCCACCCGCTGGTGCCGCTGTTGCGTCCCGATTGGGGCGACCCGCTTGCAGACCCGGATGCCTACGACGCGATGGCAGCTCTTTCCCCCTACGAGAATGTGCGTGATGCCGCGTATCCGCCGGTGTTGTGCACAGCGGGCCTCAAGGACGACCGGGTGCCTTACTGGGAACCCGCCAAGCTGCTGGCCAATATCCGTCGCCATTCCAGCAGCAGCGCCCCTGCGTTGCTGCTGCTCAACCCGGACAGCGGCCATCAGGAGAGCGATCAGCCACAAAGCGTGCTGCAGCAGGCTGCGCAGCTATGGGCGTTTGCCGCGCATTGCATCCACACGGCGGCAGCTGTAGAAAAACACACCAGCCGTTGAACGCTGCCGCCACATGCCCGTTCTGCGCAACCGGCTGTACGCCCTGCTGCGCGACCGACATTACGTGGCGGGCGCGGCAGCTACCAGGGCTGCACTTTGCGTTGCGCTGCGCGTATGCAGGAAAAGCCGCCATGCGCAATAGGCTGAAATCAGCAAGGTGGGCACTGCAGTGATGGCGATGGCGCTCAGCATACGGCCATGTACCAGCCAGGTGGAGACAAAGCCAGCCAGCAGAGGCCCCAAGGCGCTGAAGACCGACACCACAAAGCTCCACAGCGCAAAACAGCGCGCGCGCAGCGGTGGCGGGGCCAGATCCTGCAGCATGGTGGGCACCAATGCATTGGCAGTGCAGGTGACAAACAGGAACAGGCCCACAACCACAAATGCCTGCTGGAGTGAAGCGGTGGAATAGAGCATCAGAATCGCAGGCACAGCCAGCAGCGCACATATGCCCATCAACATGGGCCGCACTGCGGCGCCCAGGCGCTTGGCAAGCCAGCGGTCCAGCCAGCCCACCACCGGCAGGCAACCAAGCGTGGCGACCAGCACCAGTCCTCCCAGCACCTTGCCGATATGTGCTGGCGTGGCATCGAAGCGGCGCTCCAGCGCCAAGGCCATCAACTGGTTCAGGCCCTGCACGGCAATCATCAGGCTGCCAGCCACGCCCACGAACAGCGCGATTGGCCGCCAGTGCTGGCGCAGATAACCTTGTAGCGACCCCCCGTCGGTGGCCTCACCCTGCATCGCATGGCGAGGCGGATTGGCGGTGAACAGGCCCGCCACCAGCAGAGGCAGGCCGGCTGCTGACAGCAGCAAGAAGGCTTTGCGCCAGGGGTCGAGTTGGCCGGGAATCCATGCCACGGCAGCAGTCTGGATATCGCCAGCGTAGTAGAAGCCAGCGCTCGCGCCGGTCGAGACCAGAGCAGCAAAACCAAGATTGGCGAACACACGGTGGCGCTCGGGCGCCAGATCAGGAATCATCGAGTACACCAGCGGCACCATTGCAAATTCGGTGATGCCTGCCGCCGAGCGGCCCAGGAAAAACAGCGGAAAATTGGGTGCCAGCGCGCTGAGCACCATCATGGCTGTCGAGGCCAGGACCAGGCACAGCAGCACCCGCTTGCGCGAGAAGCGATCAGCAAAGCGAGCCAGCGGTATCGCCAGCGCGCTGCCTACCAGCACACCCGCCAGACCTTGAAGCGCGCCGACTGCGGCATCGCTGATGGCAAATGTCTTCTGGATGGCCGACAGCGAGATGGCCTGCAGACCGTAGTCGCTCATCTGCACGCCGGCCGTCAGGCCCAGAAAGACCACGGTCAGCAAGCTCTGTAGCGACCACTGCGCAGGGCTCTGGGCCTGTTCGGCAATGGAAGAGGTTTTCATAAAAATACCGTTTTTATCGGCTGGCGCAAGAATGCATGACGCCCGGCGCGCATGTGGCGCAGCCGGGCGGACTTGCTTGCAGGAAGATCCATGGCTAGCTGGCCGAAGGCTGCACTCGCCAGGCGTTGGGCGCAGCCTTCGAGATAGCGATGCTTACTTCCACTTGTACTGCAATTGAAGATCGACCGTGCGTGCGCCGCCGTAGTAGCAATAGAAGTCACAGCCGCTGACATAAGTCTTGTCGGTGAGGTTGCGTGCATTGAATTGCAGCGCCCATTCGCGGCTGATGTCGTATCGCACCATCAGATCCAGCAGCGTATAGCCAGAGATGCGTGTGCCAGGGGTGTAGCGTTGGTCCTCGGTCGAGCCGTTGTAGCGCGCGCCGGCGGCCACGGTCAGCTTCTGGCTGTTGGCCAGAGCGAAGGCGTGGCTCACCCACAGGCTGGCCTGGTTGTCGGGGATCAGCGGCGTGCGCAGTGTCTGCGTGGCAGTCACATCCTGGCGGGAATTGTTGTGCGTATAGGCAGCTTTGATACGGGTATTGGTGCCCAGCTTGAAGTCGCCCTGCAATTCAATGCCCTTGTTGGTGCGCTTGCCGGTCTGCGATTGGATGTTGGAAGCGTCTGAGACCAGTGCGTTCTTTTCCTTGACGTCAAAGTAAGCCAGCGTGATGTTGCCGCCGTTGAGCCAGGCCGGTTCGAGCTTCACGCCCACTTCGCTTTGCTTTCCCTCATAGGGGCGGTAGGCGGTGCCATAGCCATCCACGCCAGCGATGGGCTTGAAGGATTCGGAGTAGCTGATGTAGGGCGAGACACCGAAATCGGTGATGTACATCGCGCCAGCATTGAGGGAGTTCTTGCTGACGTTGTAATCGGAATCGGCACCATTGGCCCGGCCGTTGTTCTTGGCCTTGTCATGGCGGATGCCTGCGTTGAAGTTCCAGTGGCTGCCCACGCGCATCTGGGTGGATGCATAAGCGCCCCATTGCTTGGAATGCAGCCCGTAGGGCGTGCCTGTCACGTTGAAGGGTGCACCATAGACAGGGTTGAACATGTCGAGATTGGGCGCGGCGCCAAAGCCATTGTTCAGGCCATCGGTGTCGGATTTGAGGTAATCGATGCCGAAGGAGGGCAGCAGTTGCACGCTGTCACCCAGGCGCAGACGGCCGCTGATGCGGTTGTCCAGATAATGCGATTTGGATTTGCCGTCGGTATAGGTGTAGCCGCGCAGAAGCTCACGGTCGCCGTTGGAGCCGTAGGCGAAAGTATTGGTCTGGTCGAGATCGAGGTTGGTGTACTTGTAGTTCTGCGTGAACTTCCAATCCTGGTTGATCTTGTGGCTCAGCATCCAGCCCAGGCTCGACTGGGTGCGTTTGAGCTGATCCACACCGGGCTCGCCGGCATTGAAGCGGCGGTCGATGCGTCCATACGGCGTGTCGATGATGGTGCCGTACGCAGGCAGGAAGCCGTTGGTCGGGCGTCCATCTTCGCGCTGGATGCTGCCCAGAAGCGTCAGAGAAGTGCGCGGGCTGAACTCCATCGTGACGCTGGGCGCCAGATAGTAGCTCTTCATGTTGGTCTCGCGCTGCATGCCGTCTTCCTTGCGGGCTTGCGCTACAAGGCGGTAGTACACCGAGCCATCACTGTTGGCGATGTTGTTGTAGTCAACGCTCAAGCCCAGGCGGTTGTTGTTGCCTACCTCGGTGTTGAGTTCAAGCGCGCGCTGCTTTTGAGGGCGTTTGGTCACCAGGTTGACGACGCCACCAGTCTCGGAGGCACCAAATACCAGAGCGCTAGGCCCCTTGAGCACTTCGACCGATTCGACCCCGAATACCTCAGGCTTCCAGACAAAGTAGCCATTGGGCGAGGTGGGGGTTCCATCGAGCGAAACCGAAGCATCAAACCCGCGGATCTTGAACCACTCCACCTTGTTGTCTGCGCCAAAAGGCTCGCTCAGCACACCAGCCTGGTATTGCAGAGCCTGGTCGAGCTTGCGTGCACCCAGCGCGTCGATCTCGTCCTTGCGGATCACAGCGCTGGAATTGGGCGCATAGAAATCGAGGCTTTGCAGCTCGTCGACGGTACCTACAACGGTGACGGTCGAGAGCGTCTTGTCAGCGGCGGTGGTGTCGTCGGTGGATGGGGCGGTTTGGGCCATCAGCGGCATGGCCAAGCCTGCAGCACCCATGGCGATCAATGCGGCTCGTACAGCAGGGGTGTATTGCGCGTAGAACATAGAATTCAAAAAGTTAAAAAAAGAAGCGGGCACTCACGCCGCTGTCCTGGAGCGAATTCTACGATTCAACTGATAATTATTCTCAAGTGCATTATCATTTGTGGTAAATATGTAGCATTCACCGACGGTTGTTTTGAGCGGCGGCAATACTTGCAGCCGTGACTTCTGGGTTCTGTAGTCTCAGTTCTTGGTTGAACCGCGCCAATGGCAGCTATTGCAGGCGTTACCAGCGTCGAGTGCAATGCATGCAAATACCGCTCTTTCCATGGATACGACAGCATTTACCAGTTCTTCCCTTCAAGGAAGCATCACCATACCGCGCGCGGCGGCCTTCGTTCAATGGCTTACCAGCCTGTGGCGCGACAAGGGCGTCGGGATCAGCGAGCCTGAACCTGATGTGGTTCTTCTGACACTGGAAGAGGTGGGTGCGCTGCAATTGCGGGTACTGGCCAGCCGCAAATTGGAGTGCCAGATAGACCCCACGACAGCCCCCATGGGCGGATTGCTTCAGCTGTCACTGACGGAATACCTGGGTGAGTATGCCGATGAGATCGGACTGCCAGATGGCAGCTGGAACATCGCCTGGGAAGGACAGGCGCCACGCAGCCCGACACAATTGCACATTCTGCAGGTGGTCAGCAACCGGGCATTGAGCCCGCAGATGCGCCGTCTGCGTCTGCAGTGCAGCGATATCCAGCCTTTTGTGGAAGCTGGCATCCATATCCGCATGTTGCTGCCAACCACTGGCGCAGAGCCGGCCTGGCCTGCTTTGCAGGAGGATGGCCGTCTGCTCTGGCCACCCGGCAAACCGCGCATGGCGCGCCGTACCTACACCATTCGCGCGGTCGATGTTCCGGGCTCGTGGATCGATGTCGATGTGCTGTTGCACGCGGATGCCGATGGCCCGTCACCGGGCTCCTTATGGGCCGAGCATGCCGTGCCCGGCAGTACGGTGGGTGCTCTCAGCCCGGCCCGTGGCCTGCCTGCGCGAGCGGGTCACCATGTGTTTGTGGCCGACGCTTGTGCCTTGCCTGCTGCCGCACGCATGGTGGAAATGCTGCCGCCAGACCAAACCGTTGCCCTGTTGCTGTGGGTGGCCCATGCGCAGGAGCGCGTCACTTTTGATGTACTGCCTTCACGCGTGCAGGCGCAGTGGATCTGCGGCGGTGAGCCCGGCGCCTCAGCCCCCGAAATAGCGCAGGTGCTGCAATGGCTTGGCAGCCAGTCATGGCATGGCGCTGACACTGCCTTGTGGATAGCAGGCGGTTTGCCATTGACCCAGGCTGCGCGAACCTGGACCGCTACCCAACCGCAATTGGTAGGGGTGCAGAAGATGGTGCATACCTATTGGCGCTGAAAGAGGCTTCCGGGGAGATGGCCCATGGGCCGGTACTTGGCCTGCGCTGCCGCATTGCGTTGGAGATCATCTATAACGCTTTTTGTAGCAGTCGTTGATGTCTCTCATACGCATACAGCCCATGGAATGCGCCCAAAAATCGAGGGGGAAGCGGCCTTAAGCTCGAATGGCGATGGCAGTCAGCTCTTCCAGATCGAGGTTCTTCTGAAGCTCGACCAACGTATGCTCGTCAATGTCTCCCACTTTGTGCAGGCGGATCAACTCCGCATGGGCGGCGGCGATTGCTTCCAGCACCACGTCGAAATGGGCGTGGACCGTGGGCATCAACACGGATTCCTTACCCGCGTAATTGGTGTACACGGATGCCTTCTTTCTGTACTGCTCCAGCATCTGAGGATGGATCAACTTGCCTTCCCCATCGTAGGCCCTGCTTTGTACGACCTGCAGTTGAACCTGCATCAGCGCCGCCTCCGCTTCGCTCATGGACAGGCGTGGTTTATCGGATTCGGGTGGCACCAACCCCGTCCAACGGATCAGCAAACCGAGAGTGGTTCCCTGAACCAGGACGGTGCACAGGATCACGGCGAATGCGCTCACCAAAATGAAATCGCGCCCAGGAAAGTCCTCGGGTAGGCTGAGCGCCAGTGCCAAGGTGACGACGCCCCGCACGCCTGCCCATCCCAGAACCAGTGCGCCTCGCGTGCCCAAAGGGGTGTAGCGCTTCATGCCCAGCAGCCGGCAAAGCGAGATGGCGCCATCGGATAGAAAAATCCAGGCAAATCGTGCAAGCAGCAAGGCCAGCAGAATCGACAGAACCGGTACTGCCATTTGTTCCAGAGCCATTCCAAAACCGCCAATGCGCTCCACCACACCTCGCAGCGAGAGGCCAATCAGCATGAATACCGCTGTTTCCATCAGGAAAACGGTGACCGTCCAGAAGGCGATGCCGCGCACGCGTCCTGCAGCAGTGAACACCTTGTACTGGTTGGTGCCACAAATCATGCCCGCGATGACGGTAGCGATGACACCGGAGACATGGAGCCGCTCGGCCAGAATGTACGCTGCCCAGGAAACCAACAGTGCGGATGTGATGACGAGGTACTCGTCCTGCAGACGGCGTCCGATCAATACCCAGGCAACCCCCACGGCAGCGCCTATCGCCGCCCCGCCCAAGGCGAGTACTGCAAAGCTTCCCAGGGCTTGCGTGGTGCTGAATGCGCCGGTAATGGCAGCCGCAACCGCAAAACGAAAGAGTACGAGCCCCGTGGCATCGTTGAGCAGGCTCTCTCCTTCCAGCAGCATCAGTACCCGGCGTGGCAGCTTGACCTGCTGCAGCACCGCACGGGCGGAGACCGCATCGGGTGGCGAAACAATCGCGCCCAATGCAGCGCATGCCGCCCAAGGCAACGAAGGAAACAGCCAGTGCGTGACGACAGCAACCACCAAGGTGGTAAAGAGCACCGCACCCACGGCCAATGAAGTAATGCCGATGATGTGTTTGCGCAGGTAGCGCACCGAGATTCCCCAGGCTCCGTCGATCAGCAGCGGGGGTAAAAAGATGACGAGGATGAGTTCGGGGTCGGGAGAAAACGCGGGAAGCCCGGGCAGGAAGGCCATCAAGCATCCCCCGGCCAGCAGCGGGACAGCAGGGGGAAGGCCCAAACGGTTGGCAAGGTAGTGCAAACCGATGATCACCGGCAGGATGGCGATCATGAGCTCGAAAAGCTGCAATGTGTTCATGGCAAAGGCTGAGGGCAGAAAAATGCAGGCCGCCAGAGCACCGTATCGCGTGACTCAGGGTGAGCAGTGGCGAAGCAAACGTTCCCAGTATGCACGATGGAAAGGAGTGAATATTATTTACTCATGAAAAATGAATGATGATCAATTAAATTGATCATTCGGGTGGCGGTACATTCTTGCAACGGAAAACGCCCGGCATTGCCGGGCGTTTTTGGGGTCAGTACCTTGCAGGTTCTGAGCATATCTGCAGGCTCAGCGAGCGCCTGCAAAATTGTCAGGTGTCATCGAAAGTGAAAAACACTCCCATTGATATCAAAGGATTTTTTCAACTCTGATGGCAGTGTTGCACAAGGACGATGACACGCATCATGAAAAATTTCAGAGATCTCGCCAAAGAAAGTGAAATTTCTCCGGCCTCAGAAACGATGCGTTGCAAGCATGATCATGCCAACGATGGCGGCGGCAACTCCGATGAAACGACGTATGCGTCTAGCGGTTATTCCTTCCCATCGAACAGCGCCGTTACCCTTTGCAAAGTCAGCTTCTACAAAAATCTTCATCTGGAAGCTCCTTGCAACAGGGCATTGAAATGAGCGAACGTTGATTGGTAGTCCTCCCCGGACGCGATGGCTGACCATTCGTGAGCAGCCTTTGATACAGGTGAGTTAGGAATGACATAGTCATCCGGGTACCAGGTCACCCGGCTATTTCTGCGCAGGATTGTTGCGGGAATGACTTGGCCATTGGTGAGCAGACCATATTCGTTTTGAGTGAGCGTCCTGCCCGTGACGTGGATGCCCAAGCGTTGGGCAAAGTGAATCACAAGCTTGATATGCTCCCTGCAGCGCCAATAGGACCAACGGCCTTCTTCCCAAACATGAAATGTTTCCAGTACTTCGCCGCCAGGCAAGTCATTGGTTCGGATAAGCACTGGGAGGAAATGTGGGAGCTTTTCATCGCTCAAATCATCGTCTGTGATGCTGAGATCGGCCTTAGCTGTTTTGCAGATCGCGAGCTCGACGCGCGTCGAGTTCTTTTTAGCAAAATTGAGCTGATCGGCAGCATGTGCACTTGCTTTGTACCAGCTACCTGTTTCGGGTCGAAAGACGTGATCACTCTTGCCTGCTAACCAGTCATATTCCACATGAAATCGTTCTGCAACTTTTCTCAAGATGGTGGATGAGAGCTTGAGCTGGATGGCCTCAGCAGAGGAAAAATCAGCCAGCGAAAAGCCGATGTCAGTCAGAGCTTCCACTGCAGCTGGTGTGGAAAGCTCGTGTTCCTTAAGCAAGATGCTGAATCGCTCGGAGACGCTTCTCAGGGAAGAAACAGCGCCATCTTTTCCTTGCGTCGACATCGCCACACCATCCAGAATGGCACCAGCAACCCCTGCGATCGACCCCCCTAGATATGCCGCTTGAGCCTCCAGGAACGCACGAGTCTCGGGACGAACAACGACCGGAAAGCGTCCCGGGTTTTCAGACATGGGGGCTTTGAGGGAAGCGTCAGTCGCCGCTCCAGAGAGGCGATACAAGATTTCTTGAAGCGTAGGGACAATGCGGTTTGCCATATTGATTCAATTTGATTCAATGATTCCTTTTGAGTGAATGGTAGATGGCTCAGTGTTGGAAGTCAATGCCAGTGTGGCTGATTTGCTAACTTTTTTGGCGTACGTGAGAGTACGCGCTCAATGACACAACAATTGCTAGAAAAGCTTGAGATTGGCAGTGGGGCGCCTATGGTCCCCGACATGCACTTGTTCGGGATCATCGCAGGCGAAGTCGACAACCCAAAAACATGGTTGCGGTATTCCTACAAGAGCCAAGGTGACCCATCCAAAATAACGCCCTGTACAGCGCTGAGGCGCAGATGGGCATCTACGTTCCAGTTGAGGGCAGATAGGCAGCTGGTCTTAAAGCAACTGCACTATCCGTTTTCTCAAAACGCCTTGACCGATTTTGTTAATGAAATATTGGAAGGCGACTTCTGGTTGGACTTCAGAGAGTCATTTTTTGGAGATGGCGTACGGGTGTTTTTTATCCAGAGACGCATGATCGTTGATAGCGCAAGTTGGCGATCAAAAATTAGGGTGTAGCAGCGGTGCTCTGACCGCCTGTTGCGAGTTCATTTCCTCGATGTCTAGTTCTTGTTGGTAGTCGTTCAAGCGAAAGTGGAGTGATCCGCCCCTTGTCTGCCACGGTGTGGTAAAAACGAGATGATACGTTTTGTAAACGAACTCTGCATGGGGAGTGCGAATGAGAATTGCCAGGGTCAGATTGATCAATTTCGCCAACTTCTCGGATATTGATGTCGAGACAGGTGACAGCATTGTCATCGTGGGGGAAAACAAGGTTGGCAAAAGCAATCTTATTCGCGCCCTACAGTTGATCCTTGACCCGGGCTTGTCTGAACGCGATCGCCAACTCGGACTGGAGCACTTCTGGGACGGACTGGGAGAGGATAAAGTTGGTGAGACTATCGAGATATCGGTGGATCTGACGGACTTCACAGACGATCCTCGCTTGATGGCACACCTCAACGACTGCGTGATCCATCCAGGTCCACCCATGGTGGCCCGGCTCACTTATCGGTTTCAGCCGAAGACGGGACTGGGTCGTAATCCAGAATCTCTAAAGGACTATGAATACATAGTCTTTGGGGGTAACGATCCCGACATGCGCATTGGCGGAGGACTTCGCCGCATGCTGCCCATGGATGTGCAGGGAGCGCTACGTGACGCGGAAAAGGACCTTGCGAGCTGGCGCAGCTCGCCACTGCGACCGCTTATCGAAGATCTCGCTACCTCATTGGACGACGAGGCCCGTGAGGAAATTCAGAATCAGGTGGATGAAGCACAACGCGAGCTGGCCGGCCATAAGGAAGTTCTGGCGACGGCAAATCGCATCAGCGATCGATTAATCGCTATCGCAGGCGGGCAGCATGCGGTTCCGGTTTCGCTGGGACTTGCACCTACCAGAGTGGATGCGTTGCTGCGCAGTCTGCGCTTGCTGATCGACAATGGAGTCAGGGGTGTCGGCGATGCCAGCCTGGGCACTGCAAACCTGATCTTTCTGGCTCTCAAGAGCCTTGAGCTTGATCGGCTCGTCACAGATGGGGAGCGTGACCACACCTTCTTCGTTGTCGAAGAGCCGGAAGCGCACCTACACCCACATGTGCAGCGGCTTGTCTATCGATATTTCCTTGGTACGGGAGCTAAGAATGATGAGCAAGCCCCTCCGCTGACGACAATTCTTACCACCCATTCGCCGCATATCGCAAGCGTTGCACCAATCAGATCTATCATCCTGCTACGCCACGACGCGAAAGTGGGCAAGACTGTCGCGGTCTCGACTGCCAAAGCGCCATTCGAACCTGCGGATGAAGCGGATCTGCAGCGCTATATCGACGTCACCCGAGGGGAGATATTTTTTTCTCGCGGCGTGATTTTGGTGGAAGGCGATGCGGAGCGCTTTCTCATTCCCGCATTTGCTGAAGCTCTGGGTATCCCCCTCGATGTGCTTGGAATTACAGTGTGCTCGGTGAGCGGTACGAATTTCACCCCATACGTGAAGCTTCTGGGCTCTGGAGGCCTGGATATCCCCCATGTCATTCTGACGGACCGAGATCCAATCACCAGCAAGCAACCCTTGGTCCGCAGGCGGCTTATCAGTGTGCTGGATGTACTCGAGGACGGCATCGATCACGAGCGCATGAATGCCGATGAAGTGATTGAGCGTGCCAAAGAGTACGGCTACTTCGTCAATGACAACACTCTGGAGACAGAGCTATTCGCCGGCGGTCTAGCCGAAGCGATGCAAGGAGTAATCGAGGAGGAGTTGCCGCTGAAACCAATGACTAAAGCTGCTCTGCAAAAGTGGGTCGACGATGTGGACCAAGTCGATGAAGCCCACTTACTGCGGTTGATCGAACGGATTGGTAAAGGGCGCTTCGCTCAGGCTCTTGCTGGGTCCGTGTCAAAGGACGATTGCCCTGCTTACATTCGTTCCGCGCTTGAGCACATACGCAATGCCGTCGCGTAACGTCAGTACAGCCTATCTGGCACAGGCCGCCGAACTGGTTGGGAACCCCGGCCAGTTGGCCGCATACAACTCCCAAGGGCACTGCGTTGTGCTTGCAGGCCCGGGAAGTGGCAAGACAAAAACGCTCGTGCTGAAGCTCGCCCGCATTTTGGCCGAAGATGTCGAAGCACCGCGAGGGGCTGCATGCATCACGTATAGTCAGGAATGCGCTCGCGAGTTGACGCGGCGGGTTGAAGCCTTGGGACTACGAGATGCCCCCAATCTATTTATCGGTACCGTCCACGGGTTCTGCTTACGCCATCTTCTGTTGCCGTATGGACGATTAGCGGGATTGCCCCTCACGTTCCCATTGTCCGTGGCTACGCAACGTGTCAGCGATCGGCTATTGAAGCAGACGGGTGAGGAACTCTTTGGCGAGAATCATCCCTACAGGGCCATTGACTTGGGGCGGCATCGTCGCTCAGTGCTTGACCGCAATAGCGTCGCATGGCGTAGCGAAGAAGAGCTCGCAGCGTGGACTGAGGCATATGAGGGCGCTCTGCGTGATGAGGACCTCATTGACTACGATGACATGGTGATATTTGGTCAGCGGTTGATTTCTGAGCATGATTGGGTTCTCCCTCTGGTTCAGGCTAAGTTTCCGGTACTCGCGGTGGATGAGTATCAGGATCTCGGCGTAGCGCTGCATCGAATTGTCAAACGCCTGGCGTTCGATGGAGGCGTCAGGCTTTTTGCGGTTGGTGATGCAGATCAGTCCATCTACGGATTCACGGGGGCTGATGGCTCGTTGCTTATGGAGCTGGCAGGACGCAGGGATGTTGAACGTGTCCAACTCCAAATGAACTATCGCTCAGGCGTCGGGATCGTAGCGGCTTCGGAGATGGCGCTTGGAGAAGCCCGGGGCTATCAAGCGAGTGATCCAGCGCGTGAAGCGACCATTGAGTTCGTCCTGCGTGCAGGTGGTATGGCTGATCAGGTTGCATACGCCGTCGAGCAGATCATTCCCGCTGCTCTAGCTGCAAAGCCCGGACGCACGCTAGGCGATATCGCTGTTCTGTACAAAGACTACCGTGCAGGAAATATCGTGGCTGACGCTGTGGCAGCTGGTGGTTACGACTACATTCGCGTAGATACGGCAGCTCCGTACCGCAAGGTTGCCTTGACAAGCTGGGTGGAGGATTGCGCTGCATGGTGTGCGGGTGGCTGGCGTGTCGGTTGTCCGCAGCTGCGCGGACTTATCGACCGCTATCTCGCATTTCATAGGGCGAGCCTGGATGATGTGCAGGCTCGGCGTGAAGGGCATGCACTGACAGCGTTGCTATGGGAGCTCCGCACTGACCAGCAACCTGCGCGAGATTTTGTGGCCTCGCTGCGCAGCGGGATCGTGGATCGTCTGTTGGTTGCTGAGCCGGCACTCTCCGACCAGAAGGAGCAATTGGATCGCATGACGGCAGCGCTCAGTGAGAATGGTGCTCTTGCCGCGGTTGAAATTGCAGGCTTGGGTGGCCGGGACGGCTCACCCGATCATCTGAATCTACTGACGCTTCATTCCGCCAAGGGGTGTGAATATGATGTGGTCATCATGGTCGGCCTAGATTTGGGAAACCTGCCGTGGCGTAATGAAACTCCGGAGAAGCTGCGCGAAAGTCGCCGACTTTTTTATGTCGGCCTTACACGTGCTCGCGATGAGGTCCACATGCTGTATTCTGGCTTCGTCGAAGGGCGCTATGGCCCGATGCGTCTGGGACGCTCGCCATTTCTTAATGAGCTAGAAGATCGAATGGACGCCGCGGGCATATGAATGGCCGCCCAGTTCTATAGCTACGCGGTAGCGTCGGGGCAGTTGCAAGACCAAGAAGAACTTTCAATGCATTGGGTGTTGATTTCCACACAGAAGTGACCCACTGGGGGTGCGGACGAAAACTTGGACTACCAGGAGGTAGTTCTAGGTCGCAATGACCTGCTGAAAATCAGCGCCACGCTCATCGGTCGGGAGCATCCTGCTTTTTTAGCAAATGGGCAGGAATCGCAAACTCCGCATCCAACTCGGCTTGTGTCGGCTGTTTCCTTGATGGCCTATCCACAGGCGTGAAGAATGCAGGCCGCACGAAGCGGCGGTGCTGCTCAATGTCCTTGTGCGTGACTTCAGTAGATGCGTCGGTTATGGCGGACTCCTCCTTCACTGCGGATTTCGGGTGGAGGCTTGTTGCAAGCTGGGGGGCGTCGGTTGTGGTTTGCCTGTCCTCCCGAGCCGATGCGGTCGCTGCGATGCCTTCCTGAACGCCCTGGTTCATCAGCTTATTCAAGCGGCCATTGAGCATCATCTTGCGGAAAGCGGCGGTAGTTGGGTTCACCATCACAAACCTCCTGGTCCAAGCGTCCGATTGTCCACAGACCGACAAAGCCCCTACTTTGAAGAGAAGCGCTGAGAGCCACCGAACGGCACTATTCAATTCTGTCCCATTCAGTCCTCTACTGCATCCGGGAGATTCAACCCTGCAAGATCTTCCCGCCGGAAAAAATACTGCCGGCCGCCATCAACACGCGGCCCTGTCACAGGCTTGGCTGGTAGCTTGGCAAGCAGAGCTGTTGCCGTGGTGCCTTCAGCCTTGGCGAGCGTGCTGAGCGAAACATAGTCGCGTTGAAAGGCTTGCAGGCTGTCATGCCGGATACGTTTGAGCATCGAGCGGCCTCCGGATACAAGATCGGCTACCAGCAGGTGCTTGCCGATGAGCTCGTACACCACCTGCTCCTTGACGCCGATAAGCTTGGCCGCCTGGGTCGGCGTTATCCATGGGATCGTGCGGCGGCGGTAATCTTCGAGCCACGAGCGGGTGCGGTTGCCGTCAAGCACCATTGCCGAAATGACCGTGCTCTCGGTCATTCTCAGCGGCACCTCGCCACACCAAAGTGCGTCGAATAGAGCGCGCAGTTCCTGAGGAGCCAGCTGCCAGAACTGCAGCACCTCCCCCAGCGTCACGGTGGACTCGAACGCTTCACTCCTGCTGAGCGTTTGAAGGCGCGCGATGAAGTCTTGCAGCGCTGCTTTGTGGAAGTGCCAATGCGATCTCCGGCTCCAGTCGGGTCGGCAATCAGCCTGCAGGATGCCCAGCGCAACGAACTGGCGCAAGCGAGAGCGCTTCAAACCGAGTAAATGCGCCGTGCTCTTGAGATCCCGGTAAGCCGAGCGATCAGGCAGAAGCGCAGCAACTTTGGAGACGTCTACGGTAATCGTTTCGCGCCTCTTGCCAGAGGGTGACCTGAATCGGATTCCCGGCAGGTAGTCGTTGTGCACTAGGCGTTTGAGAAGGCTGCGGCCCATACCCGCTTCGCGGGCGAGTTTGGCGAGCCCTTTGCGAGGATGGTTTTGCAAGGTTTCTGGCCTGAATGCTCGGTGCCGCCCGCAGAGCTCTCCGCGCCAGTGCTCGAGCAGGAAAGTTTCAAATCCGTCGCGCAGGAACTGAAATGCAGGCTCGGACAGCAGTTCATAGATCACCGTGTACAAGGGCGTGAATACACGTCGGACGCCTCCATCCCAAGGCGCGGCATCGACGAACTTTTGAAGGCAGCGCCAATATGCATCTGGCCAATCCTGTAGCAATGCCAACGTGCCTTGCACAAGGCCTCTTGCAACGTCCAGATCTTCCAAGACGGCGATTTTTCCAGGGCGCTGCAGTGTCGGACCTTGAACCAGCCGGCCTGCATAGCGGAGCAATGTGGACCACTCGGCTGTGTTCATCCTTAGGGCAAGGTCTCCCACCACCAAATCGCCAGTTCCGTCAAGGGACGCACCGATGGCGCGCATGAGCACCAGTTCAGCGTGGCTTACCTTATGTGCCGAGGCCCGGTATCGCAGGCCGCAACCGCATGCGCCGATGAGCGCGGTGCTCCAGCGCACGGGTTCATGGCATCGACGGCAGTTTTGCACTAGGGTGATGCCATGCACGGGGCACGCCGTGACCACCTTCAGGCGCCATAGCGGCCGAATCCACGGTGATTCGGCAATGCAGCTTGGGCAGATGCGCATGCGGCGATGCGTGAAGCTGGTGCTGGTAAGGCCCAAGGACTGGACTGGGATAGTAATTTTCGGAATCGCGGGAGATCCAAAATCCACCAGCGATTGACCACCCAATAGGCAGGAAAGCCCTTCAACGTGGTCATCTCCGTACTGGCGAATCAAGCGGGTCAGATCGGAGGTGCTGCAGCCATTGGCATGGGCCAGCCGCTCCATATAGCTGTCCAAGGGCTCGCCAGGAATCGGAGCAGGACGAAGGGGTAGCGCTTTCAATGCTTGCTCCTTCTCGGTGGCTGGGTGCCTACATCTCCCATCTGGAATGGTTCGCCTTGGCGATCAAGGTTTCGCCACTGAAAACCTTGGTCAAAAGGGTTTAACGGCCCGATGCCTGCCGGCCAGATGGAGGCCGTAAAAGCATGCGCCAGTTCGGTGGTTGTGATGCAGTTGCTGCCGCTGTCTATCGCGCAACCATAGGCATGGACCAGTAGCTGCTTGACATAGGCGATGCGCCCTTGCGTGGCGAAATGCAGCCGCAGCCCCAACTCGCCCCAGCCTTGAGGGCTGGGATTCAGCGGAAGCGGCACCGCCTCTGCCAACGAGGCGAGCAAGGCAATGCTGTCGGCTTCGTCGGGCAGCTGGTTGCCTGGCTCAGTGGACAGCGAAACACAGTGAGAAAACCGTCGCCGCAATTGCTCGTTGACTTGGAGCAGGCGTTGGGTACGCGGTAAGCCAAGCAAGGTTACCGGCAGAGAAAGCGCATCGATAAATGCCTTGAGCCAATCGCCCACAAAGTACTGGCTTTGCGACCTGCCGCGGTCCTGGATGTGCTGGGCCTCGTCGAAGACCAGCATTTCCACGGCGCAGCCTTTGGCCAGCTTGACGGCCCGGGCCGTCTTGATTGAGATCGTTCCTCTATCAGGTTCTAGGTCGCCCAGTTGCGTCAGTATGGCTTCAACCGTGCCGGCAATGGTGGCTGCCGCAGGGACACTGGCATATAGCACTGGAACTATATCGCGCTCAATCAAAGCATGCCTTGGATAGCGTTCGGTGAACATTCGGGCCAGAGTGGTTTTACCAGTGCCGCTTTCGCCCAGCACCAGAAGATTCTGGGCGATTCCGGTTTTCCGATACAGGCGCAAATTAGCATCCATGCGCTCAAAAGCCGTTTGAAATGCCGGAAACATCAAGCAAGTACTTTGTAGCTGCTTGACGGTGCCGTAGAACGCCTCTGTCATGGACGGCCTCCGTTGTTTTTCAGATCGTTGACAGACCGAAGCAAGGGATACCTCCGAGGGGTGAAGTCCCCTCGCAGTTGCGTTGTGTGCGATGCCGAGAAGAGGGCAGACTGCTGAGCCGATGTAGACGTCGCCATGGGGAGAGGTGACGGGGACCGTGGCGGCTGCAATGCGCCAGGAGCAGTCGGTGGCTTGGCCTGCCGGCTGCTGTCCCCCTGGAGCTTGGCTGCCCGCTTGCGGTCACCGAGTTTGCGACTGGTGATTTGCTCGCGCATCATGTCGATGAGGGCCAGCCGCGCCTCCTGCCTGGCCTGGAAGTTGGTTTGTGCCGCGCCGCGTTCTTGCACCATCTTGCGGATGAGCTGGTTCTGCAATTGGGTGAGGCCATGGGCGTATTCCCAGTCCAGTGCCTTGACTGTGATCGGGTCGGTCTGGTCCGGCCCCCAGACATGGATCTCGCCCAAATCATCGGGATCAAACACGATGCGCACTTCGACTCCAGGACCATGGGAGCGCAACAGTGGGAGCAATTCCGGGCCGCTGTACCGGATACCCTCAAGGAGGATGCCTTCCCTGCTTAGTTTGCGCTGGCTGACCTGTCCAATGCGCTGTGCCAGTGTGTGGCGGCTGCGGGGCAAGGTCGGCTCATAGTTCTGCAAGCCCTGGTGCCAGCGCGCCCATGGGGTCTCCTGGGTGGTGCGATGCACGGTTTGGGCGTAGTCGTCGAGCAGCCATTTTTCAAACATCTGCGTGAAGTCACCCAGCGTGAGCACCGCATGCTTGAGCGGGTCATAGTCCCCTCGGTGGTGCCATCGAGAAAAACTGGTGCCAGGCAAGGTATGCAGGAATCGGCGCGAGATGCTCCCCAAAAAACGCTCCACAGATCCTTTAAACCAAGGCTGGTATTTGGGACAGAACAGCACTGCCATCCCCAGATCCATGCCGATGCTCTGGAGGGCGTGGGCATGGAACTCCAGACCGTTATCTACGACGAGAACCTGCGGTAGCCCATGGCATGTCCAGGCATGGGTAGGTGCAAGCGCTGCGTTTGCTGAAGTGCCGTCATGATGCGTTGATGCCGGCTTGGGAAGAATGGCATGCCGCAGCGCGCCAACCACGGCCGCAATGGATGGTGCCTGGTAGCTCACGTAGTAGCCCAGGGGCATCTTGCTGTAGTGGTCAATGCATATCGTCAGCGTTGGACGTCCCAGCGGTAGTTGGGTGCGCTCATCGATCAGAAAGAGGTCCAGGACTGTGTGATCGCACTCGACCCGTTCCAGAATGCGCTTGGAGATGACGAGGCCCTTCAGTATGCGAAATTTGCGCTCGGCCTCCGCTGTGCCATTGCGCAAGCTGAAAGCCTCGTAGGCCTCGACACGCTGCAACAGCCGGTACAGCGTGCGTAGGGAGGGCATGACCAGAAGCGTTGACCCGTTGTGGCGGGAAATGTTCTCCTGATCCACCTTGCCCTGCAGGATAGATTGGATCACCGTCATGGTCGTGTGGCGCGAGAGCTTGTAGGCTTCGGTGACGGCTTCCTCTGCCAGTGCCAGGAGGCGGTCGGACTGACGCGGCTGGCGGCTTCCGCGGCGATCATGGCGGGGGATCAACGCCCGGAAGTCGTTGTCGCGCTGGTAACTCCTGATCCAGCGCCAGAAGGTGGGCGCCGAGGGCGGCTGGGGATCGCCTATTTTCCTGGCAATCTCCTGCAATCGCGGCGTGAGGTACGCCTTGGTGAAGAGGGGCGGTCCGTCGGCCAGTATCCCCTGCACATAGGCTTGGCGGCGCCGCAGCTCATGCTGCACCTTGGGCGTGAGGTCGCTCAACGGCCGTGTGTACACATTGCCGGCAATGGTGGGCTCGGAGGTGTTGGATGCCGCGGTGCTCAGCGCAGACAGGCTTCCATCGGCATACGCCGCCAGCAATTCAGTGCGCGTCGATGAAACGAGTTGTCCCGAGTCCAGGCGCTCCAGCCAGATGTCGCCATTGGGATGAAGGCGCTCGATGCGGTGCTGCACACCTTGCCATTCAAAAACCGTGTGCTTGCGAAAGGCAAAACCATTCATGGCTTTTCTCCTCAATCAGGTGAAGTTCCGTGGCGGGGCCGAATGGGATGCTCAGGTCGCACCACAGGTAACCCATGAGCAGCAGATTGGCCGGCCGCAGGCGCATGTCGGCAAGGGCTTGCTGGGCCTCTAGGTACGCCATGGGGAAGCAGTGCCCACGCTTGCGAAGTGCGACGATGACCGCCGTTGAGGTCGGCATCAGGTAGTCGGTCTGTTGCAGGATCTGCCTCAGATTGGTGAGGCGTGGTTCTTGTCGGATGACGGCGCTATCGAGCACCACAAAGGGCTGACCGGTGCGTTCGAGGTGCGCAGCAATGCAAGAGAGCTTGTGCTGCACCTCGGGGTTCTGCAGGCTGCGCACCGGCTTGATTTCGACAAGGAGGGCTTTTCCGGTATCGAGCACCACCTCGAAATCCGGGGTGTAGCGCCGCAAACGAGGGCCGTCCGGGTACTGCAGCGTCAAGGGCTGCTCACGGTACTGAACAACCCGGTGATGGGCCTCAAAGAGCGTGATGGCATCGCGCTCAAGTAGGCCCTCGTGGTGCACAAGGCGGCCGTTCTTTCTGCTGGGAACAAAGCCGCGCAGGATGCCGCCCGTGGGCCGTACGACTTCACGCGCGCGCTGATGGACCTGGCCAGCCGCGTTGCGGCCCTGCCAATGGCCGCGCCAAAAATGCGTGGGCATGGGTGCTCCCTTCCGCCCGGTGTTGTTGTGCCCAGGCTGGAAACATGTCAACGAGTCCCGCGTTTTTAGGCAAAAAAATGCCCTCACCGGGTCATGAACCGGTGTCGCACGGGGATGGAGATTGGGGGATGCCTTGACGCTGGGAGGGCAGCTGGGGATACTTGGGGTGTGAATCGAGGTATCGAAAGGTGCTTCACCCAGCGGGACGGTCCGAAAGGCTGTCCCGTTTTTTATTGCGCGCTCACATGGTGGCCTCCTGTTTGATATGGGGGCGATGGCGGGCGTCGCATGCATCTGCAGTGTGGGTGGCCGCTTGCCCCTCTATGGGAAGGCTGAGCACGTCACGAATGACGCGTATCTGCGTGGGCGATAGCTTGTGCAGCCGCTCCCGCAATTCCTTGAGCAGCCAGTAGGCATCTTCCGAGATGTTGCTGTCCACGACCATCTTGCGCCGAGATGCATCGGCGGCCTCATGAAGGTGCTGGCGTTCTGCTTCGCTCAGCGACAAGGCGCGGACCAGCCTGTCGATGAATTCCGGCGTTGGAGGCCCCTTGAGACCCACCTCTACAGCGGAGATATAGGTCTTGTCGTAGCCCATTTTTTCGGCAAGCGCGTTCTGCCTCAGATCGTGTCTTTGGCGCAATTCATGCAGCAGACGAGAGAAGGGGCTCACGATGACTCGGACAGGTCGCTTGAATGTTCGTGAGCGTAATCTAGTAGCGAGGAAAAGTCAAAAAACCAAATAAAAACAAATGCTTAGTGATATATATCTATCACACTGAGTTGAGCCGATCCTGCGAGTTGCTTCCTAGCAAGCTCGGCTATTGATGCATGTCAGCAGGGTGATACCTTTAAGCTTTGCCGGTTAGGTTTGGCGGGCGTTGCATTCCAGTTCGGAATTCAGCCTTCCGCAGACGGTATCGCCTAAACGCTAAGATGAAAATACCTTCAGGAGCACATGGCTCACACCCAGACAACCTTTCCTGAGCGGATAAAGTAATGTGACCGGCAACCGTCACGCAGCCAGACCGAGGGGTGCAACGTGGGACGCTTTAGCTTGTCTACCTGTAAGTTCCAACGCGGAGAAGCCTCCTGCAGGAGCGGCAGTTCGACTCGCTGGCCACAGCCGCAGGGGCACATCATCACCACGGACCAAGGTTCGCCGTCCTCGGTAAGGAGTACTAAGTCACGGGGGGGCGGGCTACTTGCTAACCCATCCCCTGCAATCACCAAAAGGCTGCGGTACGGCCATGCCCATTCCTTGAACTCTAGCCACCGACGTTGCCACCATCTCATCATATTTCCTCCTGGCCGAGGATCGGCAGGCCGAGCAGCGGCTCTGCGCTGCCGGTGGCGAGAGGGAGTGCATGCTTATGGTTGAATTCGCTCTCTGAGGTGAATTCCTCAAACGCTTCGGCCAACATGAACTTTGACCGCGCGTAGTTTGCGTTAGGCTCGTGGCGATATGGGTAAGCTCGTGCGATGAATTCCAGAACGCCCGCGCTAGCGGCACGCATGTTGAGTGCAATTACGGCGGGTGCCTGGTTAGGCAGACCTTCGATGTAGCCGACTTTTACGCGCTCAGCATAGGCAATCGGGTCTTCTTCAGCCAGGGCTTCAGCCTGCAAAGACTCGGGCGTGTACACACCGCGATCACGTAGGCTGCTGCCGCCGGGATACACGTAGTCAACGCGGCCGGTCACTTCTGCGATTGCCAGGCCACGTGTGGTGTTGCGGGTGGGGATGCCCACGCCTACGTCGATCAACGGCAGCAGGAAGGCTGCAGCAGCGCGGTCGGCGATCATTCGGGCCCGGTGGGTGTCGACACAGCTAAAGATGACGTCAGCTTGGGCCAGCGCCATCACCCCTTCGCGGCTCATCATGTTGATGGCCATGCCTTCAAAGTACGGTTTAGCGCGATAGCAGTTGGCATGTTCTGCGAATGCTTCTACTTTCAGGCGGCCAGCCTCTGCGTCTGCGAAGGTGGTGTTAAGGATGCGGTTAAGGTTCTTGTGTTCGACATGGTCGAAATCAATGCCGATGACGCGGCCAAAGCCCAGGCGGCAAAGCTGTTCGGCTGTTGGCGACCCCGTGCCGGAAATGCCAATGACCGCTGCTGTCAGTCGTGATACCTCGCAAGTCATGTCGGGTGTGAAGGCCATGGGGCGTTTAATGCCACTGGTCAGGTCGTCACGCCACCAGAAATGCAAGTCATCACCTGCTACCGAGATTAGGTCGATAGGAGTGTGCACGCCGTGTCGGTTGTAAATTCGGCCAAAGATGGCTCCGGTGGGGATCATTACGGCAGAACCGTGCCAGGCATCGAAGGCGGCGAAGATGCTGGGCATGACTTCATGGTCGCTCTGATCATCGGTATAGGAGAACGCTGGGAAGCCATTGGGGTGGGAGTGAATTAGCACGATGCCAAGGCTTTCAGCCTCGGCTGCGTCGATGGCTTGCTCGATGTAAGAGCCCGGCCAGGTCAGAGAGCAATCCGTGCGTCTGAGGCATGCGTCGTGCGGCACAGTGATCACCTCGCGTACTAGCATACGCATGCGGGAGCCGGGCACTCGTGAACACACTAGTACAGCCGCGGCCTCCTTTCCGTCGCCAGGAAAAAGATGAGTGTGCAACTGTGCATGCGCAGCTGCGGTCAGACTCAGGGTGGTGCGCGGCATCATTCTCCCAGCTCCTTGCTCAGGCAAGTCTCGATCAGCGCCATGTGCGTGCGCACGTTGTCGCTGTTTTCATCCCACTTGCTGGCTGCATTACGATGGCGGGACCAGCCTTGGAATACGTTGCCGTCTACCGTTGCGGTGACTTGCGTGCTCGGGATAGCACGGCCGCTGACCAGACAGACATGGGGCCAGAAGTAAAACATATCGATCTGGGCCGCAGGGTAGTCCTTCGGGATGTTCAGTGCCAGTTGTACGGTTTGTGGCGCATATCCGGCAGGGAGGAGGTAGTCATGGATGACTAGCCATTGAGCTTGGCCGTCCACTACTACGGCCTCCCAGCGCAGGCCCATGCCATCCAGGAACTGCTCGTCAACCTTCAGCACCTTGAATTGCCGGCGCTGGGTCTGATGCTGACCATCTCCATTGTCTACATTACGCTGCATGAGGCGGATCTTCTCGATGCCCGGCTTGCGCAGGTCAACGATATAGTCCAGCGATACCTCCTGTTTGGGCTGATTCTTGACGATTAGGTAAATGTGCCAAGCCTTCTTCGGGTCGAACCCGGCGCGAGTCATGGCTTCGGATACTTTGACCTCGGGAACGTCGTATTCCAGCGTCTCGCCCTGCACCTGGAGCTTCCAAGTTTTTGTCTTAGTGACCTTGATGAACTGCTCCACACCGGCTTGCGTCAGGTCGACCAGCTCCTTGAGCGAGACCGGGACACCGGCGCCGCGGCGCAGGATATCCAGATCTGCATCTGCGTTTCCACCTGCCAACTCGCGCAGCATTGCGCCCGAAATCTTCGCGTAAGGCCATTCGTAGGGCATGCCATCGATGGTGAAGCGGAAGGTTCGGTCGCCTGTTGCCAGCACGAACTTGGTGCCCAAGGTGAGGTCGGCCGATTCGTCGAGGCTGATACTTTCAAGGCCGCCGGCCTTCAGCACCTGAAGCACGATCTGGTCGGCATCAGCTGGGCGGCTTGCGGCGGCAAGGATGTCCCTGCCCTTGGGGTTGAAAGATGCTGCGTGGGCTGCTTCCACCACGCAGAGTTCGTCGCGGATCACATGGATGTCGTGTGTCTGGGGGAGGGCCTCGACAAAGCCAACAGGGATAGCGGCGGGTGAGTGATTGTTCGAGTTCATGGTAATTCGCTTTCTGCTTCAATGAAGCTGTTTAACATTGCCCGCAGCACAGCGCTTTGGGCTGAAGCGGATATTACCTCATTTTTTCTGATTAAAGCAAGCTGTTTAATCAGATTCAGCGAATTGCTTGATACTTGTACTCATACCCGCCGGACGCAGCACCCTCTTCAACTCTGAGGAGATAGCCCTGGGTCACTAGCGCCTTCAACCGGGTGCTGGCGTTAGGCACGGAAATACCTAGGTCAGCGGCTACTTGAGCCGTGAAGGTATTCCCTTTTCGTAGTACGTATTCAACAAGCGTTCGAGTCGCGGGACTTAGATCGGGGCCGATGATCTCGAAGTTGTCACTGGTCCATATGACGAGGGGTTGCTCTTTTGCTTTAGCGCCGTAGCTCCAATTGTCTATGAGATCTCGGTTTTGCAGGTCGGTGAGATAGAAGCCGCGTTCGCCCCGCAGCTGCTTGGCTAGCGCAACAACGCTGTCGCGAGCAAAGGATGCGTCCGTTGAGGTGATGCCATCGAACGAGATTCCGATGACGCGTACGCCGTGCTTCCCCTCTACGAAATCCGATAGCTTTCGGAAGGCATCTTTGCCTTCGCTATTCCCAAACGGCCTATCGCTGTTCGTGAAATCACGAAGCTTCACGACGATGGAGTTCTGGTTCATATAACTAATTTAACGAGCAATTGTACTTCCGTCAAGCTTGAAATCGAAGCTGATATGCGTTCCATTGATGCGCACTAAGTTGGTGCGCGAGGTGTAGCGCGTACCTTCAGGACGGTGATCAATGCGAAGTTCAAAGTCTTCTTGCCTTACAAAAATTCGGGCACTGTACTTCCCCGCGAGGTCGCCTGAGCTCTTCAAGCCTGTGCCCCTATCATCGTCTTCTACTTGACTGATCTGGCCTGTAGAGAACACTTCTTTAAGTAGCGCTATACCTGCATGCTCTTTTGATTTATCAATGCGGGAGGCGATCTTGGGGTAGCGACTCTGTAGGATGGGTTGCAATGTACCAACAATGCCCAGACCGTTGTCAGAGATGACAACCTGTATACGAGTCCTATTTTTGTAGGCTTGCAAGCCCGCAAAGCCAGCGAGGCTAGAGCGAGAATGATCCAAGACGTTCTTGAATGGTTCCCCAATGACGGTTAGAGCCAGCGTCGAGTAGCTTTCATCGACACAGCGCACGAAGCTGCGCTCTAAGAGTCGAGGAATTTCGTTATCGGGGTTTGCTGGATCAATGACGCGGAGCTCGATTACACCATCGTTGTTACCCATGTAGAGTGCGCCACGTCGATCGCGCGGACGATGGGGCAGGATCGCAATGTTAGATGCGAGAACCTCGAAAAAATCCATGCGGTCGAGGTAACTTAGCGTGCTTCGGCATGCTGTGAAATCGAGCGATACCTTTTTGCCTGCTGCGTCAAGCTGATTGCTCAGTGCCAGGAGCCTGGCCAAGGCATCCAGTAGCATCCGACACTCCTTTTTGAACACGAAGATCACGCGTTTGCAGGCGTCGTGCCATGGGGTGCAGTGTCTGGATAGTATGTCCTCAAATTCCCTGGTGGAAAGCCATGAGTCTTCAGGGAATTCAATGCGGAGCTCTTCGTGCCCGATCACAGACCAGCCGAAGTCATCGCCCTGAGAAAATTTGTCGCTGTGCTTGTAGAGCACTTGATTGACCGCGGATTTGTCCTTTCCCAAAAAGGCTGCCACGTCTCTGGCTTTGGTTCCAGGATGCTTGCCGAGAAATGTCAGAAGTTGTGACAGCATTTTCTGATGATAAGCGTGTTCTTGGACGTCGCTCTCGAAGCAACAACCTGCTCAGTGCGAGAGAATGAGGGTCGAGCTCGTGCGAGTTCAATCCATCATCAACTGGCTGGCTAAGCTGACAGAGCCAAGCCGCAGCTCTATGTAAAGGGGCTAATAGTTGCAGTGGCTGCCCTGTGCCGATAACAGACAGCTGAACCACGTCTAGCGGTGGCCGGGATAGTGACGCATAGTCGCAAACGCGCAGATGAAAAAAGAGCCTGGATCATCTGAACTCTTTTTTCACCAACTTGGCACAGTTTTCACTTTCCCTGTCACCCGACAAAAATCAAACATCGATATTCCCCGCCCGCAGCGCATTGGTCTCGATGAAATCGCGGCGGGGTTCCACCTCGTCACCCATCAGCATGGTGAACACGCGGTCGGCTTCGATGACGTCGTTGACTTTCACCTGCAGCAGGCTGCGCACATCGGGGTCCATGGTGGTTTCCCAGAGCTGTTCGGGGTTCATTTCGCCCAGGCCTTTGTAGCGCTGGCGGGCCGTGGTGCGTTCGGCTTCGCTGATGAGCCATTGCATGGCCTGGCGGAAGTCGCTCACCTTTTCCATCTTGGCCTTTTCGCCTTCGCCACGGGTGACCTTGGCACCCTCTGCGAGCAGGCCGTGGAAGTTCTGCGCCTCGGCAGCCAGCGCGGCATAGTCGTGGCCTTCCACGAATTCCTGCGTGATGATGGAGCTCTTGATGTTGCCGTGGTGGTGGCGGCTGATGCGCAGGATGGGTTTTTCGGTGTGCGGATCGAGTTCACCGCTCACTTCGGCGGGCACGCCCGTGGTCGTCAGCTCGCGCAGCTTGGCTTCCAGCACAGGGGCGCAGTCCATGGCGTCTTGCAGGGTGTCGAGCTTGATCTGCACGCCATCGGCAATGGCGCGCAGCGCTTCGGCGTCCAGGTAGGAAGAGAGGCGTTCGATCACGGTTTCTGCGGCCAGGTGCATGTTGGCCAGTTTGGCCAGCTCTTCGCCTTCGATGGTGCGGGGGGCGTCGCCACCGGTGGTGACATTGGCGCCTTGCAGTGCCACACGCAGCAGGAACTGGTTCAGCGCAGGGCCGTCCTTCAGGTACAGCTCTTCCTTGCCGTTCTTCACCTTGTACAACGGTGGCTGGGCAATGTAGATGTGGCCGGCCTCCACCAGATCGGGCATTTGGCGGTAGAAGAAGGTGAGCAGCAGGGTGCGGATGTGCGCGCCGTCCACGTCTGCATCGGTCATGATGATGATGCGGTGGTAGCGCAGCTTGGCCAGGTTGTAGTCGTCGCTGTTGCTTTTGCCTGAGTCTTCGCTGGCCTTGCCGATACCGGTGCCCAGTGCGGTGATCAGCGTGACGATTTCGTTGCTGGACAGCAGTTTTTCGTAGCGGGCTTTTTCCACGTTCAGGATCTTGCCGCGCAGTGGCAGGATGGCCTGGAACTTGCGGTCACGCCCTTGCTTGGCCGAACCGCCTGCGGAGTCACCCTCGACGATGTAGATTTCAGACAGCGCAGGGTCTTTTTCCTGGCAGTCGGCCAGTTTGCCGGGCAGGCCCATGCCGTCCAGCACGCCTTTGCGGCGCGTCATTTCGCGCGCCTTGCGGGCGGCTTCACGGGCGCGGGCCGCGTCGATGATTTTGCCGCACAGGATCTTGGCGTCGTTGGGCTTTTCTTCCAGGTATTCGGCCAACGTCTTTGCGACGATGTCTTCCACCGGCGCACGCACTTCACTGGAGACGAGCTTGTCCTTGGTCTGGCTGCTGAACTTGGGCTCTGGCACCTTGACCGACAGCACGGCACACAGGCCTTCGCGCATGTCGTCGCCCGTCACTTCCACCTTGGCCTTCTTGGCCAGTTCGTTCTGCTCGATGTATTTGCCGATGACGCGGGTCATTGCGGCGCGCAGCCCGGTCAGGTGGGTGCCGCCGTCGCGCTGCGGGATGTTGTTGGTAAAGCAGAGAACGGATTCGTTGTAGCCGTCGTTCCACTGCATGGCCACTTCCACACCGATTTCGGTGCCGGGAATGCCGCCATAGGATTCCGCCGGACGCGAGCCGGTGGCGTAGAAGGGCGTGGGGTGCAGCACCTTCTTGTTGGCGTTGATGAAGTTGACGAAACCTTGTACGCCGCCGGCGCCGGAGAAGTCGTCTTCCTTGCCGTCGCGTTCATCCTTGAGGCGAATGCGCACGCCGTTGTTCAGGAAGGAGAGTTCACGCAGGCGCTTGGCCAAGATTTCGTAGCGGAACTCGAAGTTTTCCTTGAAGATTTCCTGGTCGGGCAGAAAGTGCACTTCGGTGCCGCGTTTTTCGGTGGTGCCGACGATGCGCATGGGCGAGACTTCGACGCCATCGACGATTTCGATCAGGCGGTTCTGCACATGGCCGCGCGAGAAGTCGATCTGGTGGACCTGGCCTTCGCGGCGCACGATGAGCTTGAGCTTGATGGACAGTGCGTTGACGCACGACACACCCACGCCGTGCAGGCCGCCCGAGACTTTGTAGCTGTTCTGGTTGAATTTGCCGCCCGCGTGCAGCTCGGTCAGGGCGATTTCGGCAGCCGAGCGCTTGGGCTCATGCTTGTCGTCCATCTTCACGCCGGTAGGGATGCCGCGGCCGTTGTCCACCACCGACAGCGATCCGTCGGCATGGATGGTGACGAGGATGTCGTCGCAGTAACCAGCCAACGCTTCGTCGATGGAGTTGTCCACCACCTCGAACACCAGATGGTGCAGGCCGGTGCCGTCGGAGGTATCGCCGATGTACATGCCGGGGCGTTTGCGCACCGCCTCCAGGCCTTCCAGAATCTGGATGGCGCCTTCGCCGTAGCCGCCTGCATCAGGGGTGCTTGGCGTGCTGGGAGATTGTTCCGGCTGGTTTTCTGCGGTCATGAAGCTGCCTTGGTACTGCAAAAACAGGAGCTAGAGGCGCCTGTTTTGTCTTGAATTCAAATATTTATCTATCGCAAAGAGCATTGCAGCATGCGCTGCAAGCTCTCTTTTCAGGAGCAATGCGCTTACATGCGCATGGGCATCACCACGTACTTGAAGCTGTCGTTCTCCGGATTGGTGATGAGAGCCGAGTTGTTGTTGTCGGCAAAGTCGATGCGCACCATGTCCTGGCTCATGTTAGAGAGCACGTCGATCAGGTAGGTGACGTTGAAGCCGACCTCCACCGATGGACCGCCGTAGTCGATGTCGAGTTCGTCAACGGCCTCTTCCTGCTCGGCGTTGTTGGCCGCAATGCGCAGGGTGCCGGGCTCGATGGTCAGGCGCACGCCCTTGAACTTGTCGCTCGTCATGATGGCCGTGCGCTGCATGCTGGCCAGCAGCGGGGCGCGGCCCAGGGTAACGCTGTTGGGGTGGTTGCGCGGAATGACACGGTTGTAATCGGGGAACTTGCCTTCGACCAGCTTGGTGACGAATTCCATGCCCGCAAAGGTGAAGCGCGCCTGGTTGCTGGCAAACTGCATCTCGATCACGGGCTGGTTGTCACCGCTCGCGTCGCTCAGGAGGCGCTGCAGTTCCAGCACGGTCTTGCGCGGCAGGATCACTTCCTGCTTGGGCACTTCCACATCCAGGGTGGCGCTGGAGAACGCGAGGCGGTGGCCGTCGGTGGCCACCAGGCTGAGGGTGTTGCCTTCGGCCACGAAGAGGATGCCGTTGAGGTAGTAACGGATATCCTGCACCGCCATGGCGAAGGAAACCTGGCTCATCAGGTCCTTGAGCACCTTTTGCGGCACGCTGAATACGGGGCCGAACGAGGGCGCCTCCTGCACCAGCGGAAAGTCTTCCGCGGGCAAGGTCTGCAGGGTGAAACGGCTCTTGCCACCCTTGAGGATCATCTTGGACTGCTGTGTCTCCAGGCTCACGGTCTGGTCACCGGGCATGGTTTTCAAGATGTCGATCAGCTTGCGCGCGCCCACGGTGGTGGTGAAGTCGCCCATGTCTCCACCCAGCTCTGCGGTGGTGCGGATCTGGATTTCCAGGTCGCTGGTGGTCAGCTGTAGCGCGTTGCCGGTCTTGCGGATCAGCACGTTGGCCAGAATGGGCAGGGTATGGCGCCGCTCGACAATGCCGGCGACCGATTGCAGAACTGCGATGACCTTGTCTTGTGTGGCCTTGAGGATAATCATTTCAACCTCTTGTCAAATTGCGGAGTTGTTGCGGACAGCAGCCATGCAAGGAGCCCCCTCTGCCCCTGTCCCATCTGCCATTGTGCCTGCGCAAAGCAGGCGATTTGCGAAAACGATTGTTTCGGATAAAACGAAAGTTTCCATTGGTTAACCTTTCAGAGTCTGCTCCAGCACGTGCAATTGCTGGTTGAGCTCGGTCAGCTGCTGGCGTTCGCCGCCAATCTTGCGCACGGCGTGCAGCACGGTGGTGTGGTCGCGGCCGCCGAACAGTTCGCCGATTTCGGGCAGGCTCTTCTGCGTCAGTTCTTTGGCCAGGTACATGGCAATCTGGCGCGGGCGGGCAATGCTGGCCGGGCGCTTCTTGCTGTACATGTCCGCCACCTTGATCTTGTAGTAATCGGCAACGGTCTTCTGGATGTTTTCGACGCTGATCTGGCGGTTCTGGATCGACAGCAGGTCGCGCAGTGCCTCGCGTGCCAGCTGGATCGAGATCTCTTTCTGGTTGAAGCGCGAGTAGGCCAGGATCTTGCGCAGCGCGCCTTCGAGTTCGCGCACGTTGGAGCGCACGTTCTTGGCAACGAAGAACGCCACTTCCTCGGGCATTTCGGTGCCTTCGGCGCGTGATTTGTTGATCAGAATCGCCACGCGCATTTCCAGCTCGGGCGGCTCGATGGCGACCGTCAGACCCGAATCAAAGCGCGACACCAGGCGCTCGTGGATGTTGGCCAGCCCCTTGGGATAGGTGTCGGAGGTCATCACGATGTGGCTCTTCTTGGCCAGCAGCGCTTCAAAGGCGTTGAAGAATTCTTCCTGGGTGCGGTCCTTGTTGGCAAAAAACTGCACGTCATCGATCAGCAGCAGATCGAGCGAGTGGTAGCGCTCCTTGAACTCGTCGAAGGTACGGCGCTGGTAGGACTTGACCACATCCGAGACGAATTGCTCGGCATGGATGTAGAGAACTTTGGCGTCCGGGTTGTCGGCCAGCAGCTTGTTGCCCACGGCGTGCACCAGGTGGGTTTTACCCAGGCCCACGCCGCCATAGATGAACAGCGGGTTGTACAGGTGGCCGGGCGAGGCGGCCACATGCATGGCGGCCGAGCGGGCCATGCGGTTGGCCGTACCTTCGACCAGGGTGTCGAAGGTCAGGGCCGGATTGAGCCGGTTGCGGAAATTGCCGCTACCGTTGATGCTATCAATTTCGGAGCTTCCGCCGCCCGCTGCGGCAGGGGCAGCCTCGTTCTGGGCTGCATGCTGCTGGGCATTGCCCCGAAAGCCGTCGCTGCCGTAATCTTGCGCGTTCTGCTGGTAGCCGCCGCCACTGCGGTTGGCCGGGCCGTACGAGGGACCCAAGCCCATGCCAGACGACGTGCCGCTGGCGTAACCTGCCGCTGGCGCGCCGGTGCGTACCGGGCGCACCACGGTGCGCACGGCAGCATCGCGCTGGGCAATGGCCAATTCGATGGCGACGGGCTGACCATAGGTTTCCTCCAGCATGGCAGCCAGTCGGCCGGCATATTGGGCGCGGATCCAGTCCAACTTGAACCGGTTGGCGACATAGAGCGTGACCTTGGACAGGTCGTCTGACACGACGGCGGTCAGCGGCTTGATCCAGGTGTTGAACTGTTGCTCGGGCATTTCTTGGGCCAGTTGCTCTACAACTGCGCGCCACAGACCTTGGCCCAGGCTGGCTTCATCCATTGCGTATCTCGCGGAAATATTCGCCCCACTCAATCTTGTAATTGTGGATAAGGGGGAATGTTGATTGACTGGCTATTGTAGCTTGTGCAAAAGTTATCCACATCATGTGACCCATCCATGAAAACGCTGACGGTGCAGACCGGGCATGGACGGTGCCGGGATGTGGGGACTACAGGCATATTACCGAAAAACTGCCTAAAAAGCCCAAGCAATTGCCAAGCTTGACAAACACTGCGATAATTTGCGGTTTCCCTGCATGCAGGGCGAATTTTTACGCGCGCGAAATTTGAAAAAGAGGCGGCAACATGCCGATCTTTGTCAGGTGACGTGCACTATTTCACCGGTGTTGCGCTTGAGCAGGGCTTGAGCTTGGTCACTGTAGCGCCTCCCATTCCTTCTGGATGTGGGTGAGCGGCTCGGTTGCCACCAAACCGGAACCAAGCCTCTCTAGGAATTGCATCATGAAACGTACTTACCAACCTTCCAAAGTCCGCCGCGCCCGTACCCACGGCTTCCTCGTCCGTATGAAGACCAAGGGTGGCCGTGCCGTGATCAACGCACGCCGCGCCAAGGGCCGCAAGCGTCTGGCCGTCTAAGCCTGAATGGGTGGCCTTGGCGCTCTGATGAAGAGTGCCAGGTAGTGCTCCGGTGCATCGCCTCAAGACACGACCCCAGTTTCAGGCCGCCATGGCGGGCGGAACCATTGCACGTACGGCGCATTTTGCGCTGCACCGACTGGATCTGAACGCCGCATCCTCTGGCAGCGAGGCTGCCTCCCCATCAGGGCCCGGTGCCTTGCCTTCCAGTGAGGCGGCACCGCAGGCCCTTTTTGCGTTGCCTGGTACCTGGCTGGGTGCCATGGTGCCCAAGCGCTGGGCGCGCCGTGCCGTCACGCGCAACACCATCAAGCGCCAGATCTATGCCGTTGCGGCCGAGCAGGCGTTGCAGCTGCCGGCGCATGCCCATGTGGTGCGCCTGCGCAGTACGTTCGACCGCAAGCAATTCATCAGCCCGACCTCGGACGTCCTGAAAAAGGCGGTCCGTGCCGAGTTGCTGCAACTGTTTGCCCGGGCGCAGAAAAACACGCGTGATGCGCTCCCCGGGCGCGATGGCGCCGCTACAGGGCATAGCGTATGATGCAGCGTTTGCTGATCGGACTGGTACGTGGCTACCGGCTGCTGCTGAGCCCATGGCTGGGTTCTGCCTGCCGTTTCGAGCCCACATGCTCGGTCTATTCGTTGCAAGCGCTGGAGCAGCATGGCGCCGCCATGGGAAGCTATCTGACTGTGCGCCGTCTGGCGCGCTGCCATCCGTGGTGCCAGGGCGGCCTGGACCCGGTTCCCTCGCATCCCCGTTGGTTCAGCCGTTTGGTAACTCCTGCTGATTCATCCTCTTCCCCCTCCGAGAAGTCTTCATGAACGACATTCGCCGCACCATTTTGTGGGTGATATTTGGTTTCTCACTCGTCCTGCTCTGGGACAAGTGGCAAATCCACAATGGCCGCAAGCCCACCTTCTTCCCGACGCCCGAAGTCACTGCGGCTACCCCTGCGGATGCCACCAAGACCGAGGCGGGCGTACCTGCTGCGGCCCAGGCAGCTGCAGCTGACAGCAGCAATGTGCCCGCCACCGGCGGTGCTGCACCTGCTGCTGCGCAGCGCGAAAAGGTGACGGTGACGACCGACCTGTACCGCCTGACTTTTGATGGCGAAGGCGGCTCGCTGATCGGTGCCGAACTGCTCAAGTACGCCGACCAGGATGACAAGACCAAGCCTGTGAAGCTGCTGGACGAAAGCGCCGCCCGCGTGTATGTGGCGCAGACCGGCCTGATCGGCGGCAACTTCCCCACCCACAAAACGGTGATGAAGCTGCAACCGGGTCCACGCGAGCTGGCAGAAGGCCAGGACAGCCTGAATGTGGTGTTCGAATCGCCCGAGCAGGGCGGCGTCAAGCTGGTCAAGACCTGGACCATCAAGCGCGGCGACTATGCCATCGGCCTGAAGCAGGATGTGGTCAACACCAGTGGTGCGGCAGTCAGCCCCCAGCTGTACCTGCAGCTCACGCGTGATGGCAACAAGCCTTCTGGCGAATCGATGTTCTATTCCACCTTCACGGGCCCTGCGGTCTATACCGAGGCCAAGAAGTTCCACAAGGTGGATTTCAAGGACATCGAAAACGGCAAGACCGACAGCCTGGACAAGCAGGCCGACAATGGCTACGTGGCCATGGTGCAGCATTACTTTGCCAGCGCCTGGTTGCTGCCACAGGGCACGCAGCGCGACATCTACGCCCGCAAGGCTGGCAACAATCTGTACTCGGTGGGCGAGATCACCCAGCTGGGCCAGATCGCTCCCGGCCAGAGCAAGGCGGTGGAGGCGCGCCTCTTTGTCGGCCCGCAGGTCGAGAAGATGCTCGAATCCATGGCGCCCGGCCTGGAATTGGTCAAGGACTATGGCTGGCTGACGATCCTGGCCAAGCCGCTGTACTGGCTGCTGTCCAAGCTGCACACCTTCATTGGCAACTGGGGCTGGTCCATTGTGGCGCTCGTGGTGCTGCTGAAGATCGCCTTCTACTGGCTCAACGCCAAGGCCTACTCCTCGATGGCCAAGATGAAGGCCATCAACCCACGCATCATGGAGATGCGCGAGCGCCTCAAGGACAAGCCGCAGCAGATGCAGCAGGAGATGATGCGCATCTACCGCGAGGAGAAGGTCAACCCCATGGGCGGGTGCTTCCCGATCATGATCCAGATTCCTGTGTTCATGGCGTTGTACTGGGTGCTGCAGTCGAGCGTGGAAATCCGCAACGCACCGTGGATCGGCTGGATCCACGACCTGTCGGTTCCTGATCCGTTCTTCATCCTGCCGATCGTGATGACCCTGTCGTCGCTGCTGCAGACGGCGCTGAACCCCGCGCCGCCTGATCCGATGCAGGCCAAGATGATGTGGATCATGCCGCTGATGTTCAGCGTGATGTTCTTCTTCTTCCCGGCGGGCCTGGTGCTGTACTGGTGCACCAACAACATCCTGTCGATTGCCCAGCAGTGGATCATCAACAAGCGCATGGGTGTGCCGCCGCAGTTCAACCTGCCGAAGTTCAAGTAAGCGCTTTGTCAATGCAGGGATTGCCTAGGCGGGCATTCCCGCATCTGCCCCCGGAACGGTCGCATTTGCGGCCGTTTTTTCGTTAGCATGGTCTGTTCAGATCGTTGTTAAACAACATGGGGGTTGATGTATGGCAAAAGTTTCGGTTTTTCAACGCAGCGCCTTGGCGCTGGCAGTGTTGGTGTGCGCAGGCGCATCGCATGCGGCAACCCTGCGCTGGGCTGGCGCCAATGACATCCTGACCCTGGATCCCCACGCGCAGAACCACCAGACCACGCATGCGTTCCTGCAGCAGGTGTACGAGCCGCTGGTGCGCTATGGCAAGGATTTTCAGCTGGAGCCCGCGCTGGCTACCAAATGGACCGAAGTGAGCCCCACACAATGGCGCTTCGAACTGCGCAAGGGCGTCAAATTTCACGATGGTGCGCCTTTCACGGCCGATGACGTGGTGTTTTCTCTGACCCGCATCATGACGCCGCCATCGAACATGATGAGCTCAACCCAGAGCATCAAGGAAGTCAAGAAGGTCGACGATTTCACCGTTGATCTGATCCTCAAGGGCCCCAACCCCATTTTGCTGCGCGAGCTGACCGAGGCCCGCATCATGAACAAGGCCTGGGCCGAGAAGAACAACTCCGTCAAGACCCAGGATTACGCAGGCAAGGAAGAATCCTTTGCCAGCCGCAACACCAACGGCACAGGCTCGTTCATCGCCACGGGCTGGCAGCCCGATGTGAAGCTGACCCTCAAGAAAAACGCCAACTGGTGGGACAAACCCACCGGCAACGTGGATGAAGTGGTTTTTACCCCGATTAAATCGGCTGCCACCCGCACCGCTGCGCTGATCTCGAACCAGGTCGATTTCATGGTGGACCCACCACCGCAGGACCAGGACCGCATCAAGAAGACGCCTGAGTTGAAGCTCCTGGAAGGTACGGAAAACCGCACCATCTACCTGGGCCTGGATGTATTCCGCGACGAGCTGCCGGGCGCCGGCACGGCGGGCAAGAACCCGCTCAAGGACATCAAGGTGCGCAAGGCCATGTACATGGCGATCGACACCGAAGGCCTGCACAAGCGCACCATGCGTGGCATGTCCATCCCTGCGGGCACCATGATTGCGCCCATGGTGCACGGCTGGACCAAGGAGCTGGAGCAGCGTGCCGCCAAATACGACGTGGAAGGCGCCAAGAAGCTGCTGGCTGAAGCCGGCTACCCCAATGGCTTCAACCTGAAGCTGGAATGCCCGAACGACCGTTATGTGAACGACGAGGCGATCTGCCAGGCCGTGACCGCCATGTGGACCCGCATCGGCATCAAGACCAGCCTGCAGGCCACGCCGATGGCCCAGTATGTGACGCGTGTGATGAACTCCGACCCCAACGCCTACCTGTTCGGCTGGGGCGTGGCCACGTTCGATGCGCTTTACACGCTGGATGCGCTGGTCCACAGCAAGGGCAGCGCGGGCGGCGGCGTCTACAACGGTGGCCGCATTGCCGACAAGGAGCTGGATGCCAAGATCGACGCGATGAAGACCGAGACGGATCCGGCCAAGCGTGATGCGCTGATCAACGATGCGTTGAAGATGACCAAGGACAACTTCTACACCATCCCTGTGCACCACCAGATCTTCCCCTGGGCCATGCGCAAGGGCATCGACACCGTGTACCGCGCCGATGCACGCCCGATTCCGGCCTGGACGACCATCAAGTAAGCGGGTTCAAGCCGCAACCCAACCAAGAAGCCTGCGCGAGCAGGCTTTTTTGCTTTTTACCGGGGGGTGGGGAGCCCTCGGTGCAGCGCTGCTGGCCGGGCACGCTGATAATCAGAGGCATTGAACCTGCTGTTTTGAATGAAAATGGCCTTTGGCGCACAACCAACGTGCGCCAATAGCTATTAAATCTGTAGTGTGCAGCCCTTGCGCTGCAGCCATTTGTCTGAACCTGTCCGAGAACCGCCCATGCTTGCCCGCCACCAAGACCCGATTGTTGCCATTGCCACCGCCCCCGGACGCGGCGCCGTGGGCATCGTGCGGGTGTCGGGCAAGGCCATTGCGCCGCTGGTGCAGCTGTTGTGCGGCAAGGCGCTCAAGCCGCGCGAAGCGAGCTATCTGCCCTTCAAGGCGGTCGACGGCCAGGCCATCGACCAGGGGCTGGCGCTGTACTTTCCGGCGCCGCACAGCTATACCGGCGAAGACGTGCTGGAGCTGCAGGCCCACGGCGGGCCGGTGGTGCTGCAGTTGCTGTTGGCGCGCTGCCTGGAGGCCGCGCAGACCCTCGCTGCCAACGGCCAGGCGACCTTGCCGGGCCTGCGCCTGGCCGAGCCGGGCGAGTTCACCGAGCGCGCCTTTCTGAACGACAAGATCGACCTGGCGCAGGCGGAGGCGATTGCCGATCTGATCGATGCCAGCACCGAAGCGGCTGCGCGCAGCGCCAGCCGCTCGCTCACCGGAGCCTTTTCGCAGGAGATTCATCGCCTGCGCGATGCGCTCATCCACCTGCGCATGCTGGTGGAGGCGACGCTTGATTTTCCAGAAGAAGAGATCGACTTTCTGCAGAAAGCCGACGCCTATGGCCAGCTCGACCAGCTGCGCAGCACGCTCCAGGGGGTGATGCAGCGCACACGCCAGGGCGCGCTGCTGCGTGAAGGCATCAAGGTGGTGATCGCCGGGCAGCCCAATGCGGGCAAGAGCTCGCTGCTCAACGCGCTGGCAGGGGCGGAGCTGGCCATCGTCACCCCGATTGCCGGCACCACGCGCGACAAGGTGGCGCAAACCATTCAGATCGAAGGCGTGCCGCTGCACGTGATCGACACCGCCGGTCTGCGCGAGAGCAACGACGAGGTGGAACGCATCGGTATCGCCCGCGCCTGGGAAGAAATTGCCAGCGCCGATGCCGTGCTGTTTCTGCACGACCTCACGCGCATGCAGGAAGACAGCTACCGCGCCGCCGATGTACAGATCGCCGCCACCTTGCGCGAACAGCTGCCCGCCAGCGTGCCGGTGATGCAGGTGTGGAACAAGGCGGATGCATTTTCAGCCGCCAGCGCACGCCAGATGAGCGCAGAGGCATCAAAGATCGTAGCAATTCATGCGTCTGCAGATACGGCGGGCGATGAGCCGCTGATTCTTTCGGCCAAGACTGGCGACGGGCTGGATGCATTGCGCAAGCAATTGCTGGCCATGGCTGGCTGGCAATCGGCCGCCGAAGGCACCTACATTGCCCGCGCGCGCCATGTGCAGGCGCTGCAGCAGGTGCAGGAACACCTGGACAGCGCCCACGAGCAGTTGCATGTGGACAGCCCCGCGCTCGATCTGCTGGCCGAGGAACTGCGCCTCGCGCAGCAGTCACTCAACGCCATCACCGGCGAATTCACATCGGACGATCTGCTGGGCGTGATCTTCAGCAGTTTCTGCATCGGGAAATAGCCAATACGGCAGCCCCGGTTGCGCAGTGGACAGCGCTGCATTGCTGCCATGGATCGGCGAAAGCACAATGTGCAAAGAGCCGGTTGGATGGCCATTCCACACCTATTCCATACCCATTCCCTTCCTTCTGATGACTACTGTTCCTTCCAACCTCCTGCAGGCTGCGGGCGTCGATCCGATTGCCGATGCCATTGCACGCCACCAGTTGGGCCAGGCCGCCGTGCCACAGGCAGTGGCTTTCCATGCATGGCTCGCACAGCACCATGGCTGCTGGAGCGGCATGATGCCGGGCCTGCAGCAGGCGCGAACGAGTTATGTCGACCTGCGCAGCGCAGAATCGCCCGTGGCACGGGCCAGCGCCACCATGGACCGCGCAGGCGCGGTGGCCGCCTATGCGGCGCTGCAGCAGCAAGCCGGTTTTGCCATTGGCGTGGGTGACTGGATGGAGCAACGCTGCGTCTACCAAAGCGAGAACTACCGTTCGACCCGGCTGGACGGCGTGATGCGCGATTGCCATCTGGGGCTGGACCTGTTTGCACCGGCCGGCACGGTGCTGACCCTGCCGCAGGCTGCAGAAGTCGTGGTAGCCGAGGTGCGTGACGAGCGGCTCGATTACGGTGGCATGCTGGTGCTGCGCCACGATCCAGCTCAAGGCGATGACCGTGCCGCCTTCTACAGCATCTGGGGCCACCTGAGCCACCGCACAGCGCGGCGCTGGCGACCGGGCGATGCCATTGCCGCTGGAACACAGTTTGCCGAGCTGGGCGATTTTGACGAAAACGGCTGGTGGTTGCCACATCTGCACCTGCAGCTGTGCCTGCTGGCGCTGCCGGATTTCAGCGAAGCCCCCGGCGTGGGCGAGCTGGCATTCGCCGAGGTATGGCGCGATATCTTTCCGGACCCGACGCCGCTGCTGTTGAGCGCGCCCTTGGGCAAGGACTGATGTGCGCCCAGTCGACCTGGCTCCTGACGAACCTCAACCCGGCATGCGGTAAGCCAGTACTTTCAGCGCCTTGTCGGGCGAGACATCGGCAAACACGGGCGGGTTGGCGACCTGTTCGATGAATTCCAGCTCGGGCACGATCTGCGCCACCTGCTCCGTCAAGAAGGAGAGCGGCAATTCCGGTGCATTGAGGCACAGCAGCGCATGGCCGCCGGGCACCAGCAGGTCGGGCAGACGCTTGATCAGGCGGGCGTAGTCCTTGGTGGCGACAAAGCTGCCCTTCTGGTAGCTGGGCGGATCCATGATGACGAGCTGGTACGGCCCCGTGCGGGTGATCTTGCCCCAACTGCTGAAAATATCGTGTGGCCAGAACTGCCCGCCTGCCAGCTGGTTGAGCCGGTGGTTCTGCTGGCCGGTGGCAAGCGCCCCCTTGCCCATGTCGATATTGATCGCCTGACCGGCACCAGCCTGCAACGCCGCCACCGAAAAGGCGCAGGTATAGGCAAACAGGTTCAACACCTTGCAACTGCCCGGATCGGGCTGGCGGGCAATGTACTGCCGCACCCACCGCCGGCCTGCGGCCATGTCCAAAAAAAGGCCATGGTTCTGGCCGCGCAGCACATGCACCAGATAGCGAGCGCCATCTTCCTCCACCGTGTGCGGATCGGGCAGACTACCTTGCACCAGCCGGGTCTGCGCCGCTCCCAGCGCGCGGCACTGGTAGACCCAGATGAGCGGCTCTCCAGGGTGGATCTGTTGCCAGCGCGCCTGCAGCGCATCACCAATGGTCTGGAGATCGCTACCCTCCAGCGGAGCAAAGCTGGTCAATACGATGGCAGGCGGGAAGATGTCGAGCGACAGGTGCTCGCAGCCAGGATGCAGGCCGCCGCGGCCATGGAAAAGGCGCTGCGCGTCCTTGCACACAGGCATGGCGGCGATGGCGTCGAATAGAGCATTCATGAATCAGATGACAGCCCGTGGCCAGACAAACAGGCGCTTGCATGGCGCAAAGGCTGTGAAGGATAATTTTTTACAAACTGTCTCGCTGCTGCGAATCAAAAAGGTGACGCGTCGGTTAGATTGGATGTAGCAGAAAAATCGTTTTGCAGATCACGAGCCTGGCATGCTTGGGTCTGGGAGGAAAAAGTGCATGATAAATACCCCAACCGACATCGGCGGCCTGATTGGCGCCATCAACAATTGCCAGGACGAAGAAAGCATGATCAACCCGCTGACCAATGCGCAGTGGGAGATTTTGGCACCATATCTGGCGCCTACCAATCTCGGGGCCTCGCAGGTGCTGTTTCAGCAGGGCAGCCAGGAGCGCACGCTGTTTTTTGTGGAGAGCGGAAGCCTGAGCGTGCACTTTGAAGACGAACAGCAGCGCATCCGCCTTGCCATTGTGGGGCCTGGCTCCATTGTGGGCGAGGGCGCCTTCTTCTCCCACCGCCCTCGCAGCGCCACGGTGCAGGCGGTGTCGGCTACGCGCCTGTGGGGGCTGCCCAGCATCCGCTTTACCGAGCTGTGCAACCGCCAGCCTGCAGTAGCGGTGGCATTGGCCATGGCTGCGGGTTCGGTGCTTGCCAAACGCCTGGGCAATCGCAAACGACGCGTCGCCACCACATAAAGGCGATGGTGGAACAAGGCTCAGGTAGATTTTTTTGCGATGGATCCGGCGCAGCCATCTACAATTGCAAACGTTTGTTTCCTAAAGAAGCGAACATCATTCAGAATAAAAAACAGATTTGGGTAGGGAATCGGCATGTCTCTTATTGCCAGATGGTTTGGCAAATCCAGCAAGCTGCCTGCGCGCGCTGAAGCCGCGCAGCCGTCGGTGTTTGCTGAATCATTGCGAACGGTTCAGCACAGTCCACAGGCTGCTGCGCCGTTGGCGCCGTCACATGTTGCAGACACTGCCTCGCGCCCGGGTGAGCGCTCTGCACGGCGCGAAATGGTGTATTCCTCCGTACGCGAATCGATGGTGCGCTCTGGCATCCTGTCGGCAGGTTACAAGTTCAAAGTGCTGGCGCTGGACAAGCGTGCCACCCAGTTCATCGTGATGATCGATCTGGCCGAGCAGTTTTCCGTCGGCCCAGAAAAACTCAGCCAGATCGAGGCGCTGATTGCGTATTCCGCCAAAACCCGGTTTGAAATTCTGGTCACATCGGTCTATTGGCGTCTCAATGGCCAGTTGGGCGCATCTTCGGCCAAGGCCAAACCAGCCTCCACCTCCGTTATAGGTGCTGCAGGCACTCGCGCAGGTGCCATTCCTGCCCGGGCAGGGGCTGCTGGCATGGCCGCTGCACCAGTTGCCGGCATTGATCCGATTGAAGAAGCCGAGATCGAGGCATTCAAGAAGGCGTTGATCGATGCCGCGACCCGCCCTGTTCCTGTACTCGAGGGCGACAGGCCGCCAGCGCCTGCTGCGACCCGCCCGGCGCCCATTGTGCCGGCACGCGCAAGCGCTGCCCAGCAGGTGGAGGCCGCGCGCCAGGCTGCTCGGCAGGGGGGCGCTCCTGCGCCGACACCTGATACCAATTTTGGCGGGCTCAGCACCACGCAGTACGGTGACCTGAACTGAATCTTTTAAAAAAGAAGAGCTAATAGCGCTTGCCAGTATTGGATTTCAGGCAGATTGATTGCTGAAATCTACGCAAGAAGCAGGCAGACTGCCAGCGTTCTTGCGCCCGTGCGCGTGCGTTAAATGCAAAGCTGGGTGCGGCTCTTCAGGGCCTCAGTGCCCGGCAAAATCGACCAGGGTAAAGAGTGGCAGCCCGGCATCCTTGAGGCGTTGCGAGCCGCCCAGCTCGGGCAGATCAACAATGGCCGCGCCTTCCACCACCGAGGCTCCCAGTTTCTCCAGCAGCTTTTTGCCTGCCATCATCGTGCCGCCGGTGGCGATCAGGTCATCGACCAGCAACACCCGGTCGCCGGGTTTGACCGCATCGGCATGCAGCTCAACGGTGGCGCTGCCATATTCCAGTTCGTAGGTCTCCTCCACGGTGGTGAAGGGCAGCTTGCCCTTCTTGCGGATGGGAACGAAGCCGACTTTCAACTGGTAGGCGATGACTGCACCGATGATGAAGCCGCGAGCATCGAGGCCTGCCACCACATCGGGCCGCATGTCGCGGCCCATGTAGCGATGCACAAAGGCATCGATCATGACGTGGAAGACCTGTGGGTTCTGCAGCAGGGGCGTGATATCGCGGAACTGCACGCCCGGCGCTGGCCAGTCGGGCACGGTGCGGACATGGTGGCGCAAAAAGGCGTTGACGTCTGGGGCTTGCATGGTGTGTAGGTGGGGAAGGGCGATCCAGGCTGTCATGGTAGTGCAAACGGCCGGGCAGGCTTCCTTTGCGCCGCTTGCGGGTAGAACATGTTGACGATTTCCTCGCAATTCTCTCGCGCTTGCCTCACGACTGCGTGGTACCGCAGCAGGTGGAGACCGGGAACATGCTCTTACTCTGCAATCGGGTGGGACGCTCCGATAAAATCATCCCAATGAGCACTCCACAAGCCATGCGCCCGGTCCAGGCGGCGCAGATTCTCCAGCTGGCTGCATCCACTTTTTCGATCGAGGCAGAGGCCATTCTGGCCATGGCGCAACGCCTGGATGATGATTTTGTCCAGGTGGTGCAGCGCATGCTGGTCACCCGTGGCCGGGTGGTGGTCACCGGCATGGGCAAAAGTGGCCATGTGGGCCGCAAGATTGCCGCAACCCTGGCATCGACCGGTACGCCCGCTTTCTTTGTGCACCCGGGCGAAGCCAGCCACGGTGATTTGGGCATGGTGACTGGCGATGATGTGGTGCTGGCCATCTCCAACAGCGGCGAAAGCGCCGAAATCGCGGTGCTGCTGCCCGTGCTCAAGCGCCTGGGCGTGCCTGTCGTGGCGATGACCGGCAACCGCGAATCGGCCATGGCGCGCCATGCCGACTGGGTGCTCGATACCCGTGTCGACAAGGAAGCCTGCCCGCTGAATCTGGCGCCCACGGCCAGCACTACAGCGCAGATGGCCATGGGCGACGCGCTGGCGGTGGCTTTGCTGGAGGCGCGCGGCTTCAAGGCTGAGGATTTTGCCCGCTCCCACCCCGGGGGCGCACTGGGCCGCCGCCTGCTCACCCATGTGGCCGATGTGATGCGGGCCGGTGATGAAGTGCCTCGCGTGCTGCCGAGTGCGACTTTCAGCGAATTGATGCGCGAGATGAGTGCCAAAGGCATGGGTGCTGCGGCCATCGTGGATGCACAGGGCGTTCTGCAAGGCATCTTTACCGATGGTGACCTGCGCCGCCGCATTGAAGCGGGTGCCGACCTGCGCCATGTGACGGCAGCCGAGGTGATGTACGCGTCGCCCCGCCAGATCTCACCCGATGCCCTGGCTGCAGACGCTGCGGCGATGATGGAGGCCCACCGCATCACCAGTGTTCTGGTGACCGATGCTGGCCAGCATCTGGTGGGTATCGTGCATATTGGCGATCTGATGCGCGCGAAGGTGATTTGATGGTGACAATGACTTCCCCAGGCCCGATCACACCGGCCCAGCAATGGCCGGCAGAGCTACTTTTGCGTGCGCAAGGCATCAAAATTGCTTTTTTTGATGTGGACGGCGTGCTCACCGATGGTGGCCTCTACATCAGCGAAGCGGGCGAGACGCTCAAGCGCTTTCACACGCTGGATGGCCATGGCATGAAAATGCTGCGCGAGGCTGGCATCACACCCGCCGTCATCACCGGCCGCGATTCGCGTGCACTGCGGCACCGCCTGGGCGCGCTGGGCGTGGAGCACGTGCGCTATGGCACGGAAGACAAGCTGCCTGCCGCGCAGGACATGTTGGCCGAGCTGGGGCTGGACTGGCACCAAGCAGCGGCCATTGGCGATGATTGGCCCGACCTGCCCGTGCTGCGCCGCTGCCAACTGGCGTGTGCACCGGCCAACGCCCATGCAGAGGCACGCGGCGTGGCCCATTTCACCACCGTGCAGCGCGGCGGGGCAGGGGCTGCACGCGAGTTTTGCGATGTGCTGCTGGCAGCCTCCGGCGCCTACATCAAACTGCTGGATCGGTACGGACAATGAATTTTCGCTTTCGACGCGTCTGGGACTGGATGTCCATCTACCTGCCCATTCTTCTGATGGGCCTGCTGGCGCTGGGCACATGGTGGCTGGTGCGCAATGCGCCCAAGGCCCAGGTGGAGGCCGAGGTGGCGGTCAAAGGCCACGATGTGGACTACTACATGCGGGACTTTTCGGTGCGCAGCTTTGACGACACGGGCACCCTGACCAGCGAAATCCGTGGCACCACCATGCGCCACTACATGGATACCGAGACCCTCGAAATCGACAAGGCCAATCTGCGCTCGGTGCGGCAGGACGGCTCGGAAACCGTGGCCACGGCCGACCGTGCGCTCTCCAACGCCGATGGCTCCGAAGTGCAGCTGTTCGGCAATGCGCATGTGGTGCGCAAGGCGGCCAAGCCGGGCGTGCCCCCGATGGAGTTCCGTGGCGACTTTCTGCATGCCTTTGTTAATGACGAGCGGGTCAGCTCGAACAAACCGGTGGAGATCACCCGTGGCAATGACCGCTTCACCGCCGACGCCATGACCTACAACAATCTCTCGCAGGTGGCCGAGCTCAAAGGCCGGGTGCGCGGCACCCTCGTGCCGTCCAAGTAAGCCATGGGCGCGCTGCAACGAACTTCCCCTCCAGTGGCAGCCGCAGCCGCGCCGTTGGTGCTGATCACGGGTGCTTCCAGCGGCATCGGTCAAGCCTTGGCACTGCGCTACCACCAGGCCGGTTGGCGGCTGGCGCTGGTGGCGCGCCGGGTAGATGCGATAAAACAATGGGCTAGCGCACATTCCATAAGCGCTGATAGCTATCAAATATATAGTGCTGATGTGGCAGATCGTGACCAGATCATCGCGGCCTGCGAGCAGTGCCTCGCTATCCAGGGCGTACCTGACGTGGTGGTGGCCAATGCAGGAGTGAGCTTTGGCATCGACACGGCAGAGCGCGAAGACCTGGAGGTGATGGCACAGACCTACGCCACCAACGTGATCGGCATGGCGGCCACTTTTCACGCCTTTGTGCGGCCCATGCAGGCGCGCGGCTCGGGCAAGCTGGTGGGCATTGCCAGCGTTGCCGGCATCCGAGGCCTGCCCGGCCATGGTGCCTACTGCGCCAGCAAGGCCGCCGTCATCAGCTACTGCGAAAGCCTCCGGGTGGAACTGGCGCGCAGTGGTGTGCAGGTGCAGACCATCTGCCCCGGCTTTGTCGCCACGCCGCTCACCAGCCAGAACCGCTATGGCATGCCATTTTTGATGCAGCCCGAAGCTTTTGCCGACCGGGCGTTTGCAGCCATCGGCAAAGGCCGCAGCTACAGCGTGATTCCCTGGCAGATGGGCTTGGTGGCCAAGCTGCTGCGGCTGCTGCCCAATGCCGTCTACGACAGGGCGCTGGCCAACCGGCCACGCAAGCATCGGCATGCCGAGCGCACAGGAGGCTCGGAGGGGTAGACGTACGTTCCTCGCCGCGCATGGGCCGCCTCAGGCAGCATCCGGGCAATAAAAAAGCCCCTTGCGGGGCTGGGAACCAGAGTCTGGGCACACCATGCGGCGTGCCGGACGCAGATCAATAATCGTCGTTGTCGAAGCCTTGGTTGCCGCCACGGTTGCGCGAACCATTGCCGTAAGGGCTGCGGAAGCCGCCATCGCGCTCACCGCCACGATCGCCGCCGCCAAAGCCGCGGTCATTGCCGCCACGGCCATAACCGCCGCCGCCACCATCACCACGGCCGCCGCGGTCACCGTAGCCGCCGCCACCACCGCCACCAAAACCGCCGCCACCGCCGTAGCCGCCGCGATCACCGCCGCCGAAGCCGCCACGGTCACCACCACCGCCAAAGCCGCCACGGTTGCCACCGCCACCAAAGCCACCACCGCGTGGGCCGCCAAAGCCGCCGCCGCCGGTGCGGGGAGGACGTGGCTCCATGGGGCGAGCCTCGTTCACGACGAGGTTGCGGCCACCCAAGGATTGGCCGTTCATGCCGTTGATTGCGGCCTGGGCTTCTTCATCGCTGCCCATTTCCACAAAACCAAAGCCTTTGGAGCGACCCGTGTCGCGTTCCATCATCACCTTGGCGCTGGTTACGCTGCCAAATTGGCCGAAGGCCTGTTCCAGATCATTGTCGCGCACTTGGTACGGCAAATTTCCGACGTAAAGCTTGTTGCCCATTGAGGGACTCCTGAAAACTCTTAAATAACGCGATGGAGTCCCGTAAAACGCAATACCTGAATCATGTGATCATCCAATGCGTCACGACGAAACTGATCATTCACCGCAATAGCCCAGTGGAGGGGTGCTCCATCCTTTATTTTCTGGGATAAAAAACCCTTTTGGTGTAGTCGATGCCCCTAGGTGTGGTGCGAAAGCTGCAACAAAACGCAAAAAAGGCCTCAAAGAGGCCTTTTGATCGGGAGATCCCGTAAATTGACGGCCAAAAACCGCAGTTGGTTTCTGGCGCAATGATTAGTAGCTGCCGCCGCCGTAGCCGCCACGGCCACCGCCGAAGCCACCACGATCACCGCCGCCGCCGAAGCCGCCGCGGTCACCACCGCCAAAGCCGCCACGGCCGCCACCGAAGCCACCGCTGCGAGGTGGGCGGGCTTCCATTGGACGGGCTTCGTTCACGACCAGGTTACGGCCGCCGAAGTTTTGACCGTTCACGCCTTCGATAGCAGCTTGTGCCTCAGCGTCCGAGCCCATTTCCACAAAGCCGAAGCCCTTGGAGCGGCCGGTGTCGCGTTCCATCATGACCTTGGCGCTGGAAACAGAGCCGAATTGGCTGAAGGTGCTTTCCAGATCGCTGTCACGGAAGGTATATGGCAGATTGCCAACGTAGAGTTTGTTGCCCATTTGAGGACTCCGAAAAAAACAATTAAAAGCGATGGAGCCTGATGCAATCAACAAAACCTGTGACAACTTCCAAGACGGATCACCGCGCACGCCCTGTGTACCAAGTGAGACACAAAGCTCCCCTATTATGGGCGAATCAGCTTACGGCGTGTTGACAGTTCACGCAAGCGCACCCTGGTATTTTCCCTGGCGGCCATATGTGTTGCGGCGCAACATCGGTTTTGAGCGTATGATGCGCGTGTCTTTGGGGAGTAGCCTGCCGGGCGCGCAATGCGCCGCGGAGTGTGCGTCAACAAACTTGGGCTTCGGCCTATGGCGTACACGGCATCTATTTAGATGCTTGGCGAGACCATTGACCATGTTGCGATCCAACTGCCGGAGTCGCGATGTGGTCAATGCTGTCTTGCAACCATCCGGCTACATAAAGATCCCCCACACCATGGAAGCCTTCTTCATCTCGACCGCCGTGGTCGCGCTCGCCGAGATGGGCGACAAGACGCAGCTGCTCTCGCTTGTTCTTGCCGCCAAATACCGTAAACCCTGGCCGATCGTGCTGGGCATCTTTGTTGCCACCATCGTGAACCATGCCCTGGCAGGTGCCGTAGGTGCCTGGATCACCACCATGCTGGGCCCCGATGTGCTGCGCTGGATTCTGGGCGTTTCCTTCATTCTGATGGCGGGGTGGATGTTGATTCCCGACAAGATCGACGAAGACGAGGCTGGCAAAAGCAGCGGCCGCTGGGGCGTGTTCGGCACGACCTTGCTGCTGTTCTTCCTGGCCGAGATGGGCGACAAGACGCAACTGGCCACCGTGGGGTTGGCTGCCAAGTACCCGGCGCAGTACTACGGCGTGGTGGCAGGCACCACGATCGGCATGATGCTGGCCAATGCGCCCGTGGTCTGGTTTGGCGACAAAATCACCAAGAGACTGCCGATCCAGTGGATCCACCGTGCCTGCGCCGTGATCTTTGCAGCGCTCGGCGTGCTGGCGCTGGTGGCTGGATAAGCCGTCGCTCCGCGCGGCCCGGCGCGGCGATCAGCTATGCCGGATTGCTATAGCTGATAGTGGACACCAGAGGTTGGCACCCGGTGCAGCCATGCCGACAATGCTTTGCATAACAGGAGGCAAAGCACATGGGCACCGTTTCCAACGCCCTCAAAGGCATTTCGTCGATGGCCACCCGCCAGTTGCTGGCGGAGCTGGTGGCTGACTGGCACGCGCAGGGTGGCGAGCCGGTGGCAATCGAGTCGGTAGGCGGCGTCGATGCCGCGCGGCGGGTGCATGGTGGCGAAGCATTCGATGTGGTTTTCCTCGCATCGGGCGCCATTGCCGGGCTTGAAGCCGCAGGCCGGGTATTGGCCGGCAGCCGGGTGGACCTGATGCGCTGCAGCACGGCCGTGGCGGTACCTGCTGGCGCTGCGGCACCCGATATTTCCTCTGAAGAGACTGTGCGCGCCGCCGTGCTGGCCGCGTCTGGCATCGGCTACTCCACGGGCCCCAGCGGCGTGGCACTGCAGGCGCTGTTTGCACGCTGGGGCATCGCAGAACAGATTCGCCCGCACCTCGTGCAGGCCCGCCCGGGGGTGCCTGTGGCCTCCCTGGTGGCCAATGGCGAGGCGGCGCTCGGTTTTCAGCAACTGAGCGAATTGCTTCATGTGCCGGGGATCACAGTCGTCGGCACGTTGCCGCAGGCCATTGCCATTGACACCGTCTTTTCCGCTGGCGTGGCGGCTGCTTCGGCCCGGGCTGATGCGGCGCGTCGTTTGCTCGCCTTCATGGCCGCGCCTGGCGCTGCCATGGCCAAACGCCGCCAGGGCATGGAGCCCGTGTGATGCGATATCGGCTGCTTCACCAGTGAATGGATGCTGGGGGCAGATGCGAGTACCGGCGCGGCGGGCGAGCCGAAACTGGGCATGAAAAGCCCAGGTACCCGCCGCAGGACAGGAATACAGAACCACCAAGAGAGACAACGGAGACACCGACATGATTTCGCCAACCCCTTCCGAGGCGCCGGATTCCACGGTTGCCAATGTGCAGACCATCCTGAACGAGCATCCGTTCTCCGGTTTCCAATGGGTGATCTTCGCCCTGTGCTTTTTCGTCGTGCTGCTCGACGGCTTCGATACCGCCGCCATCGGCTACATCGCTCCTTCGCTGCTGGCCGAGTGGGGCGTGGCCAAGCCCGATCTGGCGCCGGTACTGAGCGCTGCGCTGTTTGGCCTGGCCGGTGGCGCCATGTGCTCGGGGCCGCTGGCCGACCGCTTCGGCCGCAAGGCGGTGCTGGTCGGCTCGGTGCTGGTGTTTGCCATTGCCTGCCTGGCTTCGGGGTACGCGCATGACATCCGCACGCTGACCGTGCTGCGCTTTGTCACCGGCCTGGGCCTGGGCGCGGCCATGCCCAATGCAGTCACGCTGATGAGCGAATACTGTCCCGATTCACGCCGCGCCATGCTCACCAATGCCATGTTCTGCGGCTTTCCGCTGGGCGCGGCCCTGGGTGGCTTTCTTGCGGCGTGGATGATTCCGCATTTTGGCTGGCGCAGTGTGCTGCACCTGGGTGGCATTGCTCCGCTGTTGCTGGTGGCGCTGCTGGTGCTGCTGCTGCCCGAGTCCGTGCGCTACATGGTGGCCAAGGGGTATGCGGCGGACCGCATCCGCAAGCCGTTGGTACGCATTGCAGGCAGCGCGGTGGAAGGCGTGCAGCGCTTTGTGATGACCGAAAACCGCGTGGCCGTGGATGGCAAGAGCGGCCTGGGCGTCGTGCTGTCCCGCCAGTACCGGGTGGGTTCGGTCATGCTGTGGCTGGCGTACTTCATGGGCCTGGTGATCTTCTACGCGCTGGTCAACTGGATGCCGGTGCTGTTCAAGGAAGGCGGCCTCAGCCCCAAGACGGCCACGCTGGTGGCGGCGCTGTTTCCACTGGGCGGCGTGGGCGCCGTCTTCTTCGGCTGGCTGATGGATCGCTTCAACGCCAACCGCATCATTGCCGCCGGCTACGCGCTGACTGCCGTGGCCATCTGGTGGATCGGGCAGGAAGCCGCGAGCCTGGGCTGGCTGGTGGTGTCGGTGTTCGTGGCGGGCACCATCATGAATACCGCCCAGTCTTCCATGCCGGCACTGGCTGCGGCCTTCTACCCCACCAGCGGCCGTGCGACCGGCGTGGCCTGGATGCTGGGGGTGGGCCGCTTTGGGGGAATTGCGGGCTCTTTTCTGGTGGCAGAACTCACGGCGCGCCATCTGAGCTTCAGCCAGATCTTTACCGTGGTTGCCATTCCCGGCCTCATCGCCATGGCGGCCCTCATGGTCAAGCAGTGGGCCAGCCCCCAGGGCGGGGCCGAGCCGCAGAACTCGCCCCAGGCTGCGGGTGCCGGTATTTCCGCAAGCCATTGAATTCATTCGCTTTAGCAAAAAGGATGCTCCCACCATGATCATCGACGTACACGGCCACTACACCACGGCACCTGCAGCACTGGGTGCCTGGCGCGAATTGCAGATTGCGGGCCTGCAGAACCCATCCCAGGCCCCAAAGGCCAGCCAACTGAAGATCAGCGACGACGAGATCCGCGAGACCATCGAGACCAACCAGCTCAAGCTGATGAAGCAGCGCGGCTCGGACCTCACCATCTTCAGCCCGCGCGCCAGCTTCATGGCCCACCACATCGGTGATTTCGAGACATCAAGCACCTGGGCTGCGATCTGCAACGAGCTGTGCTACCGGGTGAGCGAGTTGTTTCCTGATCATTTCATCCCTGCTGCGATGCTGCCGCAGTCGCCCGGCGTTGATCCCAGAACCTGCATTCCGGAGCTGGTGAAGTGCGTGGAGCAGTACGGCAATGTCGGCATCAACCTCAACCCCGATCCATCGGGCGGCCACTGGACTTCGCCGCCGCTGTCGGACCGCCATTGGTACCCCATCTACGAAAAGATGGTGGAGTACGACATCCCCGCGATGATCCACGTCTCCACCAGCTGCAACGCCTGCTTTCACACCACGGGCGCTCACTACCTGAACGCCGACACCACGGCCTTCATGCAGTGCCTGACCAGCGATCTGTTCAAGGATTTTCCGACGCTCAAGTTCCTCATCCCCCACGGCGGTGGCGCGGTGCCCTACCACTGGGGGCGCTTTCGCGGCCTGGCGCAGGAGCTGAAAAAGCCACTCCTGGAAGAGCACCTGCTGAACAACATCTTCTTCGACACCTGTGTCTACCACCAGCCGGGCATCAACCTGCTGACCGAAGTGATTCCCACCCGAAACATCCTCTTTGCCAGCGAGATGATCGGCGCCGTGCGCGGCATCGACCCGCAGACCGGCCACTATTACGACGACACCCGGCGCTACATCGACGCCACGCAGAACCTGACAGTGGAGGAGAAGCACATGGTCTATGAAGGCAACGCGCGCCGCGTATTTACGCGTCTGGACACGGCGCTGAAGGCCAAGGGTCTTTGATCAAAAAAGAGAGCGGTTGGCGCTTGCTGTTGGCTGCTCTCAATATAAAAACCATCTGAATTGATGGATCAAAAAGCGCGAACAGCTCACTTTTTGGAAGCCATACCAGCGGAGATCTTTCCATGTACGAACTCGGAGTCGTTTACCGTAACATCCAGCGCGCCGACCGCGCCGCTGCCGACGGCCTGGCTGCCCTCGGCTCGGCCACAGTGCACGAGGCCATGGGCCGCGTCGGCCTGCTCAAACCCTATATGCGCCCCATCTACCCGGGCCAGCAGGTCTCGGGCACGGCCGTTACCGTGCTGCTGCAGCCCGGTGATAACTGGATGATGCATGTGGCGGCCGAGCAGATCCAGCCCGGAGACATCGTGGTGGCCGCAGTCACCAGCGAATGCACCGACGGCTACTTTGGCGATCTGCTGGCCACCAGCTTCCAGGCCCGGGGCGCGCGTGCGCTCATCATCGACGCCGGCGTGCGCGATGTGCGGGTGCTGCAGGAGATGGGCTTTCCGGTGTGGAGCCGTGCCATTTCGTCCAAGGGCACGATCAAGGCCACGCTGGGCTCGGTCAACATCCCCGTGGTCTGCGCCGGCATGTGGGTGACGCCTGGCGATGTGATCGTGGCCGACGACGACGGCGTGGTCTGCGTGCCGGCGGCCCGCGCCGTGCAAACCCTGGAAGCGGCGCAAAAGCGTGAGAGCTTCGAGGGAGAAAAGCGCGCCAAACTGGCCTCGGGCATTCTGGGCCTCGACATGTACAAGATGCGTGAGCCACTGGAGAAAGCTGGCTTGCGGTATCTGGATTAACACCCCCTGAGCGGCTGCGCCGCCTCCCCCTCTGTCGCTACGCAGAAGGGGGACGACAGCCTGGTTGCGGGGCGGACCTTGCTTGCTGTCACTCCCGTGGGTTGCGCCAGTCTCATGGATGGCGAACAGCGTACGGAGCATTGAAAAAATTGTGGAGAGCACCTATGAGCGCATTCGAAAAAACCCCCGGCTGGCTGGACTGGTACGCCGGCCCCAGCAAACCCAGGTTCCAGCTGCCTGCGGGCGCCGTTGACGCGCACTGCCATGTGTTCGGCCCCGGCGCTGCCTTTCCCTTTGCGCCCGAGCGCAAGTACACGCCCTGCGACGCGAGCAAGGCGCAGCTGTTTGCTCTGCGCGACCACCTGGGCTTTGCGCGCAATGTGATCGTGCAGGCCACCTGCCATGGGGCAGACAACCGTGCCATGGTCGATGCCTGCCAGTCGTCCGGCGGGCGCGCACGCGGTGTGGCCACCGTCAGGCGCAGCATCAGCGATGAAGCGCTGCAGGCCCTGCACGCCGCTGGCGTGCGCGGCGTGCGCTTCAATTTCGTCAAGCGCCTGGTGGATTTCACGCCCAAGGATGAACTGATGGAGATTGCAGGCCGCATCGCCAAGCTGGGCTGGCATGTGGTGATCTACTTCGAGGCCGTGGATCTGCCCGAGCTGTGGGATTTTTTCACCGCATTGCCCACCACCGTGGTGGTGGACCACATGGGGCGCCCGGATGTTGCCAAGGGCGTGGACAGCGCAGAGTTCGCGCTGTTCCTCAAGTTCATGCGTGAGCACCCGAATGTGTGGAGCAAGGTATCGTGCCCCGAGCGCCTTTCGCTGACCGGCCCCAAGGCGCTGGATGGAGAGCGCAATGCCTACCGCGACGTAGTGCCCTTTGCGCGCAAGGTGGTCGAGGAGTTTCCCGACCGTGTGCTCTGGGGCACCGACTGGCCGCACCCCAACCTCAAGGACCACGTGCCCGACGACGGCCTGCTGGTGGATTTCATCCCGCACATTGCACCCACCGCCGAGCTGCAGCGCAGGCTGCTGGTGGACAACCCCATGCGCCTGTACTGGCCCGAAGAAATATGACCCCCTTGAGTCGCCTACGGCGCCTTCCTCCAGGGGACGACGGCCTAGGCTGCGGGGCGGCTCTGGCTGGCCGTCCCGCAGACGGATACGCCAGCCCCCGGGGTTGATTGACCGGGGTCTGATAAGGAGAAACCATGTCGCTTGAAAAACCCTATCTCGATGTGCCCGGCACCACCATCTTCGATGCCGACCAGAGCCGCAAGGGCTATTGGCTCAACCAGTTCTGCATGAGCCTGATGAAGGCCGAGAACCGCCAGCGCTTCAAGGCCGATGAAGACGCTTATCTGGCTGAATGGCCGATGACCGATGAGCAAAAAGCGGCGGTGCGTGCGCGCGACCTCAACTGGATGATGCGCACCGGCGGCAATATCTACTTTCTCTCCAAGCTCGGCGCCACCGACGGCCTGTCGTTCCAGCAGATGGCGGGCAGCATGACCGGTATGACCGAGCAGCAGTACCGCGACATGATGATGGGCGGCGGGCGCAGTGCCGAGGGCAACCGGGTGGTGGGCGAAGGCGGCAACGCACAGGGCGCGCCGGTGCAGTCCGAAGCCTGGCGCAACTGGCAGAGCTGGCGCGAGAGCCAGGCGCAGGAAGCGTTGGCCGCGCAGATCGAGAATGCGCAGAACGTGTCGGAGGCACAGCCTGCCAAAGGCTCCGCCAACCAGGCGCGTATCACGGCATCGGTCTATTCCTCGCATGTGCCCGCCATTGGAGCGGCCATCGACCTGGGCAAGACCGGCGAGCCCTACTGGCAGCCGCTGTTCGCGGGTTTTGAGCCTACCAAGCAATGGATGCGCGAGAACCTGCCGGACGTGGTGTTTCTGGTCTACAACGACCACGCCACCAATTTCGACCTGAGCGTCATCCCGACCTTTGCCATCGGCACGGCGGCGGAGTTCGAGCCCGCCGACGAAGGCTACGGCCCCAGGCCGGTGCCCAAGGTCATGGGCCACCCCGAGCTGGCCTCGCACATCGCGCAGTCGGTGATCCAGCAGGATTTCGACTTGACCATCGTCAATGAACTCAAGGTGGACCATGGCCTCACCGTGCCGATGAACCTGATGTTCGGCAGCCCGGCCCAGTGGCCGTGTCGGGTGATTCCCTTGCACGTCAACGTGGTGCAGTACCCTGTGCCATCGGGCCGCCGGTGCTTTGCGCTGGGGCAGGCCATCCGCCGCGCCATCGAGAGCTTTGACGAACCGCTCAAGGTGCAGATCTGGGGCACAGGTGGCATGAGCCACCAGTTGCAAGGGCCGCGCGCGGGGCTGATCAACCGCGAGTGGGACAACCGCTTCCTGGACCGGCTGATTGCAGACCCGGCAGACCTCGCCGAAATGCCGCACATCGACTACGTGCGCGAAGCAGGCAGCGAAGGCATCGAGCTGGTGATGTGGCTGATTGCCCGTGGCGCGATGGCCGACGTGGCCGGTGGCCCCGCACCCCGGCTGGTGCATCGCTTCTTTCACGTCCCTGCGTCCAACACGGCCGTGGGCCACCTCATTCTGGAGAACTGAAAATGACCATCAAAGTAGCCCTGGCGGGCGCCGGAGCCTTCGGCATCAAGCACCTGGACGGTATCCGCAACATCGACGGCGTGGAAGTCGTCTCGCTGGTCAGCCGCGATCTGGACAAGACCCGCGAAGTGGCAGCCCAATACGGTATCGGGCATGTGAGCACCGAGCTGGCCGACAGCCTGGCCCTGCCCGAGGTGGATGCCGTCATCCTGTGCACGCCCACGCAGATGCACGCGGCCCAGGCCATCCAATGCATGCAGGCGGGCAAGCATGTGCAGGTGGAGATTCCGCTGGCTGACAGCCTTTCGCAGGCGCAGCAGGTACTTGATCTGCAAAGGAAAAGTGGCCTTGTGGCGATGGTGGGCCATACCCGCCGCTTCAACCCCAGCCACCAGTGGATCCACAAGAAGATCGAGGCGGGCGAGTTCAACATCCAGCAGATGGATGTGCAGACCTATTTCTTCCGCCGCACCAACATGAACGCACTGGGCCAGCCGCGCAGCTGGACGGATCACCTGCTGTGGCACCATGCTGCCCACACGGTCGACCTGTTTGCCTACCAGGCGGGCAGCCCGATCATCAAGGCCAACGCGGTTCAGGGCCCCATCCACAAGGATCTGGGCATCGCCATGGACATGAGCATCCAGCTCAAGGCGGCCAATGGCGCCATCTGCACGCTCTCGCTGAGCTTCAACAACGAGGGCCCGCTGGGCACGTTCTTTCGCTACATCGGCGACACCGGCACCTATATCGCGCGTTACGACGATCTGGCGCAATCGACCAAGGAAGGCAAGGAAGAGAAGATCGACGTCTCCCACGTCGATGTGTCGATGAACGGCATCGAACTGCAGGACCGCGAGTTCTTCGCCGCCATTCGCGAGGGGCGCGAGCCCAATTCCAGCGTGCAGAAAGTGTTCAACTGCTATAAGGTGTTGCACGATCTGGAGCAGCAGCTGGATGCCGGCTGATTCAGGCATCTGCCTGGATTGACGACCCACTGCCCCGCCAGTTGCACCCGCAACGGCGGGCTTTTGCATTCAATACCCAAAAAGTCATGGAAAAACGCACTATCGGCCCCTTTACCGTGGCCAACGTAGCCCTGGGCTGCATGAATTTCTGCCATGCGTATGGCAACCCCGTCTCCACCGAGCAGGCCCATGCCGTGCTGCACGCTGCGCTGGAGGCGGGTGTGACTTTGTTCGACACCGCAGCGCTCTACGGATTTGGCGCCAGCGAATCGCTGGTCGGCCCCGTGCTCAAGTCTCACCGCAACCACATCACCCTGGCCAGCAAGGGCGGCATGGCTGGCGTGCGCGGCGATGACGGCGTGATGCGCCGGGTGATCGACGGCCACCCCAGAACCTTGCGCAAGAACTGCGAGGACAGCCTGCAACGCCTGGGCACGGACGTGATTGACCTGTACTACCTGCACCGCTGGGACCAGCGCGTGCCCATTGAGGAATCGGTGGGCGAAATGGCACGTCTCCAGGAAGAGGGCAAGATCCGCGCGCTGGGCCTGTCCGAGGTGGGGGTTGACGCATTGCGCCGCGCGCACCGGGAGCACCCGATTGCTGCGCTGCAAAGTGAATATTCGCTGTGGTCGCGCAATGCCGAGCTGGGCACGCTGGCAGCCTGCAAGGAGCTGGGCATTGCCTATGTCGCCTTCAGCCCCATGGGCCGGGCATTCCTGAGCGGCAAGTTGCAGCAGGTGGACGGCCTGGTGCAGGGCGATATCCGTGCCTCCATGCCGCGCTTCCAGCCCGAGGCCTATGCGCGCAATCTGCAGTTGCTGGCGCCCATGCAGGCCATTGCCGAACGGGCGGGCTGTACCCTGGCCGAGCTGGCGATTGCCTGGGTGTTGAACCAGGGCGAGCATGTGATTGCGCTGCCGGGCACGACCAGCGTTGCGCACTTGCACGAAAACCTGCGGGGCGGCGCGATTCACCTCGATGCGGCGGTGCTTGCCGAGCTGGACGACCTGTTCCAACCCGAAGGCATTGTGGGCGACCGCTACGCGCTGGCGGCCCAGCGCGAGGTGGATACCGAGAAGTATGCGTTTGAAACGGTCTGAATCTGCTATTAATAATATAGCTATTGGCGCTTTGTTTGTAAGCGCTCAATAGCTGTTGGATACTGGAGCCGAGCTCAGTCCAGCGACATGCCTGCCTGCCGGATCACATCGCCAAAGCGTTTGCTCTCGTCGGCAATGAACTGTTTGAATTCGGCAGGCGTGGGAGCGTAGCTTTCGTAGCCGAAGGCGGCGAACTTCTCTTCCACATCTTTGCCGGTCAGCGCCTGGCGCACGTCGGCGCGGATCTTGTCCTGCACCGCAACGGGTGTGCCGGGGCGCACGGCCAGCGCGTTCCAGCCGGTGACGGCATAACCAGCTGGGCCGCCGGATTCGGAGACCGTGGGCACGTTCTCGAAACCCGCAATGCGCTGGGGCGCTGCCACCGCCAGAAAGCGCAGCTTGCCGCCGCGCATCAGCGGCCCGGCCGTGCCCAGCGAGCCGAGTGCAAAGCTCAGCTGGCCTGTGGCCACGCCCTGGTAGAGCTGGCTGGTTTCCTTGTAGATCACGTGCTCCATCCGGGTACCGGTCATGCTTTCAAGCAGGGCCGATCCCAGGTGCACCGGGTTGCCGACCGACCAGGAGCCGTAGTTGAGCTGGCCGGGCCGGGCCTTGGCATCGGCGATCAGGTCGCCCATGGTCTTGTAGGGACTGTTCACCGGCACGCAGACGAAGAAGTAGTTGCGAAACAGCGGCATCAGGATGTCGAAATCCTTGTCCAGGCTGTAGGGCAGCTTCTTGAAGAGGTGCGGATAGGCGGCGATGTGCACATTGTCCAGCTGGATCATGTCGGTGCCGTCGGTGGCGCCGCGCTTGAAGGCGTCAATGGCGATGAATCCGTTGCCGCCCGGGCGGTTTTCCACCACCACCGGCTGGCCCCAGGTGCGGCTGAGCTTGTCGGCCACCAGGCGCGAGAGTCCATCGGGGCCACCGCCAACCGGAAAAGGGTTGATGATGCGGGAAGGCTTGGTCGGCCATTTGGCGTCGCTGCCCTGCGCCTGTGCGGGCCAGGCTGCCAGAGCGCCCAAGCTGCCCAGAGCGAGGATTGCGCTGCGGCGGCTCAAAGGGATAGGTTCGTATTGCATGTGTTGTCTCCTGGATCTCGTTGTAATGGCCGCATTGTGGAGAGGACGGCGCAAACCACCTATGTGGTATTACTGCTAGCAGCTATAGCAAAATGGCATAAGAGCCGCTAACACATCCCTTGATACGTCGTTGCTTCGTCGGGGGCGCCCAGCCGGGGGCGCCCAGCCTTGTCGTGCGTTTGTACTGCCTACGGCTTCGCGCCTCGTCTCAACCGCAAATCTTCGATTTGCTGAGTTGTATTAGCGGCTCTGAGAGCCTGTTCAAAGAATACAGAACCCAGTCCCGAGGAGGCGAGGCGGTACCGATGAATCTTCAGCAGATCGAAACCTTTGTGCTTGTAGCCGAGACTGGCAGCTTCAGCAAGGCCGCCGTGCTGCTCGATACCGCGCAGCCCGCGCTGAGTCGGCAGGTACGTGCGCTGGAGACCGAGCTGCGCGAGACGCTCCTGATCCGCACCGGCCGTGGCGTAACGCTGACCGATGCGGGCCGCCGCCTGCTGGAGCATGGCCACGCCATCATGCAGCGCGTGGCGCTGGCCCGTGAGGACCTGGGCGCCCAGCGCGGCGAGCCGGTGGGCCGCATCGTCGTGGGCCTTCCGCCCAGCCTGGCGCGGCGGCTGACCCTGCCGCTCATCGATATTTTCAGCCGCGAGATGCCCAAGGCGCGGCTGGCGGTGGTGGAAGGCTTTTCCATGAACATTGCCGAGTGGCTGACCACTGGCCGCATGGACCTGGGCCTGGTGTATTCGCCCGAGCCGCAGCCGCACATCGAAGTATCGCCGGTGCTGGAGGAACGCCTGTGTCTGGTTGGCCCAAAGGCGGAGCTGGGTGGCCGCGCGTCGGTGCGGTTTGAAGAACTGGCCGACTTTCCGCTCATCATGCCGCAGCATGGCCAGATCTTTCGCAAGCTCATGGAGGCCCAGGCCACCTTGTCGCAAGTCAAGCTCCAGGTGGTGTGGGAAGTGTCCAGCGTGCCCGTCATCCTCGATCTGGTGCGCGGTGGCTATGGCTACGCCGCGCTCACCCGCAGCGCGCTCCACGACCATGACGCGGATGCGCACCTGGCGGTGACACCCATCGAGTCACCGCATGTGCCCATCACGCTGTGCCTGGCGCAGTCGGCCAAGCGCAAGGCCACGCCCCTGGTGCGCCGCACCTCCGAAGTGCTGCGCGAACTCAGCCTCCAGGTGTAGCGCAACGCGGTCGCTCCCGAAAACATAGCTGTTGGCGCTTGATGGTAGACATTTTCAGATAAGAAAATATCTGAAGATCAATGGTGATAAGCGCAAACAGCTCTCTTTTTGATATTTTTACAGCAGCGGGCGCAACTCGCGCGCTGCCTCCTGCAGCAGCGGCAGCAACTGGGCCAGCATGGTGGCTGGCTCCATGCGCTGGGGCGAGGTCACCAGGTTGAGCGCGGCCAGGGTCTGGCCGCCCATGTTGCGCAGCGGCACGGCGAGGGCTTGTACGCCCAGCTCATGCTCTTCGCGCGCCACGCAGTAATCCTGCTCTCGCACCTGCTGCAGCACTGCGCGCAGCGCGGCTGCATCGGTGGCGGTATGGGCGGTGAGGCGCGGCAACGCGCGCTCGGCCAGCCACAGCTCCAGCTCGGCTGGGGGCAGGGCCGCCAGCAGCACCCGGCCAGTGGAGGTGGCGTGGGCCGGCAGGCGGCTGCCCAGGTGCAGGCCGTGGGCGAGCACGCGCTGGCCGCTTTCATGCACTGCGCTGCGCGCCACGATCACCACCTCGTCGCCATCGCGCACCACGCACGAGAACGACAACCCCGTCTGCGCTGCCAGCCGGTGCAGCACCGGCTGCACGAGGCGCGGCAGGCGGGCCGTGGCGAGGTAGCTGCCCGAGAGGCGCAGCACCTTCGACGCCAGCCAGAACTGGCGGCCATCGGTCTCCAGATAGCCCAGGTGGGTCAGCGTCAGCAGGTGCCTGCGCGCTGCCGCCCGTGTGATACCGGCCCGTTGCGCTGCCACCGTGGCATTGAGGCGCTGGCGCTCGGTGTCAAAGCTCTCCAGCACGGCCAGGCCTTTGGCCAGCCCGGCGATGAAGTCTTCAGGTGCAATCGGGAAGGCAGCTTGGGGCATGGCAGGCGGACAGAGTTTTGGGCGATTGTCGCGCAGATTGCGCGGTGATCGCGCAAATCACGCGACAGCGTCTCGCTTTGATCGGGGTGCTTTCGTAGCCTGAGAGGCATTACCAACCAGGAGACAAACACCATGCGAACCCAAGTCGCCATCATCGGCGCTGGCCCGGCGGGCCTGCTGCTCGGCCAGTTGCTGCACAAGGCCGGTATCGACAACATCATTGTGGAGCAGCGCAGCGCCAGCTACGTGCTGGGCCGCATCCGCGCCGGGGTGCTGGAGCAGGTGACTGTGGATCTGCTGGAGCAGGCGGGCGCTGCCGGGCGCATGCGCGCCGAGGGCCTGCCGCACCAGGGGATCGAGCTGCTGTTTGGCGGCCAGCGCCACCGCATCGATCTGCATGGCTTGACGGGCGGCAAGAGCGTGGTGGTCTATGGCCAGACCGAGGTCACCCGCGACCTGATGGAAGTGCGCGCTGCCGAAGGTTTGACCACCATCTACGAGGCAGCCCAGGTGCAGCCGCTGGATTTTGACGGCCCCAGCCCCCGGGTGCGCTACGAAAAGGACGGCCAGGTGCACGAGATCGCGTGCGATTTCATCGCGGGTTGCGACGGCTTTCACGGCGTGTGCCGCGCCAGTGTGCCGGCCGAGCGCATCCGCACGTTCGAGAAGGTCTACTCCTTTGGCTGGCTGGGCCTGCTGTCGGACACGCCGCCGGTCTCCGACGAATTGATTTACGCCAATACCGAGCGCGGCTTTGCGCTGTGCAGCCAAAGAAGCGCGCAGCGCAGCCGCTACTACCTGCAAGTGCCCCTGACCGAGAAGGCGCAAGCCTGGAGCGACGAGGCCTTCTGGCAGGAGCTGCGCCTGCGCCTCGACCCCGAGGCGCGCGAGCGGCTCGTCACCGGCCCTTCGCTTGAAAAAAGCATTGCACCGCTGCGCAGCTTTGTGACCGAGCCCATGCGCTTTGGCCGCATGTTTCTCGCGGGCGACGCCGCCCACATCGTGCCGCCCACTGGTGCCAAGGGGCTCAATCTGGCGGCGTCTGACGTGGGTTACCTGGCCCAGGCGCTGGCGCAGCACTATGGCGAGCGCAGCGACGCGGGGCTGGACGGCTATTCCGGCCGGTGCCTGGCGCGCATCTGGAAGGCCGAGCGCTTTTCGTGGTGGATGACCTCGCTGCTGCACCGCTTTCCCGAGGCGGGGGCTTTTGACGCCCGGGTACAGCAGGCCGAGCTGGACTATATCGTCCGCTCCCACGCAGCTTCCACCGCATTGGCGGAAAACTACGTGGGCCTGCCGCTCGTCTGAAGCAGAAAGAGAGGGCCTCGCCGCAACGCTAGCCGAGCGTCATCAGGCTGGCGTTGCCCCCTGCAGCAGCCGTGTTGATGCTGATCGCATGCTCGGCAAGCAGGCGGAACAGGGGAACGCTGCCGTCCACTGCCTGCGCCGTGATGGGAATGATGGCGCCGGGCCGCGCAGTCAGGCGGCTTCCGGTGGCCAGCCAGTCGCTGGCGGCATCGGTGACCAGGGCATCAAAGTCTTCGGATTGCAGCAGCTCCTCGGTGTTGTGGCCTGCGAGCACCACATGGGCGCGCACGTCGGCAGGCAGTTGGCCAAGCAAGGCGGCATTGGCGCTGGTCTGGGGCCAGACGGCGGTGGTGCCAACTGCCAGCACGGCTGCCAGTTGGGCCAGCAACTTGTCGGCGCTGCCCGCCACACAGGCAATGCGCTCGCGGCCACCCAGTACATAGAGGTTGCGCTCGCCCGTGGGGCCGGGCAACTCGGCGGCAAAGCCGTTGCCGGTATGCGCGCCATAGGCAAGGCACAGGCTGGCGAGCTGGGTTTGGCCCTGCTGCTGGGCCCAGGCCTGCAGCGCCGCCAGCGCAGGGGCGGGTGCGGCATCTGCCAGCTCCAGCCCGTGGGCATTGCCGCGTTTGCCTGCAGCGGGCGTGGCGGCTGCGGCGCGGGCTTCGCTGCCTTTCATGCGGGGTAGGTGGGCCAGGGCATCTGCAGTGGCAGTGGCTGGCATGCGGGCGAGCAGGCGCAGCATGTACAAGGGGCCGCCCGCCTTGGGGCCGGTGCCCGAGAGGCCTTCGCCGCCAAACGGCTGCACGCCGACCACGGCACCGACGATGTTGCGGTTGACGTAGATGTTGCCTGCATTTGCGGCATTCACCACCTGGGCGATGGTTTCGTCGATGCGGGTGTGCAGCCCCAGGGTGAGCGCGTAGCCGGTGGCGTTGATGTCGGCCACCAGCTGGGCCAGGTTTTCACGCTTGTAGCGCAGGATGTGCAGCACCGGGCCGAATACTTCGCGCTGTAGCTCCGACAGCTTGTTGATGGCGATCACCGTGGGTGGCACGAATGTGCCCTGTGCGGTGCCTTGCGCTGCGCTGCCGGGGCGTGCAGCGGTTTGCCACACCTGGTGGCCATTGGCCTTCATTCTGGCAATGTGGCGGTCGATGATGCCTTGCGCCTCCGCGTCGATCACCGGGCCCACGTCGGTGTGGAGCTGCGCCGGGTTGCCTACGTTCAGCTCCTGCATGGCGCCGCGCAGCATGGCAAAGAGCCGGTCTGCTGCCTCTTCCTGCACGCACAGCACGCGCAGGGCGGAGCAGCGCTGGCCTGCCGAATCGAAGGCGGACGACAGCACATCGACCACCACCTGCTCGGCCAGGGCAGACGAATCCACGATCATCGCGTTCTGACCGCCGGTTTCGGCCACCAGGGTGACGGGCTGGCCGTGGGCGTCCAGGCGCTGGGCCAGCGTTTTTTGCAGGATGCGGGCCACCTCCGTCGATCCGGTGAACATCACGCCCTGCACGCGGCTGTCGGCGGTCAGGCGTGCGCCCACGGTCTCGCCGGTGCCCGGCAGCAGTTGCAGCACATCGCTGGGCACGCCCGCCTGCCACAGCGCCTGCACGGCAGCGGCGGCGATCAGCGGTGTCTGCTCGGCAGGTTTGGCCAGCACGGTGTTGCCCGCCGCCAGTGCCGCAGCCACCTGGCCGGTAAAGATGGCGAGCGGAAAGTTCCACGGGCTGATGCAGACTACCGGGCCCAGGGCCTGGTAGCCAGACGGGTCTACAGCATTGCTCCAGCTGCGCACCTGGGCGGCGTAGAAGCGCAGAAAATCCACGGCTTCGCGCACTTCGGCAATGGCGTTGGAGCAGGTCTTGCCCGCTTCGCGTACCAAAACGCCCATCAGGGTCGGCATATGGGCTTCGAGCAGGTCGCCGGCGCGCTCCAGACAATCGGCGCGTTCGGCCACCGGTGTGGCCTGCCAGCGGGCAGCGGCGGCCTGGGCGGCGCCCAGGGCGAACTCGACCTGCTCGGCCGAGGCGTTCGTCACCTGCCCGACCGTGTCGCGGTGATCGGCCGGGTTGACGACGGCTTCCGGTGCGTTGGTGGAGGCCGGCGCACCTTGTGCCAGCATGGGCTCGGCGTGCCACGCCATGGCTGCACTGGCCTGCAGGTCGCCCTGCAGCTGGCGCAGGCGGTCGTCATTGGCCAGATCCAGCCCGGCGGAATTGGCGCGGCTGTCGCCATACAGTTCACGCGGCTGGGCGATGTGCGGGTTGGGCAGGCCCAGCTGGCCTTCGCTCTGCGCCCATTGCTGCACGGTGGCGACGGGGTTTTCCACCAGTTTTGAGAGCGGAATGTCCTGGTCGGCGATGCGATTGACGAAGCTGGTGTTGGCGCCGTTTTCGAGCAAGCGGCGCACCAGGTAGGCCAGCAGCGTTTCATGCGTGCCGACGGGCGCGTAGATGCGGCAGGGGCGGCCCAGGTTTTCTGCGGCATTGCGGCCCACCACCTGCTCGTACAGCGGCTCACCCATGCCGTGCAGGCACTGGAATTCATACTGGCCCGGCTGGTAGGTGGCCGGGTCGGCCAGGTGGTAGATGGTGGCCAGCGTGTGCGCGTTGTGGGTGGCAAACTGGGGGTAGACCGCATCGGGCGCGGCCAGGAGCTTGCGCGCATTGGCGATGTACGACACATCGGTATAGGCCTTGCGAGTGTAGACCGGGTAGCCTTCGAGGCCTTCGACCTGGGCGCGCTTGATCTCGCTGTCCCAGTACGCGCCCTTGACGAGGCGCACCATCAGGCGGTGCTGGCTGCGGCGCGCCAGATCGATGATGAAATCGAGCACATAGGGGCAGCGCTTCTGGTAGGCCTGCACCACAAAGCCGATGCCGGCAAAGCCTGCCAGCTCGGGCGCAAAGCACAGTTTTTCCAGCAGATCGAGCGACAGCTCCAGGCGGTCGGCTTCTTCGGCGTCGATATTGAGGCCGATGTTGTACTGGCGGGCGAGCAAGGTGAGCTGCAGCACCACGGGGTAGAGTTCGGCCATCACGCGGTCGTGCTGCGCGCGGCTGTAGCGCGGGTGCAGGGCGCTCAGCTTGATCGAGATGCCCGGGCCTTCGTACACGCCACGGCCGTTGCTGGCCTTGCCGATGGCGTGGATGGCGTTTTCGTAGTCGCGCAGATAGCGTTTGGCATCGTCAGCCGTCATCGCGGCTTCGCCCAGCATGTCATACGAATAGCGGAAGCCCTTGTCCTCCAGGCGCTCGGCGTTCTGCAGCGCCTCGCCAATGGTCTCGCCAGTTACGAACTGCTCGCCCATCATGCGCATGGCCATATCCACGCCCTTGCGGATCAGCGGCTCGCCGCCACGGCCGATCAGGCGCGTGAGCGACTGGCCGAGCGAACCCTCGCTGTGCGTGGCCACCAGCTTGCCGGTCAGCACAAGGCCCCAGGCTGCGGCGTTGACGAACATCGACGGGCTCTTGCCCACGTGGGCCTTCCATTCCCCGTGGGCGATCTTGTCGCGGATCAACACATCGCGCGTCGCTGCGTCGGGGATGCGCAGCAGGGCCTCGGCCAGGCACATCAGTGCAATGCCTTCCTGCGACGACAGCGCAAACTCCTGCAGCAGCCCCTGCACCAGGCCCGCGCGGCCAGCGTCCGCCTTGCGCTCGCGCAGCTTTTTGGCCAGCTCCAACGCCAGTGCGTCCCCCGCCTGCGCGATGGCGGCGGGCGGCGTGGCCTGGGGCAGCAGGTCGGCCAATGCGGCAGGCTCGGGCTTGCGGTAGGCGGCGATAATGGCTGCGCGCAGTGGCGTGGCTGGCTGCAATGCCGGGGTGAAATCATCAAAAACAGTAGCTGTCTGCGCTTGATGGTTGTGTGCTGGAGCCGTATTTTGCTCAAAATCGATGGAGCGAACAGCAGACAGGGTGGGTGCGGTCATGGCGGCCTCTGGGAATACCGTGGTAGTGAATATCGCCAGTGTGCGAGTTTGTACGATGAATTTCTCTCCATAATTGCTCTATTTCATAGAGAAAGATTCTGCATCCAGGCCGCTTATGACCGATATGATCGCCCCGCCCGAAGACCTTGACCGCATGGACCTGCGCATCCTCGCCGTGCTGCAGCGCGATGGACGCATCTCCAACCTGAAGCTGGCAGAAGCCGTGGCACTCTCGCCCACCGCCGTGCTGGCGCGGGTGCAGCGCCTGACCAAGGACGGCTATATCGCCGGTTACGAAGCGCGCCTGAACCCGCAAAAGCTGGGTGCGGCCATGCTGGTGTTCATCGAAATCCTGCTCGACCGCACCACCCCCAATGTGTTCGAGGAGTTCAAGGCTGCCGTGCAGGTGCGGCCCGAAATCATGGAGTGCCATATGGTGGCGGGCGGCTTCGACTATCTGGTGAAGATCCGTGTGGCCGACATGAACCACTACCGCACCTTTGCCGGAGAAGTGCTGTGGCAGTTGCCTGGCGTGCGCGAGACGCGGACATATGCGGTGATGGAAGAGGTGAAAAGCTCGAGTCGGCTGTACCTGGGCGGGTTTTGACAGGTGCCGCTTGCGAGCGATTGGTAGTACACTTTGTGCTTCACGGCGCCGATTTGCTTCAGCTTGCGGGCGCTTTATAAATCCAGCTAAAGACTCGGTAGGCGACAGAAAAGCATCGACCCGGCCTCGTTTTTAGCGTTGCCGGGTTTTCTTATGTCATTTGTTGCGACACCTCAATCAATGCATTTCCCGGAGGCGCTCCCCCTCAAAAGTGGCGCTTCCATCCGCGATTACCACTTGGCTTTCGAGACCTATGGCGAGTTGAATGCCGACAGGTCCAACGCCATTTTGGTGTGCCATGCGCTCAACGCATCTCACCACGTGGCTGGCAGCTATGAAGGCCAGCCCAAGAGCGAGGGCTGGTGGGACAACATGATCGGACCGGGCAAGGCGGTCGATACCAACAAATTCTTTGTCATCGGCGTCAACAACCTCGGCTCCTGCTTTGGCTCGACCGGGCCCATGCACATCAACCCCGATACCGGCAAGGTGTACGGGGCAGATTTTCCGGTGATGACGGTGGAAGACTGGGTCAACGCCCAGGCGCGTCTGCTCGATCGCCTGGGCGTCACGCAGCTGGCGGCCGTGCTGGGCGGCAGCCTGGGCGGCATGCAGGCGCTGTCGTGGACGCTGCAGCACCCTGAACGCATGCGCCACGCGGTGGTCGTGGCGAGTGCGCCGTGCCTGAGCGCCGAGAACATTGCCTTCAACGAAGTGGCGCGCCGCGCCATCGTGACCGACCCGGATTTTCACGGCGGCCACTTCTACGAGCACCGCGTGGTGCCCAAGCGCGGCCTGCGCATTGCACGCATGATCGGCCACATCACGTATCTGAGCGACGACGTGATGAACCAGAAGTTCGGCCGCCAGCTGCGCGAGGGCATGGACCTGAAGTACAGCACGCAGGACGTGGAATTTCAGATCGAGAGCTATCTGCGCTACCAGGGCGACAAGTTCAGCGACTACTTCGACGCCAACACCTACCTGCTGATCACTCGCGCGCTCGATTATTTCGACCCCGCCAAGGCCGATGGCGGCGACCTGACCCAGTCGCTTGCCAAGGCCAAGGCCAAGTTCATGCTGGTGAGCTTTACGACGGATTGGCGCTTTTCGCCTGCGCGCAGCCGAGAAATCGTCAAAGCCTTGCTCGACAACCGCTGTACCGTGAGCTATGCCGAGATCGACGCTCCGCACGGCCATGACGCGTTCTTGCTCGATGACGCCCGCTACATGGGCGTGATGCGCTCCTATTTTGAGAACATTGCCAACGAACTGAACACCGCACCAGCCACCAAGGAGGCCGCATGACCGAAAAATCCACCCTGCGCGCCATTGCCTCACTGATACCCCCAGGCTCGCGCGTGCTCGACCTGGGTTGTGGCGACGGCAGCCTGCTGGCCCATCTACAGGCAGAGCGCGGTTGCACCGGCTACGGCATTGAGTACGACGATGCCAATGTGCTGGCCTGCGTGCGCCGTGGCGTCAATGTGTTGCAGCTCAATCTGGAAGACGGCCTGGCCATCTTCGAGGACAACAGCTTTGATGTGGTGCTGCAGATCGACACCTTGCAGCACTTGCGCAATGCCGAAGTGATGCTGCGCGAGACCGCGCGCATCGGCAAGCAGGGCGTGGTGGCCTTTCCCAACTTTGCACACTGGCCCAACCGCCTCTCGATTCTGCAGGGCCGCATGCCGGTGACCAAGCGCCTGCCTTACCAGTGGTACGACACGCCCAATATCCGCGTCGGCACCTTCAAGGACTTCGAGGTGCTGGCCATCAAGAACAAGCTGCGCATTCTGGACAGCTTCGGTCTGCAGAACGGCCATGTGCAGCGCCTGCTGCCCAATGCGCTGGCGGGCACGGCGGTGTTCCACTTCGAGCACGCCTGAAGCGCGGTGGCAGCGTCGTAGAGGGCGGGAGGACCTTCTTAGATAAGACAGGTCATTGAGAAGATGGCGTGAGCAATCGGCTGATCCTGTTACGGAAAAACATATAGGCGGGATGTTCCACCCAATGATAGTAGGCAGCGGATGCCAGTAGCAAAATTAATATGGTCGCAACTGAGATAACGGTGCGAAAATGATTGTCAAAATTACCCAGTGGTAATAATGAAAGCATGACGCCGAAAGCCAGGATATGCAGTAAATAGATGGAGTAAGAATAATCGCCCAATATTGCTAGCGCCCGAGCAATTTTATTTTGTGGAGGTGGTAGTTTCAAGGCCATGCCTACGATCGCTAACGCGGCCCCACCTATGAGCACTGCCCGCTCGGGCCAATAGTAAAGATTTGCCAAGCCATATGGATGATTTGCAAAGCGGGGTGCTGAATATATGGTCAATGAAATTAGCAATATTGCGATGAATCCCCATGTTTTCCATGATGGGCAGGAAGTTTTTTTGACATAGCCGTAAAGAAAGTGGCCCATAAAAAACTCGGCCACTATGGGTGCAATATAAAACATCTGAATCCAATTGGGATTGGAGTAAATATCTGCAGTAGAGCGATCTATGAATAAATACAAATTGATTAGAATTAAAGCGGTGAAAAGCAGCCCTAAAAAGGGAGTGCGATGCTGCTTCTGAAGCAATAGGCTGATCGTTATTATGATATAAAAATATAGCTCGAACATTAAGGACCAGATCGCAATATTGATAAGGCCTGATAGCTCTGTGAAGTAGAGGAAGAAAGAGGCCTTTAGATCAATTTCGGGGCCAAGCTGATGTGTTATTTTAAAAAAGATAACATACAGTAACATGGCGGGCCACCATCCTGTATAAATTCGAGAGAACCGAATAAGAAAAAAAGCACCTGCAGCGCGTGGCTGAGCGGGGGTATTTCTTGTTGAATGCGCCATGATGACGCCGCTGATGACAAAGAAAATATCAACGCCCGCATATCCCCAATTGATAAAAAGGTCTACCCAAGGTGCTGAACCAGAAAACATTCCTGCCATTGATCCATGAAAGATAGCAACCCAAATGGCTGCTATGAAACGAAGTATTTGTATATATTCAATCATTTATTGTTTTCAAATATTTCGAAAGATCTATTTGAGATGGGACGTTTTTCAAATTACCATCAAGGTTCAATAATTTAATTGCTTCTGCTTGTTTTATTATTTTTTCTTAGGGGCACGGCGAGTTATCAGTGTTCCAACAGGTGGAGCGCCAGAATGAGAGGAATTCTTGATAATAAAATTATTGGTATTGTTTGGGTTTTGACCCCTGGCTTCAAGTATTTCGCTATTAAATGAGCGTCGAGAGTCCAGGGTCTGAACGGACACCATTCTATCCATTCCATCTGACCTGTCTGATGTTTTAATAGCCAGCTGTAAATACGCATCGACCCTGCGAATGCCTCAGCGGGTATTCTCATATGCAGTGCCTGGTTCGGGCGTCAGCGGTTGTTGAAGTGGTTCCCCCCCCCGAGCAGACCGTTCTGCTTGGGGACTGCATGGCTTGCCGAACCGGGCGATCAGTGCCTGCTCGACCATCCTGGGTTTCTCGCAGCGCGACAAATGTTTCAGTTGTGGCAGTCAGTCACCAGAGCCGTGGTTGTTCAGTCATCGCGGCGGACCTTGATCCGTCACACCCGGTGGCCCAGTGCTGATTCGGAGCCATGGCCACTGAAAGCGGTGATTGGTGGGGCTGCTAAGAGCTGCTAGCACAACCCTTGATACGTCGTGCTTCGTTGGGGGCGCCCAGCCGGGGGCGCTCAGCCTCGTTGTACGTCTGTACTGCCTGCGGCTTTGCCTAGCGCGGTCCGGCCTAGCGCGGCTCGGCCTGACGCGGCCCGGCACCTCGTTTCAACCGCAAATCTACGATTTGCTGGGTGGTGTTGGCGGCTACCATCCCGCAGATCCGGTGTCGCGGCGCGAGGAGATCGTCAACACATTGAAAGCAGCCTGTCCCTGCGCTTGAAGACCGACGCAGTGGTAAATTTTCTATAGTTATAATTTATTAATTATTAAAATTATTTATCCTTGTTTATGGAGCGGGGCTTGGTAGGCATTGCGCTGATGTGGATGATGGTTGGAATGACCGCCTTGTCGGCGGTTACCTCTATTGTCGTGCTGGGGCGCAAGGGCTGGCGCAAGGGCCTGGGGGCAGTGGCGCTGGCCATGTTGCTGGTGGGTTTGCTGGCCGCCGTGCAGATGCTGTCGCTAGCGGCCGCACGGTGGAGCGGCCTGCTGACCAGTTGCTTGTTCAGTGCCATGCTGGGGTGCCTCGTCATGGCGTTGCACCAGTTTCGCCAACTCGACTCCGATTGGCGCTGGCTCTTGCTGGCGCCTGCCGCTGTCTTGCTGCTTGGCAGCCTGACGCTGGGTGCGGAACTGGCGCCTGTGCTGCTCTATGCCATGCATGCAGTGTTTGCCATTCAACTGGGCTGGCTGGCGCTGGAGTTGTGGCGCATGCGGGCTTTGCGCCTGGGCACTGGTTACCGCATGCTGTATGTGGCGCTGGGGGTTTTCCTGGCTGGCGTGCTTTATCTGCAATGCGGGCCTGGCCAAGGCCTGCCGCAGGAGGTGGCGCCCATGGAGCAGCCTCTGCTGTGGTACTGGGCGCGCACGGCGCTGAACGTGGTGGTGATTCTGTTGCTGACCCTGGGCTTCATGCGCATGGTGCAGGATCGGCGGGAAGCCCGAAGCCGCCGTGCTGCGCTGCGGGATCCTCTCACCCGTATGCTCAACCGCCGTGCGCTGGTGAGGGCGCTGGAGCATTGCATCAAGGATGCTGGCCGCCAGGCCCATCCTCTGGCGTTGCTGCTGATCGATGTGGACCATTTCAAGCGGGTGAATGACACGCATGGTCATATCTCCGGCGACAAGGTGCTGCGCCATGTCAGCCGCGTGCTGGCCAGCAATGTGCGCTCGGATGTGTATCTCGGGCGCTTCGGTGGGGAAGAGTTCGTGATCGTCTGCCCCGGCACAGGCATGGAGGAGGCGCAGATTCTTGCTGAGCGGCTGATTCTGGCCGTGCGCTCATCGAGCGTGCTCATCAAAGGCCATGCGCTGCAGGTGACGGTCAGCATTGGCGGTTTTGCAGGCGCCGTGGGAGCACATACTCCATGGGAGACACTGCTGGAGGCGGCGGACAGTGCCATGTACCGTGCCAAGGCGTCTGGGCGCAATTGCGTTGTCATGCACCGCCAGCTGCCGGTGCCGCCCGCGGAAAGCAGTACGCCGCTTTGGCGGGAAAGCCGGGCTTGAGTCAGGGCTGGTGACCCCAATCGCCATTTGCTTGCCTCCAAAGCAGGGGTTTGCCGGGGAAAAGCGATCTTTCCGCGCCAGGGCTGGTACCCTTGAGGCCTTCATGCGCCAGCAAGCGCAGCACGATCAGGAGACCACCCCATGAATGCCCGCATTGACGCTTCCAACCTGCAGGCCGATCCCGCGCTCAGCCATATCAGCGAGCAGTGGGACAAGGATATTCTGCGCCAGCTGACCGACTACATCGCCATTCCGGCCAAGTCGCCCGGTTTCGACGGCGAATGGGAAAAGCACGGTTTCCTCGACACCGTGGTGCGCAATGCCGCCACCTGGGTCGAGGCACAGAAGGTGGACGGCCTGAAGCTGGACGTGGTTCGCATTCCAGGCCGCACGCCGGTGCTGTTCTTCGAAGTACCCGCCACACAAGCTGGCAGCCAGCAGACGGTGTTGATGTACGGTCATCTGGACAAGCAGCCGGAGTTTTCGGGCTGGCGCAGCGATCTGGGCCCCTGGACACCAAAGTATGAAGACGGCAAGCTGTACGGCCGAGGTGGCGCCGACGACGGCTATGCCACCTACGCCAGCATTGCTGCGGTGCAGGAGCTCAAGCGCCAGAATGTGCCGCACCCGCGCATTGTCGGCCTGATCGAGACCTGCGAAGAAAGCGGCTCGGGCGATCTGCCAGCCTATATCGACATGCTCAAGCCGCGCCTGGGCGATGTGGGCCTGGTGATCTGCCTGGACAGCGGCGCCGGAAATTACGACCAGTTGTGGCTCACCACCAGCCTGCGCGGCATGGTGGCCGGCACCCTGAAGGTCGAGATCCTGACCGAAGGCGTGCACTCAGGCGATGCATCGGGCGTGGTGCCATCATCGTTCCGCATCATGCGACAGGTACTCGACCGCCTGGAAGACAGCAAGACCGGACGTCTGCTGCCCGAGAGCTTTCATTGCCAGGTACCTGCCGAGCGCCTGGCCCAGGCGCAGGCCACCGCTGCCATTCTGGGCGATGAGCTGTACAAGCGCTTCCCCTGGGCGCACTTCGATTGCAATGGCTCCAGCCTGTTTGCGCTGCCCACCACGACCGACCCCACGCAGGCACTGCTCAAGCGCACCTGGGAGCCCACGCTGTCGGTCACCGGTGCAGAAGGCCTGCCAGCATTGCAGGACGCGGGCAATGTGCTGCGTCCCTACACCGCATTCAAGCTCAGCCTGCGCCTGCCTCCACTGGTGGATGCGGTGCAGTGCATGCAGGAGTTGAAGGGCCTGCTGGAAGACAATGCGCCGTACCAGGCCAAGGTCACCTGGGAAGGTGCCAGCGGTGCCAACGGCTGGAATGCGCCCAGTACCGATGAATGGTTCCTGAATGCGCTCAACCGTTCCAGCCGCTCCTACTTTGGCGCTGACTGCGGTTTCATCGGCCAGGGGGGCTCCATTCCCCTGATGGGCATGCTGAGCGCAGGTTTCCCCAAGGCGCAGATGATGGTGTGCGGGGTGCTCGGACCCAAGAGCAATGCCCACGGACCCAATGAGTTCCTGCATGTGCCGTATGCCAAAAAACTGACGGCCGCAGTGGCGCAGGTGATTGCCAGCATGCCTGCACAGGCGCAGGGCTGAATTTTCTTAAAATAGCGGGCTGGCGCAGGCAGAGTATGCGCAATTTGCTATCTATTTTGAGGCAACATCTCCCGGCGCAGTGTGAACTTGGCCGGGATGTTTTTTGCCATATCAGACCCGCACCTTCTCAACAGCATGAGCGACGCCACGATTCTTTTTGACGCCACCGACCCGATTGGCAGCAGTGCCGATCTGGTGGACAACGGCAAACCAATCCTTTTTCAACTGCCCAATGGCCAGAAGGCCTTTGTCATCCGTTGGCAGGGCAGCTTGCATGGCTGGATCAACGAATGCCAGCACGCCAGCGTCCCTATGGATTTTGATGGCGACGTGCTCGAAAGCGGTCGCCAGTTCATTCTCTGCCCCTACCATGGTGCGATCTACCAGCCCAACACCGGCGCTTGCGTGGGCGGGCCATGCCGTGGCTCGCACCTCGATGCGGTGCCGGTGGAGGAGCGGGATGGACAGATCTGGTTGCAGGCGAATGGGGCGGCGCGATGAAATCTTCCATCCGCGTAGTCGATGTGGACCGGCTGGACACCTGGAGCAAATACAAGCCCGGTATGTGCGATAGCTGCGCGGCCAATTGCTGCACCATGCCGCTGGAAGTGCAACTGCCGGACCTGGTGCGGCTGGAACTGGTGGACCCGTTCGAGGTGGACAATGTCGACCACAAGCTGATAGCCAAGCGCCTGCTCAAGGCCAGGCTGATTGACCACTACAACCCCAAGCACAATATTTTCACCATGGCGCGGCGGGCAGGGGGAGATTGCAATTTTCTGCACCCCACCACGCGCATGTGCACGGTGTATGAAAAACGCCCCGAAACCTGCCGCCTGCATCCCAAGAAGGGACCCAAGCCGGGTTTTTGCGCATACGGTAACAAAAATCTAGGCTAGGACTGTGTTTGCATGCGGGCAGCCTGGACGCAAGGCGCGCGCAGAAGTCCTCTAAAATGGTTTGAAGGCACATGGTGGTGCTGGTCCAAACTGCCCCAGGGCTTGCTCATGGGGCATTTTCTTAGCCGTATCGACGATGCAAAAAACAAAACTGTTCTGGTTTCTGGGAATCGTGGCGAGTCTCCTGGCCGTGGGCGTCATCTATGGGGTCGGGCTCCATAACGGTCTGGTGTTCGATGACAACCGCTTCACCGACGGCACCATCTTTGGCGCCTATGGCAACCTGGCACAGTTGAAAGTACGCATGCTGTCCTATGGCAGCTTTGTGTGGGTGCAGGCCCTGTTCGGAGACAGCTTTGTCGTGCAGCGCGTGGTCAACGTGCTGCTGCACCTGGCAAGCTGCTATGCGATCTGGCTGCTGATGACCGAGTTGTTCAAGCACGTTCGCTTTTCTGAAGAAACCCTGGCAGAACCCGGTTTCGATACCAATCGCCGGATTGCCATCTTTGCGGCGGTGGCCTTGTTTGCGGTGCATCCCATGGCCGTCTATGCCGTGGGCTACCTGGTTCAGCGCAGCATGGTGATGATGACCCTGTTTGCCGCGCTGGCCTGCTGGACCTTTGTCAGGGCGCTTGCCGGCGGAGGCATCAAATGGGCCTTGCTGGCGCTGCTGTTCACTGTATGTGCACTGCTGAGCAAGGAACATGCCGTGGTGTTGCCTGCATTGGCCCTGCCGCTCTACATTTTTGTGAAACGCCCGTCCTGGAAGGTGATTGCCGGCATCGTGATCGCCATTTCCATGGTGATGGGCGTGTTCACCGCAGTCTTGTGGCAGCAGCTGGGGGCGTTTGTGGGTGCCGTGGCGACCGATGACACATCGTGGGCCTATGTGCATCTGCTGGAAAAGCTGTACCCCGGTATCACCTCATCCATCTATCCCCTGAGCCTGATGAACCAGGCGACCCTCTTCTTCAACTACGGTCTGCTGTGGCTGCTGCCCAATGTGCAGTGGATGGCGATTGACCTGCGGCCGGTATATCCACTGAGCTACTCCAGCTGGCCCCATTGGCTGGGGGCGGTAGGCTATCTGGCCTTGCTGATCGGCAGTCTGTGCCTGCTGCTGCGCCGCCGTGATGGCTGGGGCCTGGTGGGTCTGGTGCTGCTGAGCACGGTGATTCTGTTCAGCACCGAATTCGTCACCGCCTGGCTGCAGGATCCATTTGTGCTGTACCGCAGCTACATCTGGGCGATGTTGCTGCCCGCCCTGCTTGCGCTAGTGCTGCTGCACCTTCCGCGCAAGGCCATGGTGGCCGTGGCATGCGTTGTGGGCATCGGCTTGACGGGCCTGGCGGTGGAGCGCAATCTCACCTTCAAGAACGCCTATACCGCCTGGACGGATGCGGCCCAGAAAGTGGATATGCAGGCACCTTTCAATGCCTTCGGGCGCTGGCGTCCGTTCAACAACCGGGGCGCCTATCTGCTGGAGAACCTGAACTACGAACAGTCTCTGCAGGATTTCGAGAAGGCCATTGCACTCAAAGAGCCGCTGGGCTCTGCGCAGTTCAACCGCGGCATGGCGCTGGAGCTGCTCAAGCGCTATCCGGAAGCGCTCCAGGCATTTGCCGAAGCCGAGAAACAGGGCTTTCAGAACGCCGCATTGGCCTACCACCAGGCAACGGCCTACAAACAGACGCAGCAACTGGAGCAAGCCTATCAAAGCTATGCCAAGGCGCTCACCTGGCAGCCTGAGCCTGCGCTGGTTCCCCAGATATGGCTGGAGCAAGCCGAGGTCGCCATTCCCACCGGGCACTATGACGCCGCCATTGCGAACTACCAGCAATTGCTCAAGAGCGCACCAGACAACACTCGCTTCGAAATTGGCCTGGGGATTGCCTTGATCGGCAAAAAGGACTTTGCGGCCGCCATGCAGATCTTCGATGCCTCTCTGGCACGGCGTCCCAACCCTCCTGCCTTCTATGGCAAGGCGCTGGCGTACCGGGAGCAGGGCGATGCCGCCAAGGCATACGCCGCCATGCAACGCGCCAGTGAGATGGACCCCGCCAATCCGGTCTACAGGAGTCTGCTCGCCCAGATGAAGGCAAAGGCTGGCCAATAACATGCTGCACCGATGGTTGCCAGGAAAAGACCGCGAAACTCATCAAAAGAACGGACAGTCGCCGCTCCGGGTGCTGCATGTAGGCAAGTATTACCCGCCTTATCGCGGAGGAATGGAGTCCTTCCTGGCAGACTTGATCGAGCAGCAGCGGGCTTGCGGTATCGATGCGCGGGCAGTGGTGCACGGCGATCCGCTGCCTGATGATCCTGAGTGGCTGATTCGTGTTCCGGTGCAGGTGACGCTTGTTTTCGCACCCATCGCACTGGGCTTTCCGTTTGCGTTGTGGAAGGCTATTCAGCGTTTCAAGCCCGATGTTCTGCATTTGCATATGCCTAACAACGCAGCGTTCTGGCCACTGATCATTCCAAGCGCACGCCGCATTCCCTGGGTGGTGCATTGGCACTCGGATGTTCTGGTTTCGGAGTGGGATACGGTGCTGAAGGCCTGTTATCAGCTCTACAAACCGTTTGAAACCAAGCTGCTGCAGCACAGCGAAGCCATTCTGGCCACATCGCCGCCCTACATGGCTGCGAGCGCGCCGCTGCAGCGCTGGCTGTACAAGACCGTGGCGATACCGTTGGGGCTCAAGCCGCTCGATACCGAGACACTCCAACAGGCGGAGGAAGAAGACGTTTCAGAATGGGGCGATGCCCAACTGCGCATTCTCTCCGTGGGGCGTCTGACGTACTACAAAGGCTTCGATACGCTGATATCCGCCGTCGCCGGGTTTGCAGAGGTACAGCTTCTGATTGCCGGTGAAGGAGAGCAGCGCAAGGATCTGGAGGCCCTGATCGAGCGCGAGCGGTCTCACCACGGCTGCGCCAATGTCAAGCTGCTTGGACAGGTGAGCGAAGCGAGGAAGTACGCATTGTTCAACTCCTGCGATATTTTTGCGCTGGCGTCGCGGGAGCGCACCGAAGCCTTCGGGCTGGTGCTGATCGAAGCCATGCAGCACGGCAAGCCCTGCATCGCCTCGGACCTGGATGGCTCGGGCATGTCATGGGTGGTGGGGCAATCTGGAACCGGGCAGTGCTATGCGCCTGATCAGGTGCAGGCATGGAGGGAGGCCATCCGCCAGGCTTTGGAAGCCAAGGCGCAATTGGCGCATCGCGGCCAGGTTGCGCAGCGCGCTGCAGATGCGCAGTTCACCATTGCACAATGCGAGGCACGCATTCGCGAGATCTACCAAAGCTTCTCTCCGATTGCCGCCATTCCAGATATCGAAAAGGCGGCTTCGTCGCAACTGTTGGTTGCCGTCTTGCACGATCTTCGCGATATCGACTTGCTGGTGCAGTGGCGGAACGCATCGCCGAGTCAACAACTGGTATGTGTGGACGCCACGAGCGACCCGGAGGCTTCCTCCAGGCTCCAGCAAGCCTCGATTACCACCCTTGCGCTCGCAGATCTGGGATGGGAGGACGTGCTGGCGGTGGTTCAACGCCTTGTCAGCGAGCAGGGCTACATGGCCTTGACCATCCTGCCTGCGCACCGTGTCCTGGATCAGGGTGGTATCGCAGAAGACCGCAAGCCCAATTGGTGGCAGCGTTTGCTGGGCGGCCTGGGCATTCAGTACCACCGTCTGGGCCGGGACCCATGGGTACTGCGTGACGCGGCCACCTCGGATTGGGCACTGGCTGCGCACGGTGTCCTTGGCGCGTGGGTGTGGAGCTTCAAAAAATAGAGCAGATGGCGCATGCTGGTATTGGGAATACAAGCATTTCACCAATAGCCCCATGGAGCGGCACGATCAACAGCCCAGCAATTGCGGCGGGCGGACCACGGCCAGAATGCTGGCCACCATGCCCACCCCCAGCAACGCATAGGTGGCGGCCCTGGGCCAGGTCTTGGTGGCGCTGGAGATGCCAACGGCGGTCACGATGGCGGCAAAGAAGATGCCATAGTTCAGTACGCGCAAAAACCAGTTGGTATCCAGCAGCCACCAGGAAGCGGCAATGCTCAGCAGTGCAAGCGTGGTGAAAGCAATCAGTACCCAGATCAACAAACGACCCATGACCGGATCGAAGCGCTGGGTACGCAGCCCTTCGACCAGGCCGTAGATTCCAACCACAAAGAAAATGGCGAACATCACATTGCCAAGCTGGAAGGCCAGGAAGCGCAACATGGATCCGCCGTAAGGCAGCCATGCTTGTGTGGGTAGCAAATAGGCTTGTATCGCCAGTGCGGTAAAAACCAGGCACAGCAGTCCCAGGCCAGTTGCAGTGCGCCTGCGTTCCAGGCTCGCGGCCACGGCTTCGCTCCAGCTGGGTCGCCAGTGCCATCTGCGCTGTACCCACATGAGCGCCATACCCGTGAACAATGGCAACACCACGAGGTAAGGGCCGGCCCGCAGCAGGCGCTTCATCTGAACGTGCTCCAGGTCAGTCAGCATGGCTGCATAAGGTCCGTGTGGCCATACATAAACGCCCATGCTCGCAACGACTACCAGCAGCAGGCTGAAATGGCGCCATGTCAATGGGCGCTTTTCCAAAAAATCGGCAATCACCAGCATGCCGCATAAAAAGACCAGGATGGCGTGGCTCAGGATGTGCGTCACCGCAATGCAGGGCACGATCAAAAAAAACGCCCAGCCGCCTTGGCGGTGCAACCACAGCCAGGCGCAGATCACGCCCAGGAACACCAGCATCTGCCCCCATTGCTGTGGGCGGGACTCCATCAGCGGTGCCCAAAAATAGCTGGACAATGCCAGCCCTGCCAGAATGACGCCAGAGCCCGCCAACGCCAGCTTGCGATAGCCCCACAGCAACAAAAGCATGGAAACAAACACACCGCCAACACCCACCACGGATATGGAGTGGGCATGGCTGAACTGCAGTTGTTCGGAGAGCGTGCGAACCGTATGGATGAATGCGGGGCCTGAAACTGGCCAGCGCACGCCTGCGTCGAGTTGGTGGGCAATGGAGATCCAGTTGCCCTCATCGTTGTGGCAGATGGGGTAGCTGCCCGAGCTTCGCAGTACCCAGGCCAGCAGTGCAAATACCAAAGCAGCAGCACCGCTGCCATACCAGCTTTGGTAGTTGCGTGAGCCCAGGCTCATGCCAGTTGCCTGTAGACCGCCACGGTTTCTTCCACGCAGCGATCCCACGACAGGCCGGATGCACGGGCCAGCCCCTTGACCTTGGCTTCGGCTTGCCATGCCTCGTTGCTGAGACACTCCTCCAAAGCCTGCGCCATGTCTTCCACGTCCAAAGGATTCACCAACCTGGCGGCACCTCCCGCGACCTCGGGCATACACGAGGTATTGGAAGTCAGCACTGGCGTGCCACTGGCCATGGCTTCGACGATCGGCAGGCCAAAGCCTTCGTAGAGTGATGGGTAGGCCATGAGCCGTGCACCGGCATACAGCGCGGGAAGCCAGCGCTGGTCGACGAACGATACATAGCGCAGCCAGCCTTCGGCTTGTGCCTTTGCCATGCGGGCGTGGATGGCTTCCGAGTTCCAGCCCTTGCCACCGGCTATGACCAGAGGCCACTCGCGGCGCATCTCTTGCGGCAGCAGTTCGTAAGCCTGGATCAGCCGCTCCACATTCTTGCGAGGCTCCACGGTACCCACAAACAGGCAGTATTGCCCCGCACGCAGGCCCAGGGCCTGCATGGCTGGCTCCAGCATCTGTGGGGTGTGGGGGCGGAACGCTGCGTCTGCCGCTTCCAGGATGGCGGTAATGCGATCTGGCGGCATCAGCCGGCGCTCGATCATTTCCTGGCGCACCGCCTCGGACACGGTGATCACATGGCTGGTGCGTGCCAGGCTGGGGCCCAGGGTCAGGTTCAGGTACTCCACCCGCGCGCGTGGGTGGAACTGGGGGTACAGGATGTGCGACAGGTCATGCACGGTGCTGACCGTTTGTCCATCGAATGGCGGAACGATGTAATTGGGTGCGTGGTAAATCGACTGTCGGTTACCACGCAGCCGCCAGCCAAAGTACATGGGCGTCAATGCGCAGTAAATACGCACGGCCAGGGGGCTGGTTGCCAAGCGGGTGCGCAGGGTTGCGCGCTCGCGCGGAGCGTGGACTGGTTTCGCGCCTTCAGATGGAGGGCTGTCCAGCGCGGCCAAGGGGTCCTCCAGCCATTGCCCCATCGAGAAATAGCGCAGCCGCGCCACCTCCTCATGCCGGGCAAGCCGTCTGGCCACTTCATAGGTGTAACGACCGATGCCGGTGAGCGGCGCTCGCAAGGCATCGGCAGCAAGAATGACATCCAGCTTCATTGCAATCGTCCGAGGTGGGTCAAGAAAGCATCCATTGCAACGTCTGCTCAAGCGGAATCAGGGTTCGCGCACCGACCAATGACTCCAGCCGTGAGGTGTCGGCGCACAAGGTCTTGACCTCATTGGCGCGTACAAAGGCCGGGTTGACCTGCACTTCCATCTGGTGACTCGTCAATCGCGCACAGGTATCCAGAACATCCTGCAGCGAATGCAGGGCTTGAGAGCCCACATTGACGACCGTTCCTGTCACCTGCTTTTCTGCAAGCATTCGGTAGGCCCGAACCACGTCCCGCACGTCCGAGAAATCGCGCCATACCTGCAGGTTCCCAAGTTCAATCTGCGATGCCCTCCGGCGGAAATGGCTGACGATCTTGGGAATCAGGAAATCGGCGGATTGACCCACGCCCGTGTAGTTGAACGGTCGGGTCACTACCAGCGGCAATTTGTCCATCCACAGGCTGGCCATCATCTCCATGGCGGCCTTGCTGACGGCATAGTCATTGGCGGGGTGTATGGGGGTAGACTCAGCCAACTGGCCTTCTGCCGCATTGCCATACACATTGGCGCTGCTGGCCAACAGCACGCTCTGCGGTGCAATTGGCAAGCCCGCCAGGGCTTGAAGCAAATTGCGCGAGCCGCCCACATTCACCTGGTAGAAATCTGCTGGCGAGCCATGGCCGACAAAAGCAATGGCAGCCAGATGAAAAACGGCATGTGGCGCGGCTTGGTGAACGGCGGCCTGCAGCGTTGCATAGTCGTTCAGATCGGCCTGCACATAGTAGTCCGGCCCCGCTTGCGACTCGCTCTTGGGCGTTTGCCCCAGGCCCCACACCTCCCAGCCATGCTGCTGCAGTTCCTGTGTGAGGTAATGGCCGGTAAAGCCACTTGTCCCGGTAATCAGCGCCCGCTTGGCGCTATTGCCATGCTGGTCCATGATCAGAATGAAAAGCCCGCCTCATTGCGGCGCAGGTCAGCCTCCACCATCATCTGGCACAGTTGCTCCAGCGTGGTGTGCGGCTCCCATCCCAGCTTATCCTTGGCGCGAGCGGGGTCGCCAATCAGCAATTCCACTTCGGCTGGGCGGTAGAACTTGGGATTGACGCGCATTAACGTCTTGCCGGTCGCGGTATCCACCGCCGTCTCGCCTTCGGCCGAGCCACGGAAATCCACCGTGATGCCAGCACCCTTGAATGCCATGCGCACGAAGTCCCGCACAGTTTCGGTGCGGTTGGTGGCCAGCACAAAGGTGTCGGGTTCATCGGCTTGCAGCATGCGCCACATGCCTTCGACATACTCCTTGGCAAACCCCCAGTCGCGCTTGGCATCAATATTGCCCAGCTCCATCACATCGAGCTTGCCCAGCTTGATCTTGGCGACCGAGTCGGTGATCTTGCGGGTAACGAACTCGCGTCCGCGCAGGGGACTCTCGTGGTTGAACAGAATGCCGCTGGAGCCAAAAATGCCATAGCTTTCGCGGTAATTCACTGTCATCCAGTGCGCATACAGCTTGGCAACACCGTAGGGGCTACGCGGGTAAAAAGGCGTGGACTCCACTTGTGGAATCTCCTGTACCTTGCCGAACATCTCCGACGTGCTTGCCTGGTAGTAACGCACCTTGGGATTGACGATGCGAATGGCCTCCAGCAGATTCACCGCCCCCAGGCCGGTGATCTCGGCCGTGGTGACGGGTTGCTCGAACGACACACCCACAAAGCTCTGCGCTGCCAAGTTGTACACCTCGGTCGCCTCGGTTGTCTGCAGCAGGCGAATGCTGGCGGAAAGGTCGGTCAGGTCGTATTCCACCAGATGCAGGTTGGGGTGGCTCTGGATACCAAGCTCTTCGATGCGCCAGAAATTGACGGAACTGGTGCGGCGGTAGGTGCCATAGACCTTGTAGCCCTTATTTAGGAGCAACTCGGCAAGGTAGGCGCCGTCTTGGCCGGTGATACCGGTAACGATTGCGTTATTAGATTTCATATTATGTTTGGCCTTCTCTAAGAAGAGAATTTCTCGTCGGCTAGTGATGATTATGGATAGGCTGGTTTAATGAAAACTACTTATAAAGAAATGAAATTTACTTGACATGCCCATACAAATATGATGGATTTTTTTGTATAAATTCATATTCGGCGCTGGTTGTGAGTATGGTTTCAAATTTATCAACATCAATTGTTCCATCTTTTAGGTGCTTTAGATAATAAGCAAAGCCTTCTGGATCTGCAGGGCGTCTCAAATGTTTAAAATATAGATTATGAACAATTTCTTTGTGATCAAAGAGTTTCTCACATTTGCGACAAACTACCTCATAAACTAAGCCATAAAGCAATTTTGCTTCGCAAATTTTAAGACCGTTCTCAGCTAATCTGGCTTCAAGAATTATAGGATTGAAACCAGTTAAATGGTAATCTCCGCTATATGCTTGAGTGCCAAAAATCATATGATTGATCTCATCAGCTTTTTCAATAGACTGATTGTCAGGATGACATAAATTGAGAACCATATGAACCAAACTAGGTACACGAATGCGTAGCGTTCCTTCATTCGCAAGTAGTCGTGACCACTCAGCCAACGCTACAGGTACCTTATTTCTTTCTAGATGCTCAAGAACATCTTGGGCGATAATTTCGTTAAAGTATTCACTTGGAAGTATTGATAATTCAATTATATTCGCAACTAAATCAGGATTGTGGCGCTCATAGAGATCAATATTGATATATTCTTCCCTATAATCATGACCGCATCCTAAATTTAGCTTTCGGCGGTTTAGCATTTCGATGGGTAATGCCGTCATGAATAGCTCCTTATCTATTTAATTGAGAAGTGCTAAAATTAAATTCTCTCTAGAATCCCAGATCTTATCGAGACAAGATCATCTACTAGAGAATCCATTCCGTCCAAAGACCTGGCATAATCAATGAATTGGTTCCTGAATTTAGCATAAAGCGCTCTATTGGTTGATATAATTTCAATTAAAGAAGCTAAATCTGATTCAATTTTACCATTATTAACTTTTGGAATGAATTCAGGTAATTCTGCATACCATCCAGTATTGCTTACGATAGTGGGTAAACCAATGGATAGCGCGCGAGAAACAATGGCAGAAGTCTCTCCCATGGAAGGGGATCTCAGCGATATACATAAGTCAGTATTTAAAAAAGCTTTATGAAATTCAGTTTCTTCAATTCGGCCATGGAATTTGATTTTTTCTCCAAAATTATTATTGGATTTTTCAATAAGATACTGACAATCTGAATCTATCGAGCCATAAATATCCAACGATATTCGATCAATTGCTTTTTGACTTAAACTGGATAAGGCTTCAATTACGCTTTCAATTTTTCTATTTTTCTGCACACCGCCAAAAATTCCAATTTTCAGAATTTCTTCATCATTGATAATTCTATTCAGGAACTGTGCACTATTATTTTCATAAAGATTTATGTTCCAAATTGGAGCGGTAACTCCCGCATTTTTTAGTACAGATTTTGCAAAATGGGAATGAACAATAACGCCGGCGCAGTCGTCAACTATGTGATCTGAGCAAGGATAAGTGAGGAAATCGAGAGAAGTGGTTTCATCAAGCGAAAAAGATTTATCACTCTCAAATTGATTTGAAATTACTGAGCCGTAATTTCTCTCAAGCCAATTTAAATAAAAACTGTCTTTATTTCGATTACCTGTGGCACCTATAATTAAATGATGCAGGACGACATCGTGCAATTCGATAAGACAATTATCTCCTAGCCAATTGATTGCATCTAGCATGAATCCATGAAAATCAGGGTGATTTCCAAGCTGAAAGATAGGCATTACATGCCCATCTAGTGCATTCTTTAACTCAGAATCTGAATTAATGGATAGGATATTGCATCCTGCCAATGCCGTCGGATTTTGACAGTTTGTAACTATCGTTACCTCAAGGCCATGTTTAATCAACGCAGCTGTTAGAGAATATGCATAATCTGCTATGCCCGAGTATTGAGGTGGCCAAGGAGTCACCAAGCAGATTGTGGATTTATTATTTTTTTCTGCCGTTGGGGTCATCGATTACTCCGATCAAAGTAATTTAGAAATCGCCGAACGATATGAATCGCCGACAGATTTCCAAGAATAGTTCTCTTGAATAAAAGAGCGGCGTGAGTATTTAATTTTTTGCTTCAACGCTCTATTTATATATTCTGGGAACTCATCAAGATCACAAACAAATGCATTTTGATGAATGTCTTCTATCCCACGTGCTCCGACGGGCGTTGACACAACTGGTAAGCCTGCAGCCAGATAGTCAAACATTTTTATATTGGTGCCGGAACCTGTTAGCATTGGATTAACGGCAATGTCTGCACTTTGCAATAAAATATCTTTTTCCTCGACCGTTACTAACCCCGTAAAATGCAGATTTCTACTCAATTTTTCTGGATTGTTAGAGAAATAATCTCCGACTGTCCCAACTATCAAGTAATTGATGTGGGGTGTTTTTTGCGCAATAACTGAGAGGCTGCGCACTGCCTCAATGTTGGGCTCATGCCAGCTCGCAATAAAAATAGCAACCACCCCATTTATGCCTAATCTGTGGCGTAGAGATTTTCGCTCATTTGATGTTAGATAAGATATCGAGGACAGGTCTGCGCCATTTTTTACCACTTCAGAAAAATGTCCGATGTATTCTGGGTAAACTTCCTTCATCTTTTGTTCATCTGACTTTGAGCAATAGATTATTAGTTCGGCCGAATTGCATGCAGAAAACTCAGCATCATGAACGTATTTTAGAAGCTTGTCTTTATTTTTTGCGGAAGCAAGCATTTGCTCCTTTAGAACATATTCTACATTCTGAGAGTTATATACTTTTGGCTTGGATTCTCCATATTTATATATGAGTGGATATGTATAGCACTGCTCGGCCACAAGAACATCTGCTTGTTTAATTAATTTTTTTGCAACCTCAATATATCGTGAATTTTCGTCGAAGAAGTAGCTCATTACAATATCAGTGCTGGGAATTCCTGAGCTTTGATACATTTTCCAATCTTCTTCAGAAAATCCTTTATTTGCGGGAATATTGGTTATTTTGAAGTTGGATGAAATTTGTATGGTTTCTTCACATTGAGAACCATCGACCAAACACACGACGTGGACACAGTATTCTTTCTCCAATTCCTTGCATAAATAAAAAACTCGCGCTTGGCCTCCTCCTTTAGGAGGATATATAGGGTATGTGGAGAAAACACCTATTAATTTTTTATTGATGGTAGTTTGATTATTCTGCTCAAGCAGTCTTGCGATCAGATTGTCCCAGCGCACATGAGAAACAGATTTTTTAGCGGCAGCACTTAATGAAAAGTAGTCAGACTCTTGCGAAATATTATTTATTGCATTTCCTATTGATGATGGGGTAGGCTCTGCTACATAGCCGTTCACTCCATTCACAATAAAATCCAACGGACCACCTGCATCAGACGTCGTTATGACTGGCTTTCCCGCAAAAAGTGCCTCTATCGTAACGAGTCCATAGTCCTCTTGATAAGGGGTAAAGCAAATGGCGCGGGCATGTGCTATCTGATCGACTAATGAATCATCCGTTAATCTTCCAAGAAATTTAATTCTTTCATCGCCTGCGGATAAATTAATTAAATTCTGCAGTTCCGGACCCTCGCCAGCAATTCGAAGTTCCAAATTGACCCTGGTTTTTTTAAATCCCTGAATAATTAAATCAATGCGTTTTGCTTGATCGAGTCTGCTATATGTTAGGAGATATGCAGACGGCGATCCTTCACGAACCTTAAGCCCGCTGGGTGGAGGTAGTGTGCCGTTAACTTCTTTTCCGTGGAAGTACTCTGCTCGCCCTGTTACAGTATTAGAAATTGTATAGATTCTTTTTACAGAACTGAGAGCATTTGAATCGAATCGATGTAATATTTTTCTTAAAAATGGAGATGGAATATTTATATCTTCGATAATTTCATCTTTGAATCGTTTTAACTCATTTAATTCATCGAAAAGCTCATCGGAAGCAATGCCCGCATCGCATGCTGCAGCAATTTTATTGACTAAAGTATGTTTGCTTTTGACTTGATAAGGAAGATGAAAAAGCGGATAGGTATCATATACTCCTCGAAGAGGATGTAGCATGTATAGAATATGATTCGGATGCTGTACCATCCAGCAAGGATTTTTGCCCGATATCACCATATCAAAGTGATTTAAATTTAACCTTGAAAAGGTGTTATAAGACTCAATGATTTCCCAAAAATCCCCCTCCGGTGCTGGAATATTAATGATGTCGGCTCTATTTGATGTTAATTCATTAATTTGATGGCATAAGTCATGCCACAAGCGCTCGGCACCTCCTAGTACAAAAGGCACATGACTGGGGGCTATCAATGCAATATTCATTTTATAAATATTTAATCAAATTCAAGATGAACTATGGTTCTCGATTTTAATTGATACTGAATTTTGAAATTTAAAGCTCTCTATGTCAGTCGTGTTTATTGCCTTGAGATTTTTCATGACTTCTTTAAAATCAAATTCACTCTCTTTTTGAGGTCTCAATAAATACTCGAGATCTAAGGAATGGTCTGATCTATTTTCGACAAACTTAGACCTGGGTCCCTTAGATGTATTTTTAGCTCTCCGATGGAAAGAGGGGTATTGAGGAGGCGCTTCCCTAAATAATGGAGGGGAGTAACTTGTTGGTTTTATTAGCCTGTATTGATAAGCTATGTCGCGAAGTTGATTATGGAGCCCGGGCAGATTGTTTATTAGAAATCTATTGATCTTTTCGCTATATCTGCCATTTTTTAGAGTTATTTTTATTAATACGGATATAGGGTATTGGAGCACCTGCACTGTTTTTTGAATCATGAAATTGATGCTGCTGGATAAAAGTCCTTTACTTTCCAGTGCGGTACTCATATTTTTCGATTTCTTTGGGATTAAATCTACAAGCCAACGGAAGGGCGATGTGATGCGCCAGGAGAAGCTTTGATATAAAGCCCTTTTTTCTAAATCAAGAGATTGAATCTGCATTTGCAGATTTTTTATATCTAAGAATGCTGCATGAATTGCACGTTCATGGTCTTGTTTTGAGATATCGAGCACTTGAGAAATATACTCTGCCTCCCTTTGTAATTTTACTATCTCTGCATTCTTATGAGCTAATTCTGCTTTGGAAGTAATTAGATCGTCAGTAATTGAGGTAATTTGCGTCAATACATTGGACATGCCTAGCATTTCGGCCCTTGCCCCTGCTATGGAAGCTTGAATCTTTTCCTCTATCTTTTGATCGTATCGCTTTGCTAAAAAATCTAGTTCTAAACCATAAGGCTCGTTGAAGGCAGGATCAAAAGAGGCCATTATTTCTGACGCCCCTTTTTTTTGCGCAACTATTGCATAATCAGGGCTGACTCCGCTAAAAACATCGAATAGATCAATTTCGTTGCTTGTCTTTAGCCTTTTCGATTCTTGAAGTCGGATTGTTTTAACTCGAGAAAACCCATGGTGCTCGGGTAAAAATGATAGAAGTGGCGGTGGAATAGGTTTTAAATGGGTTGGATCAAGATAAAAATTACTTGTACCCACGACTAAATTTTCTGGGTTAGGAGTCTCCAGAATAAGTAGCCCTCCGGGGCGTAAAATTCGAAGAGATTGATTTACCAGATCTTCTAATTTATCAAAAGTAATATGTTCTGCAATATGAAAGCCGGAGATGACACTTTGAGATTCATCTTCCAATGACTTTAGATATTCGATTGCATCACCCTCTGTTACAGAGAATCCTCGTTCGATACAGGCAGCAAGCATGCCTGTGTCCAAATCCACGCCGTGCGGCTCAAATCCTTGGGTGATTAGTAGCTCTAGCCACTCACCGCGGCCGCATCCTAAATCAACCGCTTTTGTGGGCTCATATAATTTACGGAGAGGAGTGATGAATGGTAGGTATGCCTTGAGTCGATGGCCAATCAATTCTCGTGAGCCTCGGTATCGCTCTTCGAAGGCGCGATAGAAGTTAGTCGTACTCATTTTTTATATTCCACTTGAGGTGGTAGCCAGTTGACTCCAATAAACGGTTGTCTATCGATATTTATAACGTTAAATACCAAAGCGAGATCACACCATTCATAATTTTTAGCAAGATGAGTTTCGGTAATATGCAGTGCTGTTGAAATTGAGTATGATCCGGGGCCGATATTGGCGGGAAACGAGAAATTGAGCTTAAGATTTTCTCCCGTTTTTAGCTGCTTCATACTAATTTTCAGATGATGTGTGTTGGTACCGAATATTGGCTCGCCTAGTCGATTTTTAATCAAATAGCCAAAAACGAGATCTGGTAAATCGCTGTGTAGGCGGATAGATACCTTTAACTGAATAGGCTCGCCAACGTTTATATAATCAACTATTTCATCTTTCGCATTGCATAACTCAATGGTTTCCACACGGGCTTCTCCTGTGCCAGATATGGTTTGTACTTTGCCGTCCTGAAGCTGCTTGGTTTGAATGGTGGTTGTTGCATTTTCCTTTTCGGCAATCAACGCGTTGTAAAAATCCATGACCTCCTCTGGAGCGCCATCTTTAATTACAAAGCCACGTTCTAGCAAGATGGCACGGTCACAAAGGCTCTGGATTGAGCCGCGATCATGCGAGACAATAAGTAGCGAGGTGCCTTGTTCGCGAAACTCGCGAATTTTGTTGAAGCTTTTATGTTGGAAGTAGGCATCGCCCACCGATAGCGCCTCATCGACAATCAGCACGTCGGGCCGCACTGCGGTAGCCACGCTAAAGGCCAATCGGACCTGCATGCCGCTTGAGTACATGCGTACGGGGCGATCGATGTAGTCGCCAATTTCCGCAAATGCCTCAATGGAGGGCATACAGGCAGCGATTTCGTCCTGTCGCAGGCCTAGCAACTGCCCCGCCATGAATACATTCTGTCGTCCTGTGAAATCAGGGTGAAAACCCATTCCCAGCTCGAGCAGGGCAGCTACACGGCCATTGCTTTTCACACTTCCGGTAGTGGGTTGAGTGGTGCCGGTGATGATCTTGAGTAGCGTGCTCTTTCCTGCGCCATTCACACCAATGATGCCCACAGCCTCTCCCGGAGGTATGGTGAAGCTGATGTCGCGCAACACCCAGGTTTTCTCATGGGTGAGGCGGCGGGTGATCCATTCCCACGCACGGGCCCACTTGCTGGGGTAGCGCTTGTAAGCCTTGCCTATGTTGGTAACAGTCAGCGCACTCATTACAGTTCGTCCACCAGTTCGCCCACGCGGGCCAGGAAAAAGCCTGCACCGAGCAGCAGGAAGATGACGGTCAAGATGGCCAGCGGTAGCAGTGGACCAAAGGCGGGCAGGGTTTTATCTAGAAAGATCTGTTGGTAGGATGCAATCAGTGGCTGCAGGGGATTCAAGGCTATCAGATCACGTGCCTTTTCCGGCAGTGCAGGTAGGGTGTAGACAATGGGAGTGAGCCAGAACCAGAACTGCAGTACCACGCCAGTGAGTTGACCTACATCGCGAAAGAACACGTTGAGCGTGCCCAGAAAAATCCCCAGACCCAGCGTAAACAGGATTTGCAACACGAGTAACGGCACCAGCGCGAGGAGAGCTGTTCCGGGCCAGTGACCGATGATGATCAAAAACAGCAAGTACAGGACGAAAACGATTCCAAAATTAATCAGCGCTGATACCGTGACGATGGCGGGTAGGCAAATGCGCGGAAAATTCGATTTCTTGATGAGGTTACCTTGCTCCAAGAACACATTGTTCAACCGCCCCAGCATTTCGCCAAACAGGCTCCAGGTGATGATGCCAGCACACAGGTAGATGCTGAAAGCAAATGGCGTTTGCTCGTGCCCCGGCAGGGTAGAGCGCATGAGCTGGCCGAACACCACGGTGTAGATGACAATCATGGTCAGCGGGTTGGCTACTGACCAGAAAGCGCCGAGCAGCGATTCGCGGTACTTGCCATGGAACTCGCGCAGCACGCTGCTCCAGATGAAACCGCGGTATGCCCAGAGGGCGCGAAGCATGGGTAATCCAGGCATGGTGCTCACTTGGCTGGTTGCACTACTGGCGCGCGGCCATAGGTGTCTTCAAAGCGGACGATATCGTCTTCACCGAGATAGCTGCCCGACTGGACCTCGATGATCTCCAGTGGCACCTTGCCGGGGTTGGCCAGGCGATGGGCGTGACCAAGGGGAATGAAGGTGGATTCGTTTTCGCCCAGCAGGAAGGTTTCGTCACCATTGGTGACCTCGGCGGTGCCCTTCACCACGATCCAGTGTTCGGCCCGGTGGTGGTGCATCTGCAGGCTGAGCTTGGCGCCGGGGTTGACCACGATGCGCTTGACCTGGAAGCGCTCGCCGCTGTCGATGCTGTCATACCAGCCCCAGGGACGGTGCACCTTGCGGTGGGTGGATGCCATGCTGCGCTTTTGTGCTTTGAGTTCCGCCACGACTTTTTTCACGTCCTGCGTGCGGCGTTTGTCGGCCACCAGCACGGCATCGGCGGTTTCCACGATGACGACGTTTTCCAGGCCGACGGTGGCGATCAGGCGGTTCTCAGAGAACAGCAGGCTGTTGCGTGTATCGACGGCCAGTGTTTCGCCGCTGCCGGTATTGCCGTGCGCGTCTTTCGGCAGAACGTCCCACAGAGCATCCCAGGCACCCAGGTCTGACCAGCCGGCGTCCAGCGGTACAACGCGCGCGTGCACGCCCAGTTCGGGCTTGACGGGTAGTTTTTCCATGACCGCGTAGTCGATGGAGTCTGACGGACACGCGCCGAAAATATCGGTATGCGGACGGATGAAGTCCATATCCGTGGTGCTTTGGGCCATGGATTGTTGGCAGGCTTGCAGCATTGCGGGCTGCAGGGCAGCCATGGCTTTGAGCCACTGGTCAGCGCGCACCATGAACAGGCCGCTGTTCCACAGGTATTGGCCGCTGGCCAGGTATTGCTCGGCAAGCTGTGCAGATGGTTTTTCTGCAAAGCTTTGGATGGAAAATGCACCGTTGTTGTCCGCAGCACCTTTCTGGATATAGCCATACCCGGTCTCTGGCCGGTCGGCAACGATTCCAAAAGTCACCATGGCGCCGCTCTGAGCCAGTGTCCAGCCGATTTCTGCTGCCCGGTGTAGTTGCTCGGGTCGCGTCATGACGTGGTCGGCAGGCATGGCCAGCAGCACGGCATCGGGCTCGGCCACCAAGGCGGCCAAGGTCAAGGCGGGGGCCGTATTGCGGCCGATGGGCTCCAGTACCAGCTTGGCGCCGGTAATACCTTGCTCCTGCAGTTGCTGGGCCGCCAGAAAACGGTGTTCTGCATTGCAGACAAGGATGGGGCCGGTTTGCTGGATGCTGGAATTGAGCCCACTAAGGCGCAATGCGGTATTTTGCAGCATCGATTTGCCATCGGCGCTCAGGCTCAGAAACTGCTTGGGATAGTGTTCGCGCGACAAAGGCCACAAACGGGTTCCACTGCCACCACACATGATGACCGGCGTAAGCTTTGACATTGGAATGATTTGCTGAAGTTGATGTAGTTAATGCTCAGGATTTTTCGCTGGCGGCTTGCTGGCTCTTGATATGTAGCAGTGCCAGGCTCTGGTTGAGCCGGCGCACTTGTCGCTCGATCCGTGTGTTGACCATGTCCGCGTGCAGAGCCTTGATGAACAGAACAGCCACGGCGCATACCAGCAGCAGCGTGGGCGAGTAGCGAATGCCCAGTTGATCTGCCACCTGATCGAGCATGCGGGGCCACACGCCCAGCAATACAGCAAGCATTGCGAGCGCAAACCAGAACAAGCCCAGTCGCAAATAAAGGCGGTCACCACGGATCAGGTACAGGATGACTGCGGCAAAAAGCACGCCCAGTACCGTGGTAGTAATTTGATAAGTTGCCATTTCAGCCTTGATTCACAGCGACCACACACGCCTGGCCGGCGCATGCCCCTATCTATGTGCGGTTGCCCTGCATGCTTTCCTTGCGGGAAACACGTGGTCTTTTTACCCTGATGAAAAATGGCATCGAATATGCCCCAAGCGATTCTACTGTCTGGTATGGGCAGCGGGGTATTGCCAAATGTCACGGCGACATTTGGTGAAGGGTCTGGGTACCAAGCGGCGTGGAGGGCGTACCTCATGCATTTGTTTGATAAATACCGCATAAATCCCCAGTGTTGGCTGCGCCCTCCCAAACCATGCCACACTCCCCGCCTATGTCTTCTTCCGAATGGGCCCGCAACGCTGTTTCCGCCTTTGACCGCATGGTGAATGCGGATGGTGGCTTTCGCTCGCGGCCTGGGCAGCGCTTGATGGCCGAGAAGGTGGCAGAGACTTTTGCCGCTGCTCAACTGGGCAAACTGGAAGAGGGCGAAGAGCCGCAACGCGCCCTTGCGGTAATCCAGGCGGGCACTGGCGTGGGTAAATCGCTGGCGTATGCCGTGCCTGCCATTGCGATGGCACTGGAGCGCGGTACGCGCGTGCTGATTTCTACGGCAACGGTGGCGCTGCAAGAGCAATTGGTGAACAAGGATTTGCCAGCGCTGGCGCAGCAGATGCCGCAGCCCTTTAAATATGCGCTGGCCAAAGGGCGTGGGCGCTACGTATGCAAGCTCAAGCTGGAGCGTCTGGCGGGCGCGGCGCAGGGTGATGCAGCGGATGGGGGCGAGCCCATCGATGACGATTTCTTCCCTGAAGAGGCAGCGCAGGCGCGCAATGCCCAGCGTAGCCCGCAGGAGCATGCGGCACGCCTGCAGTTCTACACCAGCATGGCCGATGCCCTGGCAACCCGGCGCTGGGATGGCGACCGCGATACCCTGGATACGCCACCCGAGCCCGAAGTCTGGAGCCCTGTGGCCGCTGAAGGTGCCTCTTGCACCGGCAAGCACTGTCCATTGTTTGGCAGCTGTACTTATTACGAACGCCGCAAGGAGCTGGTGCAGGCCCAGGTACTGGTGGCCAACCACGATCTGCTGCTGTCCTCGCTGGGCGCGCGCCTGTTGCCGGAGTTGGACAACTGCCTGCTGATCCTGGACGAGGCTCACCATCTGCCCGGTACCGCGCTGGACCAGTTTGCCTGCGAAATGAACCTGAGCCAGCTCACCTGGATCGACAAGCTCGCGAGCCGTGCGCAGCGCGTGGGGGCGCTGGTCGAGGTTTCGGAGATCGCCGACATTCCCCGCCATTCGTCGCAGTTGCGCCAACATCTGCAGGACATGGCGCGCCTGATCATGGACGAGTATGGTGAGGGTATGCGCCAGCAGCTGCAAGGTGGCAGCCGGGGCCCGGCGCGCGTGCGCCTGCCGCGCGGAGAGTTGCCGCCCGCATTGGTAGAGCCATTGGCACAGGCAGCGCACCACGCAGGGGCCTTTCTGGAGGTACTGCAAGCCATTTCCAAGGCCCTGCGTGCCCAGATGCGCGATCAACCCGATGAAGCCAAACGCCTGTCCACCTTGTACGCGCAGGTGGGGACCTTGGCGCCGAGGTTGGAGGCCGTACACAACACCACACAGCTGTTGCTGCAGGATGCACCTGCGGGCAACGTACCTGCGGCCAAGTGGTTCACGCTGGATGTGGTGGGCGAGTTTGTCGCTATCAAAGCCTATGCGAGCCCGGTGATTCCAGGCTCGACCCTGCGCCACCATCTGTGGAGCCAGGTGCGCGGAGCGGTGCTCACGTCGGCCACGCTTACCAGCGGCGGCCAGTTTGATTTCTTTTTGCGCGAAGCGGGGTTGAACAACGATGCGGCGGTCAGCACGCTCGAAGTGGCCAGCCCCTTCAACTATGCCGAGCAGGGCAGTCTGGTGGTGACCGAGACCCAGGCAGACCCACGCACGCCCGCCCAATACACCAACGAAATGGTTGACGCCTTGCTGGAAGACCTGGCCCAGGTGCAGTCGGGGGGGCTTGTGCTGTTCACATCGCGCGAGCAGATGCGTCTGGCGGTCGATGCCCTGCCCACCGCCATGCGCCAGCATGTGCTGGTGCAGAACACCTTGCCCCGCAGCCAGTTGCTGCAGCAGCATCGCGAGCGTGTGGCTGCTGGCCTGCCATCGATCATCTTTGGCATGCAGAGCTTTGGCGAAGGGCTGGATCTGCCGGGGGCGCTGTGCGAATCCCTGTTCATCACCAAGCTGCCGTTTGCGCCTCCTGACGACCCGGTGGACGAGGCGCGCGCCGAGTGGCTGAAGAACTCGGGTCGCGACCCTTTCAGTGAAATCGTGGTACCAGCCACCGCCATCCGCCTGGCGCAGTGGGTGGGCCGCGCCATCCGTACCGAGGCCGACCAGGCCCATGTGTATTGTTACGACAAGCGCCTGGTGCGCACCGGTTACGGCCAGCGTCTGCTGGCCAGCCTGCCACCGTTCACACTGCACCGCCGAATGGCTACGGCCTGAAAATCAGGTGAAGCGGGCCACGCGCAGCCCAAGCCTCAGTTTCAGTTGCAAAGCGCTGCCTGCCCGAGCTTTGATGCAATTAAAAGGCCATTGGCGTATGCTTTATAAGCGCCAATAGCTATATAAATGATAGCAGACGGGGGTAGCAAAGTATGGGCTGGGCCTACCGCTGGCGCAATTGCACGCCATCCAGTGTCGGGGCAGTCAACGGCGGCAGCGGCGAGGCCACCGGCTCCCCAAAACCGATGCCCTGGTTCCAGTTGGCCAGAAAGCCTTCGATTTCTTCCTGGCTCTGGCCGACAAAATTCCACCAGATCAGCACGCCACCCTCGTAGGGCTCGCCGCCCAGCAGAATGAAGCGGCTGTTTGCGCCGCATTGCACATCTACCATGCTGCCGCCCTCGGGTAGATAGATCAGCTCGTTGGCGGGTGCTGTCTGACCGTTCACCTGCAGGTCGCCATACAGGCAAAGCACCCCGTATTCAAAATCGGTGCGCAAGGCCAGGGGGGCCGAAGTGGGCTGGCTGGCCTCCAGATCAACCGCTACCAGCGGGCTGTGTACCTCGGTCGGCGCGCGCTGGCCCTCCCACTCGCCAGCCAGAACCGTCATCTGCAGGCCTTGGCGGCTGAATTGGGGCAGCACCGGGTAATGCTGAAAGCGCGGGGGGATGAAGCGCTGGTCTTTGGGCAGGGCAATCCACAGCTGCACAGCGTGGAAATCGGGCTTGCCCAGGCTTTCCTCCGAGTGGGCGATGCCTTTGCCGGCCGTCATCAGGTTCACCTGGCCCGGGCGGATCGGTTGCTCGCTGCCCAGGCTGTCGCGGTGCAGCACTTCGCCTTCGATCATCCAGGTGAAGGTCTGCAGGCAGGTGTGCGGGTGCGGGCCCACTTGCATGCCAGGGCCTTCGTCAAAGTGCGAGGGGCCTGCATGGTCCAGAAAACACCAGGCGCCCACCATGCGGCGGGCGCGGTTGGGCAGTGCGCGCAACACCGGCACGCCTCCCACGTCGGCAACGCGGCCGGGGTAGCGGTTCAAGGGGGTGGAATCCATGGTGCTTCTCCTCGTCAGCGGGCCGGAACGAGCAGGCCGCGCTGCACGGCTGGGCGCTGCAGCCACTGGCTGAGCACGCGGCTTACTTCGGGGTACTGGCCCCAGCCGATCAGCTCTTCGGCGTTGTAGCGCACGATCATGTTGCGAATCCACGGGAAGATGGCCATGTCGGCAATCGTGTATTCGCTCCCTGCCACCCAATCTTTGCCTGCGAGGTGCTTGTCCAGCACGGTGAGCAGTCGTTTCGATTCGTTCACGTAGCGCATGAGTGGGCGCTTGTCCTCGAAATCCTTGCCGCCGTAGATGTTGAAGAAGCCCACCTGGCCAAACATGGGGCCGATGCCGCCCATCTGGAACATCAGCCACTGCAGCGTCGTGTAGCGCAGCCCCAGGTCCTGCGGCAGAAACTGGTTGTATTTTTCGGCCAGGTACACCAGGATGGCGCCTGACTCGAACAGTGCAATCGGCTCGCCGCCCGGGCCGTTGGGGTCGAGGATGGCTGGAATCTTGTTGTTGGGGAAGGTGCCGACGAACTCCGGCGTCAGCTGGTCGTTGCTGTCAAAGCTGATGTGGTGCACCTCATAGGGCACGCCCAGCTCTTCCAGCATGATCGACACCTTCACGCCGTTGGGCGTGGCCAGCGAATACAGTTGGAGCAGATCAGGCCGTGTGGCAGGCCATTTGCGGGTAATGCTGAAATCGTCCAGGGTAGGCATGCTGAGGTCTCCGTTCAGAGCGCGAGATGTGCGCAATGACCGCAGCATAAATCAATTGAATTCAGTTCGCAGCCTTGGACTTTTCGTCGAAATCGATGCGCAGGCCACCCTTGGTGACGGTGAACGAGGCCGGCAGGCGGTCGGCCTTGTCGAGTTTGGCCAGATCTTCGTCGCGCAGGGTGTGGACGATGACGTCATCCATGGCCTGTTCGGCCGCGCGCGGCGCGTAGGCCTGCAGCATGTTGGCCAGCCCGTCAGGCAGCCCGGTCATCATCAGCGAATTCACATGCACCTGCGTGGCGCGCAAGGTGTGGTCCCTGGGTTCGTAGCGCAGCGCAAAATCCAGGTCCATCGCGCCATCAAAGCTATGGGGCAGTACCTTGCCGTTGAGCTGCGCGGTCATTGTGGCGTTGATGCGGTTGATCTCTGGCTTGAGCCCCAGGGCAGGCGCATTGACATTGAGAGTCACCAGTCCCAGCAGTGGATATTGACGTGGAAAAGCCTTGGCCACCATGGTTTGCAACTCATCCTGTGACAAGGTATAGCTGCGCGGGGCCAGAGAGCAGCCTGCAAGCCCGATGGTTATGCACAAAGTAGAGCAAAGAAGTAAGCGGCGACGCATGATGGAGCGATTCTAGATAGTTTGGAAAAGGAGGGCGGGCCTGGAAATGAAGTTTCGTCCTCCGTATCGATTTCTTTCGAGCGCATTCAGTCCGGGCAAGGGCATTCGTGCCGCTTGCGCGGGCCGCTTCGCATGCCAGGGGATCGCATTGTTGCGCAGCCTGCACAACATCGTTCCGCATGCGCATAAAGTGCTTGTTTTCATGGGGTAAATGCCCAGTAAACGGGCTTTGCGCGGTGCCGGGCGGTTGTAATTTCCGTGTAAGAATGTGCCGACTTTTTACCGCAGCAGTGCAAGGCGGGCGTGCGCTTGCCATGGCCTTTCTGCGCAGGCGCCTGTAACCGGTGCCAGAAAACGGGTGCCGCAGTGGTGCCTCATACATCTTGAAGGCAGATATGAATTTCCCTCTGAACAAGCGCGCGCTGGCGCTGGCCGCTGGCGTGCTCATGGGTGCTGCAAACGCGCAGACGCTGACCATCGCCCTGGCTTCCGAGCCTACCGCGGCAGACCCTCACTACCACAAGATGACGACGAACGACTCGTTCTCGGCCCATGTCTATGACTCCCTGGTAGGGCGCACTGCCAATATGGAACTGGTGCCATCGCTGGCTCTCTCGTGGAAGAACCTGGACGACCTGACCTGGGAGTTCAAGCTGCGCAAGGACGTGAAGTTCTCCAATGGCGCGCCCTTTACTTCGCAGGATGTGCTGTTCACCATCTGCCGCACGCTGAACAACGAGACCAACGTGTCGCAGTCGTATATGGACACGACCAAGCTGATCACCGATGTGCAGACGCCCGATGACCTGACCGTCATCGTCAAGACGGCCGAGCCGGTGCCGTTGATCCCGGCCGAGTTTGCCCGCAATCTGCCCATCATCTCGAGCAGCATCGTCAAGCACGACAAGCTCAAGTTTGCTCCCAAAGAAGGCTGTGGCTACAAGGGCCCTTGGCCCACGGTGGCGGATTTCAACAGCGGCAAGATGGCAATCGGCACCGGTCCGTTCAAGCTCAAGTCCTATATCAAGGGCACAGGCATCACCCTGGAGCGCAACGACAGCTACTGGGGCACCAAGCCGCACTGGCAGACCGTGAAGATGGTATCCGTGCCCAATGCCGGCCCACGCCTGACGGGCCTCATGTCGGGCGACTACGACCTGATCGAAAACCCCGCCGCGCGCGACCTGGCACGCATCAAGGAAGACAAGAAGCTGGCTTTCGTGGCCACGCCTTCCACGCGCCTGGTGTTCTTTCAACCCGATGTTGGCCGCGACAAGTCGCCATTCGTGACCGCGCCGGACGGCAAGAACCCGCTGCAGGACCTGCGCGTGCGCAAGGCCATCAACATGGCGATTGACCGCAAGGCCATCGTACAGCGTCTGATGGACGGCATGGCAACACCGGCCTACCAGTACATGCCCGATGGCATGTTCGGTGGCCTGGCCAAGGCGCCCGAGATCAAGTTCGACCCCGAGGGTGCCAAGAAGCTGCTGGCCGAAGCGGGCTACCCCAACGGCTTCGAGCTGACGCTGTCGTCCACCAACGACCGCTACATGAACGACGCGCAGATTGCGCAGGCCGTGGCGCAGTACCTCACGCGCGTGGGCATCAAGACCAAGGTGGATGCCATGACGGCATCGATCTACTTCCCCAAGCGTGCCAAGCGCGAATACAGCTTTGCCATGGGGGGCTGGCCTTCGGAGAACGGCGAGGCCTCGGGCCTGTTCCAGCTGTGGGTGGCATCGACCGATTCGCCCAAGGGCCTGGGCACCAGCAACTATGGCGGCTTCAGCAGTGCTGAATTCGACAAGATCTACATCCCTGCGGCCAAGACCGTGGATGCGGCCAAGCGCAAGCCCCTGCTGGAGCAGGCAACCAAGATTGCACTCGACAACGTGCCACTGATTCCGCTGCACTTTGAAAGCAGCATCTGGGCATTCAAGAAGGGGCTGAGCTACGAAGGCCGCCGCGACCAGTACACGCTGGCAACTTCGGTCAAGCCTGCGAAGTAATCGCGGGCATTGCCAACGGATGGGACGGGTTGCGGAAGTCACCTATGGTGCTTTTGTTCCCTTCCCTTCAGTATTCGGATCAATCGCTATCGTCCACGTGCCGCAGAGCCGTGCTGTAGCTGGCTTTTAACCAAGGAGGAACGACCTGTGTCTATGAAGAAGATCTCTCGCCGCACTACCTTGTCGCTGGCAAGCCTTGCAGCACTGGCCCTGCCTGCTGGTATGGCTGCGGCTCAATCGCTCACCATTGGCCTCGCCTCCGAGCCGACGGCGGCTGATCCGCACTACCACAAGGTGACGACGAATGATTCGTTCTCGGCCCACATCTTCGAGTCGCTGATCAACCGCAATGCGAAGATGGAGCTGATTCCGGGCCTGGCGGAGTCGTGGAAGCCGGTGGATGACAACACCTGGGAGCTCAAGCTGCGCAAGGGCGTGAAGTTCTCCAACGGCGAGCCGTTCACATCGAAAGATGTGCTGTTCACCATCTGCCGTGTGCTGAACAACGAGACCAACGTATCGCGCTCGTACATGGAGCCGATGCAGAACTTCACCGATGTGCAGACGCCCGATGAGCACACCGTCATCATCAAAAGCGACAGGCCCATCCCCACCATGCCCAATGAGCTGGCGCGCTCGCTGCCCATCATCTGGAGCGGTATTGCCAAGTTCGACAAGCTCAAGTTCGCACCCAAAGAGGGTTGCGGCGTAACCTCGCCCTGGCCCACGGTGGCCGAGTTCAACACCGGCAGGCTGTCGATAGGTACAGGCCCGTACAAGCTCAAGTCCTACGTCAAGGGCACGGGCATCGAGATGGAGCGCAACGAAGGCTATTGGGGCGCCAAACCGCACTGGAAAACCGTGAAAATGGTACCCGTGCCCAATGCCGGCCCGCGCCTCACCGGCTTGATGTCGGGCGACTACGACGTGATCGAAAGCCCCGCTGCGCGCGATCTGCCGCGCATCAAGGAAAACAGCAAGCTCGACTTCGTGGCGACGCCGTCCACACGGCTCATCTTCTTCCAGCCGGATTCTGGCCGTGCGCAAAGCCCATTTGTCAAAGCTGCAGATGGCAAGAACCCGCTGCAGGACCTGCGTGTTCGCCAGGCCATCAGCATGGCGATTGACCGCAAGGCCATCGTGCAGCGCCTGATGGACGGCATGGCCACGGTGGCCAACCAGTACATGCCTGCTGGCATGTTCGGCAGCCTCGACAAGCCCGCAGAAATCAAGTTCGACCCTGAAGCCGCCAAGAAGCTGCTGGCCGAGGCGGGCTATCCCAACGGTTTCGAGCTGACCCTGACGACCACCAATGACCGCTACATCAACGACGGCCAGATCGCTCAGGCCGTGGCGCAGTACCTGACCCGCATCGGCATCAAGACCACGGTCGATGCGCAGGCTGCGGCCATCTACTTTCCCAAGCGCGCCAAGCGTGAGTTCAGCTTTGCGATAGGCGGCTGGCCATCGGAAAACGGCGAGGCCTCGGGCCTGTTCCAGTACTGGGTTGCCTCCACGAACAAGGACCAGGGTTTGGGCACCAGCAACTACGGTGGCTTCAGCAATGCCGCGTTTGACAAGGTGTTTGTGCCAGCGATGGCGCTGATGGATTCCGCGCAGCGCAAGGCAGAGTACCAGAAGGCCACACAGATTGCGCTCGACAACGTGCCGCTGATTCCGCTGCATTTCGAGAGCAGCATCTGGGCGTACAAGAAAGGATTGAGCTACGAGGGCCGACGCGACCAGTACACGCTGGCCATGTCGGTCAAACCGACCAAGTAAGGCCAGTGCACCGGGCAACTTGGCCTGGTGCATGGCATGCCCGCATGGGCCCCGGCGGCGGGGAATGCGGGCATTGTGATTTTTCATTGCCGGGCCGGCACCTAAATGGGGCAGCGACCTCACGGAGTGGGGAAGCACGGGGCTTTTGTTGAATAGGGACGCAACGTGATCGTCTATATCCTGCGCCGATTGGTGCAAAGTTTTCTGGTGCTGCTGGCGGTATCGCTGGTGGTGTTCATGGCAGTCTATGCCGTGGGCGACCCCATCGAACTGCTGGTGAGTGCCGAGGCCAGCGACGCTGACCGCGAGGCCATGATCAAGCGGCTGGGGCTGGATCTGCCGGTGTGGCTGCAGTACTGGAGCTTTCTGAGCCGTGCCTTCCACGGCGACCTGGGGACCTCGTTCGTGCATGGCATTCCGGCCATTGAGCTGATCGTGCAGCGTTTTCCTGCCACGTTCGAGCTGGTGTTGGTCGCCATCGGTCTGACCTGCCTGATCGGCATTCCGCTGGGGCTGGTGGCCGGGCTCTTCAATGACAAGCCGCTGGGCCGCAGCCTGATGGGCGGGTCGGTGCTGGGCTTTTCGCTGCCCAATTTCTGGCAGGGCATGATGCTGATATTGATGTTCGCCGTCTGGTTGCAATGGCTGCCATCGTCAGGCCGCGGCGACACGGTCAGTATTTTCGGGGTGCCGTTTTCTCTCTTCACCGCTGATGGCTGGCGCCATGTGATGCTGCCTGCCATCAATCTGGCACTGGGAAATATTGCCCTGGTGCTGCGCCTGACGGCGACCGGCGTGATGGAAGCCAAGACACAGGAGTACGTGAAGTTTGCGCGCGCCAAGGGCATCAGCGAGCGCCGCATCCTGACGCGCCACATTCTGCGCAACATTTTGATCCCGGTCGTGACCGTGATCGGCATGGAGTTCGGCACGTTGATCGCGTATTCGACCATCACCGAAACCGTGTTTGCATGGCCCGGTATGGGCAAGCTGCTGATCGACAGCATCTACAAGCTGGACCGCCCGGTGGTGGTGGCCTATGTGATGCTTGTGACCTTCATCTTCGTGATGATCAACCTGGTGGTAGACCTGCTGTATGCGGTGCTGGACCCCCGGGTGCAGCTGCAGGAGGCGCAATGATGCAGCCAAATAAGAATATGATGAAAATTGATAGCGCCCAGCGTGCACAGCCTTTGCAGGAAACGCCACAACGCTCTGCAATCCTGAGAAAGCTGCACAGCAAACCCACGGTGAAGGGCGCGGTGATTGCACTGGTGGTGCTGCTCGCCTTCGTGCTGCTGGCACCTTTTCTGTCGCCCCAGAATCCATACGATCTGGGTGCACTCGATCTGATGGATGGTCGCCTCAAGCCCATGTCCGAGGCAGCATCGGGCATGACCTACTGGCTGGGCACCGATGACCAGGGCCGTGACATGCTATCGGCGATTCTGCATGGCCTGCGCATCAGCCTGATGGTGGGGCTGAGCGCCGTGGTGCTCGCCACCATCATTGGCAGTCTCGTCGGGCTGGTTGCTGCCTACATGGGTGGCTGGGTTGATACCCTGCTGATGCGCATCGTCGACTTCATCCTGGGTTTTCCAACGATCCTGGTGGCGCTGGTGCTGCTGGCCATCATGGGGCGGGGTGTCGACAAGGTGGTGATCGCGATCGTGTTGGTGCAGTGGGCGCATTACGCACGCATCATGCGCGGCCGTGCACTGCAGGAGCGCAAGAAGGAATACATCGAGGCTGCCAAGAACCTTGGCTTTCCGGCCTGGCGCATCATGACGCGCCATCTGCTGCCCAACTGCATGGGCCCGGTCATGGTGTTTGCCACCATCCAGATCGCCAACGCCATCGTGCTGGAGGCGACCCTGTCCTTCCTGGGGGTTGGCGTGCCCATCACCGAGCCATCGCTCGGCCTTCTGATTGCCAACGGCTTCCAGTACCTGATGTCTGGCGACTACTGGATCAGCATGTTCCCCGGCCTGGCGCTGCTGGCCCTCATCCTGTCGATCAATCTGATCGGCGACCGACTGCGTGAAGCTCTGGATCCGAGGAAGTAATGACTACCCCTTTGCTTGAAGTAAAGAACCTGCAGACGGTGTTCCACACCGAAGAAGGAGCCTGGCCTGCGGTCAGTGATATCCATATCAGCCTGCAGCCTGGCGAAATTCTTGGCCTCGTTGGAGAATCCGGGTCGGGTAAATCGGTGACTGGCTTTTCGATCTTCGGCATGATCGATGCACCCGGTGAGGTGACGCAAGGTCAGGTACTGTTCAAGGGCCAGGACCTGCGCGCACTCCCGCCAGAAGCTATGCGCAAACTGCGTGGCGACCGCGTCGCGATGATCTTTCAAGACCCGCTGATGACCCTGAACCCGGTGCTGCGCATCGAGGAGCAGATGCTCGAGGCGATTGATGCGCATCAGAAGCTGCCCAGGGCCGAGGCCATCCGGCGCTGCGTGGAGGCGTTGTCCATGGTCGGCATCCCTGCACCGGAGAAGCGCCTGCGTAGCTATCCGCATGAATTTTCAGGCGGCATGCGCCAGCGTGTGGCGATTGCCATAGCCATGCTCAACAAGCCCGATCTCATCATCTGCGACGAGCCGACCACGGCGCTGGATGTCACCATCCAGGGCCAGATCCTCTACCGCATGCAGAAAATCTGCCAGGAGCATGGTACGGCGCTGATCTGGATCACCCATGATCTGGGGGTGATTGCAGAACTGGCCGACCGTGTGGCCGTGATGTACGCAGGCCGCATTGTCGAGACCGGTGCCGTGGCCGAGGTGCTGGACGCGCCGCGCCATCCTTACACACAAGGCCTGCTCAGTTCTTTGCCGGCACAGGCCACGCCTGGTGCACGCCTGTCGCAGATCAACGGCATGGCGCCCAGCCTGTCGGGGCGTGTGCCTGGCTGCGCCTTCGCGCCGCGCTGTACCCGGGCCACGCCGCAATGTGTGGCGGAGCAGCCGGCCGTCACCACCATTCCCGGCCGCGAATTCCGCTGCTTTGTTCCGCTGGAGGCGCACGCCGCATGACCGCGATGAATACCCCTGTGATTGAATTGCGCGATGTGCACAAGCGCTTTGTCAGCACGCCCGATCTGTTGCAGAAGATCGTCGGTGCGGTGGCCAGGCAGCCAGCGCAGACCCGCACTGTGCACGCCGTCAACGGCGTCAACCTGCAGATTGCCAAGGGCGAGGTGCTGGGCCTGGTCGGCGAATCGGGCTGCGGCAAATCGACCCTGGGCCGCGTGGTGGCGGGCCTGCATCCGGCAACCGAAGGGCAGTTGCTCTACCAGGGCCAGGATGTGAGCGGGCTGGCCGGCAAGGACAGGCTGGCCTACACCCTGGGCGTGCAGATGGTGTTTCAGGATCCTCAGGCATCGCTGAACCCGCGCCAGAAACTGCACCAGATCCTGGGCGAAGCGCTGCACGTACACAAGCTGGCGCCCAGCGGCGATGTGCCAGGCCGCGTTGATGCGGCACTTGCCGAAGTGGGTCTTGCCACGGAGTACCGCAACCGCCTGCCGCACCAGATATCCGGCGGCCAGCGCCAGCGCATCGGCATTGCCCGCGCGTTGATGGTGATGCCCGATTTTCTGGTGTGCGACGAGCCGGTGGCGGCACTCGACGTGTCCATCCAGGCACAGGTGATCAACCTGTTCATGGACCTGCGTTCGCAGCGAGGCCTGACCTACATGTTCATCAGCCACGATCTGGGTGTGGTGCGCCATATCTCCGACCGTGTGGCCATCATGTACCTGGGCAAGATTGTGGAGATGGCTCCGACTGCCGAGATATTCGGCAAGGCCCAGCACCCCTATACCCAAGCCTTGCTGGCCGAGGTGCCCGATGTGGCACGGCGCAAGCGTTCCTTCGTACCGATCAAGGGAGAGATCCCTTCTCCGCTGAACCCGCCTTCGGGCTGCACCTTCCACCCGCGCTGCCCGCATGCGATGGAGCGCTGCAAGACCGAAGTGCCGGTGCTGCGAGAGACCGCGCCCGGCCATGTCACGGCCTGCCACCTGCAAGACCAGGCCTGAAAACAACCGAGAACCAGTGATGACGGACAGCCTGCAACATTTCAGCCAGCAACATGGCCGTTTTTCAATGCCCTGGAAGGCAGACAGCGGCGCCTTGCACCTGCCTGTCGTTCTGAACTGCTATCGCCCACCGGGTGTGGCAGCAGATGCCCCGGTGGTACTGGTGCAGCATGGCGTGCTGCGCAATGGCGACGACTACCGCGACTTCTGGATGCCTGCAGCAGATCGCCATGGCCTGCAGATCATCGCACCGACCTTTGGCAACGAGCACTGGCCGGGCGTGGAGAGCTACAACAACGGCAGTGTCTGGACCGAAGACGCAGAGCTGCGCGATCGCGCCTACTGGTCGTACCAGGCGGTAGTCGTATTGGCGCAGCAGTTGCGCGATGCGGGCATCGTGGGCGGTCAGCCGCTCTACCTGTTTGGCCACTCTGCAGGCGGCCAGTTTGTGCATCGGCTCGTCAGCACTCTGGGGGCTGATGGATTTGCTGGCGTGGTTGCGGGCAATCCCGGCTGGTACACCTTGCCGAATGCGACACTCACTTTCCCGGAAGGGCTGGCCGGCATCGGGCTGGCGGCCGACGCGCTGGAACGCCTGCTGGCTACGCCGCTGGTCATTCTGGCAGGTGACCAGGATACCGATACCCTTGATCCCAATCTTCCCGCCGAGCCTGCAGCGCTGCGCCAGGGGCCGCACCGTTTTGCACGCGCCCGCCATTACTTTGCGGCAGGGCAGGCTGCGGCCGCGCAACTGGGCATGCCACTGGCATGGCAACTGCACGAAGTCGCTGGCATCGGCCACGACGGAGAGGCCATGAGCCATGTCTGCGCACACTGGTGGTTCGAGGGCCGTATGCCCGACGCTGCATGGCTCGCGCAATGGGCAGGCCGCACCACCGCCTGATAACACACCACAACACCAAGGACATCTACTATGCAAGCAACTACCCAACAATTGGTCGATGGCATCTCGGACTGGATGCGCTGCGAGTCTCCATCCAGCGACCCGGCTGCACTGGCGCGCATGGTGGAGATGATGCGGGCACAAGCCGCTGCTGCGGGTCTGCGTGCCACGGTGACTGAAACCTATGCGCAGGGCAAGCATGGCACGGGGCCGGCGCTGCCTTTGCTGCACATCACCAATCGTGCAGAAGGTGATACGCGTCAGGGGTTGTTGATTCTGGGCCACTCGGATACGGTGCATCCCATCGGTATGCTGGCGGACAACCCGATCCGCATCGAAGGCGACCGACTGTATGGGCCAGGCGGTTATGACATGAAGGCTGGCATCTACCTGGCGCTGACGGCACTGAGCGCTGCCGCTGCGCCCGGCAGCACGCCGCTGCCGGTCGATTTGCTGATCGTTCCCGATGAGGAAACCGGCAGCCACGCATCGCGCAAGCACATCGAGGCCTTTGCCAGCAACGCCAAATATTGCCTGGTGGCGGAACCTGCCCGCGCCAACGGTGGCCGTTGCGTGACTGCACGCAAGGGAACCGGCATGCTGCGCCTGGGCGTCAAGGGCCTGGCGTCGCACGCCGGGGTCGCGCATGAAAAGGGCCGAAGCGCCATCCGTGAAATGGCGCACCAGATTCTGGCGCTGGAAGCCATGACCGATTACCAACGCGGTGTTACCGTGAGCGTGGGCAAGGTGGAAGGTGGCACGGCCACCAACACCGTGCCTGCCTACTGCAAGTGCATTGTCGATTTCCGCTTGCCCGATCTGCAGGCCGCAGACGAACTGGTTGGCAAGATGCGTGCGCTGCGTCCGGTGGGTGAAGGGGTGTCGCTGGACATCGATGTGGAAGTGAACCGCCCGCCGATGGTGAAGGATGCCAAGGCCGAAGCACTGCTGGCGCGTGTGCAGCAGTCGGCCAAGGAAGCAGGCTTTGCACTGGAAGAAGCACCGCCCACGGGTGGCGGCAGCGATGCCAATTTCACCTCGGCCATGGGCGTGCCATCGCTGGATGGGCTGGGTGCCGATGGCGATGGTGCACACACCGTGACCGAATACATTCTGGTGTCGACACTGGAGATGCGTGCCCGTTTCTGGCACCATCTGCTCACACACTTGGATTGAGGCTGTCGCTCCTGTCTTGCAGGAGCCCAATCCCATAAAAAATGGGCGCCACCAGCGCCCTTTTTTTTGAGGCTTATTGCAGGCTGTCGGCGTAGCGCGCTGCACTCTTCTGGCCGCCCAGGGTGATCCATGTGAGCAGCACGCCGCACAGTGCGCCGGTGGCCATGCCCACCACCATGGGCAGTGGCTTGCCATTGGAGAACACGCCGACCACCTGCATCGCAACAGCCCCCGTCAGCATCTGCAAGGTGCCCAGCAGGGCTGATGCGGTGCCTGCGATCTCGCCGTGCTCTTCCAGCGCCAGCACCGATGTGGTTGGAATCACCAGGCCCATCAAGGCACTGGAGATGAAGTACAGCACGATCAGTACGATCAGTTGATCGCCGCCCAGCAGGTAATAGGCCAGCAGGCTGGTCATCACCACACCGCATGCACTGGCGGCCACCTTGACCACGGGCACCAGCCCGAACCGTTTACCCAATGCGCCGGTGAACTGAGCGGCGCCAATGAAGGCAATCGCATTGAGCGCAAATGCCATGCTGTACTGCGTGGTGGAGAGCCCGTAGTGGTTGATCAGCACAAACGGCGAACCTGCCAGATAGACAAAAAAGCCTGCCATTGCACAGGAGCCGATGAATACCAGACCCAGGTAGTGCCAGTCGCGCAGCAAGAAACCGTAGGCCTGCAATACACCGCCAAGGCTGCTGTCCAGTCGGGCATCGGCGGGGCGCGTCTCGGGCAGGCCACGCACCATGGCAGCCAGGCCCAGAATGGCCGCTACCCCCACGACCCAGAACACCATGCGCCAGCCACCCACGGCGATGACACCGCTGCCCGCCAGCGGAGCGAGGATGGGGGACACGCTGAACACCAGCATCAGAAGCGACATCATGCGTGCCGCTTCATGCCCCGTATGCAGGTCACGCACCACGGCACGCGGAATCGCCATGCCTGCTGCAGCGCCCATGCCCTGCACGAAGCGCAGCACCACCAAGGTGTGGATGTCCTGTGCCAGTGCGCATCCCACGCTTGCCAGCACGAAGATCGACAAACCCAGGTACAGCGGTCTCTTGCGCCCCCACATATCGGCCAGGGTGCCAAACAGAGGCTGGCCTACGCCCAGTGCCAGAAAGAAGGCGGTGAGGCTGGCCTGTACGGCGCCAACAGGGGCATTCAGGCTCGCGCCAATCTGTGGCAGCGCGGGCAAATACATATCGATGGCAAAGGGCCCGATGGCTGAGAGCAGACCCAGAATGAAGACCAGGCGAAGCGAGATGGAGGAGGAGGACGAGCCGGAAGTTTCAGACATAGGAGCGGGATTGTCGCCGATACATGCGCGAGGCGTGTGTCAGCGAAATCCGCACCTCTGTAATGCCCTGATTTGCAGAAGGTGTTATGCGTTTGCCAGAGTGGCAAAGTGGCGTTGTGCAAATGCTTCGTACCACGCCAGGCACCCGGGATTGGCCATGGTTTCCGGATTCAGTACTTTGTCTGCTGGTTGGCCCAGCATCAATTTCTTGATGGGCAGTTCCAGTTTCTTACCGGTCAAGGTGCGTGGGATTTCTGCCACTTGCAAGATGGCATCGGGCACAAAGCGGGGCGAAAGGGCGGTGCGGATGGCCTGGCTGATGCTGGCCTTGACGGTGTCATCCAGTACGATGCCCTCGCGCAGCACGACAAACAGCGGCATATAGCTGTCCTTGCCCAGGTATTCCAGATCCACCACCATCGAGTCCTGCACTTGCGGTAGCGCTTCGACCGCGTTGTAGATTTCGCTGGTGCCCATGCGCAAGCCCTGGCGGTTGATGGTGGCATCGCTGCGGCCATAGATGATGCAGCTGCCATCGCTGTCCACCTGTATCCAGTCTCCGTGGCGCCAGATGCCGGGCCAGTGGTCGAAATAGCTGTCCAGATAGCGTCGCTTGCCAGGGTCGTTCCAGAAGTACAGCGGCATCGAAGGAATGGGCTGGACGCAGACCAGCTCTCCGACTTCGCCCGTCACCGGTTGGCCCTGTTCGTTCCAGGCCTCGACGGCATGGCCGAGCCAGCGGCATTGCATGCGGCCCGGTGCCTGCGGCAACTCGCGGTTGCCGCCGATGAAGGCGCCGCAAAAATCGGTGCCGCCAGAGATGTTGCACCAGAATACGTCGCCAGCTCCGGCTGCTTGCAGCTGTGCACTGCCCCAGCGCTGCACCTCGGGCGCCAGCGGCGAGCCGGTGCTGCCCAGGGTGCGAACCTGCTGCAGTCCGGGAATGGCCGCAATATCCAGGCCTGCCTTCATGCAGTTGCTGTAGTAGGCGGCGCCAGCGCCGAAAATGGTCGTTTGGTGTTTGGCGGCAAAACGCCACAGCACACCCCAGTCGGGCTGGCTGCTGCTGCCAGCGGGGTGACCATCAAAAATGGTGATGGTGGTGCCAAACAGCAGGCCGCTTGCCTGTATGTTCCACATCACCCAGCCCGTGGAGCTGTACCAGTGAAAGCGTTCGTTGCGGTTGTTGTCGCCATAGCTGGCTCCCAGGTCGTTGTGCAGCCCCGCCACATGCAGCGCGAGCAGAATGCCGCCGGTGCCGTGGACAATGGGCTTGGGCAGGCCTGTGGTGCCGCTGGAATAGACGATCCAGATCGGATGGTCAAAGGGTAGCCATTCAGGCTCGAAAGCGGCGATGGCCTGCGCATCTTGCGCAGTGGCCCATTGCCAGTCGTGGCTGTCAGGAACAGGTGCAGTTGCATAGGGCGTGGATATGGCGATGCGCTGCTGCACCGATGGTAGCTCGGCCAGCAGCGATTGCACGACGGCGCTGCGATCGAGTGGCTTGCCGCCGTAGTACACACCGTCCACGGCAATGAGCACCTTGGGCTCGATCTGCTTGAAGCGATCGACTACCGCAGCGACACCCATGTCGGGTGCGCACAGGCTCCATATGGCACCAATGCTGGTGCATGCCAGCATGGCGACCACTGTTTCGGGAATATTGGGCATGTAAGCTGCCACGCGGTCGCCACGCACCACACCCAGCTTGCGCAGCGCGATGGCGACCGAAGCCACCTGGCGCTGCAATTCGGGCCAAGACATTTCACGCACTTCTCCACGCTCGTTGTCGCTCACGATGGCCGGCATGCCTGCAGCATCGGCCGCCTTTACATGCCGCAGCAACTGGCGCGGCAGGCTCACCTGCACGCCTCTGAACCATTGGGTGTCGGGCATTGCATCGCCGCTCAATACCTGCAGGTCTTTGGTGAGGGCTACTGGCGATTGCAACTGGTAGTAATCCCAGATGCTGCGCCAGAAATCAGCCAGATGTGAAACAGACCAGCGGTGCAGGTCTTCGTAGCTGTTGAAGCGCAGGCCACGTTGCTGGGCGAGCCAGTCCTGGTACATGCGAATCTGGGGCGTTAAAGCGTGGTCTAAGGCGTGGGTTGAGGCAGTCATGGCACGTTGAGAGGAAGCTGTGCAGAGCCTACGCAAAGCGGCGGTGCGCCGCATGGGGGAAAGCACGGAAGCGCTGTCGCACGGGTAGCAGCTTGGTACCGATGCAAAGACATGACGGCGGTATGTCAACCTGGCAATAGGCGAGTGCCAGCATGGAATCTTCCACCGTAACAAAATAGCGCAGCCTTGCTGGAACTATTGCATTAGGCTCGGTTCTTATTGACCTCGCCCCCCACGTGTTGGCATCTCGGGGCAACGGCCGCATCTGCTCCCTGCAGTTGTTGGCCACTGTGACGGCCCTACTGGCCGGTTCACTCATCAGTCAGCTTTTCGGCGCCGTTGCGCGTTAAGCAACATAGGTTTGTAAACCCCAGACAAATTCTTCTGCAGGCTTTGCAGCGGCAGACATAGGTTATTTGGGTCTGGGCGTGTGGCATGGCTTCCTGGCATGCCGACGAAGTAGGGAGTGTGTCTGTTTTGTCTGTTTTGCGATTGAAATACAACCCTGCGCTGGATGGTTTGCGCGCGGTGGCGATTGTGTTGGTGTTTCTGTCCCATGCCCATGTGCCCATGTTTGATGGTGCGTTCTTTGGCGTGGATCTGTTTTTTGTGCTCAGCGGCTTTTTGATCACGTCGCTGCTGCTCAAAGAATTCCAACAAGATGGTCGATTGGATTACTGGCGCTTTTACAAGCGGCGGTTTCTGCGCCTGGCGCCTGCATTGTTGTTGTTCCTTGGCGCATATTGGGTATTTGCGCCGCTGATCTGGCCTGATCTGGAAGACATCAACCAGGATGTGGTGGTATCGGCACTTTATCTGGCGGACTACGGTATCGCCTTTTTCGACAGTCCCAATACTCTGCTGCATATGTGGTCGCTCTCGGTGGAAGAGCACTTCTACCTGGTCTGGCCGCCTTTGCTGGCATTGTTGCTGACGCATACTGCGCGTAAGCAATTGTGGCGTCCTGTGTTCTTGCTTGTGGTGCTGATGTTTGTCTGGCGTGCCTATTGGGTGGCAAGGGGTCAGCAGTTCTACGAAATCTTCTTCCGTTTCGATACCCGGGCCACCGGCATGCTGCTGGGCAGTCTGCTGGCTGTGGTCTCGGTGCACCGCGCCGAATGGATGGATGCGCTGCACGCACGCCAGAAGTACCTGCTGTGGCTGCTGCCGGTGTTCCCTTTCATCATCATCGGCTATGCCTGGGATGATGCAGGTGCACTGCTATGGGGTTTTGCGTTGGCTGAGCTGACTGCAGTTGCAATCGTCATTGCGGTGAGCAAGCACAAAGGCGCGTTATATGACATGCTGAGCCTGCCTTTGCTGGTGTGGTTGGGCAAGATGTCATATGGCATCTATCTGTGGCACTACCCTGTAGTGCGGTTGTTGCGCGCGCATATGGATTGGGCCTGGGTGGTGGCACTGGGCTTGCCGCTGTCTGCCGCATTTGCAGCGCTATCGTTCTACACCGTGGAGCGCTGGGCTTTGCACCTGCGTGACCGTGTAGGGCGCGGTGCGCCTTCTGCGCACCCGGTTGCAACGCGCCAGGTAGCGCAGAGACGAACTGCCACCGTCTGAAATTGGTCTGCAACGCACCGATGGCGCAGTGCGATGTCTGTTTCAGGTGGATCGCCAATGGGCTGAGCAAGGTAAGGTAGCCACGGACAGTTCAGGATGATTTCGACAAGCCGACCGCACGCAGGTGTGGTCGGCTTGTTTTCATTTCAGAACCTGAAAGCACGGAGCCCGCGCAGCGATGCCACAAAGACCTAGCCTGCAGCGGCGAGTGAACCGATAGGGCAAGACCCGCGCAGGCATTGGCGAAGCCCTGTGAATGGGTTGTCACTGTCAACAATAATGCGTGTCCAAGTATTACATGATTTAAAAAATGCATTGAATTTAAAAATAGCATTGCCTGTGATTTTTGGGTGCAAATTGCTGTGCTTTTAAAAAAAGGTGAATATTTCACTGTGTGGAGAAAAGTATTGAAATTAATTTTTCGATAGATTTCTTTGAAGCCTGTATTTTTCTTATTAATGATTAATCTTTATATTTTTGCGTTTTGATTTATTAAATAAATTTAAGTACTCGATTCCCCAGGTGTAGGGTAGTGATCGTGAGGCTTCGTGTGCTACTTGCTAATATTTTGTAATTAGCTGGTTGGGAGTGTCTCGGGTGGATGGGTTGATCGAGTCAGCCGTGCATCAAACTGGTTGGTATCTATCTGCCCATTCTTGGAGCCTTGGTCCAAGAGGAGGCGATATGACTACCGCAGGAATGAAAGGGATCGCACGTTCGGTGATCCGTTGGCTCATCATGGCAACTGCATATGGCTGGGGGGCGATGGCATTCGCAGCTTCCTCCGGCACCGGTCAAGCCTATGGACTGGAAGCCTCTGCAACCGTGCTGGCGCTGCTTCCGGGCCCTCCGCTGGTGGGGTTGGATACCAAGTTTGCCAACACAGGGCAGGGTAGCGCGCCGCCGGATTTCAACAAACCCAGCGATGTTGCGAATGTTGGCGTCAATGCGGCGGGAATTCTGAAGGTCGATACGGGTGTCATCACCTCGTTGACAAAGAGCACCTTGACCCGCAACAGCGTGACCTCGACTTCTCAGGTCAATGGATTGGGGCTTTCCTTGCTCAACCTCCTCAACATACCGTTGTTGAACCTTGGTGCAGGGACCATCACGTCCACGGCAACGATGACCTGTGACAAGGGGCAGCCAGTCGCATCAGGGCGCACGGACATCTTGAATGGCTCCGGCCAATTAGCTGGTCTGGGTCTGGATGTCGGGGTGAATCTGGATGCGAGTGTGGGTCTTCTTGGCATTGCCACCATCACGGTCAATGAGCAAACCGTCACTCCGACCAGCATTTCCGTCAATGCGGTCCATGTGAGAATCAATGTGCTTGGCCTGATCAGGGCAGATGTGGTTATCGGCCACTCCGAAGCGTCGATGCTGGATTGCCAGTCCACCGTGACGTTGGACGATCTGCAGAACCCGGTTGCAGCCAGCAACCTGCTTCCTGTCAGCGGTACCTGCAGCCCTGGCAGCAACGATCTTGCCATCACGACGCTTCCCGCAGGCGCCAGCCAGACGCTGTCCTGCCAGAGCAATGGCAGCTATGGCGGCACGCTCAACGTCTCGGCTCTGCCTGCGGGTGCCATCACGGTGACTGCCTCACAGACGCCGTCTGGGCCCAATAGTTCTGCCAGCAAGAGTACGGTCAAGAATCCGCCCTCCAATCCGGGTGCGCCCACAGTGTCGGTCACTGCGCCCGCCATCACGGTAAGCAATCAGACTTCCTACGGCGTCTCGGGTGCCTGCTCTGCGGAAGGGCAGCCGGTAACGGTCAGCATTGGCGGCATCCCTGCATCGGCGACCTGTACCGGCGGTAACTGGTCGGTGTCGGGCGTCAACGTCAGCGGTCTACCCGATGGCACCATCACGGTGACTGCCTCGCAGACCGTGAACAACCAGACCGGGCAAGGATCGACGACAACGAACAAGAGCACCGTACCGAATCCTGGCGAGACTCCCGTGGTCACGGTCAGCAATGCTGCGGTGATCAATGCAGCCAATCAGGCGTCCTACGGTGTTTCGGGTACCTGCTCGGCCAACGGCCAGCCTGTTGTAGTGACCATTGGCAGTGCTGCTGCGCAGGCCGTCTGCAACGGTGGTACATGGGCGGTCTCGGGCGTCAATGTCAGCACCGTAGGCGATGGCCCTGTCACGGTGACTGCCTCGCAGACCGTCAATAACCAGACGGGTTCGGGCTCGCGCTCCACCACCAAGGATGCGAAGCCGCCCACGGTGGCTGTGACCTCGGCGCCTGCCATCAATGCTGCCAATCAGGCATCTTATGGAGTCTCTGGTACCTGCTCGGAGAGCGGATCGTCGGTGTCGGTGGGCATTGGCAGCGTCACTGTGGTGCCCTCGCCTGTGTGCAGCAACGGTACCTGGTCCGCTTCCGGCGTAGATGTGGGTGGGTTGCCAGCAGGCCCTGTCACGGTCACGGCGTCGCAGACCGATGCGGCAGGCAACACCGGTACAGGTGCTCTCACGACCACCAAGAATTCCTCGGCATCTGCCGTGGCGGTGACCGCTGCGCCACCCATCAATGCGTCCAACCAGTCCTCCTATGGCGGCGTCACGGGAACGTGTTCTGCGACTGATGGGACAGTGACGGTGGCCATCGGCAGCCTGACCACCACGACCGCCTGCAATGGTGGCAATTGGACGGCTTCAGGCATTACCGTCAGCAGTCTGCCTGACGGTGTCGTGACGATCACCGCATCGCAGACCGTGAATGGCACCGTCATCAGCGGCTCGCGCACCACGGTGAAGGATGTGACGTCGCCGGCCGTGTCGATTACGACCGCGCCAACGATCGATGGATCGAACCAGTCGTCCTACAGCGTTTCGGGCGCCTGCACGACAGAGGATGGGGCCGTGACGGTGAGCATTGGCAATGTAACGGCTTCGGCACCTTGCACCAATGGAGTCTGGACGGTTTCCGGTGTCAAGGTCGGAGGGCTGCCGGCCGGATCTGTGACGGTTACGGCATCGCAGACCGATGCAGCAGGTAATACCGGCACTGCCACACGTCAGGTGACCAAGACGACTCCGTCTGATGGTTCAGGTACGGATACCGGCATCGGTGAGCCTCAGGGCGGCAACTGGGTGATCACGGCCGAGCTCAACGGCAAGCCCGGTCGTGGCATGGGCATCGATGTTCAGAATGGCAAGTTTGTGATGCAGGTGTACAACTACACCTCCACTGGCGCGCCAACCTTCCACATCGCCATCGGCGTCATGGACGGCAACAAGGTGGTTGCGCCACTGACGTCCTACCAGGGTGGTCGTTTCTTCGGCAGCGGCCCTCTTGACGGGACTGAGGTAGGCAATGCAGGCAATGTAGAGGTGACCTTCACCAGCCGAACCACGGGCTCCATCAAGTTCCCCGGCGAAGTGGCCAAGGCTATAGAGCGCTTCGACTACGAAGGCACACCTGCAGGCACCTTTGCAGATCCTGCATATGTGGATCGCTGGGCCATGGTGGAGCTGGACCAGAACAGCCAGCCTGTCAGAACCTGGTGGGCCGACATCGGCTCAGGTGAGCAGGTGGGCCTGAACTACGACTGGACGCTTTCTCCAGCCCCCTGGCCCTATGCCGCCAGTACCAAGCTCACGATGCATGGCTTTGACGGTGCGCTGAGCACGCCATTCTTCGCCACCTGCGACTATGGCGGCGCCGACCGCATCTTCAACTGCTCGGGCAGTTCAGCGCAGCCAGTCGGGCTTGTGTCCGTGACCATGCAGCGCAGCGTGGACCAGGTGGTGGGCGCCGTTCAGTTCGGTACGGGAGAAAAGCACCGGTTTATCGGCGCACGCATCACGCGCTCCGCGTATACGACTGCTGGAGGCAAAGCCGCGCTGACCACCTACTTCCGGCCAGACTATGCACCTGAGGCAGGCACCTGGATCGTGAGCAACGAAATCACGGGCAAACCAGGCCGCGGTCTGGCGGTGGATCTGCAAAAGCCCACCAACAGCCAGGATCACACCCTGTTCATCTCGGTCTATGACTATGAAAACCAGGGCAGCGCCACGTTCCACAGTTTGATGGGCACACATGAGCCGTCCACGATCCCCGCTGCCAATAGGCCTGACATTCCGCTCAACCAGTACAAGGGTGGCCGTTATTTCGGCAGCGGCGATCTGGTCGCAAGCTACCAGGGCAACGCAGGCAATGCGGAGAACATCAAGTTCACCTCGTCGTCCACGGGAACCATCCAGTTCCCCAATGAGGAAACGGTACAGATCGAGCGCTTCTACTTCGGTATCGACAAGAACAGCATCGATTCTCTGGTGGGTTCGTGGGTGGTGCTGGCGCACAGCGGGGCCATGAAGAGCCGGATCTTCAACTTCGTGCCCTATACCGGAGATTCGGTCATTGACCGTGCGAGCGGTTATGTCTGTACCAGGAACCAGCTGCGAGGTTTCAACTTCCGCTGTGCCCCTGCACAGGTGGGTGCGGATACTCCGGTCATCCGCTTCTCCACCGGGTTCTACGCTGCCTCCCGAGGTATCGAGGGCGATGGCGGGGCCGACCCGGACACCACGCCAGAGCTGATGGTGATGCGTATCACCGACGCCGATGGGCAGCCGGTGCAAGGCGGCGCCATGCTCCCTGAAGACGACCGATAGCAGGGCGGGCCGGGCGACCGTCACAGCCCGGCTTCTCGCCAAATCCGCCTCAGCAAACTTCGGCCCCATGCCTACGGCATGAGGGCCGAAGTGGTTTTGTATCTGCAGCCAGACAGCATTTGGTGGCGCCAAGGTATAACCCATGCATGCCAAATCCTTCTTTCTCCCATCACGACAGGCCTGCCCCGACAGGCGCTGACGACGTACTGCAGTTCTGGCTCGGCACCGCGCGCCCGGACAATGCACAGGCGCTGCAGCAGCGCCAGCAATGGTTCACCAAGTCCGACGCCTTCGATGCCGAGATGCGGCAGCGCTTTGGTACTGCCGTGCAGGCGGCGCTGGATGGGCAATTGGACGGCTGGGCCATGGAGCCTTGGGGCCGGCTGGCGCTGATCCTGCTGCTCGACCAGTTCACTCGCAATATCCACCGTGGCACGCCCCAGGCATTCGCAGGTGACCGGCGGGCGCTGGAACTGGCGCTGGGCGCCATCGAGTCGGGCGAGGACCTGCATCTGCCCGAGGTGCTGCGCATCTTTGTCTACCTCCCGCTGGAGCATGCGGAAGACCCCGCCATGCAGCGGCGCAGCGTGCTGGCCTTTGCGGCGTTGGCAAAGGCAGCAGGTGTTGACACCGATCTGGCGCAGTTTCTGCAGGGCACGCTGGACTATGCCTGGCGCCACCAGGAGGTGATCGCACGCTTTGGCCGCTTTCCGCACCGCAATGCAGTGCTGGGGCGGACCAGCACGCCCGATGAATTGCTCTATCTGTCCCAGCCCGGCGCAGGTTTCTGAATCAGAAGGGCACGCACAGTCGGTCTTGTCTCACAGACAGCGATAGGGTGGCGGGCTATGTTCGATAGGTGCCGTGCTTGAAAACACCCACTGGTTTTCAAGCGAATCCAATCCCATGGAGGAACCTACGATGCCACAAACCAAGAAAATCACACTCACCCTGGACCAGGCCCGACTCGACGCAGCCAAGAAAAGTCTGAATGAGGGTGCGGTGCTCCCCGATGCCTCACCCTACCGCGAAGACATCATCAAACTGCTCAACGATGCGCTGGCGACCGAACTGGTCTGTGTGCTGCGTTACAAGCGCCACCATTTCACGGCGACGGGTCTGGAATCCCCCGCCGTGGCGGACGAGTTTCTCGTGCACGCCAATGAAGAGCAATCGCATGCCGACCGGATCTGCACGCGCATCGTGCAACTGGGCGGCGAACCCGACCTGAACCCCGACACCCTCACCAATCGCAGCCACGCCGATTACAACGAGCAGCTGGATCTGCATGCGATGATTCGCTCCAACCTGGTGGCCGAGCGTGTGGCCATCGAGGCCTACACGCAGATGATCGATCTGATCGGCGACAAGGATCACACCACGCGCCGATTGATCGAGCAGATTCTGGAGCAGGAGCAGGAACACGCCGATGAACTGTCGGACTGGATGAACAAGGCCCGCTGATGCCTTGCACGGCTGCCCGCAACGGCAGCCGTTCTTCTGCCGCCATTCGGCACTGACTGGAGAGGAAAGCCCACACCATGACCACCCCTGAAGAGATCCACAAGAACGCCAGGCACATTCTGTACCTGCTGGTAAGCGAACAAAGCCTGCGTGCAGGTGAAGGACTCGACCCCCAGGTGCTTCAGCACGACCTGGACCGCCACCAGTTCAGCGCGCAGGACCAGCAGCAGGCGCTGACCTATGCACGGGAGCAAGGCTGGCTGCAGACAGGGCCCAATGGTGAGGTGCAGCTGACGGAAAAGGGATTTGCCCTGGACTGACTGGTTTTGCAAATTCCGGCTGCCAGCGCTCACCAGTAGTACGCATCAACTATTATTTTGATAGCGCTCGGTATCACCGCTGCTGCTGCCGCTGACAATACGCAATGCCGCCAATTGGCTGTGTGCTTGGCTGCTCCAATCGGGTGGCAATTGGTGCTTGGCCTGCAGGTAGTGATGGGTGTAGACATCCAGATAGGCCTCGAGCGTCTGCGCAGCACGCAGGTCACCGGCCAGATCCAGACACAGCGCAGCCACCTCTGCGGTGCAGAAGTGGTCGTCTCTTTTGGAGCGACGCAGCTGGTAGCGAGAAATCTGGTCCGGGTGGAGGCTGAGCACGGGGAAGCCGTCGAGCCGAGGGCTTTTGCGGAACATCTTGCGGGCTTCCGGCCAGGTGGCGTCGAGCAGAATGAACAGTGGCCTTTTGCCAAAATTTGCCACTGGCGCACGCCCGGTGTGCGCTAGTCCATCAAAATTCATAGCATCTGACGGTTTGGGCACCGTCCGCACGACACGGCTGGCGGGCTGCACGAACTCTTCGGGAAAGACGACATAAGGCTGCCACTGCGGATCGCTCAGCAGTGCGGTCAATGCGGGGTTCTCTTCCGTGCGCGACCAACCGAATGCATGGGTCTCGGCCACCACGTCGGCGATCAGCCACCCAGTGTTGCTGGGCTTGAGCGGCTCGGCATCATGCATCAGAAGGCACACGCCCGCATGGGTGGACTGGGTGGGGCGCAGCGCGCAGATGCAATGGCTGGGGCGCAGCCTGCATCCTTCACAGCGTTCTCCCTTGGGGCCGCCACGTGCCAGAAACGGCCGCGTACTGCGCGACTGGCGTTCGGTACGCAGGCGCGATACGGCGTGGGGGAAGACGGCGGGGTGGGGGGCAGGGGCAGAAGACACGGCCGCTATTGTCGTCGCCCTTTGCAGCCCAGGAAATTCAAGCGGCTTTGGCGTGGCCAAAGAGGCCTGGCCGCGACGGGGTGCTGGGCAGTCTGGTCTGCTTGGGGGCAGATTTCTCAGTCGCTCAGCGCTTCCAGCGCGAACAGTGGCACCTCGGCACGGCGGCTCAGCCATACGCCACCGCCAAGCTCGGTAAAGCCCTGGGCCAGCCCGCGCCGGTACAAGGCGGCGCGGTGGCGGAACAGGCGCGGATCGGTGAGCGTGTCGTCGATGATGTCGCGTTCATAGTCTTCGCGGGCCACGGCTTCCACATACAGGGCGCCGCAGGACAGGCGCCCCAGATTGTCCAGCGCCAGCTTCAGATCGGTGGGGCTCAGGTACGGCAGCACGCCCTGGCAGATGACCAGATCAAACGGCTCGCCCTCGGCGGGCTGGTAGTCGACGACGGAGCCGCGCTCCCAACCATAGCGCTGGCACAGATATTCGCTCAATTCCACACCGTGGTAGCTGGCAGAGGGAAAGTGTTCCGCAATCGCATCACGCCACAGGCCGATTCCGCAGCCCACATCGAGCACACGGCGCACCGGCACCCGCACATATTGCAGGTAACTGCAGACAAAGGTGCCCAGACGCGCGGCATGGGCCGGATCGACGACACTGGTTTTCTTGTCGAAATAAAAGCGCTGGTAATACGCCTCGTCAAACCATCCCTTGTCCGCTGATTGCACCATCGTCCTTTGCTGCTGAGCGCTGCCGGGCGGAGCGCTGAGCGGGCAGTATGGCGCAGATGGCGATGCTGGCGGCGCGCTGCGGTATTTCTTGCGAAACCATGGCGGTCTGTGCTGGCACAGGCGCTACCCGGCAGTAAAAAACGGGCGTTACCGCCCGTCCTGTCTGGAAAGATTGCTATCGAAAGACAGGCGAATCACTCCTTGGGTTTGCGATGTGCCAGGCACAGCTTGTTGCCGTCCGGATCGCGCAGATAGGCCAGATACAGGGCGCCAGGCCCTTCGCCGCGCCAGCCGGGCGGGTCTTCGCAGGTCACACCGCCGTTGGCAAGGCCTGCGGCGTGCGCGGCATTCACTTGCTCGGGGCTGGTGGCGGCAAAGCCTGTGGTGCTGCCATTGCCAAAAGTGGCTGGTTGGCCGTTGATGGGGGTGCTGACGCCAAACGTGCCGCCATTGCCGCGCCAGAAATAGCGGTTCTTGTTGGCATTGCCAGGCGGCACGCCCAGTACGCCCAGAAAGGCGTCGTAGAACTGGCGGGACTTTTCCAGATCGCTGGCGCCCAGCATGATGTGGTTGAACATGGTTGTCTCCAGTGGGGGGGGATGCAATAGTGCAGCGGCCACTATAACGAGAAAGGGGTTGCGTGCCGCGTTATGCGCGTGACAATTGCCGTGGGCGGTTTCTGGGGTATGAAGACAATAATTTGATAGCTGACAGTGCTTTATTGGTAAGAGCTGGATGCTGTTTTCATAAATATTTCGTGGAGCGGGCAACCGGGCGCGCGCATGCCCCTGTTGCGCAGTCGCCCGTGTGGGGCGGCCTGCACAGCCATCTGCGCTTGTCGCTATAGTCGATGCAGCTTGCAACCATTGCCCGCTCTACGGCATATGGATGGACAAGGAGCGCAAGTGCGCGGTGTACCGAACTATGAACCTCCAGAAAATTCTTGGCCCGCAGGCATCTTCGCACCTGCGGTTGATTGGCATGGCTTTGCTGTGGGGGGCGTCGTGGCCCGCCGGGCGCATGGTGGCGCAGCACATGCCGCCGCTGGCCGCATCGGGCCTGCGCTTTGTGCTCGCGGCCTTGGTGCTGCTGCCATGGATGTACATGGCAGGGGGGATGGGCCAGCTCAAGACCTGGTCGGCCCGGCGGTGGCTGGGCATGGCTGCAGCAGCCGCGACGGGGGTGTTTGGCTACGCCGCATTCTTTCTGAGTGGCTTGCAACACCTGCCGGCGAGCAAGGCGGCCCTGGTGATCACCCTCAACCCGGTGGTCACCTTGCTGCTGGCAGCGTGGATTTTCAAGGAACGGCTCAATCGCATCATTGGTCTGGGCATGCTGGTGGCCGCCATGGGCGCGGCGCTCGTCATATCGCACGGCAATCCGCTGCAACTGCTCAGCTCCGGCGTAGGCGTGGGAGAGCTGATGATTCTGGGCTGCGTGGTGTGCTGGGTGAGCTATACCCTGATCGGCCGGGCCATCCTGACCGGGGTGGATGCGCTCTCGACCACGGCAGTCACCTCCACCATGGGGGCGATCATGCTGCTGCTGGCCAGCCTGGTGGTGGAAGGCCCGCAAGGCATGGCTGGCGTTGTGCATGCGGGTGGCACGGCATGGGGCGCTCTGTTGTTTCTTGCCTGGGGCTCCACGGCCCTGGCCTATGCCTGGTATTTTGATGGTGTCAAGGCGCTGGGTGCGGGCGCCGCGTCAGGCTACATCACCCTGGTGCCGGTGATCGGTGTCATCTGCTCGGCCCTGTGGCTGGGTGAGCAGGTCGATGCATCCATGCTTGTGGGTGGCGCCTTGGCGGTGGCTGGCACGGCGGTGATGAACTGGGGGCGCCGCCAGCCCGCGCCTCTGGCCGGAGCAGCGCGCGCAGGCTGAATGAGCTGGCGCGGTGCTTGGCCGGTCATTGCGACGGAGGCTCCAGAACTGCGCATTCCTCTTCCACCCGCGCCCAAGGCTTGCTCTGGAACTCCTGCGCAGCGTAGTCCATGAATGCCTGTACCCGCGCCGGGCGGGTGCGGCTGGGCGGAGTCACGATGCTGAGCGAGAGCACATCGGCCTCCCAGCCAGGCAGCGTGGTCTGCAAACGGCCATCGCTCAGCTCCTGCCACACCAGAAAAGAGGGCTGCAAGGCCAGGCCCATGCCCGCCAGCAAGGCGGGCTGCAGCGCCTCGGCATTGTTCACCTGCAGCTGAAAAGGGATCGCCTGGGTATATTCACCATGCTCTGCGTGGCGAAAGCGCCAGGTTTTTCCATAGTGCGCGAGGCTGTACTGCAGGCCTTTGTGCTGCGCCAGTTCGCTGGGGTGGTTGGGATGGCCATGGCGTTTGAAGTATTCAGGAGCGCCCACCAGCAGGATCGGTACCTGGCACAGCCGGCGTGCGATCAGGCTGGAATCGCCGAGATTGGCAATCCGCAATGCCAGATCGAACCGGTCGCGGACCAGATCCTCCTGCTCGTCGGCAAACTGAAGGTGCAACTCCACATCGGGATACATCTGCATGAACCGGGGCAGAACCGGTGCCAGCCGCGTGATGCCGAATGACATCGGTGCTGCGATGCGCAACTGCCCTCGCAGGCTCGTCGAGCGGTCGGTGATATCGGCCTCGACCGCTTCTCCCTCCTGCAGGATGCGCGATGCCCGCTCCAGAGCACTTGCTCCGGCGTCGGTCAGCGTGATGCGCCGTGAGGTTCGGTGAAACAGGCTGGTCTTGATCCGCCCTTCGAGGCGGGAGATGGCTTTGGACACCGTGGCCTGTGACAGGGCCAAGTCTGCTGCGGTGCGGGCGAACGACCCTGTTTCCGCAACCTTGGCAAAGATCGCCCACGCTTCCAGATCTGGCAATTTGTTCATGGCATTGGCCGCTTGGGCATTGAGACACCCCTGCAATATGCCAGCCCCGGCGGGGTTTGTGGATGACAAAAATGGAAAGGGTGGAATTCCATTCCTTGGCTTCTCAACACCATGTCTGGCTTCTAGACTGCCCTTGCACTGAATCCGGAATCTCCGGTTCCTGCCTCCCAATTCAGCCCTTCAGCATTTGAAAGCGGTCACCATGTCCAGAACCAACCTTCTCGAAGTCCTGACACCGGCCAACAGCCAGATCATCTTCATCGACCAGCAGCCCCAGATGGCCTTTGGCGTGCAGTCCATCGACCGCCAGGTACTCAAGAACAATGTCGTAGGCCTGGCCAAGGCGGCCAAGGTCTTTGGCGTTCCGGCCACGATCACGACGGTGGAGACCGAGAGCTTCTCCGGCCACACCTATCCCGAGCTGCTGGGGGTGTTTCCCGAGCACCAGATTCTGGAGCGCACCTCGATGAACTCCTGGGACGACCAGAACGTACGCGATGCACTGGCAGCGGGCGCTGCCCAGGGCCGCAAGAAAGTGGTGGTTTCGGGGCTTTGGACCGAAGTGTGCAACACCACGTTTGCCCTGTCGTGCCTGCACGATACCGATTATGAAATCTACATGGTGGCCGATGCCTCGGGCGGCACATCGCTGGATGCGCACAACTACGCCATGGACCGCATGGTGCAGGCCGGTGTGGTGCCCGTGACCTGGCAGCAGGTACTGCTGGAATGGCAGCGTGACTGGGCACGCCGCGGCACCTACGATGCGGTGATGGACATCGTGCGTGAGCATTCGGGCGCCTACGGCATGGGCGTGGACTACGCCTACACCATGGTGCACAAGGCGCCCGAGCGCGCGCAGCACGGCGAGCGCGTGGGCCCCAACCCGGCCAAGGCCTGACCGTATCCGCACCAGCCCGAACAGGCACGATGCCATGAAGCTCTATGCACTATCGCTGGGCGCCGGCCTTCTGGTCGGCGTGGTCTACAGTTTGCTTCAGGTGCGCTCGCCAGCGCCCCCCTTGGTGGCCCTGGTGGGGCTGCTGGGCATTCTGGTGGGGGAGCAGGCCATTCCTGTAGGCAAGCAACTGCTGTGTGGTACGGCTTTCGGCGCGGCCTGCCAACAGACGCAGGCCACCGAGCATGTGCTGGGGCAGTTGCCCGGGCGGCAAGCTGCGCCTGGGCAGGTGGCAGAAACCAAACCCGGCGACCCGCAAGCCTGAGCCCGTTGCGGGCCCGCCGAGCGCGGCGCCGCTCGGACATTTCAGAGAGGTAGACACATGACTTCCCGCCGAAACATTCTGAGCGCTGCAACATCTCTGGCATTGGGCGGCTTATGGGGCCGCCCAGCCGGCGCCGCCGACCAACAAGGAGCTTCCACCATGTCCGACACTCGCCCCGATGCCATTTTCTTCAATGGCCGGATCACCACACTGGACCGTAGCAAGCCCCTGGCCAGCGCCGTGGCGGTCAAGGCCGGTCGTTTTGTTGCGGTAGGCGATGACCAGGAGATTCTGGCCCTGGCGGGCGACAATACCCGGCGCGTGGACTTGAAGCGCAGGAGCGTGCTGCCCGGCCTGTTCGACAACCACACCCATGTCGTGCGCGGTGGCCTGAACTACAACCTGGAGCTGCGCTGGGATGGCGTGCGCTCGCTGGCCGATGCGCTGGACATGCTCAAGCGCCAGGTGGCCGTTACCCCGGCGCCGCAGTGGGTGCGCGTGGTGGGTGGCTTTACCGAGCACCAGTTTGTTGAAAAGCGCCTGCCCACATTGCAGGAGATCAATGCGATTGCCCCCGACACACCGGTGTTTCTGCTGCACCTGTACGACCGCGCGCTGCTCAACGGTGCTGCACTGCGTGCGGTGGGCTACACCAAGGACACCCCGGCGCCGCCCAGTGGCGAGATCGTGCATGACGCTGCAGGCAACCCCAGCGGCCTGCTGCTGGCCAAGCCCAACGCCACCATTCTTTATGCCACGCTGGCCAAGGGCCCCAAGCTGCCGCTCGACTACCAGGTCAATTCCACCCGCCACTTCATGCGCGAGCTCAACCGCCTGGGCGTGACTGGTGTGATCGACGCGGGTGGTGGCTTTCAGAACTACCCGGAGGATTACGAGGTCATCCAGAAGCTGGCCGATGCGGGGCAGATCACGGTGCGGCTGGCCTACAACCTCTTCACGCAAAAGCCCAAGGAAGAGAAGGCCGACTTTCTCAAATGGACCTCCTCGGTCAAATACAAGCAGGGCGACGATTATTTCCGCCACAACGGTGCGGGCGAAATGCTGGTGTATTCGGCGGCCGATTTCGAAGACTTTCGCCAGCCGCGCCCCGACATGCCCGCCAATATGGAGGGTGACCTCGAAGAAGTGGTGCGTGTGCTGGTGCAGAACCGCTGGCCCTGGCGTCTGCATGCAACCTATGACGAAACCATCACCCGCGCGCTTGATGTGTTCGAGAAAGTCCATCGCGACACGCCGCTGACCGGCATCCACTGGTTCTTCGACCATGCCGAGACCATCTCCGACCGATCCATCGACCGCATCGCTGCGCTGGGCGGTGGCATTGCCGTGCAGCACCGCATGGCTTACCAGGGCGAATACTTCATCGAACGCTACGGCGCGCGCGCCGCCGAAGCCACGCCACCTGTCAAGCGCATGCTGGAAAAGGGCGTCCAGGTCTCCGCAGGCACCGACGCCACGCGTGTGGCATCGTACAACCCCTGGGTGTCGCTGTCGTGGATGGTGACGGGCAAGACGCTGGGCGGCATGCAGCTGTACCCGCAGCGCAATCTGCTGGACCGTGAGACGGCCCTGCGCATGTGGACCGAGAACGTCGCCTGGTTCAGCAACGAGGAAGGCAGGCGTGGCCGCATTTCGGCAGGCCAGTTGGCCGACTTCATCGTTCCCAGCAAGGATTTCTTCCAGGTGCCGGAGGACGAAATATCGTTCCTCACTTCGCACCTGACCGTCGTCGGAGGCCGTGTGGTCTACGGCGAGAGCGATTTTGCTGCGCTGGACGACAACCCGCTGCCCCCGGCCATGCCGGATTGGTCGCCCACGCGCACCTTCAAGGGCTATGGTGCCTGGGGCGAGCCCGAGGGCGCTGGCAGAAACTCGCTGAACCCTGCCCGCTATCGCAATATGGCTGCCTGCGGTTGCGGTACCCATTGTGGTCTGCATGGCCACAGCCATGCCGATGCCTGGGCCTCCAGCGTGCCGTCGTCTGACCCCAAGAGCTTCTTTGGCGCGCTGGGGTGTTCATGCTGGATGGTTTGAGAGGGGGCAGGATGACACGCCTGCGTCTTGAAGGCCGCCTGGCTGCGATGGCGCGTCCGGTCTTTGGCAGCACCGCCCTGCGCTGGGTTGCGTGCCTGGCTCTGTGCGCGGCGTATCTGCAGGGCGGGCTGGTCAAGCTCAGCGATTTTCCCGCCGCCATGGCGGAGATGGCGCATTTCGGGCTGGCGCCCGCACCCGTATTCGCTGGGCTCGTGATAGCGCTGGAGCTGGGTGCTTCGGCGTTGATTCTCATCGGGCGGCTGCGCTGGCTGGGCGCGCTGGCCTTGGGTGGCTTCACGCTGCTGGCCACCTTGCTGGCACTGCGGTTCTGGGAGTTGCCCCCGGGTCAGGAGCGATTCATGGCCGCCAATTCGTTTTTCGAGCATCTGGGCCTGGTGGGCGGTTTTCTGCTGGTGGTCTGGATGGATCTGCGAGAAAAGGAGGCCGCATGATGGATGTCGACGGCACATCGCCTGTTGCGGCGCCGGGCCTTTGGGTGCAATGCCGCGCGCCTGTGCTGCTCACGATTGTGGGCGGCGCCATCGACACGATCGGCTTCATCGCGCTGCTGGGCTTCTTCACCGCCCATGTGACCGGCAATCTGGTGCTGGCTGGGGCGGCATTTGTCAAAGGCGGGGCAGGCCTGTGGATCAAGCTGGGAGCGATCCCGCTGTTCATTGCCACGGTCATGCTCACCAAGATGTGGATCGACCGCTGCAGCCAGTCGCCCCGGCCTCACCGAACCCTGGGCTGGCTGTTTGTGGCAGAGGCCGTATTTCTTATCGGCTTCATGGTTGCCGGCCTGCAGCTGGAGCCATTTCGCAACCCGGATGCCGCTGCGTTGGCGCTGACCGGAGGCCTGGGCCTGATCGCACTGGCCATACGCAACACGGCCAGCAAGACCTTGATCAAGCACATCAGCCCGAGCACCATGATGACGGGCAACACCACGCAGTTCGGCATCGACCTGTCCAACTATGTGCGCCAGCCCGGCCGCGCGCAGGGCCAGGCCTTGCTCAGGAGCGGCAGCATCGTGGGGGGCTTTGTACTGGGCGCCTTTCTGGGCGCGGTGCTATACCACCACCTGGGTTTCTGGAGTGTGCTGCCTTTCATGCTGACCGTGCTGTACCTGGCCAGTCTGGCCTTTCGCCAGCAGCCCCTCTGACGGACGGAGCATCGCCATGAACAAAGGCCGGCTTGAATCCTTCAGCGACGGTGTCATCTCGGTGAGCCTGACGCTGATGCTCTACCAGATCCAGCTGCCTGCCGAATTCACCTGGGTCGGCCTGTGGAAGGAGGCGCACAACTTCTTTGGCTATGTGCTCAGTTTCATCTACGTCGGTATCTACTGGAACAACCACCACCACCTTTTCCTGGTGGTGCGTGGCATCAATGGCCGCATCATGTGGGCCAACCTGAACCTGCTGTTCTGGCTCACCATGATTCCGCTCACGACCACCTGGGCTGGAAAATCGGGGTTGCTGGCGCTGCCCACGGCGCTCTACGCTGCAGTGCTGTTCATGTGCGCACTCTCGTATTGGGGGCTGGAGCGTGTCATCATCGTCTCGGAAGGCAAGGATTCCGTGCTTGCCAACACCCTCGGAAAGGACCTGAAGGGCAAGATATCCCTTCCGGTGTACGCTCTGGCCATCGTCGTCAGCTTCTACAGCACCATGGCTGCGTTTTCCATTTTCACTGCGATGGCTGTGCTCTGGTTCCTGCCTGATTCGCGGATCGAGAGATATCTGGCCCGGCAAGACGGCCAGCAGCCTTGAACTCCACCCTCGTCAGGATTGCCCATGCCAGAAGCAGCTACCACTCCCGCTCCCCTGAGCCATCTGTTGGGCTTCAACGCCGGTTATGTGGATGCGGCGGGGTTTCTGGCGCTCAATGGCCTGTTTGCGGCGCATGTGACAGGCAACTTCGTCACGCTCGGCGCGGCGCTGATCCACGGCAGCGCAGGTGCGGTCTCCAAGCTGCTGGCGCTGCCTGTCTTCTGCGCCGCGGTGGTGCTGACGCGTCTGGCCAGCAACGCAATGGTGGCGCGGCAAAAGGCACCCATGCGCCGCCTGGTTGCGGCCCAGGTGCTGCTGCTGGCACTGGCGGCGGCACTGATGCTGGCTTTTGGCCCCTTTGCCGACAGCGACGCGCTACCCGCATTTACCGCTGGCATGCTGATGGTGTGCGCGATGGCGGTGCAGAATGCCATGCAACGCATGCATCTGGCCCAATTGCCGCCGTCAACCTTGATGACAGGCAATACCACCCAGGTCATGATCGATCTGGCGGACCTGTTCAAGAGCCTGCAAGGTGAGGGGCGCAATGCGGCCACCGGTCGCCTGCGCAAGATGCTCCCCGCCATCGCCAGCTTTGCCGTGGGTTGCGCGCTGGCCGCTCTGGCCTACGTCGCCCTGGGCATGTGGTGTTTTGTGTTGCCTCCGGTGGTTGCGGCGCTGACGTTGCGCTGGACGCCGAAGGCGGGGTAAATTGCTATCGCGATAGGAGCGTAAGCGGGCTGCAGCTGCGCGACACGCATGATTTCAAGGCTTGTCCAAACCTTTGAATGCCACCGCCTGCGTACGCCCGCCCTTTTTGCGCACCACGACGGTATTGGCCATCTTGTCATGCCAGCCCTGCTTGCGTGGGTCGAATGCTACCCAGATCAACCCCAGCCCCAGAGGGATGGTGGATACGAAGTAGCCCAGGTAGCGGAGCACCGACTGGCCTACCGTCATTGCATCGCCCGTGTCCGCATCTACTATTTCGGCTCCAATCAGCATCTTGCCCGGCGTGGCCCGCAGCTTGTGCCACAGCCAGATGCAGGCGACTGCCGGCAGCACCCAGCTGATCAGCACATCGGCCGGGCCCTGCACCCATCCATCGGCAAAGAAGTACTCCCACCCGTACACCGCCACCAGCGCCGGGGTGATGATCAGCATCAACACCACCGTGTCGATCAGCGCCGCGCCTACGCGCGCCCAGAAACCCACATACTCCAGATCATTGCCGTCCATGCTGGCTGCTCCATTTGCGTTGCACCATCATAGAACCTGTGGGTAAAGCGCAGGTAACGCAGCTGCAGCGTCTCCATGGCAAGATGCACGCTTCTTTCACTGCTGCGCACGCTCATGGCTCCAACCGATTCCAGCCCCCGCATGGCCCCCGATATGTGGGCGTTCGAAGCACTCTACGCCCAGCCACCGCAGTTGGATGGCGAGACCCTGCGCGCCGCGCTGGCCGAGCGCCTGGGTGAGGTCGAGCTGGTGTCGAGTGGCGACACCATCCTGCTGGCGCTGCGTGACTACACCGTTGATTACAGCGACAAAAAGGGCGTGCCCAGCGAGATCGCCATCATCCGTGCCGATCAGCCACTGGATGCCGCCGAGTACGCCAGCGCACTGGAGCAGACCTGGGATTGGCCCGAGAAAGAGGCGGCGCTTGCGCAGTGCCAGCACTGCGTGCTGGTGAGCGAGTTCATGGGCCGGGGGCTGGGTACAGAGGAACGCCTGGAGATTCTGCAGGCTGTCATGCATGTGCTGATCGGCAACGGCGGTATCACCGCCATCAGCCAGACCAATGCGGGCTGCCTGCTCGATCCGCAGCGCTACCTGCAGGCCCATGCGGATGGCTTCCTCTACTACGGCGTGCTCAATGTGCGTTTCTTCAACATCAGCAACCGCCCCGGCGAGATGCTGATGGATACGCTGGGTGCCACCGCCTTTGGCGTGCCCGATGTGCAACTGCACTTTCAGACCCTGGAGCCGACCGAGATCTCCCGGTTTCTGTTCAATACCGGCGTGTACCTCATCCAGCACGGCGATGTCATCCAGGACGGTCACACGCTCACCAGCATAGACGGGCAGCACAAATGGCCGTGCCAGCATGAGGACGCATTGGCAGCACCGGAGCGGGTGGTGGTGGATGTGCGAGCCGGGGATAGGCTACCAACGAAGGATTGACCCTGTCATGCAGTCTCAGCACGAGCAGGCAAACCCGCCAACGGCTCCCACACCAGAAATTGGTCATGAACAGCGCTTGTGCGCCTTGGTGCAATCTTCCGAAACGCTGATGGCCGCGTTGAGGGCAATACGCTCCCTGGGATTGCATTCCTGGTGCCTGGGTGCAGGCATCATCAGGGCAATGGTGTGGGACCACCTGCATGGATATCATGAGCCTTCAAGCGTGCCGGACGCAGATGTTGCCTTTTTCGACGCGCTCGCCCCGCACGGCCTTGATGTCCAGCTTGCGCAGCAACTGAGCGCCTTGCTCCAGGGCTTCAGGTGGGAGGTGGTCAACCAGGCACAGGTGCATACCTGGTATCCCACGGTTTTCGGGCAGGAGGTCGCACCATTGACCTCTTTGGTGGACGGTCTTGCCACATGGCCGGAAACGGCGACATGTGTGGGCGTCTACCTGGATCTGGATGATGGCCTGCATGTCGTCGCTCCCTTCGGCCTGAGCGATCTGTTCGAGATGCGACTCCGTCACAATCCGCGCAGGGTGCCTTTTGAGGCATTCATGCACCGTGTCCGGTCCAAGCGCTTTTTGGAAAGATGGCCGAAACTGACCCTCTGCAGCACCTGATCCGCTCTGCGGACCCCCTTCATTTCTGGGCATGCGATAGCCATCTTTACAAATTGCCTCTTGAAATTCCTTTTTATAAGATATATCTTAGATGCATCTTAGTGAGGAATCTCTTCCATGCCACATCCACACCATCACTTTCACCACGACCACCATCTGTGCAGCCCGCGCGGACGACATGGCGATGAGGGCGGGCCGGGCCGCGGCCATCACCATGGCCCGCGCGGTCACGGGCCCGACGCCGAGCGCCACCTGGCCCACAAGCGCGAGCGCATGTTCGAAGCCGGGGGCCTCAAGTTGCTGGCGCTGCACCTGATCGGCCAGCAACCGAGCCATGGCTATGACGTGATTCGCGCAGTGGGCGAGCTGGTCGGCGGCGATTACCAGCCGAGCCCCGGCACCATCTACCCCACGCTGAGCTATCTGGTGGACATGGGCCACGCCACAGCCAGCGAATCCGCAGGCGGGCGCAAGCGCTACACCATTACCCCGGAAGGCGAGCAGGCCCTGACCGAGCAGGCGGATGCGCTGCAATTGCTGCTGGCACGTCTGGCCCGAGGCAAGGACCGCGATGCCCGCCAGCGCCCCCCGCAACTGGTGCGCGCCATCGAGAACTTCAAGATGGCCCTGCGGCTGAAGATGGCGGGTGACGGCGAGACGGCGCTGTCTGCCGCCCAGGTGGACAGGATTGCCGCGCTGCTTGATGAGGTGGCGCTGAAGATCGAAAAGGTCTGAACGCTGAATGGTCGCGATTTGCAGCGCCTTTTTGCCAGGTCTGCTTGAAAAAAACCGATTGGGGTTTATGGGTAAGTGGATAGTGCTACTGAAAACATAGCTAACACAGACGCGCGGAATGCGCAAAGGTGGATGCGCACTGACGCGAACAGCTGCCAGCCTGCGTTATGCTGGAGCAGGTGTGCTCTGCACCCTTTTACCGCAACAAATAAGCAGATCGATATGCAGCGACGTCAATTGGTAGCAAGCGGCCTGGCCGCTGGTTTTGCAGCAGCAACAGGCCTGGGGTTGGCCGGTTGCGCCCACAGGGTGGCCGCCCATCCCAAGGCGGACAAGGCCCTGGCAAGCGCATTGGCCGGTATTGAAAAACAAAGCGGCGGGCGCATGGGCATCTATGTGTACGACGCCGTCACGGGCGGCGAGGCTGGCTGGCGTGCGCGCGAGCGTTTCCCGATGTGCTCCACCTTCAAGACCCTGCTGGCGGCCCATGTGCTGCATCTGGCGCAGGACGGACAGGTAGATCTGGGCCGACAGGTGGCTATCGCGCAGACCGATCTGGTGACTTACTCGCCGGTGACCGAAAAGTACGCTGGTCAGCCTGGTGGCATGACGGTGCTGGAATTGTGTGAAGCCGTGGTCGTACTGAGCGACAACACCGCCGCCAACCTGATTCTGGGTGCCACTGGCGGCCCTGCCGCGCTGACCGCCTGGCTGCGCAGGGAGGTGAGCGACAAGACCACGCGCCTGGACCGCACCGAGCCCAGCCTGAACACCGCCGAGCCCGGTGACGAGCGCGATACCACCTCCCCACAGGCCATGAACCGCACATGGCAGGCATTGCTGCTGGGCGATGTGCTCAAAGGCTATGGCCGTGCCATGCTGCAGCAGTGGCTGATCGATAGCCGAACGGGTGACAAGCGTGTGCGTGCCGGCCTGCCCGCAACCTGGAAGGCAGGGGGCAAAACCGGTTCTGGGGCGTACAGCACCTTCGGAGACACGTTGATTGCCTGGCCCAATGCGAGGTCTGAAGGCTTGATCATCTCCGCCTATCTGACCGGGGGGACGCAGAACTTTGCACAGGGCGATGCGGTGCTGGCCCAGGTGGGAGCCGCGATTGGACAGTGGTACCAGCAGATACAGAACGAGAACGGCTGATTTCTAGCGGCCAATGGCGGCGCCATGGCGCATCAGACATGGTTGCCCGGCTTTTTCCGGCCTTCTGGCACCAATGCTATGAATGCGCTTCTCCCATAAAAAACGCCGCTGGTATCTGCACAGGCGGCGTTTTGTCATGGGTTTTCAGCAATTCAGCGCACGGCCCTGCGGCGCTGGCGCCATACACAGCCACCCACCAGCGAAGTGAGCAGCACCAATGCAGACGGATCCAATGAGTTGATCAATGTATCGGAGTTCTGCGTGAACGTGGCGTAAAAATCGGTTCCCTTGGAGGTGAGGCTCTGCGCCCAGGCAACGGGGGCGTTGGCGGCAGCCATTGCGAGCAGGCAGATCGAGCATGCCTTTTCGAAATTCGTCGAATGCGCATGGAAACCCTTCTTCAAGCCTCGCTTGCAATCCACGCCTTGCGCATGGTGCAGTCCACAAAAGAAAACGCCGGTCTGCAAAGTGCAGCCGGCGCTTGGTGCTATAGATTCAGGAGGGGCTATTCCAGATACATCTGCGCCAGCCGGGTCTGGGCCTTGGCATCCACGCCCAGTACCTGGCTCACATAGGAGGGCACGCTTCCGTATTGCTCCAAAACAGGGTCGAGTGCAGCAGTCAGAAAAGGCTCCTGCACCCGCCACAGCACATTGAGCACTTCTTCGGGAATGTGGCTGGCGGCAGCGCGGGCTTCTGCGGGGCGGTGGTAGTACTGGTTGGTCAGCAGGTAGTCTTGCACCACCACATCGCGCGGCACACCCAGGGTCATCAGCAGCAAGGTAGCGGCCCAGCCGGTGCGATCCTTGCCTGCGGTGCAGTGGAAAACCAGCGGCTTGTCACTTGCCAGCAGCATCTGGAAAAACTGCGCAAACTGGCCAGCGTTGTCGTGGATGAAACTGCGGTAGGTGTCCTGCATCAACTCGACGGTGTGCGCCGCGCTCAGGTTCTCGCCCTGCTGCAGCAGCGTGAAGGCGCGCTGCACGACAGTCGGTTCGATGGCCAGCGAATGGTGCAGCAGGCCGTCGATGCGGTAGTTGTCGATGGTTTGCTCACGCTGGCCGCGAAAATCGGCACTGCGGGCCACGCCCAGCTGTTGCAGCAAGGTGCGCTGCGATTCCGCCGTCAGGTGCGCCAGATGGTCGGAGCGAAACAGGGTGCGCCAGCGTACCTTTCCGCCATCGAGGCCCTGGTAGCCGCCCAGGTCGCGGAAATTGGTGGTGCCTGCCAGCGGCAGGTGGCGTTCGGGAAGTGTGGTGGCCTGTGGTTGCGGCGCCACCGCCGCGTTCATCGTATCCATGCAAGGGTTATAGCCCACTCTCGTGACACAGCTGTCGTGCAGGTGATTGGTGAGGGCAAATCGATGACTCTTACGGCGCACCACAGCACGCTGTGGGTGACTGCTTTTGTCGCTATTGCGACCTGGGCTGGGGTAGTGCGTGGCAACATCGGCGCCATCTGACTGCAAGGCGCCGATATGGACTTTTCTCTCTCTCCCCAACTGCAAGCGCTGCGCGACAAGACGCGCCAGTTCATCGCCGAGCAGGTGATTCCGCTCGAAAATGACGAGCGCCAGTCGAGCCACGGCCCAAGCGAGGCACTGCGGCGCGAGCTGGTGGGCCGCGCGCGTGCTGCGGGCCTGCTCACGCCCCATGCATCCAAGGCGCTGGGCGGCCTGGGCCTGAGCCATGTCGAAAAGGCGGTGGTGTTTGAGGAAGCTGGCTACTCATGGCTCGGCCCTACGGCCCTCAATATCCACGCGCCCGATGAAGGCAATATTCATCTGATGGAGGAGGTGGCCACCCCCGCGCAGAAAGAACGCTGGCTGCGCCCGCAGGTGGCGGGTGAACTGCGCTCCTGCTTTGCCATGACCGAGCCCGCGCCTGGCGCCGGATCGGACCCGGCGGCGCTGGCCACCACGGCGGTGCGCGATGGTGACGATTACCTGATCAGCGGCCACAAATGGTTCATTACCGGCGCGGAAGGTGCAGACTACGCCATCATCATGGCGCGCACCGAAGACGGCGGCGCCACCATGTTCCTCTCAGACATGAACCGCCCCGAGATTGTGCTGGAGCGCAGCATGGATGCGATGGACGCGTGCTTTACCGGCGGCCATGGCGTGCTGCGCTTTGACGGGCTGCGCGTGCCAGCGGGCGACATCCTGGGCGAGGTGGGCAAGGGCTTTCGCTATGCGCAGATTCGGCTGGCGCCCGCGCGCCTCACACACTGCGTGCGCTGGCTGGGTCAGGCCCGCCGCGCGCAGGATGTCGCCCTGGCCTACACGCGCCGCCGCGCCGCCTTCGGCAAGCCGTTGGCATCGCACGAAGGCGTGGGTTTCATGCTGGCAGACAACGACATGGACCTGCATACCGCGCGATTGCACATCTGGCACACCGCGTGGCTGCTGGACCAGGGCGAGCAGGGCAACTACGAATCAAGCCGCGCCAAGGTGGTGTGCTCCGAGGCCGAATGGCGCGTGGTGGACCGCTGCGTGCAGATGCTGGGCGGGCAGGGCGTGACCATGGAGACACCGGTCATGCGCATCTTCATGGACATGCGGGCCTTTCGCATCTACGACGGCCCGAGCGAAGTGCACCGCTTCAGCATGGCGCGCAAGCTGGTACAGGCGGCCGAGAAGGACCTGGATGCAGAGCGCGGCGTGCCTGATGCGATCTGCACCATTCCTTCACTGCAGCATTGACGCTATGAAAACGGAAGCTATTGACGCAAGCCAATTGAGCGCAGTGCTGCAAAAGTACCTGAAGGACACAGGCCTGACGCAAGGCGGGCCGGTGAGTGTCAGCGTGCTCGCTGGCGGCCAGTCCAACCCCACCTACCGCGTGCAGGCAGGCGGCCAGCAGATGGTCCTGCGCAAGCAGCCGCCGGGGCCGCTGGTGGCGGGTGCGCACGCGGTGGACCGCGAATACCGGGTCATGCATGCCCTGGCAGGCAGTGACGTGCCCGTGCCCCGCATGCTGGCCTATTGCGGCGACCCGCAACTGCTGGGCACGCCGTTCTACCTGATGGAGTTTCTCGAAGGCCGCGTCTTCATGGACCCGGCCCTGCCGGAGCTGGGCCGCACCGAGCGCGCTGCGCTGTATGGCGAGATGAACCGCGTCATCGCCGCGCTGCACCAGGTGGGTATCGATGCCGTGGGTCTTGCCGATTACGGACGCCACGGCGGCTATGTGGCGCGGCAGGTCAAGCGCTGGGGGCAGCAGAGCCTGCAGCTGTCCGTGCCCATCAACGATGCCATGCGCCGCCTGATCGACTGGCTACCCCAGCACCTGCCGCAAGGCGATGCAACCATGCTGGTGCATGGCGATTACCGGCTGGACAACCTGGTGTGGCACCCCAGCGAGGCGCGCGTCATTGGCGTGCTGGACTGGGAACTTTCAACCCTGGGCGATCCGCTGGCCGACCTGGCCTACCATGGCATGGCGTGGCGCGTGTCGCCTGATCTGTGGCGCGGCATCGGCGGGCTGGATCTGGCTGCGCTCGGCATTCCGGATGAAGCGCAGTACCTGCAGCTGTACGCCAACGCAACGGGCCGCAGTCCTGGGGCGTTGTGGGAGTACTACCTGGCCTTCAACCTGTTTCGCATGGCCGCCATCCTGTACGGCATTGCACAGCGCGCTGCCGATGGCACGGCGGCGGCGGCCGATGCAGTGGCCACTGGCGCCAAGGCAGGGCCGCTGGCCGAGCTGGGCTGGCAGTGCGCGCAGCGCTTCATGCGCCAGCAGCGATAGCGTTGTCGTATTCAGCGCGCCGCATTCCCTGGTACGACCGATAGATTCTCTGGCACCACCTGCTCTTCGCTGCCCGCAGGGCATGGGGCATCGGTATAGATGGTCTTGCCGTTCTGGATGCATTTGCGTGGCTGCGCCGGTACAGCTGCAGGCTTGCCTTGCGCATCAGCTGTACGGCGCGTCTGACTGCGCTTCTGCTCATCTGCGGAGGGCGGCGGCGGACTGGATGCCTTCTTGAGCAGGGCGTTCGCTGTGTCCCGGGCTTCGTCCAGCACTGCCGGGCCGCGCCAGGCAACGATGGCAGCCACCACCGCCAGTGCAATGGCCAGGCCCAGGAGGATGCGGTGGGTGTGGCGAATGTACATGGGGCTGTCCAGTCAATACAGGGCTATTGGCAGGCCAGTGCAGCCTGGGGTTTGGGATGGCTGCGGCACATCATCTGCTCCGAGGCCTTGAAGATATGCGCCTTGACGGAGGGCATGTCCACGAAGCCTCCTATGTTCAGATGAATGGATTTGTCGTAGGTGTTGTCAAACGTGAAGAACTCCAAGGCTTCGATATCGCCGCGCTTGCGCTCCTTGTCATAGAAGGTGAGGGCGCGCTTGACTTCGTCCAGCACACGAGACTCGATCAGCAACTGAGGCTGGCCCGGCTCGATGTTCTGTCTGGCGTCGAATTCCAGCACGCCGTTGTTGCTGGACTCGGTGACCAGGATGATCTTGGCCTTGCTGTTCGCTTTGGCGATTTCCTTGCGCAGCATGTTCGTGGCAGCGGCCATGCGGCATGTGTACAACTGGTCCAGCAGGCGGCGGTCCTTGTCCCGGGCGCTATCGATGGACGCATTGCCGTTGCCCGCAGCGGGCGGGACGATGGGGCCATCCTGGTAGAAGGAGAGCTGCGCGCGCAGTTCGGATACCTTGCTGAACTTTTCGATCTCGCAGGCTCCGCGCGGAGCGTGCTTTTGCAGCTCGGGCAGCATGTTTTCGTAGAGCGCGTCCTGCAACACGGTGGACAGGTAGAAGTCGAACCCGAAGAGGTCATACCCTTGGGGCAGGCCACCGGCCAGATACATGTTGCCAGCGCTGTCATAGGTGGTAAGGCGGTGTTTCTCGATGTGCTGCAGCCATTGCAGTTCGTCCGCCGCGGCAGTGCCGGCCTGGGCCTTCTCGCTCAAGGCCTGGTAGTACTGGTCGATGCTGCGCACGTACCGGCTGGCCTCACGATCCACCATTCTGGCAAAGTCGGCATTGACCATGCCGCTGGCAAAGATCACCCCCAGCTTCACATTCTGGATCTGGTACTCGGCAAACAGCATGCGCAGCGTCTTTGCCGTGCGCTCCAGTTCTGCCTTGGAGATGCCGTTGAGATAAGGCTCGTCTGCAACAAAGACCGTCGCCACCTGGGCCTGGTAGCGCTGGATCAGCTCCATGTAGGGCCGCAGGATGGCGATGGCTTCCGGATCGGGAGGGATGTCGCGCAGCTTGTTGGACGCAAGCGGTGCGAGCAGCTTGCGCTGCCGCTGCGCATCCATGCCATATTCGGTAGTGAGTTGCGCGGGAGGCCGGATACGGTTGAGCACCGGCCCCAGGTCCAGGTCCACCCGGGTGTTGCTGCCCACCACTTTCTGAAGCTGCCCCTCCAGCAGGCCTGGCTCAAAGACGTTGATATGGGCGCCTGCTACCTTGCCGATGAGTTCTGGGTTGATGCCGTCGGGCGTAAACACAGCGATGTGCGCAGGCACATCTCCGCGTGGGTACAGGGCCGCGACGGCGATCGCCGCGCCGATGGCGCAGACAGCGGCGGCAGCGAAGAGGGCCTTCTTTCGCACAATCGGCCGCATCAACCCAGGTGCTGGCCCAGAACGCCAGCCAGCTCGAACATGCCGATGCTGTCCTTGCCGAACACGGGGCGCAGTTTGTCGTCGGCGAGGATGGTGCGCTTGTCCTTGGGATCCTGCAGATTGTGGGCCTTGATGTACTCCCACATCTTCTTGACGGCTTCGGGGCGAGCTACCGGCGCGCTGCCGATCACGGCGGCCAGGGCTGCGCTTGGCGTCTTGCCCGATGCGGCGGTGGTCTTGCGGGGGGCCTTGGTTGCAGTCTTCGCTGCCGTTTTCGTGGCCTTGGTGGCCTTTGCACCCGTCGCCTTGCCTGCGGTCTTGGTGGCCGTCTTGGCGGCCGCTGTCTTGCGCGCGGGGAATTTGCCTTCGCGCGGCTCGAACTCGAAGTTCACCTTGCCGGCTTCCTTGTCCCAGGCCAGGAAGGCCTTGAAGCTGCGGCGCGTGCGGTTGGAGATGAACTTGTCCAGCAGGTCGGTCTTGCCGGTGGCCAGCAGCTTGGCCATCTGGTCGCGCTCGATCGGTTGCTGCAGGATGATCTGGCCGCTCTTGAAATCGCAGCTGGGCGTGGGCTGCTGGGCTGTGGGTACGGCCTTGCTGCACACGTAGTTGGCGCCATGCTCGAACACCGGCGCGCCGCACTTGGGGCAGGCGCCCAGCGCGTTCTGGCTGCCAAAATCGATCAATTCGCCCGATTCTTCGTCCGATTTGTTGTCTTCAAACACGAACTCGAACTTGAAGTTGTTGTTGTCCTCGTCGCGCACGATGGCCACTTCGGCGGCAAACGGCCAGCCGGCCTTGGAGCGGAAACCGTCCAGCGGTCCCAGCTTGCGGTCGCGCAGCAACTGGTCGGCCTCTGCAGTCTCGAAAGTGCGGCCTGCGGGCGACTTGGTGAACGAGAAGCCGCAGCCTTCGCCATTGCCGTGGATGCCGGTACAGGCATAGCGGCGGTAGTTTTCCTTGACGACGCCGCCGCAGTTCGGGCAGGGTGCGGACAAGGTGGCGTAGTCGCCGGGAATGGTGTCGCGGTCGTATTCCTTGGCCTTCTTGACCAGGCGCTCGGTCATGGACTGAATCTCGGCCATGAAGGCTTCGCGCGAGAGCTGGCCCTTTTCCATCTGCGCCAGCTTGTATTCCCATTCGCCAGTGAGGTCGGCGCGCGACAGCTCTTCCACCTCCAGGCCGCGCAGCAGGGTCATCAACTGGAAGGCCTTGGCTGTGGGAATCAGCTCGCGGCCTTCGCGCAGCATGTATTTTTCGGTCAACAGGCCTTCGATGATGGCCGCGCGCGTGGCTGGCGTGCCCAGGCCCTTTTCCTGCATGGCTTCGCGCAGCTCGTCGTCGTCGATCTGCTTGCCGGCGCTCTCCATGGCACCCAGCAGGGTCGCTTCGGAGTAGCGGGCAGGCGGCTTGGTCTTGAGGCCCTTCGGATCGACGGGGTCGGCGAGCGGCTTCTCTCCGGGCTGCACCGGCACCAGGTTCTGGCCCTTGTCGCCGTCCTTGGCGTCTTCCACTTCGTGGGCGGCTTCCTTGCCGTAGATCGCCAGCCAGCCAGGTTTGACCAGCACCTTGCCCTCGGTCTTGAAGTGGTGCTGCTCGACCTGGCTGATACGGGTGGTGACCTGGTACTCGGCGCTGGGGAAGAACACCGCCATGAAGCGGCGCACTACCAGCGTATAGAGCTTGTGCTCGGCGTCGGAAAGTGCTCCAGGAGCCTGTGTGGTCGGGATGATGGCAAAGTGATCGGACACCTTGCTGTTGTCGAAGATGCGCTTGGATGGCCGGATGTAGTTGGCTCCGATGGCCTGCTGCGCAAAAGGCGCGAGCTGCTGCATGCTGCTGTGTGCCAGCATCTCGAAGGTCTGGCGCGCCACAGGCAGGTAGTCCTCAGGCAGCGCGCGCGAATCGGTACGCGGGTAGGTCAGGGCCTTGTGCCTTTCGTACAGGGCCTGGGCCAGGGCCAGCGTCGTCTTGGCAGAGAAGCCGAACTTGCTGTTGGCTTCACGCTGCAGGCTGGTCAGGTCGAACAACAAGGGCGATGCCTGTGTGGTGGGCTTGCTCTCTTCTGTGACGGTGGCAGGCTTGCCACGTGCGGCGTTGGCAATGGCCTGCGCCTCCTGCAGGCTCCACACACGGTCGGCCTTGGCCTCGGCGTCGTCGCTCTTCTTCCAGGCGGGGTTGAACCATTTGGCTGGGTAGTTGCCGGCCTGGGCGCCGAATTCGGCGTGGATTTCCCAGTAATCGCGGCTGACGAACTTGCGGATCTTTTCCTCGCGCTCCACCACCAGCGACAGGGTCGGGGTCTGCACGCGGCCCACGGTGGTCAGAAAGAAGCCGCCATCGCGCGAGTTGAACGCCGTCATCGCACGCGTGCCGTTGATGCCCACCAGCCAGTCGGCTTCGGAGCGGCTGCGTGCTGCGTTGGCCAGGCCCTGCATCTGGCTGTCGGTGCGCAGCTTGCCAAAACCCTCGCGGATGGCCTGCGGCGTCATCGACTGCAGCCACAGGCGCGTGATGGGCTTGCCCAGGCCGCCCTTGGCACCACCGGCGTACTGCTCGATCAGGCGAAAGATCAACTCCCCTTCGCGGCCCGCGTCACAGGCATTGATGAGGGCGGTGACATCCTTGCGCTTGGCCAGCTTGACCACGGCATTGAGGCGCGTCTTGGTCTTGTCGACGGGCTTGAGCTCGAAATAGGGGGGGATCACCGGCAGGTGGGCAAAGCTCCACTTGCCGCGCTTGACATCGAATTCTTCCGGCGCCTGGATCTCCACCAGGTGACCCACCGCGCTCGTGACGATGTAGCTGTCCGACTCAAAGTAGTCGTCGTGTTTGGCAAATTGGCCTGCCACCGGCGTCAACGCGCGGACGATGTCTTGCGCAACGGACGGCTTTTCTGCAATGACCAGGGTCTTGGACATGGGTTCACTCTCATCAATCTGGGGTCTGCCAACGCTGTGAATTGCTGGCTCTCTGAGCACGCTCTTACAATGCACGCTTCACGCGCATGTGCGCGGGCGCCTGCATGTACGTACGCGCACATGCGCATGTGCTTATTTTTAAAGTAGCAGAAAAATTCCCATGCCGAGCAATGTCCCCCATTTTTCAACAGGCCGCCGTATCCAGGTACGGCGTTCCGGCGTGCACGGCAGGGGCGTTTTTGCGCTGCAGGATATCGCAGAAGGCGAAGTGATTGTCGAATACGCGGGCAAGGTCATCAGCTATGAGGAGAGCCAGCGCCGCCATCCGCACGATCCAGCCCACCCGAACCACACCTTCTTCTTCCAGATCGACGGCAACCGCGTGATCGATGGCGGCGATGGCGGCAACTCGGCCCGCTGGATCAACCACAGCTGCGATCCCAACTGCTTTGCCGAAGAGGTGGAGGATCGCATCTTCATCAGCGCGCTGCGCAATATCAGCGCTGGCGAGGAGCTGGGCTACGACTACGGACTCATCATCGAAGAGCGCTACACCGCCAAGCTGAAGGCCGACTATGCCTGCCATTGTGGCGCGGCGGACTGCCGGGGCACCATGCTGGCACCCAAGCGGGGCTGGAAACCCAAGGGCCCCGCCAGCGACCTGGCCGAGCCTGGCAAGAAGCCCAAGACAGGCGGCAAGACCACAGCGAAGGCCAAGGCTGAGCGCAAGAACAAAGCCAAGGCAGACCCGAAGCCAAAATCGAAGGCCAAGCCAAAAGCCAAAACTGAAGCCAAGCCAAAGGCCAAACCCAAGGCCAGACAGGCCAGAACTTCCGCAAAGGCCCGCGCATGACCGCAGCCAGCCAGGAGCCCATCCGTTGGCCTGCAGAGGCCATCTGGCAGGCTGTAGAGCCACAGTTGCCGGGCTTCACGATCGAGATCGTGCCCAGCATCGACTCCACCAACACCGAGCTGATGCGCCGCGCGCGTGAGGGCCGGCAGGAGCCGATCCTGCTGGTGGCCGAGCAGCAGACGGCAGGCCGTGGCCGCCTGGGCCGCCCCTGGCGCAGCGAAGTGGGCGATTCGCTGATGTTCTCGCTGGGCCTGCCGCTCGCGCCGCGCGATTGGTCCGGCCTGTCGTTGGCCGTGGGCGTGAGCGTGGCGGAAAGCCTGCAGCCGCAGGTGCCTGCTGCAGGCAGCGCCACGCTGCAGGCGCCGCAAATCGGCCTCAAATGGCCCAACGACCTGTGGCTGACGGGCGACCGCAAGCTCGCCGGCATTCTGGTGGAAACTGCAAGTTTCATAGCGGGTAGTGCCCATTCAGCAAGCGCAGGTGGGTATTTTGATCAGCAACAGGCACTGCGCTATGTCGTGATCGGCATCGGCATCAATGTGCGTGCGCCGCAGGGCGATGGCCTTTCCACCGTGCCCGGCAGTCTGCAGATGGTGGACGGCCGTTGGGATGCGCCGCAGGCGCTGGCCGCCGTGGTACCCGCGCTGGTGGCTACCGTGCAGGCGTTCGCCCGCCAGGGATTTGCGCCGCTGCAACAGCGTTTTGCTGCACGTGATGCATTGGCAGGCCGTGCGGTAAGCTTGAGCGATGGCACCCAGGGAACCGCGCAGGGCGTGGCCGCAGATGGTGCGCTGCAGGTGCAGACTGCCGCCGGTCTGGTGGGCGTGACCAGCTCCGAGATCAGCGTACGCCCCCAGGCGCCGGTGCAGGGCTGACGCACGGGCGGTGCAGACCAAGACAAGGGAAAAGTCGGGATGATTCGTTTTGCCATCGTGCTACTGTTGCTGGCCAATGCGGGCTACTACGCGTTTTCGCACGGCATGCTGCGCAGCCTGGGCTGGGCGCCTGAAAACCCGGCCGAGCCCGAGCGCCTCCAGCAGCAGGTCAATCCCGAAGCGTTGCGCATCATGACGCGCGAGGAAATGGAGCAGGCGCAAAAACAGGTGCAGAGCGCGGCGCCTGCCGCTGAGGCGCCTGTGAACCCAGCCTCGGAAGCAACTGGCAAGCCAGCGGCTGAGCCCGACAAATCGACAGACAAGCTGGCCGAGAAGCCTGCTGAAAAGCCCGAAAAGCCAGAGAAACGGGAATGCCTGGTGGCAGGCAGCTTCGATGCCAAGCAGGTGGAGGCGCTGCGTCTGCAACTGGTCAAGTTGCCCGAAGGCAGCTGGAAGCTCGACTCCACCACCTCTGCGGGCCGCTGGATGGTCTATGTCGGCAAGTTCAGCAGCCAGGATGCGTTGGACAAACGCCGCGAAGAGTTGCGCGCGCTGGACATCAGCACCGACCGCGCCCGTCTGGCGAGCCTGGAGCCTGGCATTTCTCTGGGGCGTTTTTCCACCGAGGAAGCCGCAGAACGCCACCTGGCCGCCATGGGCAAGAAGGGCGTGAGCGGCGCCAAGGTGGTGGTAGACCGGCCCGAGACCATCAATTACACCCTGCGCCTGCCACGCGTTGATGCTGCCACCAAGAAGCGCGTGCAAAGCTGGCATGTGATGGATGGCAAGGACCTGCAGGCCTGCTCCTGACAGGAGCGCCCCGCTTTCCAGCCACAGGCTCAGAGGGCATTGGTCATGCAGCAGCGTCTGGCTTCTGGGTTGTCGGCAGCCGCACGCTGAACACCACGCCGCGCTGCATCTGCTTGGGATAGGCGTCTTCCAGGGTGACGCTGGCGCCGTGCTGGCGCGCGATTTCCTGCACGATGGGCAGGCCCAGTCCGGAGCCATCGACATCGCTGCCGAGCACGCGGTAGAAGGGCTGGAAGATGTGTTCACGGTCTTCCTCGGCAATGCCGGGGCCGGAGTTTTCCACCTGCAGAACCAGTACGTGGCCAAACGGGTCGGCCAACAGGCGCACATTGATGATGCCCGGCGCACGGGGGCCTGATGGCGTGTAGTTGATGGCGTTGTCCAGCAGGTTGCGCACCAGCTCGCCCAGCAAGGTGGCATTGCCGTTGACCCAGACTTCCGGGTCGTCCACCTGCATGCCTTCGTAGCCCATGTCGATGTGCTTGGCCAGCGCACGGTCTATGCCGTCGTGCATGGCATCCAGCACGATCTCTGCCATGTTGCAGGGCGTGCGCTGGAGCAGGGCGCCTGGGCCTTCGGCGCGAGCGAGCGAGAGCAATTGATTGACGGTGTGGGTGGCACGCATGCTCGAGCGCCCGATCTGCTGCAGCGACAGTTTCAGGTCTGTGGCGTTGGCATCGGCGCGCTGGGCCATCTCGGCCTGCATGCGCAGCCCCGCCAGGGGCGTCTTGAGCTGGTGGGCGGCATCGGCCAGAAAGCGCTTTTGCGTGGCCAGCGAGTCGTTCAGGCGCCCCAGCAGGTCGTTGACCGAATCGACCAGCGGCACCACTTCCAGCGGAACATCCTTGTGGTGGATGGGTGAGAGGTCATCGGGCTTGCGCGCGCGGATGCGCTCCTCCAGTTGGTGCAGCGGCTTGATGCCGCGCGCCAGTGCCAGCCAGACCAGCAGCACCGCCAGCGGCAGGATGACGAACTGCGGCAGCATCACGCCTTTGATGATCTCGGTGGCCAGCACGCTGCGTTTCTCGCGCGTCTCGGCGACCTGGATCAGCGCCAGATTGGGCTCGGGCAGCGACAGGCGCACCCAGATCCAGGCAATACGCACTTCCACGCCGCGCAACTCGGCATCGCGCAGCTGCACCAGGCCGACGGGACGCTCCTGGTCGTCCTGGGGCGGGGGCAGTTCCGATTCGCCAGCCAGAAAACGTCCATTGGGCGCCGTTACCTGGTAGTACACGGCGTCCGAGTCATCGGCGCGCAGAATTTCGCTGGCGGGCTGGGGCAGATTGAAATAGGTCTGCCCACCATGCACACTCACCAGCTGTGCCAGAGCGTGGGCGTTGTACTCCAGCGCGCGGTCGAACGGCTTGTTGGCCAGGTTTTGCGCCACCAGCCAGGTCAGCGCGAGCGACACCGGCCACAGCAGCAGCAGCGGGGTGAGCATCCAGTCGAGGATCTCACCGAACAGGGAACGCTGCTCACCGCGAAACAGGGCCAAGGCAGTCCTTGTGGTCTAAAGTGCTGTCAGCGCCCATCTACAAAGCGCTGGCTGCTATGAAATGATGGTCAGGCCGCAGGCTGGATCTTTTCGAGGCAATAGCCCAGGCCGCGCACGGTGGCAATGCGCACGGGGCCCTTCTCGATTTTCTTGCGCAGGCGGTGGATGTACACCTCGATTGCATTGGTGCTGACTTCTTCGCCCCATTCACACAGGCGCTCGACCAACTGGTCCTTGCTGACGAGGCGGCCGCTGCGCTGCAGCAACACCTCCAGCAGGCCCAGCTCGCGCGCGGACAACTCCAGCATCCGGCCTTCCAGCGTGGCGACGCGCCCCGCCTGGTCGTATTCCAGCGGTCCGTGCTGGATCAGGGTGGTGCTCATGCCTGCGCTGCGGCGCGTGAGAGCCCGCACGCGCGCTTCCAGCTCCGACAGCGCAAAGGGCTTGGCCATGTAGTCGTCGGCCCCCAGATCGAGGCCTTGCACGCGCTCGTCCACGCTTTCGGCGGCGGTGAGAATCAGCACGGGTATCGCAGAGCCACGCGCGCGCAGCCTTTTGAGCACTTCCAGCCCGTGCATCTTGGGCAGGCCCAGGTCGAGGATCAGCAGGTCAAACTCGTTGTTGGCCATCAGTGCGGCATCGGCTTCGGTGCCAGTGGCCACGTGGTCCACCACAGCGCCCGAGTTGCGCAGACTGCGCAGCAGGCCGTCGGCCAGCACCTGGTCGTCTTCGGCAATCAGAATTCGCATGGGGTCTCCTGTTGGTGGTATGCGCTGCGCGCTGTTTCGGCTGATTCTAGAGCCTGTTGACGCTGTGTATGGCGATTGGCCGGGCCTGGCGCTGTGCCTGCAGGCGAGCGTGTATGACCGCGTCACAAAAATGCCGCACGGCATCGCGTACCATGCGCGTACGCGTTTTCAGCCCCGGCATGGTGCCCTGGCGCACAGGCGTGTTCAACCAGACAGGGCAGAATGAAACGGGATACCCAGGTGTTGGGGTGGCGGTTGCGCCGCCGCCGGATAGCGGCGGTCATGGCCTTGCTGGCGCTGGTTGCGATCTGTCTGCACCTGAACACCATGCGCCTGCCCTGGCACGGTGCAATCGCAGCAGAGCGTGCTGCTCCGGCTGCGAACGCGCAGCTGGCGCGTTACCACGCAACAGAGCAGGCCAAACCGGTCATCGGCATTCGCGACAACCTCTCGGGTCTGACCTACAGCCCGCACACCCATACCCTCTTTGCCGTAATCAACCGCCCGCCCAGCGTGGCCGAGCTGAACACCAAGGGCGAACTGCTGCGCCTCATGCCCCTGGAAGGCGCCGATGACCCTGAAGGGGTTGCCCATATCGATGGCAACTGGTTCGCCATTGCGGACGAACGCCGCAACCGCATCCACTGGGTGGAGATCGTGCCGGAAGGCCGCAAGGTGGTGCTGAGCCAGACCCAGTCTCTGGCATTGGGCGATACGGAGATCAAGAACTTCGGAGTGGAAGGCCTGAGCTGGGACGGGCAGCGCCGGCAACTCGTTGCAGTGACGGAAAAATGGCCCATGCAGGTATTGCGCATCAGCCTGCCCGCCTTCGCTCTCGGTACTGGCGCTTCGCCCTCCGTGACTGTCAAGTCGTGGGAGCCTGCCGACCCCACCGGCCTGCCCACCACCGATCTGGCGTCGGTCGAAGTCGATCCCCGCACGGGCAATCTGCTGCTGCTGGGAGAGGAGTCGTCGGTGCTGTACGAATACGACCGCAATGGCGATCTGGCCGGCCTGATGCCGCTGTGGGCAGGCGAAAGCGGGCTGGAGCGCACCATTCCCCAGCCCGAAGGCGTGGCCATGGATGGCTCTGGCGTGCTGTACCTGGTCTCTGAGCCGAATCTCTTCTATCGCTTCGAAAAACGGAGCTAATAGCGCTTGCTGGATAAGCGCTAGAGCCGCTTTCGATCAAAAAATCCGGTCATCGCTGCCGCAATACGCCTCCAGCCCCAGTTTCACCACCGTCGCCACCTCGTCGCCCACCTCGGTGCGGAACTCGGCCTCTGCCTGTGTTACTGCGCGCTCGAAAGCCTGCAGCCACAGCAGGCCGGAGCCGGTAAAGCGCACGATGCGGGCTCGTGCGTCGCGCGGATCGCTCTCGCGCGTCACCAATCCCCAGGCTTCGCACTGATCCACCAGGTTGGCCATGGCCTGCTTGCTCATGCCAGCGCGCTCGGCCAGGTTGGTCAGGCGGTCACCGGCCAGCGCCAGGTGCCGGGTAATGTGGATATGGGCGGCGCTCACCTGGTCGCGCGCTGCCAGGTTCGACAGGGCAAGTGGTACCGCTTCGTCCTGTGCCATCAGCTGCAGCACGCGGGCATCGAAGCGGCGCATGGCATGGCCCAGAAGGCGGCCCAGGTGCGTCAGGCGCCAGCTGTCGTCGGGCAGGTGGGGAAGAAGAATGGGCATGGGTCCTTGAAAACAAAGGGTTTTTTCGCCAGATCATGTCGGTGTCGGTATTTTATATATAGTCAACTAAACTGACTAAAAAAATGATTTTATAAAATATACCAATCCCATAAACTACTGTTCAAGCATCCAGTCTGTATATGCAAACAGCTGGATAGAAATCCATACGACATGACTCTTAAACGCAAGGACAAATCCATGAACGCCACCGCTACCAAGCCAGAAGCCAATACCGAAAAAGCCAAAGCCCTGGCTGCGGCGCTTGCCCAGATCGAAAAGCAGTTCGGCAAGGGCACGATCATGAAGTTGGGAGAGGGCGAGGCGATTGAGGATATCCAGGTTGTCTCCACCGGCTCGCTGGGGCTCGACATTGCCCTTGGCGTAGGCGGCCTGCCGCGTGGCCGTGTGATTGAAATCTACGGCCCTGAATCGTCCGGCAAGACCACGCTGACGCTGCAGGTGATTGCCGAAATGCAAAAACTGGGCGGTACCTGTGCCTTCATCGACGCCGAACACGCGCTCGATACCAGCTATGCGCAAAAGCTGGGCGTGAACCTGCCGGACATACTGATCAGCCAGCCCGATACCGGCGAGCAGGCGCTGGAGATCGTGGACAGCCTGGTGCGCTCGGGCGCCGTTGACCTGATCGTGGTGGACTCGGTCGCCGCCCTGACGCCCAAGGCTGAAATCGAAGGCGAAATGGGCGACCAGTTGCCCGGCCTGCAGGCGCGCCTGATGAGCCAGGCGCTGCGCAAGCTGACCGCCACCATCAAGAAGACCAACTGCACGGTCATCTTCATCAACCAGATCCGCATGAAGATCGGTGTGATGTTCGGCAGCCCCGAAACCACGACGGGCGGCAACGCGCTCAAGTTCTACGCCTCGGTGCGTCTCGATATCCGTCGCACCGGCACCATCAAGAAGGGTGACGAAGCCATCGGTAATGAAACCAAGGTGAAGGTTGTCAAGAACAAGGTTTCGCCTCCGTTCAAGACCGCCGAGTTCGACATCCTCTTTGGCGAAGGCATCTCGCGCGAAGGCGAAATCCTCGACATGGGCGTCAATGCCCGCATCATCGAGAAAAGCGGCGCCTGGTATGCCTACAACGGAGAGAAGATCGGCCAGGGCCGCGACAACTCGCGCGAATTCCTGCGCGAGAATCCCGACCTCGCCATCGAGATCGAGAACAAGGTGCGCGAAAGCCTGAACATCTCGCTGCGCCCCGCCGAAGACGGCGTGATCGCAGGCCCCGATGCCGATGGAGAGGCTGCCTGACCCGGGCTCGCCATCCATTGGATTCAGTAAAAATAGCTGTCTGCGCACAGTAGATGTGCGCAGGCAGCTATTTGTTTTATAGCAATTCGGGTGTCATTCGGAATGTCGTTTGCCAAACTCTCCCTCCAAGGCCGCGCACTGCGCTATCTGGCGCAGCGCGAGCACTCGCGTGCCGAACTGGTGACCAAACTCAGCCCGCACCTGGAAGAGGGCGATGATCTGAATGCCGTGCTCGATGCGCTGGAAGCCAAGGGCTTCATCAGCGCCGAGCGACTGGTGGACAGCGTGCTCCATACCAAGGCGGCGCGCTTCGGCGCCAATCGCGTGGCGCAGGAGTTGCGCCACAAGGGTGTGGATGCCGAGCTGATTGCCGACGCCATGGACCGCCTGCGGGGCACCGAGCTGCAGCGGGCCTGCGAAGTCTGGCGGCGCCGCTTTGGCGAGCAGCCTTCCACGCCGCAGGAGCGGGCAAAACAGATGCGTTTTCTGGCCAGCCGCGGTTTTGGCGGAGAGGTGGTGCGCAAGGTGCTGGATGGAGCCGGGGAAGAGGGCCTGTAGCGCGGCCATGCCGAACAGGCATATCTGCTAGCCGCTCGAAGGCAGTGCTCAGCAGCATCGATTTTGGCCACAGTGTGGGCTCTACAGGAGACTTCACATGCAAAGACGACAGTTTGCCAGCGCCCTGCTGGCATTGGGAGCCATGCCGTTGGGGGCAGGTGCCCAGCCATCATTTTCTTCCAAGCCCATCCGCATCATGGTGCCCTTCGGCCCGGGAGGCGTAGCCGACCTCACCGTGCGCATCGTGGCGCAGAAAATGACCGAGCTGCTCGGCGGCCAGCCCATCATCGTGGACAACAAGCCGGGTGCGGGCGGCGTGGTGGCTGCCGAGCAGGTGGTGCGGGCCGCGCCCGATGGCCTTACGCTGCTGCTCATGTCGAATGCCAACGCGGTTGCAGAGGGGCTGTTCAAGTCGCTTTCGTACAACGCGGCCAAGGACTTTGCACCGATCTCCACGCTGGGCTATTTTGATCTGGCCGTGCTGGTGCTGCAGGACAGTCCGATCCGTTCGCTGCAGGATCTCGTCGCCCAGGCCAAGGCGTGGCCTGGCAAGCTCAATATCGGCACCATCAATATGGGCAGCACGCAGCACCTGGCGGCAGAGCTGCTCAAGACCACGCTGGGCATCGATGTGCAGATCGTGCCTTTCAATGGCTCGCCCGCCGTGCTCAACGCGCTGCGTGGCAAGCAGGTGGATGCGGCCGTTGAAATTCTCGCGCCGGTGATGGCCCAGGTCAGCAGCAAGGTACTGCGGGCACTGGCCGTCATGGGTGACAAGCGCGCGGCCGGGCTGTCGCAGGTTCCCACCGTGGCCGAGAGCGATGCGGCGGCCAAGGGTTTCAGCGTGGCCTCGTGGAATGCGCTGGCCGCGCCGGCAAAGACGCCTCAGGCCATCATCGCGCGGCTCAGCCAGGCGGCGAATGCGGCGCTGGCCTTGCCCGACGTGAAGCAACGCCTGCAAGACCTGGGTGTTGAGGCGCGGGGCAGCACCGCCGAGCAGCAGGCGGCGCTGTTGAACAGCGAAATCCAGCGCTGGGGTGCCGTGATCCAGCGTGCCGGCATTCCAAAGCAGTAAGGGCCTACCCATGCAAACTTCATTTTCTGCATATGCCGCCGCCGTGGCCCTGGTGGCTGGCGGCGCCATGGCTGTTCATGCGCCTGCCCGGGCTGCCGACGGCAGCAGCGTGCAGCTGTACGGCCTGGTGGATGCCTATGTCGGCTCCATGCGGCGCAGCGACCAGTTGGCCCGCACCCTGGTGGTCAACAGCAATGGCATGACCACGTCCTACTGGGGCCTGCGCGGCAGCGAAGACCTCGGAGGCGGTCTCAAGGCCTTGTTCACGCTGGAGAGCTTTTTTCAGACCGACAGCGGATCGAACGGACGCAACAGCGCCGATCCTTTTCTGTCGCGCAATGCCTGGGTAGGGCTTGCGGGCGGCTTCGGGCAAGTGACGGCCGGGCGGCAGACCAACCGGCTGTTCGTGGCCAGCGGCCAGTTCGATCCATTCGGCGGCTCGCTGCAGTTCTCTCCCATCATGCTCCAGACCTGGCAGGTGGCATACGACCGCGCGGTGCTGGGCGACAGCGTGTGGAACAACACCGTGCAATACACCTCGCCGACCATCGGCGGTTTTCGTGCCGATGTTTCCTATGGCTTTGGAGAACAGGCAAGGGACCACGGCCGCAGCAACAAAAGCCTGGCCATCAACTATGCGCAGGGGGCCCTCGCGGCTGCGCTGGTTGCGCAAACCGTGGAGTATGGGCCGGGGCTGGATGGCACCGGCATCACCCGCCAGACGGCGGTGCTGGCGGCCGTCTCCTACGATCTGGGCATGGCCAAGGTCTATGGCCAGTGGCAGCGGGCGCGCACGCCTGATCTGGGCACCAGGGCCAACACTGCCCAGCTGGGCGTGGGGATTCCAGTGGGCGCGGCAGGCAGATTCATGGCCTCGGTGGCGCGCACCCGGCGCGATGCTTCCAATGCCGACAATAGCCGCCGCACCAACTGGGCGGTGGGCTATGACCACCAGCTGTCGCGGCGCACCGACCTGTATGCCATCTACCTGAGCGACAAGCTCTCGGGTCATGGTGTGGAGGGCAGCATCGGGGCGGGCATACGCCACCGTTTCTGAACCGCATTCAAGCCTTGTTGCGGCGCGATGGCGCAGACGACTCTGGCCGGGCGCCTGCAATGCCGTGGTGCCGAAGGAGTCGTGCCAGCTTGCGGGATTTCGGCGTGCGCGCCCTTGCCTGTTCCCCAGTGCACGCCTTGCAGGGCTGCACTGGGCGACAATGGCGCCATGACCCTCTCTGAGCAACCACGCAATCCTCTCCATGGCATGACGCTGGAGCGCATCCTGAACGAGCTGGTGGATTACTTCGGCTGGCCGGGGCTTGGGGCGCGCATTCCGGTGCGCTGCTTTACGCTCGACCCCAGCATCACCTCCAGCCTGAAGTTTCTGCGCAAGACGCCTTGGGCCCGCGAGAAGGTGGAGAGTCTCTACCTGTTCATGCTGCGCGAGCAAAAGCGCAATGAGCGCAACGAGCGCAACGAGCGCGACTGAGCATGCTCGCCGTGCAGTTCCTTGCTGCATGCATCAAAAGCATCGATGGCATATGGCAGTATTGCGCTAATTGCTATTATTAATATAGCTAATTGCGCCCTCACCCCCCCCAGCGAATTCGTAGCTGAGCGTGTGAGCGTCTGGCCGGGGAGGCGTTGCCATATGCACACCTGGACGCGATCCGTACGTGCTGGTTACCCCGTGTTTGCGCGAACGGTATTACCCTGTAGTTTGGTTGCGGCGGGCGCGCAAGGGGTCCGCCAGATCGATCAGACTCTGCAGGAGACTTTTGCATGACTCCCAAAAACACCATATGCCTCTGGTACCAGGGCGACGCCCTGGAGGCAGCGCGTTTTTACGCGCAGACTTTTCCTGACAGCACGGTGGGCCAGATCCACCGCGCACCCGGCGACTACCCCGATGGCAAGCAGGGTGACGTGCTGGTGGTGGAATTCACCGTTGCCGGTATCCCGTGCATCGGGCTCAACGGCGGGCCGCATTTTCAGCACAACGAATCGTTTTCGTTCCAGATCGCCACCGACGACCAGGAAGAGACAGACCGGCTGTGGAACGCGGTTGTGAGCAATGGCGGGCAGGAGAGTGCCTGCGGCTGGTGCAAGGATCGCTGGGGCATCTCGTGGCAGATCACCCCGCGTGCCCTCACGCAGGGCGTTTTCAATGCCGACCCTGCCACGGCGCAGCGCGTATTTGCCGCCATGATGACCATGACCAAGATCGACATCGCGGCCATCGAAGCTGCCCGCAAGGGGGCGTGAGGCCGGGCCTCTGACCAGACGAGGAGCAAAGGCCCAACTGGTGGATCGGCCGATTTTTGCTGCATTGCCATCCATGCTTCTTCTATGATGTCTGCAGCGGCGCCATTTGCCGCAGGCAACCGGGAGACCAGCCAAGATGGCAGAACAAGTACCAAAAGGGGCAGTGGGCTCCGCACTGCGCACGGGTGCAAGCGCAGGCATGTCGATGGTGGGGGGAATCGCACTGGGCGTGGCGCTCGCCTTTGCATTGGGCTTGCTCAGCACCATCTATTACCTGGTGCTCTGGAGCAGCGCCAAGGCGACATTGCCCGCTGATGCGCTGGGGGCCGGGCCTGTGGTGGTTCTGGTCTTGCTGGCGCTCACCATCCCCGCCTATTTTTTCACGGGCATGAATCTGGGCCGTGGCATGGCGCTGGCCAAGCTGGTGCGCCGTTATGGCCCGAAATTGGCGCAGCCCCTGGCCGATCAACTGGCAACCCGGATAGAAGCGCTGCCTGCGGCGCACCGCACCTTCCATCGCGGCGCGGATGTGTTTTCGGCAGAGGCAGCGGTGGAGAAAATCAAACCCCTGGTGGGGGACGGTGCGGTCGTGCGCAAGGTCGTCGGAATGCTGATGGACCGGTTGCCACTGTCCGAGTTGATGCAGGAGTGGGGCGAGACCCGTGCGGCCCATGGCGGTGGAGAGGCGCTGCCAGGCGATCCAGCGCTGCGCAGCTTTCTGGCCACTCGCATTCAGCAGACATTGGACGGCATGGCGTCGCCCGCCCTGACATGGCTGGGCGTATTGCTGGCCCTGCACGCCGTCGTCTTTGGCGCAGGCCTGTGGTTGCTGCGCGGCTGACCGCCGCAGATGCTCAACGACTGGCCAGGCGCTGGATGCCCAGCAGCACCAGCGCGCCGCCAGCGAGGCCGTTGACTGCCCGCTCCATGCGCAGGTAGCCACGGCGCAGTGCCGCATTTCCGAACACCCAGGTGATCCCCAGGTGCCAGCCCAGCGACAGGCAGGTAACCAGCAGCACGGTTGCCACATGGAACCAGGCTGGCGCATGCAAGGGAACAAGCGCGGCAAACGCACTGGTCCAGAACGCTGCCCCCTTGGGGTTGGTGACCCCTGTCAACAGCCCGGACCGGTAAGCCGCCATGCGTGAAGCAAGGCGCGGCGTTTGCGCGACGGTGCCAGATTCGGCACTGCGGCGTGAGCGGAATGCTGACCGCAGCAGCCCAGCCCCATACCAGACCAGATAAGCCGCCCCCGCCACCCGCACACCGGTTGCCAGCCACGGGTGCTGCGCCAGCAGGGTGGACAGGCCCGCGAGCGCCAGCACCACCCAGAAGATGGAGCCGGTGGTGAGGCCCAGCACCACAAAGCGCGCCGCCATGTGCTCCCCTTGCAGCGCCAGCTGGCTCAGGATAAAGAAATTGGGGCCAGGGCTGGCAAGCACGGCCAGGTAGATGCCGGCAATGGTGAGCAGCGAAACAAGATAGGACATGGTGCGCGGGGAGAGCAGGGAAGGGGGACGGACGCCTGTCTGTGATTGTGGTACCGAACCGGTGTTGCGCTGATGCTGGTTTTGCAGCGCTGTGATGCGCCGTGGATTGCCGTGGTGCGTGTTGCGCGGCGCAAAGCATGCGGCTGCAACCAACCTATGGTTTCTCCCCGGTTTGACAAATCGGTGACAGTTCACGTGCCAGGCGTGGCCGGATGATGCGTTTCGCAAGAATTTATATCTATAACTTCATTGCGAATATTTATAAAAGTTCATCCAGGCATTGTTGATATCGGTCGGGCGAGGAAGGTTGGTCAACGGTGCCGACGCACCATTTTTGGAGAAGCATAGAGCATGATGAAAACGCACTTCTACAGCAGATCTCCATTGTTCTACGCCATGTCGGCAGCCTTGTTGCTGACCGCGTGCGGAGGCAGTGGTTCCAGCGACGACGGTGGCGAAACACCCGCCACCCCCAAGCCCACCACCATTGTGGATGGGGTTCCCGCCATTGATCCGTTGATCGCGTCGGCTTCGCAAAAGCTGATGGCTGACAAAAAAATCCAGGACATCATGGCCGAGCTGAACACGGCGGCCAGCGAAAAGCAGCGCTACAACCAGCACATGGAGCTGGTGCGCATTGCTTCGCCATCGCGCTACGAAAACCGCATGGCCCAGGAGGTGCATCGCCGTTTCGTGAACGACTGGGGCTTTGCGGCCAACGAAGTGAAGACCCGCGCTGATGGCAATCTGCCCGGCTCGGACGTGCAGATTGTCGATGGCCTGCCGGTGTACAACGCCTGCGTGGAAATCAAGGGCAGCTATTCGGGCAGCCCAGGCGCCAAGTCGTACAAGGGCCAGTATCCCAAGGTGCTGATCGAGTCGCACATCGACGTGGTCAACCCCGAGGTGCTGCCGCCCGAGGACAAGAAATACCAGCCGATCAAGCTGCAGCCGATCACCGACCCCGTGGTGACGACCCCTGCGCAACTGGCTGCGATCAAGACGGAACTGGCCTTCGACGCCAATGGACGTATCGTCGAAGACGACAACTATGCGCGCTCGAGCAAATGGTTTGCGACGCAGGACGAGGCCAAGGCCGGTGGCGGTGTGCGCATGTATGTGCCGGGCTACTCGGATGCGATGGGAAACACCACCAACGTGTTCACCATGGCGCGCATGTTCAAGAAATACGGCATCAAGCCGGTGTATGACGTGTGGCTGTGCGGCACGGCAGGCGAAGAGGGCAAGGGCAACCTGGCCGGCATGAAGCAGCTGTATGGCTTCGAGCAGGACCTGGGCACCGGATCGAACCCGCTGAACTTCGTTGCCAACTTCGGCTCGGAAGGCGGCGGCACGGTCAACTTCACCGGCAGCTACCGCTTCGAGATGAAATTCAAGGCGCCAGCCACACCGGGCGCAGGCCCAAGCGCTGTCGAAGCCATGGCCTCCACCATTGCCAAGATTGCCGACCTGAAGACGCCTTCGGAGGAGCGCAGTGGCGCCCTCAAGACCACGTACACCGTGGGCCAGGCCAGCTGCGAAGCGCCCGCTGCCGGCAGCGATGTGGTGCCCAGCTGCTCCTTGCTGGTGGACATGCGCTCGGAGCGCACCGACACCTTGAACGAGATGCGTGCCAAGATCGAACCCACCTTCAAGGCGGGCATGACGGCGGAGAACACCCGCTACAGCAAGGCCGATGGCTCACCCGAAGCGGTGTCCATCGAGCAGGTCTGGTACGGCCTGCGTCCTGCGTTCGTCAATGGCAACACCGCCAACATCGCGCTGCAGGTGGGCTGGCAGGCTGCCCAGTCGGTGGGTGTGGACAACACCGGCAAGGTGCCCTCGGGCTCGACCAGCCTGAACGACAACGTGCCTGCCAACACCGGGGTGCCCACCTACAACTGGTCGCTCGCATCGGATGTGGCGGGCGGTGGCGGCCACGCGTTCTGGGAATGGGGCACGCGCGGCGATCCCAAGCGCGAAGCCAAGCGTATCCAGCGCGCCATGATGGCGGTGTTGATGGCCTCGGGCTACAACCTCTCCGATGGCACGGTCATCACGCCAGCGCTCGACCCGATCGGCGTGCGCACCCGTGAAGTGAAGTAAGCCACACGCAGGAGTCAACACCATGAAGAAAACCATTTCCACCCTGTTTCTGGTCGCATCCGCTTGGGGCGCCGGTATGGCGCAGGCACAGACCATTGTGGCGGAGTTCCAGGGCCCCGGTGGCCACAGCAGCGGCAACTATGGCCGCACGAGCGCGCTGCATGCCGCTGCGCGCGCCATGATGGAGTTGCAGAAGTCCGGCTTGCCGGCGGGCAGCTATTCGGTCTCCGAGCTGACAGGCGGCAACTCGGTCAACTCGATCGCATCGGACGGAAAGTTCGTCGTCAAGCTCAATGCCCAGTCGGGTGTGAGCGAGAGCGATCTGCTGGCCAAGGTGACCGCAGCCGCCAAGGCCGGTACCGATGCGGAAAACGCGTTCCGCAACGTCAAGCCGGGCGATCTGACCGCAGGTGCGCCAGCGGATATCCGCTACAGCGTGACCCAGCCGTAAGCTGCGCCGCAGGCAGCAAAAAAGGGGAGCACTCGCTCCCCTTTTCTCATCTTTGATAGCGCCTGCCGCTTTACAGGTGGGCGCTGAAGACTGATTTCGCTTGAGTCTATGGGCGCTGCGCCAGAGTCTTGCCTTCCTGGGACATGGCACGCAGATGGCGTTCCACACGCAGGAAGACGACGATCATCATCAGGAACACGAACGACCACAGCAGCACGGTGAAGACCAGCAGGTTGCTCGGTTCGAGCAGGCGCTCCAGCCAGCCTGGCGTTGCAGCCTGCGCATCACTCTCGCCCGCCTTGGTGCTGAATACCATGTTGTAGTTGAGCAGTAGATTGCTCACCACGATGGATGCGGTCTGCTTGCTGATGCCCGCCTGCACCTGCGGGTCGGCCAGCAGGGTCTTGAGAGCGGCTGGCGCGCCCAGTACAAATGCACGGCCTGCGTCGTAGTTGTAGCTGGTGATGATGCTGCGCGTCTGGTTCAGCAAGGACTCGCCAATGCTGGTGGGCTGGGGCTGCCAGCCATCGCCGTCAGCCGCCTCGATGGCAGCGGCTGCAGCCGTGGTTGCGTCGACCGCTGCAACGTCAAGGTCAGCACGCTCCTTGGCCTGCATGGCCGCCACCAGAGCAGGCAGCGCCTGTGCTGGCGCCAGGCCTCGCTCGTTGTTGTCGTCTTCCAGCTTCTTGCGCTGCGCGGGGTTGCGCTCGATGGCAGCGCGCACCAGGGCATCCACTGCTGCAAAGGCGGCAACGACCGCTGTATCGGCCGCCAGCTTGCCATCGTTGAGGGTCTGGCTGGCATCGCCATAGCCGAAGTCGGAATAGGTGATCTTCTTGAGTTCTTCGTCGCTGATCTTGAGCGCTGCCCAGTCACGGTCCTTGTGGGCTTCCTCCACTGCGGTGTCCGGCTTGGGTTTGCGCACGGCCTCCCAGCTCCACAAGGCAAAGTTGAACAAGGTGAACAGCACCAGGATCACCATCACCAGGCGCATCAGATACAGCAGGCCACTCTCTATTTTTCCGAGCATCGATTCCATCCCCCATGGGTTATGCAAAGCCCGCGAGTGTGCCATGTGCCCATGACGCGATGGTGGTTGCCGCTCGTCTCTGTGGTTACTGTTTGTTGCGAGGCTGGCGGGTGCACCACCAGCAGATCAGCGAGCCCAGGGTGACCAGGGCCACACCTTGCCAGAAGCTCCAGCCCGGTTGCACCTGCAGCCACACCGTACCCACCAGGGCTGACAGCACGGGGGTGAAGTACGAGCCTACCGCCATCACCGTGAGATTGCCGTGGCGGATGCCGTAATCCCAGCAGCTGTAGCCCAGCGCCGTAAGACCGCTCAGCATGCCCAGTTGCAGCACCGCAGGTATAGACCACTGCAGGGCGCTTTCGGCGCTGATGGCATATTTGGCCCACAGCACCGCCGCTACCGCCCACAAGAAGGCGGGCAGGGCGTTGGCGCCATGCGCATACCGTTTGGAGAGCACCGAGTAGCAGGGCCAGAGCCAGGCCGCGGCAAAGGCCAGGCCATAGGCGAGCGGGTTGCTCTGCACATTGGCCCACACGCTGGCAATCGACAAGGCACTGTCGCCCTTGAGTACCAGCACGATACCGGCCATGGCCAGCAGCACGCCGGGCACGAGGCCGATGCGAAAGCGCTGCAGGCCGAACACGGTGGCCAGCACGATGGTGAGGCTGGGCCAGAGGTAATTGATCATGCCCAGCTCCAGCGTCTGCGTGCGGTTGCTGGCAAAGCCGAGGGAGAGCGACAGCGCTATCTCGTACAGCACGAACAGCAGGCCGCAGCCCCACAGATAGGCGGGATGAATCTTGCGCAGCTGTACCGTGCGCGGCATGCCAAAGCGCAAGGTCACCAGCAGCGCGCTTGCCGTGAAGACGGAGGCAGCGCCACCAATCGGCCCCAGGTGTTCGGCCACGCTGCGAAACAGCCCTACCGACGTCGACCAGCACAGCACGGCTGAAAGCCCTACCAGGGTGGCGCGAGGATGGGTGCTGGGGGCGGGGGGCGAGGAGGCGTCGGAAGGCATCGGAACAGGCAGAAGCAGAAGGCGCCTTGCATGGTAGCGGCAAAGCACGGAGTCTGCCTGTCGCCTGCCGTATCAGGGGTGAATCAACCGCTTGCGCTTGATTGGGCAGCGCAAACAGCTATCAAAATAATAGTGTCAGCCGGCAATATGGCTGCCAAAGGCCAGTGCGGCAATCAGGGTGGCGACAATCACCAGCACAGCAAAGGCGATGAGGCCACGGTTTTCGCTGCGTTCGGCGGCTGCCAGCTCTTGGGCCGTAGGCACATGATTGGGTCGGGTGTAGTCCATGCTGAATCTCCAAAGCGTTGCAGCCGCACGCCGTGCAGCTGCCCAGTGGCTAGACTATAAAAGCTCGCCGTCCGCTTGTGGTGCAGCAAATCTAGGTGTTTTACCTGTATACAGAATCTGCATGCAATGTGCGCGGGCAGATATGCCCTCGCATGTGCTGACGCCCCCCGATTCCTGTTGCGTAGACGGTTTGCGCGATCAGCAGTGTTGAAGGGAACAGTGCGCGCCCGGCGAGCAATGGCCAATCGCGGCAAAAGCTGCGCGCACAGTCGATCTGCTCTACAGGCTGCGCGTGCGGTCGCCGGTGGACAGCGCGTGCATTGGGTGGCGCAAGGTAGGGTCGAACGGGTTGACCTGGCTGCTGAGCGCTCTGGCTTCGCGCAGCAGCATGTCGCGTACGGCAGGCAGGCGTTCGTCGTTCAGGCGGGCCGTGTGTGTGCCGATGGACAGCGCAGCCACCACATGGCCATTGCGGTCGAATACCGGTGCGGCCAGGCCTGCCATGCCTTCGAGCAGACCGGAGTTTCTGGCTGTGTAGCCCTGGCTCAGCGCTCTGTTGATTTCCGTGCGCATGTACACCTCGTCGTACACGTTGTAGTGCTGGATACGCGGCAGGTTGTAGCGCAGCACCTCTTCGCGCTCGGCGTCGGGCAGGTTGGCCAGAATGACGAGTGAGCCCTGGCCGACGCCCAGTGGAATGCGGCCGCCAATGTCGCCCGTGAAGGTGCGGATGGGGAACTGGCCTTCGATCCGGTCCAGACACACCGCATCAAAACCGGAGCGCACCATCAGGATCACCGTGTCGCTCAGGCTGGCAGACAGGCGCAGCAGCACGGGCCGCGCGAGGCTGCGCAGATCCTGCACACCGCCAGCAAGCGCCGCCAGCGAGAACAGATCAAGGCCCAGCCGGTATAGCTTGTGCTGCTGGTCCTGCTCCACCACGCCTTCCTGCACCAGGCCTTGCAGCAATCGGTGGGTGGTGGCCTGGGTCAGGCCGATTTCTTTGGCCAGGTGGGTCACACGCACGCCTTCCTTCTGGTGCGCGGCCAGCGCGCGCAGCACCACAAAGCTGCGATGCAGGGTGCCGCGCTGGTGGCTGGCGGTGTCTTCGTTGTCGTGGTCCATGATGTACGCGGAATAAAACAATGAGTTTTTCGATTTTTATTCCATTTAACGGAATAAATCAAATTTATCTTCCATTATTAGTATTTATACCGTGTCTCTGCCTGGCTTGCATTCCGAAAATTGGCGAATTCTTGAAAACATCGTCCATGCCCGCGCGTTGACCAGCAGGGCTGCTGTGCATGCCACCGAGGTGATCCCCATGAGCTTTTTACGTCTTCACCAAATCTCCAAACAGTACGGCACCACGCGCGTGGTCAGCGGCTTCAATCTGGAGGTGAGCAAGGGTGAATTTGTCTCGCTGCTCGGCCCGTCGGGCTGCGGCAAGACCACCACCTTGCAGATGATTGCGGGTTTTGTGGATGTGAGCGAAGGCCGTATCGAGCTGGATGGCCGCGACATCACCCGGGCCAAGGCCAACGAGCGCGGCCTGGGCATCGTGTTCCAGACCTATGCCCTTTTCCCCCACATGACGGTGCGCCAGAACGTGGAATTTGGCCTGGAGATGCGCAAGGTGGCCCAGCCCGAGCGCAGCGAACGCGCCAGCGACGCGCTAGCCCTGGTGCACCTGGCGCAGTACGCCGACCGCTACCCGCGCGAGCTGTCCGGCGGCCAGCGCCAGCGCGTGGCCCTGGCGCGTGCGCTGGTGATCAAGCCGCCGGTGCTGCTGCTGGATGAGCCGCTGTCGAACCTGGATGCCAAGCTGCGTGAGGAAATGCAGTTCGAGCTGCGCGAGATCCAGCGCAAGGTTGGCACCACCACCATCATGGTCACCCACGACCAGAGCGAAGCCATGTCGATCAGCGACCGGGTGGTGGTGATGGAGGCGGGCCGCATTACGCAGGTGGATACGCCGCATACGGTGTACGAGCACCCGCATAACGCCTTCATCTCCACCTTTGTGGGCAAGGCCAACCTGCTGCAGGCTACGGTGCAGCCGATGCCCTCGGCACAGGGCGGAACCGTGGCCCAGGTGGGCGGGGTGGCGATCGAGGTGGTGGGCACGGGAGCGCTGCCTGCCAGTGGCGCGCCCGTGTTGCTGGGCCTGCGCCCGGAGAAGATCCTGCTGTCCGCGATTGACGCTGGCCGCGTGCAGGGCCAGGTGCGCGAGCGTTTCTTTCTGGGCAATACCTGGATGTACACCGTGGAGTGTCCGCTGGGCACGCTCACCGTCACCGCCGCCAACGACGGCAGCGAGCCGCATGGGGTGGGCAGCACGGTGGGCATGGCCTGGTGCGACAGCAATGTGCGCGTGATTGCCGGTGAAGGAGTGGCCGCATGAGCCGCCCTGCCGTAACCATGGCGCAAGGCGCCCCGATGCCCGGGCGGCGCAACTGGGCCCCCTGGGGCATGAGCGCACCAGCCCTGCTGCTGTTTGCCGTGATGCTGGTGGTGCCGCTGATCCTGACGACCATTCTGTCGTTCAACGTCTACAACGCCGACAGCGGTCCGGTGGCCGGTACGTTCACCATCGAGCACTATGTGCATATCGTCACCGACAGCTACTACTACGAGATTTTCTGGCGCACGCTGTGGATCTCTGCTGTGGTCACCGTGATCTGTATTGCCATCGGCGCGCCCGAGGCCTACATCCTGAGCAAGATGCGCGCACCCTGGCGCTCCATCTTTCTGCTGATCATCCTGGCGCCGCTGCTCATCTCCGTGGTGGTGCGCGCCTTTGGCTGGAGCATGCTGCTGGGCCCGGAGGGGCTGATCAACACCGTGTTCAAGGCCGTCGGAATCGGCAGCGTGAAACTGCTCTACAACGAGACCGCCATCGTGATTGCGCTGGTGCATGTGATGCTGCCCTTCATGGTGATCCCGGTGTGGACTTCGCTGCAAAAGCTCGACCCTTCGGTGGAAAGCGCCTCGCTGTCGCTGGGGGCATCGCACGCCACTACCTTGCGCCGCGTGGTGTTCCCGCAGGTTCTGCCCGGCATTCTGTCGGGCAGCCTGATCGTGTTTGGTCTGGCGGCCAGCTCGTTTGCCATCCCGGGCCTTCTGGGCGGGCGCCGGGTCAAGATGGTCGCCACCCTCATCTATGACGAATACCTGCACGAGCTGAACTGGCCCCTGGGCGCGGCCATCGCCTTTGTGCTGCTGGCTGCCAATCTGGTCATCATGCTGGGCTGGAACCGCATGGTCGAAGGCCGCTACCGCAAGACGCTGGGCTGAATGGCGAGGTAACACACAATGCAAAAAAACGGACCCATTGCCCTCATCTTCAACGCGCTGGTCATCACCTTCATGCTGGCGCCGCTGGTCATCGTCTGCCTGGTGGCGTTCACCCCGGAAGAGACGCTGACGATCCCTACCACCAGCTTCTCGCTGCGCTGGTTCGACCAGGTGCTGCACCACCCGGATTTCGTGCAATCGTTCTGGAACAGCCTGGGTCTGGCCGTATCTGCGGCATCGATTTCCACAGCCCTGGCGGTACCCGCTGCAATAGCGCTGGTGCGCTACGAGATTCCAGGTCGCGGCGCGCTGCAGGCGCTGTTTCTCTCGCCGCTGATCATTCCACACCTGGTGCTGGGCGTGGCCATGCTGCGCATGTTCTCGCTCGTGGGCGGGCAGGGCAGCTTTGGCTGGCTGATCTTTGCGCACGCACTGGTGGTGATGCCCTACACCATGCGCCTGGTGATGGCTGCGCTGATCGGCTTTGACCGCAGTGCCGAGCAGGCTGCATATTCGCTGGGGGCAAGCAATGCCACCGTGTTCAAGCGCATCACCTTGCCAATGATCCTGCCGGGCATCACCGGCGGCTGGCTGCTGGCTTTCATCAACAGCTTTGACGAGCTGACGATGTCGATCTTTGTCATATCACCCAGCACGGTCACCTTGCCGGTGCGCATGTACATGTATGCCACCGAGTCGCTCGACCCGATGATGGCTGCCGTTTCGGCACTGATCGTGTTCATCACGCTGGGCTTGATGCTGCTGCTCGACAAAGTTTATGGCCTGGATCGCATTCTGATTGGCAAGCACTGATGGCACACGCGACAATCAACAGCAACGCAGCCCAGTTGCAACGCCTCAAGGAGCAGGGCCGCGCGCCCGTGGCCTTTGTGCTCAACGGCCAACCTGCTCAGGCCCTGCAGGGCGATACGGTGCTGACCGCCGTGCTGACGCAATCGGCACAACTGCGCACCCACGAGTTTGCGGGAACGCCGCGCGCGGGCTTTTGCATGATGGGTGCCTGCCAGGACTGCTGGGTCACCCTGGGAGGCACTGACGCGGGCCGCAAGGTGCGCGCCTGCTCCACAGCGTTGCAGGCGGGCATGCAGGTGTGCACCACGCCTGGCGCCGTTGCCACGGCCGCACTGGTGGAGGCGCAGCCATGATCGGCAGCGATTTCTACCTGGACGACCCGCGCCCGGCCGATGGCGCGGCCGTGATCGTGGGTGCCGGCCCTGCCGGTATCCGTGCCGCCCAGACCCTGCTTGCCCACGGCGTGCGGCCTGTCGTCATCGACGAAGCGCCCAAGGCCGGTGGCCAGATCTACCGCCGCCAGCCCGACGGTTTTGCCCGCACGCCCAAGGATTTGTACGGTTTTGAGGCGGGCCGCGCCACCGCCTTGCACCAGACCTTTGACAGCCTGCGTGCAGACATCGACTACCGGCCTGACACCCTGGTATGGAACGCGCAGGGCCACACGCTGGACCTGCTGCACACCGCCAGCCGCACGGCAGACACCGTGCGCTGGCGCGATGTGATCGTGGCCACCGGCGCCACCGATCGCATGCTGCCAATCCCCGGTTGGACCTTGCCTGGCGTCTACACCTTGGGCGGTGCCCAGGTCGCACTCAAATACCAGGGCTGCGCCATTGGCGACGCGGTGGTGTTTGCCGGCACCGGGCCGCTGCTGTATCTGGTGGCCTACCAGTACGCCAAGGCGGGCGGCAAGGTGTGTGCGGTGCTGGATACCGCGCCCGCTGCGCAACGCTACAAGGCAGCCCCCGCCATGCTGGCGCAACCGGCGGTGACTGCCAAAGGCGTGTACTACGTGAGCTGGCTGATGCTCCACAACGTACCCGTGCACCATGGCGTGCAACTGCTGCGGGCAGAGGGCGGGGCGGAGGATGAGCGCGTGCAGGCCCTGGTGTGGAAAGATGCGCAAGGCGCGGAGCAGCGCACGGCCTGCAGCGCCGTCGGCCTGGGCTACGCATTGCGCCCCGAGACGCAACTGCCGGACCTGCTGGGCTGCGAGTTTGCCTTCGCGCCGCTGCACCGCTGCCATGTACCGCAAACCGATGCAGACCGCCGCAGTTCAGTACCCGGTGTGTATCTGGCTGGCGACGGCGCAGGCATCATGGGGGCGGATGCTGCCGAGATGTCGGGCGAACTGGCTGCCTTGGCACTGCTGCAGGATCGCGGTATCCAAATTGATGCCTCGCGTGCATCCCACCTGCGCCAGCAGCTCCTGAAAACAGAGCATTTTCGGCAGGCACTGGAAGTGGCCTTCCCGTTTCCCGAGGATTGGGCCGCGCGGGCGAGCGACGATCTGGTGGTGTGCCGCTGCGAAAACATCACTGCAGGCGAGATGCGCAGCACGGCCGCTGCCAATGCGAATGGCGATATCAACCGCATCAAGGCGATGTGCCGCGTGGGCATGGGGCGTTGCCAGGGGCGCATGTGCGGTGTGGCGGCGACCGAGATTCTGGCCGATGCATTGCAGGTGTCAGTGGAGAACATCGGCCGCATCCGTGGCCAGGCGCCGATCAAGCCCCTGCCGCTGGACATGACCGTGGCTGCCACTGCACAGGAGGCTGCCCATGGTTAAGCATCTGGCCACCGAGGTGGTGGTGATAGGCGGCGGCATCATGGGCGCAAGCACCGCACTGTTTTTGCGTCAGCGCGGCGTCAACGTGGTGATGCTGGAGCGCGACCTGTGCGGCTCGCGTTCAAGCGGCGTCAACTTTGGCGGCGTGCGCCGCCAGGGCAGGTCACTCGCCATGCTGCCGCTGTCGCAGCGCTCGCATGCGTTGTGGGGGCGGCTGACCGAGTTGATCGGCACCGAGGCCGAGTACGAGCGCTCGGGCCATTTCAAGATTGCGCGCTCGGATGCAGACATGCAGGCGCTCGTGCGCTACGCCGAGATGATGCGCGACTGCGGCCTGGGCCTCCAACTGCTCGATGGGGCGGAGCTGAAAAAGCGCTTTCCCGTAGGCGGCACGCAGGTGGTGGGCGGCTCGTTCTGCCCTGAAGATGGCCAGGCCAACCCGCGCCTGCTGGCGCCTGCCTTTGCTGCCGCTGCGCGCCGCGCAGGAGCGCAGGTGCTGGAACACACGCCGGTACAGGCGGTGGAGCACAACGGTCAGCGCTTTGTGGTGCGCGCGCCGGGGCTGGAGATCAAGGCCAACATCGTGGTCAACGCGGCTGGCGCCTGGGCGGGCCAGTTTGCCGAGCAGTGCGGCGAGCCGGTGCCCATGCGCATCCGCCCGCCCGCCATGGGCGTGACGGAGCCATTGCCGCATTTTCTGCACTGGAGCCTGGGCGTGGAGGGCGGCAGCATCTATTGCCGCCAGGTGCGCCGTGGCAACGTGGTGTTTGGCGGCGGCCCGGGCCTGGTGCTGGACGACACCCGCGCCCGCAACCGCGCCACCACCATCTGGGAACAGCTGCCGCAATTGGTGGCGCTCTTGCCGCAGCTCAAGAACGCACAACTGATCCGCACCTGGAGCGGCAACGAGGGCGCGCTGCCCGACCATGAGCCCATCATCGGCGCCAGCAGCCGCATTGCAGGCCTCTACCATGCCTTCGGCTTTGCGGGCGGGGGCTTCCAGCTCGGCCCCGGCGTGGGTGAGGTGATGGCCGAGCTGATTGCGCAGGGCCGCAGCGGCACGCCGATTGACGCTTTCCGTATCGACCGATTCTTGCAACCTGCTTCCGCTGGCGAAGCCTCTTCTCCCACCCCCGAAAGGAAAATCGCATGACGACAAAGACAACCAAGACCTCTCCGCTGCGCGGTGCCATTCGGGCGACAGCCCTGGTGGCGGCGGTGGCTGCAATAGGCGCAGCGCACGCACAGACCAAGACCATCTACATCGGCATGAATGGCGGCAACATGGAGCGCACGTACTCGCAGTTCGTCTTCCCGCCGTTTGAAAAGGCCAACAACGTGAAGGTGGTGGTGGTGCCTGGTACCTCGACCGACATCCTCGCCAAGGCACAGGCCAGCAAGGACAAGGCCCAGATGCAGGTAATGACCCTGGACGACGGCGTGATGTACCGCGCCATCGGCATGGGCCTGTGCGAAAAGCTCAAGCCGTCGGCCAACATCAATGACATTCCGGCCATTGCCAAGATCAAGGACAGCGCGGTCGGCCTGTCAATGGGGCTGACGGGCCTGGCCTACAACACCAAGATGTTTGCCGAAAAGGGCTGGGCAGCGCCCACCTCCTGGGGCGATCTGGCCGACCCCAAGCTCAAGGGCAAGGTGGTGGTGCAATCCATGCCCGCATCGTCCTTCGGCCTGCATGCCTTCTTGATGTTCAACCGCCTGAAGGGTGGCAACGAGAAGAATGTGGACCCGGCATTCAAGGCCTGGCCCACCACCATCGGCCCGAACGTGGTGGAATACATTCCCAACTCGTCCAAGGTGGTCGAGATGATGCAAGCCGGTGATGCGGCCATCTTCCCCTACACCTTGACGCAGGCCGAGCTGATGAAGTCCAAGGGCATTCCGATGGAGTACGTGGCGCCCAAGGAAGGCGCGGTGGTGCTGATGACGGCCATGTGCGTGCTCAGCAACAACCCCGAATCGGAGCTGGCGCACAAGCTGCAGGATTACCTGGTGAGCCCAGAAGCCCAGGCCCTGGCCATGGAAAACGGCAGCTACAACCCGGTGACGCCTAAAGCCAAGCTGCAAGGCAAGGCCGCTGAAGAGCAGAACAAGATGAACGCCATCCTGAAAAATGCAGTGGCGGTGGATTGGGACGTGATCAACGCCGACCGTCCTGAGTGGAACAAGCGCTGGAACCGGACGGTGGAGCGCTGAGGCACTGCGGTCTTTCAAAGGCACAAAAAACAAAAGCGACCGCGGGTCGCTTTTGTTTTGATAGCTACTGGCACTTGTCTTTGTTATGTTTCAGGCATTTTGATGCTTGAAAACTATGAAAAGCAAGCGCTTTGCGCTATGTTTTTACATGCCGAGCATCAGCTTGAGGTTCTGCACCGCAGCGCCGCTGGCACCCTTGCCCAGATTGTCGAGGCGAGCAATCACCACGGCCTGGCGCAACTGCTCATTGCCGAACACGCGAATCTCCAGGTTGTTGGTGCCCGCCAGCGTATCAGCGGCCAGCTTGTTGTCGTCCGTGGGGGGGAGCACCTTCACCCATTGTTCCGCCTGGTTGGTCTTGGCGTAGTGAGCCGCCAGCGCATCGTGCAGATCGCTCATCAGCGGTTTGGTGGGCAGCTCTTCGAGGTGCAGGGGCAACTGCACCAGCATGCCTTGCGCAAAATTGCTGACAGCCGGAATGAACACCGGGCGGCGCGTCATGCCGGTGTACTTCAGGATTTCAGGGATGTGCTTGTGCGTCAGGCCCAGCGCATAGGCCTCGTAAGGAGCGGCGGTGTCGGCCTCGTAGGCCTCAATCATGGTGCGGCCGCCGCCGCTGTAGCCAGAAACCGAAGGCAGCGCGAGCGCTGCATCGGGCGCGATCAGGCCCGCATCAACCAGCGGGCGCAGGATGGCAATGGCGCCCGTGGCATAGCAGCCAGGGTTGGAGACGCGCTTTGCCCCTTGCACGGCTGCCTTCTGGCTGGCGCTCAATTCAGGAAAGCCATACACCCATGCATCATTGGTACGGTGCGCGGTGGAGGCATCAATGATCTTGATGGTGCGCCCGGTTTCCTGCTCGATGGCATCCACCATGGCAGCGGTTTCCTTGGCGGCGTCATCGTGCAGGCACAGGATGACGAGATCGACACCAGCAATCAGCGTCCGCTTGGCCGCAGGGTCCTTGCGCAACTCGGGCGCAATGCTTACCAACTCCACGCCTGGCATGTCCACCAGGCGCTCGCGAATCTGCAACCCGGTGGTGCCAGCTTCGCCGTCGATAAACACTTTTGCCATTGCCATAACTCCTGCAGTGCTGCGGCATGGGTAAGCCCGGCCGCCATTGGATGGGAAAACACCTATTTTCATACAAAGCAGCCATTTGTGGGCTGGTGGTGCGAAATTTTGTGTCCGGAGCATGTTCTTCGCCCTGAGGTGAGGGCCTGCAGGCAGCAAGGCGCCTACCCTAAAACCGTGACAGGCACGGCAGGGCGTCGCAAAAATCCTGCAGTGTCCGGGTATTTATGTGGGAGCTACCTGCAGATGTTCTCCCGGCGCGCGATGAAAGACAGGTTGGGCAATAGGGAAGGGCATTGGCGCGCAACAGACTTCAATAGTTAGCTATACAAATAGTAGCTATAAGCATTTGTACCTAAGGTAAATCCAGAGTGCCCGCTCAGGATGCATGGCCGAGCGCAGGCCATGGCGCAGTGCAGCATGTTAAATTCGCGGGTTGCCAGGCCTCCTAGCCCAGTTTGCGAGTTCTTTGTTCTGCGCGCATGGCCGCCGGGTTTTTCCCTTTTTTGTTTTACTCCGAGAGACACTCATGAAAATTCATGAATACCAAGGCAAGGAAATCTTGCGTCAGTTCGGTGTGCCCGTTCCGCGTGGCATTCCCGCTTTCACTGTGCAAGAAGCAGTGGAAGCCGCACAAAAGCTGGGTGGCCCGGTTTGGGTGGTGAAGGCCCAGATCCACGCAGGCGGCCGCGGCAAGGGCGGTGGCGTGAAGGTGGCCAAGACGATCGACGATGTGAAGAAGCTGGCTGAGCAGATCCTCGGCATGCAGCTGGTCACGCACCAGACCGGCCCTGAAGGCCAGAAGGTTCGTCGCCTGTACATCGAAGACGGCGCCGACATCCAGAAGGAATACTACCTGTCTGCCGTGACCGACCGTGGCACGCAGAAGGTGGCCTTCATCGCTTCGAGCGAAGGCGGCATGGACATCGAGGAAGTGGCGCACAGCACCCCCGAGAAGATCATTACCGTGCTGGTCGACCCCATCGCTGGCTTCACGCAAGCCAATGGCGAAGAGCTGGCTAAGGGCATTGGCATGCCTGCTGATTCGGTGGCTCAGTTCATCGACATCTGCCAAAAGCTGTACAAGTGCTACATGGACACGGACGCATCGCTGGTTGAAATCAATCCGCTCAACCGTGACTCCAAGGGCAATGTGATTGCACTGGATTCCAAGTTCAACTTTGACCCCAACGCACTGTTCCGTCACCCAGAGCTGGTGGCCCTGCGCGATCTGGACGAAGAAGATCCTGCTGAAGTGGAAGCTTCGAAGTTCGACCTGGCTTACATCAGCCTGGAAGGCAACATTGGTTGCCTCGTGAACGGCGCCGGCCTGGCCATGGCCACCATGGACACCATCAAGCTGTTCGGCGGCGAGCCTGCCAACTTCCTGGACGTAGGCGGCGGTGCCACCCCCGAGAAGGTCACCGAAGCCTTCAAGATCATGCTCAAGAACCCCAAGGTCAAGGGCATTCTGGTCAACATCTTCGGCGGCATCATGAAGTGCGACACCATTGCCACCGGCGTGATCACCGCTTGCAAGGCTGTGAACCTGAGCGTGCCGCTGGTCGTGCGCATGAAGGGTACCAACGAAGAGCTGGGCAAGAAGATGCTGGCTGAATCGGGCCTGCCGATCATCAGCGCAGACACCATGGCCGAAGCGGCCACCAAGATCGTTGCCGCAGTGAAGTAAGCCCTGGAGAACACAACATGTCTATCTATATCAATAAAGACACCAAAGTCATTACCCAAGGCATCACGGGCAAGACCGGCCAGTTCCACACTGAAAAGTGCCAGGAATACGCAAACGGCAAGAACTGCTTCGTGGCTGGCGTAAACCCCAAGAAGGCTGGCGAAAAGATTTTCGACATCCCAATCTACGGCTCGGTCAAGGACGCTGCCAAGGACACCGGCGCAACCGTGTCCGTGATCTACGTGCCGCCCGCTGGCGCTGCTGCTGCCATCTGGGAAGCCGTGGAAGCCGATCTGGACCTGGCCATCTGCATCACCGAAGGCATCCCCGTGCGTGACATGCTGGAAGTGCGCAACAAGATGAAAGCCAAGGAAGCGGCCGGCGGCAAGAAGACCTTGCTGCTGGGCCCCAACTGCCCAGGCCTCATCACCCCCGGTGAAATCAAGATCGGCATCATGCCCGGCCACATCCACATGCCAGGCCGCATTGGCGTGGTGAGCCGCTCCGGCACGCTGACCTACGAAGCCGTGGCACAGCTGACCGAACTGGGCATTGGCCAGTCGTCTGCCGTCGGTATCGGTGGTGACCCGATCAATGGCTTGAAGCACATCGACGTGATGAAGGCTTTCAACGACGATCCCAACACCGATGCCGTCATCATGATCGGCGAAATCGGCGGTCCGGACGAAGCGGAAGCTGCACAGTGGTGCAAGGCCAACATGAAGAAGCCCGTCGTTGGCTTCATTGCTGGCGTGACTGCTCCTCCCGGCAAGCGCATGGGCCACGCAGGCGCGCTGATCTCCGGCGGCGCTGACACGGCTGATGCCAAGCTGGCCATCATGGAAGAGTGCGGTTTCACCATTACCCGCAACCCATCCGAAATGGGCCGCCTGCTCAAGGGCTTGCTGAAGTAAGAACGTGGACGGAGCCTCCGCGTACCCGTAAAGAGGCTCCGAGCGGTATCTACGCAAAATTACGCATGTAAAGAGCGGTTTGCGCCGCTACACTGCGTACTCCAACTAAAAAGAAGACGCCAGATCTCCATGATCTGGCGTCTTTGCATTCATAACTACGGAGCGCAAAATGGAGTACCTCAGTCACCCCGACTTCTGGATCGGGCTGGTCAAGATCATCTGGATCAACATCATTCTCTCGGGCGACAACGCGGTTGTCATTGCCCTTGCAGCACGTTCACTCCCGCCTGAGCAGCAGAAAAAAGCCATCATGTTTGGCTCCGGCGCCGCCGTGGTGTTGCGGATTGTGCTGACTGTGGTGGCCGCCAAGCTGCTGGAGCTGTCCTTCCTGCAGATCGTCGGGGGTTGCCTGCTGCTGTGGATTGGTCTGCAACTGCTGACCAGCAATGAAGACGACGAAGGCGCATCCAAGGGCACCGGCTCGATGATGACTGCCATCCGTACCATCCTGATTGCCGACCTGGTGATGAGCCTGGACAACGTGATTGCCGTAGCCGCAGCGGCGCAGGGCAACATGGTGCTGCTCATCCTGGGCCTGGCCATCTCCATCCCTCTGGTGATCTTTGGCTCCACACTGATGATCAAGCTGATGGAGCGTTTCCCCGTGATCGTCATCCTGGGCGCAGGCCTGATCGGCTGGGTTGGCGGCGAAACAATCATGAACGACAGACTGCTGCACAGCTATGTCGAGGCCAATCCTGCGCTGCACTACATTGCCGCTGCTGCAGGTGCTGCACTGGTGGTGGGGCTGGGCCTGTGGCTGCAAAAGCGAGGCGAGGCGAAAGCCGCCTGATCTGCCCTCGCAACCATCTTCCAGAAAAGCGCCCGAGGGCGCTTTTTTTGCGCCCGAAACCCACGCGTGAGCGACGATACGTATCGTTTGTTAACAAAACTATCAAGACCGGCAACTCCATTGTGATTTTACGTATAATTACACGGAGGTAAATCAACATGCCAAGATTAATAGTTTCTTTAGATGGTATGGTGGTTCAGGACTATGTGCTCAAAGAGTCCAGAACTACCCTGGGCCGTCGTTCCTCCAACGACATCATCCTCACTGACATGGCTGTCAGTGGGGAGCATGTGGCATTCACCTATGAAAAGAAAATTGGCATCGTGGTGGTGGAAGACCTGGGCAGCACCAACGGCACCCGGGTCAATGGCATCAAGATCCGCCGCCAGGTGCTCCAAAGCGGCGATCTGCTCGACATCGGCAAATGCCGCATCCGCTTTCTGATGAGTTCCATTGCACCGGAAACCGGCTCGCCCAATGGCGGCTTCTATACCGAAGCGCTGTCCGTCCCCGTGCCCCACATGCTGCCCGAGAACGAGTCGCATGAAGAAGGCCCATCCACGTCGCCCGCAGCATTTCCCCATCATGAGGAATCGCCCTATAACGCTGGTGCCCACCTGCGCGCAGTCAAGGGTGCTGATGAAGATGTGATGCTCTCCAAGATCGTGACCGCCGTAGGCCGCCCTGGCATCGCAGTAGTGGCCTTCACCAGACGCGGCAAGGGCTACGTGGTCTCGAAGGTAGACGGTGCTACCGATGCCAAGCTCAATGGTCGCGCACTGAGCACTACCGAAGCGGTGGTCAAAGGTGGCGACAAGATTGAGTTGGCGGGCATGGAGTATGAGTTCTTGAGTTGATGATTGTCTGCTCACTCCTTCAATCTCTAGACCAACGGCACCTTCGGGTGCCGTTGTCACTTGAGAGGGGGAGGTTGAGGCCGGCTGGCGGATGGTCTGCGAAATGACAAAAATGTCGAGCCAGGCCGAATGTGACAAAAATGCCTGTTTGCAACAATCAATTAACAAAAAGCCGCAGTTTTGTCAGCCTCACGCAAGCTGATGCTCACCGCCAAAAGTTGGCACGGCGCTTGCACTACTACTCACAAGCCAAGTCGCTGTGATCTGGCTACTAGTTTCAATACAGATTCCATAGAGAGGTTTCAACATGCTGCGTAAGATGCAAAAGGGTTTCACCCTGATCGAACTGATGATCGTTGTGGCGATTATCGGTATTTTGGCTGCTGTGGCGCTGCCTGCATATCAAGATTACATCACCCGCGGTCAAGTGGCTGAAGCCGTTACCTTGTCTGGTGGCTTGAAGAGCCCTCTGTCAGAGTACGGCGCTGACAAGAATGCATGGCCTACGCTGGTTGGTCCTACTGTAACTGCGACCACTGGTCAATTGAATGCAACCGTCATTGGTAAGTATTCGACCGTAAATACCACTATTGGTGGTACTTACCCAGCGGGTACAATCACGGCAGCGATGACAACCGGCAAGGCATCTGGTACAAACCTTACGCTGACTACTGGCAACGGCGGCAGCACTTGGGCATGCGGCAATACGACAGTAGATGGTGTAACTGGCGCGAATACCACGATTGCAACCAAGTATTTGCCAAACTCCTGCAAGCCATAAGGCTGCGGCTTAAGTTAAAAAAAGGGGGCTACGGCCCCCTTTCTATTTCGATATCGGGGGGCATGATGATAAATCTGAAAAGCAAGGGATTTACCTTGATCGAATTGATGATCGTCGTGGCGATCATCGGAATTCTGGCTGCTGTGGCTTTGCCTGCATATCAAGATTACTTGACTCGCAGTCAGGTGGTAGATGCGGTTGAAATGGTGGCCGGTTTGAAAAACCCGTTGGCGGAATGGGCAACTGACAAAAATACCTGGCCCACTCTAGTGGGACCCGCAGTCACTGCTGGCACGGGGCAGCTCAATGCTACAGTTGCTGGAAAATATGCGTCGGTGGCGGCAACAATTGGTGGCACTTTTCCTTCAGGAATAATTTCTGCATACATGACAACTGGCAAGGCCAATGGGCAGCGTTTGACTTTTAGTACTGGTAATGGAGGTATTGCATGGGTATGCGGAAATACCTCTTTAGATGGTTATACCGGGAGTGGTACGACTATTGAGACAAAATATCTGCCAAATGCGTGTAAACCATAATTTACATGAAATATTGACTCAACGTAAGGCCCTTTAGGGCCTTTATTTCGTGTTTGCTTAAAAATTTAATGGATGATTCACATGTCGAATGAATGGTATTACAAAAAAAAGGCGGCCATACTGCTTTTATTGGCATTGACATGGTGTTTGTACGCGCAGAGTTTAGGTTTTGCTTATGTGTGGGACGACGGTGTTATATTTTTGGATAAGAACGATTTGATGACGCAGCCACTGAGCTGGGGTCTGATATCTCAACCAGTGCTAGAAGGGACAACATATTTTCGCCCCGTGATTTTCTTAACATGGTTCATCGAGTTTCATATATTTGGTCAAAATCCTGTTATTTCGCATGCAATTAATTTATTGCTATTTTCACTGAACGTCATTCTAGTATATTGGCTGGCATGCCAAATCTTGGAAAAAGCAGGATTTAAAAATGTCCAGATTCGTGCTCTTTTTTCAGCCGGCTTTTATGCAGTTCACCCTGCTTTAATTCAAGCTGTTGCATGGGTGTCTGGGCGATTTGATGTGATGTGCACGACGTTCTGTCTGTTGGCGTGCTGTATATTCGTTAGCCAGAAAATAACTGGATGGTTAAAGTCATTAGTTATAGGTTTTTGTTTTATTTTGGCGCTTTTATCAAAAGAGCTCGGAGTTGTTTTACCATTTTTATTAATATGCGTTGGCTTGGCTTCAAGTAGCGGTACTGAAAAGGGACTGAGTTCCATCATAAAAATTTTTTCGCAAGAGAGAAAAACATTCTTTGCATTAATTGTTTTTGGTGTTTTATATGGCATTCTTCGGACAGTAACGGTTTCGAGAATCTATCATTCCACAATCAATTTTCAGCATTTTGAAGCCATTGTAAAAACATTGCTCCCAATGCAAACATTGCAAGAGTATGCAATTCTTGCCTTCCTTCCTTTTGGTAGAATTAGTCTTTTTTATCCTTATGGCGATTTGGATTGGTGGTCTAGTTATAGTTTAGTAATCTACCCGCTGATGGCTTTCTTTATAGCTTTCTCAATATGGAAGGCGGTATGGAAGGGCAAGGTCTGGGCGTGGATGCTTTTAGCTTCCTTGATCAGTTTTTCTCTGGTGCTTCACATCATTCCGCTATGGATAGCAGGTAGCTTGGTGCAAGACCGATTCATGACATTGCCGCTCGCCTTTTTGGGGATTTTTGTTGCGTCATTAGAGCTGAGGAAGATCAGATTTTTGAGAAATTATATTTCTGCCAGAGCAATGAAGTTAATGGTGACAGTTGGTATGGTCGGGTGGCTGTTGCTTGCGAGCTTGGTGACAATTACAACAATTCCAGTTTGGAAAACACCGCTGAATTTATGGGCGTGGGCGCATCAATCTACACCTGATGCAGGTGTGGTTAGCTACAATTATATGCAAGCTGCACTGACAGAAGAACGTTTTGATTTAGTTGAGAAAGAAATCGAGCGTCTCAAAGAGATTAATGGAGGTCTTGGGGTGCCGGAGCAGATTCTATATGCCAATCTTTTGACTAGAAAGGGTGATGCAGAAGCTGTGAAGTACATGGAAGGTATTATGTACGCAATGCCAGACTTTCAATCGATTAAAAATGGAAGGCAAATGCTGATTGATTTAGGGTTGACGTCTGAGCAAGTCGGCGGATCACTCATGGACTATGCAAATGCCAAACTTGCGTTTGATGGAGATCTAAAGGCAGCGGCTAAATATAACAAGATAGCCGAATGGTATTTCGGATCAGGACAACGAGTGCCGGTCGCTTTGCAAAGGGCAACAATTGAGTATTTGACTGGTGATTATTCGAAGGCAAAAGCAACTGTGGACGCGCAAAAGGATATTTATTACTTCGGAAAAAATAGATATATAAAAAATATGAGCGGTGCAGTTTTGTTATTTTGCAATAGATGGCAGGACAGCAAAGAGGATGTAAGAAAAACATGCGAAGAACTGAGAAGCCAAGTACTACCAGAAGCCTTTGAAAGCTACAAATGATGCAGCGCGAAATCTTGCTTGGCAAGCTTAGAGCTGCGACTGTGCATCTGCTCATTACGCTTATTGTGGCGGCGCTTTGTGCTTTACTAGTATTTAAAATTTGGTTTCCTGCTCCTTTTCATCAAATGCTGGGGGGGGCCAAACTTTTTCTTCTGGTAACGATTTCTGATTTTATACTGGGGCCGCTCATTAGCTTGGTAATTTACACGCCAAAAAAAACGCGTTCGGTATTATTTCGAGATTATATAGTCGTTGCGATCATTCAAGCCTCTGCGCTTGTATATGGTATGCATGCAATTACAGCTGCACGTCCAGTATTTATTGTTTTCGCGGTAGATGGCTTTGAGGTCGTGGCAGCCGGAGATGTTACGGACGAGGACTTGTCGAAGGCCCCAGAGTTACAGTGGAGGCAGCGTAGTTGGACAGGGCCGAAATATGTTTGGACTCCTATGCCTGAAGATCCACGAGAAAGAACAGAGTTGATCTTTAGTGCGCTGAATGGGAAGGATATTCAGTTTTTACCAGAATATTATAGATCGTTGAATACCGGTTACGATTTAATCGCAAGCAAAGCGAAGCCTGTTGACCAATTGATTCAAAAATATCCTGAGCAATTGCCAGTGATTAGAGACGCCATTGCAAATGCAGGTCAAGAAAGTGGAGAAATATTATGGCTGCCTGTGAGATATTTTGAAAATGTATGGACGGTATTGATTGATAAGAAATCTTTATTGCCCAAGGCATGGATTGATCTCGATCCTTATTGATTGGTGAATTATGAAAATAAACGAAGAGTTCGAAAAATCAAGAAATTTGATTTTTATCGCTATTGTGCTTATTTTCACGATGGCATTCTATAAGACAGCATGGGTCGCAGAGGATGCTTTCATTACCTTTCGTGTCATAAATAACACCCTTGATGGGTTGGGTTTGGTATGGAATTCAGGGGAGCGTGTACAGGTTTATACGCACCCTCTTTGGTTTTTTATTCTGCTCCCTTTGACAGGATTGTTTGATGATCCGTTTTATGTAGTCATATTCTTATCGTATTTTCTTTTAGTACTGACGCTATACTTTTCCTATCGAGCTTTAAAGAATCATCGTTGGTGGGCACTTTTTCCTATATGCTCATTGCTTTGGTCTAGGTCATTTGTTGATTATTCTAGTTCGGGCCTGGAAAATCCACTTCTGCATTTGCTTGCAGTTTTATTTTTCTGGATGTGGATTGAGCGAAAGGATGCTGGTCTGGCTTCGTTGCTGATATCTCTATTGTTTTTAACGCGTCCTGATGCTGTTGTTCTATTTTTCCCTGCCTTTTTATTTCTATGCTTCCAAGATCGAAGATGGGGCCGTATATTTATAGGTCTAATTCCAATAATTTCGTGGGTTATTTTTTCTTTGTTTTATTACGGATCACCAGTTCCTAATACGGCGCTTGCGAAAGTTGGCACGGGATTGGCTGTTCAAGATCGGTTTGTTCAAGCAGTTTATTATTTTCAATGGATATATGAGAACGATAAGGTTACTCTACCTATTCTCATTTTGGGAATAATTTCAGGATTTTTAAACAAGCGTTTCTTGGCTTTTTCTTTGGGGATATTGCTTTTTACTGCATATCTATTCTATGTTGGCGCTGACTATATGGGGGGGCGGTTCTTGAGTATGCCGACACTACTCGCGGCATTGCTTTTTTCTTGTGTGGCTGGAAGGGTTCTCGTTTCTTTATTAATGAGTTATTTGTTATTGTCTTTTAATTCATTAATGCTTACGGTATTTTCTCCGCCTAATTTTAATCAGGCCGTTATAGAAAATGGCATTGCGGACGAGCGAGGGTTTTATTACCAATGGCTTGGCCTTTCTCCATCTTTAAGACAAGGCGGGTGGACCTTGCATCCTTGGTTTCAAGCGGGATTGGTGCTGCCTGGTTTGTACACTCGATGTGCTATAGGTATGGCTGGATTTGCGTCGGAGAAAACGGTCAGATGGATCGACCCTATGGCACTTGCTGAGCCCTTTTTGGCGAGACTACCTGCCAAGTCAAAATCGCGTATTGGGCATCATGAAAGAGCCCTACCTGCAGGGTATTTGGAGTCTATGGTTTCTGGAGAAAATAAAATCGTAGACAAAGCACTTTCGGATCTTTATGCTGATGTTGATATGGTAGTCAGGAAGCCATTATTTGCAAAAGGAAGATTTAAGGCAGTATGGCGATTAAATACTGGATATTATAAAGAAATATTTGATAATTTTGACAGAGAAGCAATTGGATTGCCGGGTGTCCCTATTTCCGATAAATCTCCGTTATCTTGCTATGGAGTTTCATCTGGTTGGAATTACACATGGCAGATAGTGGGAGTTCCCGCGACTGCGGTTTCTGTAAATCGCTGAAAAATGACTGAAAAAAAAATCATTGGTAGCGTGATTGATTGCCCCTTATGCATTGATCTCGATGGAACCCTGCTACGTAGTGACTTATTGTATGAATCCCTTTTATTACTCTTCACAAAAAATCCGCTTTATTTGTTTTTATTGCCCTTTTGGCTACTAAAGGGCAAGGCTGCTTTCAAACGCGAAATAGCTACCCGTGTTGAGGTCACTGCCAACACTTTGCCGTATGACATGCGTATACTGGAGCTATTACGCACAACCTCTCAGCGTCCGCGTGTATTGTGCACAGCGTCCGATGCATTACTGGTGCAGCCAATTGCCGATCATTTGGGATTGTTTGAATCAGTGATGGCGAGTGATGGCTGCTCCAATCTGGCTGGGCGGCACAAGGCGGAAAAATTGGTGGAGCGCTTTGGCGAGCGCGGCTTTGACTATGTTGGCAATAGCGACGTAGATCTGCAGGTATGGAAACATGCAGCCACAGGATTGGTAGTTGGCAGTGATGCTTTGGCTGAGAAGGCGGGCCTTTTGACACAGGTACGGGCGCATTGGCCCACAACCGCGCGTGGCGGCCTGTATCGCTTGCGCACCTGGGTTAAGGCCATGCGCATCTACCAATGGGCCAAGAATTTGCTGGTATTTGTGCCATTGTTAGCCGCACACCGTGTTTTGGAGCCAGAAGCACTGGTGCAAGCGACTGTGGCCTTTCTGGCTTTTGGCCTGTGTGCATCGGGTGTTTATTTGCTGAATGATTTGCTTGATCTGTCTTCCGATCGTCAGCATTCGCGTAAATGCAAACGTCCGTTTGCAGCCGGTGATTTACCAGTGTTGCAGGGCCTATTTGCTGCTGTTGTGCTTACCGTGGTCAGTTTCATATTGGCTGCATGGTGTGGCTGGAAATTCGCTTTGGTGCTGCTAGGCTATTGGTTGTTGACTGTGAGTTATTCACTCCATCTCAAGCGATTGGTGATGATTGATGTGATATTGCTGGCGGCGTTATATACGGTGCGAATCATTGCTGGAGCGGCTGCGATTGGCGCGCCCTTGTCTTTCTGGCTATTGTCGTTTTCGATGTTCATTTTCCTCAGTTTGGCATTGCTCAAGCGCTATACTGAGTTGCACGCCGCCCAGGCTGCCGGTAAAGGGGGCGCGTCCGGGCGCGGATATGACACGATGGATTTGCCATTGATTGAATCGCTGGGTGCTGCCGCTGGCTATATTGGTGTGCTGGTGTTGGCGCTCTATATCAATAGCCCTGAGAGTCTCACGCTGTATCACCAGCCCAAGCTGCTTTGGTTACTATGCCCTATGTTGCTTTATTGGGTGAGTCATATGTGGATGGTGGCTCACCGAGGAGGCATGCATGATGACCCGATTGTGTTTGCGGCATCCGACAAGGCGAGCTTGGTGGTAATCTGCTTATGTGCGATCGCGGTTGTGTTGGCGACATGAGGCCCAATCAGGAGCATCCATGAGCGAACCGTCGGCGGGCCGTGTCACCGGCCAATCTTGGGGGCGTTATCCGCACTGTCCGAAGAATACGCAACGCTTGCTCCCGGTAGTCAATAGACATACCGACCTGCCTGCGTTTGATGGAACGGTGTTGCCCCATGGAGCAGGGCGAAGCTATGGCGACAGCAACCTCAACCCGGGAGGTTCGCTGCTGATGGTGCGCTCACTGGACCGCTTTATCGCCTTTGATGCTGCCAGTGGTGTGCTGTGCTGCGAGGCTGGAGTAACGTTGGCGGAGGTGCTTGACGTAGTGCTACCGCAGGGCTGGTTTCTGCCGGTGACCCCTGGAACCCGTTACGCTACCGTTGGTGGCTCTATCGCCAATGATGTACATGGCAAAAATCACCATCGCACCGGCAGCTTTGGCTGCCATGTGCGTGCGCTGGAGTTGTTGCGTAGTGATGGCTCTCGGCAGCAATTACAGCCAGGTGATGTTTTGTTCTCTGCAACTATCGGCGGGTTGGGGTTGACTGGAGTCATTTTGTCAGCAGAGTTGCAGCTGCGTCGGGTTCCGGGTCCATGGTTGGAGACAGAATCAATCCGTTTTGACACATTAGATGATTTTTTCTCGCTTTCTCAAGAGTCTGCAGACCAATTTGAATACACGGTGGCTTGGATTGATTGTCTAGCAAGTGGCAAGCACCTGGGGCGAGGTCATTTTTTACGTGGTGACCATGTCAGCGGTGACGCAAATGCACCAACCCCAGCGACTGTAGCTCGCCAAAGCATGCCACTGGTGCCGCCATTTTCTCTGGTCAACGCTCTGACGTTGCGTCCTTTTAATACACTATATTATTGGCGCCAGTTTACGCGCAGAAAACGTGCTTTAACACATTATCAGAGCTATTTTTATCCACTTGATGGCATTTCTCATTGGAATCGAATATATGGGCCCAAGGGATTTTTGCAGCATCAGTGTGTGCTGCCATCTGCTACTGCTAGGGATGCGGTGAAAGATCTATTGCGCGAAATTTCTCGTAGTGGGAACGGGTCATTTTTGGCAGTGTTGAAAGAATTTGGCAATAAACCATCGCCTGGAATGCTTTCATTTCCGCGCGCGGGTACCACTTTGGCGCTGGATTTTCGAAACAATGGAGAAAGTGTTTTAAAGCTGTTTGATCGCCTTGATGCGATAGTTGCAGGGGCTGGCGGGGCTATCTACCCTGCCAAGGATGCGCATATGTCAGGGCAACTTTTTCGGGCAGGATATCCGCGATGGCAGGAGTTTTCGCGCTATATCGACCCCAATTTTTCATCGGCATTCTGGCGTCGTGTAATGGCTTGAGAGATTTTCATGCAAAGAGTAATTATTATTGGGGCATACTCTGCTATTGCGGAAGCCGTTGCGCGCGAATACGCAAAGCGCGGTGCAGCGCTTTTTTTGGTGGGGCGTGATCTTCAGCGACTTGACGCGGTGGCAGATGATTTGCGAGTGCGTGGTGCAGCCGATACGAAGACTTGGGAGCTTGATGTCAATAGTTTTGACCAGCATGCTCCGATGCTGGAGGCCGCTCGGGCGGCACTTGGTGGCATAGATATAGCTCTGATCGCCCACGGAACCTTGCCCTCTCAGGAAAAGTGTGATGCATCAGTGGAGACTGCCTTGCGTGAATTTTCGACCAACGGAACATCAACTATTGGTTTGGGGCTTGTGATGGTCCCCTACTTGCAGCGCGGGGCAACACTGGCGGTGATCTCTTCAGTTGCAGGTGACAGAGGACGGGCCAGTAATTATCTTTATGGGAGCGCGAAAGCTGCCGTGTCGGCGTTTTTCTCTGGACTTGGGCAGCGTTTGAGAACCAAGGGCATCAATATTCTTGTTATCAAACCTGGATTTGTGGATACACCGATGACGGCTGGCTTCAAGAAAGGTGCATTGTGGGCGTCTCCGGAGGTGGTTGCACGCGGTATTATCCGTGCCATAGACCGGCGCAAGGCGGTGGTTTATTTGCCATGGTTTTGGTGGGGGATAATGCAGATTATAAAAAATATCCCTGAAATTATCTTTCGTCGGATCCGTCTGTGATGCCGCTTGCATTGCTTTATACAACGTTTGCGGGGATCTCCATTGCAGCCAACCTTGGCAGCCAGTGGTTGAGTAATCAGCTTTATGACGGGCCTTATCGTATTGCCCTTTCCATGTTGGTAGGCACTGGGATTGGCTTGGTGGTGAAGTATGTGCTGGACAAGCGTTGGATATTCCGTTTTCAAGCAAGCAGTGCCCAGCATGAAGCCAAGATTTTTGTGCTCTACTCTTTGATGGGGGTGATCACCACTTTTGTCTTTTGGGGAATGGAGGTACTATTCCATTGGTTGTTTGCTGGTGAAGTGATGCGGTATGTTGGAGGGCTGATTGGATTGGTGATTGGCTATGTTATTAAATATATGCTTGACAAGCGTCTGGTTTTTATAAATAAGAAAATGATCGCCTAGAAATTGGTTTAAGCGATAAAGCTACCACTTTTGCCGCCGTGTTTTTCTAGCAAGCACACGCTATTCATGACCATCCCCTTATCTACCGCCTTACACATATCATAAATAGTCAATAGCGCAATCTGCACCGCAGCAAGGGCCTCCATCTCCACCCCCGTCTGCCCCACCGTCTCCGTCCGGGCTTCGCAGCGGACAGCATTTTTCTCCGGCAGCACTTCAAAATCCACTGACACTTTGGTTAGCGCAATGGGGTGGCATAGCGGAATCAGATCGCTGGTTTTCTTGGCGGCCATGATGCCGGCGAGGCGTGCCACGCCCAGAACGTCGCCTTTCTTGGCGGTGCCAGCCTGGATGATGGCCAGGGTTTCTGGCTGCATGGTGATGTAGCCTTCTGCAATGGCAATGCGGTGGGTGGCAGGTTTGGCGCCTACGTCCACCATATGGGCTTGGCCCTGGGCGTCGAAGTGGGTGAGTTCATTCATGGCGTGTGCTTTCAATCTCAATCGCTGGTATCTCTTGTCTCTGCGCAGCATGTGCAACTTGTGCGAGGGTGCTTCATCATACGTGTTAGCGTTATCGTTGCCTGCATGGAGATTGCGACAGGCAATGCCTTGACTCCGACCGGGAGTCATATCTTTTGCTACACGGAATTTTGATGAAAAAATGGCTGTTTGCGCGTACGGGATGTGCGCTGTTAGCTACTAATTTGATAGTTTCAGCTGCGCTGGCTCCTATGGCGACCCACGCCCAGGGGAGTTTGCCAGCCATGGGCGAAGGCGCCGAGATGACGACCAGCGAGGAGCGGCGTCTAGGTGACGATATTGCACGCGAGATTTACCGCGATCCGCAATTCATCGACGACCCGATTCTGTACGACTATGTCAACAGCATCTGGCAGGAATTGATGGCTGCCGCCAAGCAGCGCGGCACCTTGACGGTCGAGTTGCAGGAGCGTTTTGCCTGGCAGGTGATGCTGATCCAGGATGCGACCGTGAACGCGTTTGCGCTGCCTGGCGGTTTCATGGGGGTACAGACGGGTCTGGTGGCGGTGGTGGGTAGCCGTGACGAGCTGGCGTCGGTATTGGCGCACGAGTTGAGCCATATCACCCAGCGGCATATCGCACGCATGATGGCGCAGCAAAAGCGCATGACGCCGGTGATGATTGCGAGCATGCTGTTGGGCGCACTGGCTGCCAGCAAGAACCCGGCTGCGGCGCAGGCCCTGATGATGGGCGGGACGGCTGCCGCCATTCAGACGCAGCTGAACTTTTCGCGCGATATGGAGCGCGAGGCGGATCGCACCGGCATGGGCCTGATGCAGCCTGCAGGGTACTCGCAGGCGGGCTTTGTCACGATGTTTGAAAAGCTGCAGCAGGCCAACCGCATGAATGACAACGGCAGTTGGCCCTATCTGCGCACCCACCCGCTCACCACGGAGCGGATTGCCGATATGCAGTCGCGCCTGCCCAGCAGTGCAGCGCGCCAGCCGCAGGATGCAGGCATGGTGGCGCAGATGATGTCGGCGCGGGCCAAGGTGCTGTCCAAGGCGGAGCCCGCCGTACTGCAGCAATGGGTGCAACTGACGCAGGCGCCCGAGTTTGCCGCCAAGACGGCTGGGCAGCGTGCCGGTGGCTGGTATCTGGCGGCGCTGGCCAATAGCCAGCTGGGCCGTAGTGATGCAATGCGGGCGGCGCTGGACCAACTGGACGCGTTGGTGCAGGGCCACCCGGATGCCACCCGGCAGGCCGGGCTGCTGCGCGCCGATCTGGCACTGGCCAACCGGGCGCCGGATGCCGCCTTGGCTGCACTGGGCAAGCTGGCCAGTGCGGCTGTTGCCAATCCACAAGCGCCCGCTGCTCGCCAGACGACGACGGTCAGCAATGCGGCGACGGGTCTGGTCAATGAAGCGGTCATCAGCCGGGGCGAAGACAAATCACTGCGCATATCGGATGCGGACGCCAGCACCCCGCTGGCGATGCCAACGAACTCGACTGCTGCGCCATCATCGGCAATCGGTGGTCTGGATCGGGCCGTTGCAATACTGGATGCGCAGGCCCTGGCACAGTTGCCGTCCACAGCCCTGGCGCAGCATGCCGATGTGCTGCGCAATACCAGCAATGCCTTGCAGAGCCTGACGGCGCAGTCTCCCAAGGACGCTGCTGCATGGCAAGCGCTGGCGACGGCATTCCGCCTGCAAGGCCAGCCCTTGCGCGCAATCCGTGCCGAAGCGGAGGCGCGCAGCGCCCAGTACGACTATGCGGCTGCCGTAGACCGCTTGCGTGCAGGGCAGGACATGGCGCGCAGCAGCCAGAACCGCACCGATTACTACGAGGCCTCGATCATCGATACGCGCCTGCGCGAGATGCAATCACTCGCGAAAGAGCAGGCGGCTCGTAAGTGATTCGATGACCAGGCTGATGATGGAGTAGAGCAGCGAGCCGATCAGCGCGGCCCAGAAGCCATGCACTTGAAAGCCGCTGCCTGCGATTCCCGATGCGGCCCAGAACATCAGCGCATTGATCACGAAGAGAAACAGGCCCAAGGTGATCACTGTCACTGGCAAAGTCAGTACCACCAGAATCGGGCGCACGATAGCGTTGCACAGGCCGATCAGCAGGGCTGCAATCAGTGCTGAACCAAAGCTGCGCACTTCTACGCCGCTATAGAGATAGGCCACGCACAGCAGGGCGAGGGCAGAGAGGAGCCATTTGATGAGGAGTTTCATGGTTGGGCAGCATAGCGGATTGCAGTAGCTGCGTCATGTCATCCCATTTCTCCAATATCGGATGTGAGTGTCGCTATTGCGAGACTCGCGCCCAGTGACAGTTGCTCCCCAGGCAACAAAAAAGCACCCGAAGGTGCTTGATGGGAGAGGCCCGGTGAGGGCGGGCTGGTGATTTGATCAATCCAGCGCCAAGGTAAAGCAGACGCCCAGTACGCTGAGCAGCGAGCCTGCCAGCTTGGCGCGGTGGGGCACAAAATCGGCCGAAGGCGGCTCCGAGATGGCCTTGGGGCGGCGCCAGTCCAGCACTTCAGCTTCCGGGTATTCGGCATGCAGCTGGGCAGTCATCTGCTGAACGCTCACCTCGGAGATGTGGGTGGACACGCGTGCGCTCTGCAGCAGAGGGCTTTGCGGGATCAGGCCTTCAAACAGGTTCTTGGCCCACTTGTTGCGCCATTTGTCCAGCGTGCTGCGGTTGCCCCAGCGGCTGGCGCGGCGGGTGATCTTGGGGGCGCAAGCCACCAACACCCAGTGCTCTTCGCAGCTGGCTGCTCGCTCCGTCAAGCGTTGCAGGGCGAAAGCGGCGTCATCTACAAAGACTATTTTTACGTTCATCCAAGTGGCCTAGGTGGGCCGGGGGGCGCTTTGGGCGCCGCCCGGTGGTTGAAGGAAAATGTGGCTGTATCCGCTTAGTGGGACTTTTCTGCCGAGAGTTCCGCAGTCTTTTTGCTGGCGATCCACTTGCCCAGTGCCAGCACCAGCAGTGCGCCGCCTACATGGGCTATCCAGTACAGCGAGGTGGAGATCACCGCCATGCCCTTTTCGTCGGTCGTGCCCAGCTTGGGCATCCAGGTCCATTTCTCGGTGTTGACAAACACGGGGTCGGTCACGAGCATGCCACCTGCAATCCAGCCCAGCAGCATGCCGCCAGCCACGATGATGACAGGATAGCGCTCCATCAGCTTGATGACCAGTTGCGAGCCCCAGACGATGATCGGGATCGAGATGAGCAGGCCCAGGATGATGAGCAGCATCTGGTGCTCGCCGGAGCTTTGTGCGGCACCGGCAATGGCGATCACGTTGTCCACCGACATGACCAGGTCGGCCACGATGATGGTTTTGATGGCCGCCAGCAACTTGTCGCTGCCCTGGATGTTGTCATGGCTCTCTTCATCGGGAGCCACCAGCTTGATACCGATCCACACGAGGAGGATGGCACCCACGACCTTGAGGAAAGGCAGCGCAAGCAGCACCATGGCAAAGGCGATCAGGATGACGCGCAGCACAATGGCACCGGCAGTACCGTAGATGATGCCTTTTCGGCGTTGTTCGGGAGGCAGTTTGCGGCAGGCCAGCGCAATCACGACGGCGTTGTCGCCACCGAGCAGGATGTCGATGATGATGATCTGGCCGAGGGCGATCCAGAAGGGTGTGTGCGTGAGAAAATCCAAATCCATGTAAGCACCTATTTTGAGAAACCGGCCGGTTTTGGAAAACCGCCAGCGATGGGGTGTCGTTACAGGTTTGAAGAGGCGACGTGTTCCGCTGCGGCGAGCGCGCAGGCAGGGGCAGTGGCTTCGAAAAACCTGTGGTGCGGCACCATGGTTTTCAAAGGTCTTGCTCAGATCATGTCGCCATGAACCTAACGCGCCGGAAGCTGTTGAGGCTTCGTATTGACGACGCATTATCTGTCCCCACACCTGCCGCAGGCAGCGCTTGGACGGGAGCTACTCCCCTTCGTCAGCCGGTATTGAAACACATGCCAGCGAACAATGGGTGAAAAGCCCCGGCGCGGCGTCGGAGTATTGCCCGTGGCCCGGCTTTTTCAAGCCCAAAGCGCGCAGGGCAATTGTCATGGGCTTGCCCGACTGGCAGATGCTGCGGTCTATGATCGCCAGGGTTATGGAGCGTATTTACATCACCGACATCGAGGCCGCCATCAACCACTGGCGCCAACGGGTGCCCAGTGGCCCGGGGCTGGCGCTGGCACCCGAAGTGTGCGCCCTGGCCGAGGTGTATGCGCAGATGGTGTTTGGGCGCGTTTCCGAGATAGACGCCGGCGCGCTGGATGGCGAGGCGATGTTTGCCTGGCTTGCCTGGTATGACACCACGCCGGATACGCCCTGCATCGCGATCTGCTCCACCAGCCAGGGCGATGGTTTCTGCAAGGGCTGCGGGCGCAGCTTCGAAGAGGTACAGCACTGGCTGTCGTACTCGCCCGTGCAAAAGCGCGCCGTGTGGCAGCGCATTACGGCCGATGGCTCGGCGTGGCGTTTCAACCGCTATGCCGAGCGTGCTCTGGGCGGCGTACCTGTCAAGCTCGTTGAATGAAAATAGCTGCTGGCGCTTGATACATAAGCGCCAGCAGCTATTGTTTTCATGGTTTCCAGCGGCGTATGTGGCGTCGCCTCAACCAGTCGATGGGGGCTTTTTGCAGCAGCGGATGGCTTATTTCCAGCGAATCGGCTCCACGAACACGGTGCCAAGGTTGCTGGAGAGCGTCAGCTGTCCTTCCTGAATGGTTGCCTGCAGCTGCATGCTGCGCTCGGCGAGCCGGGCCAGCTCCTGCGACACATCGGAGGGCAGGCGGAAGACTTCGAGCTTCTCCTGGCGCGCCAGTTTGCCTTCCAGGCCTTTCCACCATACTTCGGCGGCGTGGTGAAAACAGTACACCAGCATGTGGTCCGACTTGTTGCAGGCCTTGGTGATGGGCTTCTCCTCGGGCTGGCCCACTTCGATCCATACGCGCTTGGCGCCGGTGAAATCGGTCAGGTGGACATCCGGGTCATCGGGGTCGGACAGGCCTGCGCCAAAACCCAGGGTGCCATCGCCATTGCACAAATCCTGCAACTGGTGGGCATTGAGCGCCATGGCCACCAGGCGCACCATCATCCGCTCGTCGGTTTCGCTGGGGTGGCGCGCCAGGGTCAGGTTGTGGTCGGCGTAGTAGTTATGGTCGATGTCTGCAATCGACAGGTTGGCCTTGTAGACCGTGGATTTGAGCGCCATGGCGGGTAATGCTTCAAAAATAATAGCTGCTTGCGTTTTTGGGGTACGCACCAGCAGCTACTTTTATTAAAAAACCGGGCGGAATGCCCGGTGACAGGGTCAGATGCGCTTGGCCAGCTCGGCCGCCTTGCCGGTGTACGAGGCAGGTGTCATTGCCAGGAGACGATCCTTGTCGGCCTGGGGGATTTCCAGGCCGTTGATCAGACGGTGCAGGTCTTCGGCGAGCACCGTCTTGCCACGCGTGACTTCCTTGAGCTTTTCGTATGCACCTTGCACGCCGTAGCGGCGCATCACGGTCTGGATGGGCTCGGCCAGCACTTCCCAGGCATTGTCCAGGTCTTCGGCCAGGCGCTCTTCGTTCAATTCCAGCTTGTTCAGCCCGGTCATCAGCGAAGCGTAGGCCAGGGCCGTGTAACCCATGGCCACGCCAATATTGCGCAGCACGGTCGAATCGGTCAGATCGCGCTGCCAGCGGCTGATCGGCAGCTTCTCGGCCAGGTGGCGCAGGAGCGCGTTGGCCAGGCCCAGGTTGCCTTCGGCGTTTTCAAAGTCGATGGGGTTGACCTTGTGCGGCATGGTGGACGAGCCGATCTCGCCTGCCTTGAGGCGCTGCTTGAAGTAACCGACCGAGACATAGCCCCAGATGTCGCGCGAGAGGTCGATCAGGATGGTGTTGGCACGGGCAATTGCATCGAACAGCTCGGCCATGTAGTCGTGCGGCTCGATCTGGATGGAATAGGGCTGAAAGCTCAGTCCCAGGCCCTGCGGCTCCTGCTTCTCGATCACGTTCTTGCTGAAGGCTTCCCAGTCGAATTCGGGCCAGGCCGAGAGATGGGCGTTGTAGTTGCCGACGGCACCGTTCATCTTGGCGAGCAGCTTTACGTTGGCAATGCGCTCCATGGCGGCCTGCAGGCGCACGGTCACGTTGGCCAGCTCCTTGCCAACGGTGGTGGGCGATGCAGTCTGGCCGTGGGTGCGGCTGAGCATGGGAACAGAGGCGTACTGGTGCGCCATTTCGCGCAGCTTCAGCACCACGCGGTCGAGGCCCGGCAGCACGACCTGGTCACGGCCGGCGCGGATCTGCAGCGCATGGCTGGTGTTGTTGATGTCTTCGCTGGTGCAGGCAAAGTGCACGAATTCCGCCGCCTTGAGCAGCTCGGGACGGGCATCGAACTTGCCCTTGATCCAGTATTCCACCGCCTTTACGTCGTGGTTGGTGGTCTTTTCAATCTCCTTGATCGCCTCGGCGTCTGCTTCGGAGAAGTTGGCAACCAAGCCGTGCAGATAGCTGCGCGCGCCTTCGGAGAGCGGGGCAAACTCGGCGAAACCGGCGTCCGACAGCGCGATGAACCATGTGATTTCGACCTGCACGCGTCGGTGCATGTAGCCGTATTCGCTCATGATCGGGCGCAGGGTTGCGAGTTTGGAGGCGTAACGGCCATCCAGCGGGGAAAGGGCGGTAAGGGAAGACAGGCTCATGGACCGCTATTGTAGGAGTTGCACTTTTGCCGCGGCGGCAGTCTGGATTTGGCTCGGTACAATCCACACCAGTGCCGCGCACGTTGACCTACAGCAAGGTCCGTGCAGCCCACCCTTGCTCCCACGATTACGCAAATCCATTACCTTAAATGCTATGAAATTGTTAGGAAGCCTCGCCAGCCCTTACGTACGCAAGGTCCGCGTGGTGCTGGCGGAGAAAAAGCTCGACTACCGGTTGGAGCTGCTGGATGTGTGGCAGGACAGGGTGGCCATCACTGCTGCCAACCCACTGGGCAAGGTGCCTTGCCTGGTATTGGATGATGGCGCGGCGTTGGTGGATTCGCGCGTGATTGTTGAGTATCTCGATACGCTGTCGCCGGTGGGCAAATTGATTCCTGGCGTGGGCCGGGAGCGCGCTGAGGTGCGCACATGGGAAGCGATTGCCGACGGCGTGCTGGATGCGGCCGTTCTGGTGCGACTGGAGAACATTTTTGCCGGGCGCTCGCCTGAGCAGCGCAGCCAGGAATGGATTGATCGCCAATGGGGCAAGGTCTGGTCTGGGCTCGATGCCATGAGTCTGGGCCTGGGCAAGAAAAGCTATTTTGCCGGCAACGGCATCCACCTGAGCCTGGCCGACATTGCCGTGGGATGCGCATTGGCGTGGCTGTTGTTCCGCTTTCCGGAGCTGGACTGGCAGGGCAAGTATCCGAATCTGGCGCAATTGCTGGAGCGTCTGGAAGCGCGGCCCAGCTTTGCAGCTACCCAACCCAGGTCTGATATCTGATACGGGGCAGACCCCCTCCTTCTGCGCACCGCTGCCGACAGCTTCATCGCGCCAAAGCCATCCGCACCAAAGAAAAGGCCCAGTCCGTAGACTGGGCCTTGGAAGAAAAAAGTTGCGAAGCGTCCCGAAGTGAATGATAGAGAGGGAGGGAGGAGAAGCACCTCAGGTTTGCAGTCATACCGCATACGGCCTGAAAGACTTCGCAACACTAAACTGGCTGGGATTCTGCAGCTTGGGCAAGCCACTCTGCTGAACTCTTGTTCATAGAGTATGGCTCAAATCCCGAAGTTCCAGAGCACCGGAGAAAATGTATTGTAAATAAACAAATTAATTGTTTTCGAATGTAATTTTCTATCGCGTTTCAGTATAGGGTAAATATTAATACTAGTGCAAACGGCCGGGTCTTTGCGTGCAAGTGATCGCCCACGCCGATGTCGGAACCAAGTATAAACCCTTGTCGCAATGCGGTGGGTGTGGGGTATTTAGCCCGGGTTGAATACGGCTTGCCACAGCGCCAGAACGGCTTGCTGCTCTGGCTGCAATTCACCCAGCGGCACCTGCGTCGGGGTTTCGTTCAGCCGTGCCACGTGCTGCACACGGCGCAGCGCGCGATAGGCATTGGCGGCTGCCTGACCGACGCTGGCAGGCACCAGACCGGCGGCTTCGGCGCGTTGTACCAGCGCAATATTGCCCAGGTTGGGAATCAGTTCGCGGTGCGCGCCAGCGTGGAGCAGCACCAGGTATTGCACGGCAAACTCCACGTCCATCATGCCACCCACGCTGTGTTTCACATCGAAGAGGCCCGTGGGTACGGTGTGAGCGCCGCGCACGCGTTCACGCATGGTGACAATTTCGTCACGCAGCGCCTGGCCATCACGCGGCGCGGTGATGACGGCTTCGCGCACGGCATCAAAGCGTGCGCCCAGGGCGTCGCTGCCCAAAACAAAGCGCGCCCGCGTCATGGCCTGGTGCTCCCAGGTCCAGGCGGTATTGCTGCCGCGCTGCTGCTGGTAGTTGGCGTAGGAATCAAAGCTGGTGACCAGCAGGCCCGAATTGCCGTTGGGGCGCAGGGCGGTGTCGATCTCGAACAGGTCGCCCTCGCCGGTCTTGACGGTCAACCAGCTGATGAGTTTGCGCACGAAGGCCGAATACACCTCGGGGGCGCGATCGTCGGCGTCGTCGAACACAAAGACAATGTCCAGATCACTGCCGTAGCCCAGTTCCTTGCCGCCCAGCTTACCGTAGCCGATGATGCCGAACAGGGGCTCGTCACGGTGCCGGTTTTTCAGGCGCTGCCAGCACCACTGTGTGGTGATGCGCAGCACCGCATCGGCCAGTGCCGACAGGTCATCGGCGACCTGCTCGACGGTGATGTGCCCTTCGACATCGCGCGCCAGGGTGCGGAAGGTTTCCGCGTGGTGGGCGCGGCGCAGCAGGTTCAGCAGGTTTTCGTCGTCGTCCTCTCCGGTCGATTGCAGTGCGGCGCGGCGGCGCTCCAGTTCGGTCTCGAACTCGGGGGCGTTGAAGCGTTCGTGCATCAGCGCATCGCTGGCCAGCTCATCAATCACGCCAGGGTGCTGCAGCATGTAACGGGCTGGCCACTTGGCCGCGCCCAGCAGGTGCATCAATTTCTCATGCACAGCGGGGCGTTCCTGCAGTAGGGCGAGGTAGCTTTCGCGGCGCAGCAAGGGCTCCATCCAGTCGGCCAGGCGCACGGCAGCGATTTCGCTCACCTGGCCCTGGGCCAGCCATTGCGCGGTGCGCTGCAGGAGCATCACCAGGCGGGTCTTGCCTCCGTCGCTCAGGTAGGCGTAGCGGGGATTGCGCTGCCACTGCTCGATGCGCTCGCGCACGCTGCCCGGCAGCTGGGCCAGCACGGCGTCCAGTTCCGGGGCTGCCGGGGCCTTGGTGCCGCCGCATTGGCCGGAGCTGCAGCCCTTGGTATCGCCCAGCAATTTGTCGAATTCTTCGGCCACCAGCTCGCGGTGGGCATCGAGCTGGTGCAGGAAGGCGCATTCGTTGTCGTAGCCCAGGGTTCTGGCCATCCAGAGCAGGTCGTCGTCACGCGTGGGCAATACGTGGGTCTGCTGGTCGTCCAGGTACTGGATGCGGTGCTCCACCTGGCGCAGGAAGGTGTAGGCATTGGCAAGGGCCTGGGCGGTCGCATCGGCCATCAGGCCTGCGCGGGCGAGGCGCCCCAGTGCTTCCAAGGTTGGGCGGCAGCGCAGCTCGGGGAACTGCCCGCCGCGCACCACCTGCAGCAATTGCACGATGAACTCGATCTCGCGGATGCCGCCGCGCGAGAGCTTGACGTCATTGGCGCGCTCCGGGTGCCCGGCGCTGCGCTTGGACGCATGCTCGCGGATCTGGCGGTGCAGGTTGCGCAGCGAGTCGAACACGGCATAGTCGAGGTAGCGGCGGAACACAAAGGGCAGCACCACGCCACGCAGTGCCTGCACGTTGGGCGTGGCAATGTCGGCGAGCGGCGCGACGATGCGGCTTTTCATCCAGGCAAAGCGCTCCCATTCGCGGCCGTGGGTCTGCAGGTAGTCTTCCAGTGCCGACAGCGAGATGGCCGCCGGGCCCGAGTTGCCGTTGGGGCGCAGCATCAGGTCGACGCGAAAGACGAAACCGTGCTCGGTGGTGTCGCCAACCAATTGGTAGATTCGCTTGACGGCGCGCAGAAAGTATTCGTGGTTGCTGAGCTTGCCCCGGCCGTCCGGCCGTCCGGCGGTATCGCCGTCCTGTTCGTACACATAGATCAGGTCGATGTCGCTGGAGACATTGAGCTCGCGCGCGCCCAGCTTGCCCATGCCGATCACCCAGAACTGCACTGGCTGGCCATCGGCGCCCTGAGGCGCGCCGTGTGCGACATCCAGCTCTGCGCGGGCGGCGGCGGTGGCGGCATCCAGTGCCAACTCGGCCAGTTCGGTGACGCTGCGGGTGACTGCCGCGAGGGTTGCGTGGTCATCGCAATCCAGATAGATCAGGCGCTCCATCACCAGCTGGCGCAGGATGCGCAGCGAGGCACCCAGGTCGTAGCCTTTGGCCTGCAGTGCTTCCAGGGTGGAACGCATGGTGGCATGCACAGGAGCGCCAGCGGGCAGCATGTCCAGCATGTCGGCATAGCGGCGATGCAGGCGCTGGAAAAAGCGGGAGTGTGCTGCCAGCGGCGAGGGCAATTGCATGGGAGCCGGCTGGGTGGTGATATCCGTTTGTGCCATAGCGCTATTCAAAGAATGGATCGGCGGCGCCTGTTCAAATGTTCACATCTGAAATGCAAGCTGCGAGGCTGCCGCGGGCCATAATTCTTCTTTCCCCTACTGATTGGACTTCATTGACTGTGCGCGCGTCCCGACTGCTCCGGCCTCTTGCCACACTGGTGCAATGGGCTTTGAGGCTTTTGCTGGTTGCGGCATTGCTCCTGGCAGTGGCCGTGGCGGCGTTGCACTGGTGGATTGTGCCGCGTATCAATGACTTTCGCCCGCAAGTGGAATCTCGCTTGTCGCAGCTGCTGGGCGTACCCGTGCGCATCGAGTCGCTGCAGGCCGATGGCGACAACGGCCTGGTGCCCGCCATTGCGGCGCGGGGGGTTCAGCTGTTGCAGCCCGATGGCGCTGCCGGTCTGGCACTGCCGGAGGTGAAAGTTGCCCTGTCGGTACCGTCGCTGCTGCGACTGCGGGCCGAGCAGATCGCTATTATTGCGCCGCAACTGGTGGTGCAGCGCACGGTCGATGGCGCTGTGCACGTGGCGGGGATTCCTGTGGCGACATCGGGGCAGAGTGACTCCAGCGGCGCGGCGGACTGGCTGTTCCGCCAGCGCGAAGTGGTGCTGCAAGGCGGCAGCGTGGTGTGGGACGACCAGTTGCGCGGCCTGCCGCCGGTCACCCTGCGCGATGTGAATATTCTGCTGCGCAACCCCGGCCTGCGCCATGAATGGCAGATCAGCGCCCGCCCGCCTGCCGACTGGGGCGATGTGCTGGAGCTGCGCGGCCGCATGCGCCAGCCGATCTGGGCGTTGCACGATGGCAACTGGAAACACTGGAGCGGCCAGCTTTACGCCGAGGCCAAGCAGCTCAATGCCGCTGCCATGGCACCCTACCTGCCGCCTTCGGTCGGGTTGCAGCAAGGGCTGGGTTCTGCACGCCTGTGGATCGATGTGGAACGCGGCCAGATCAAGAATGGAACTGCCGATGTGGCATTGCGCGATGTCGGCATGCGGCGCAATTTTGCGCTTTTCGAAGAAAAAGCTGCGGCTGGTGAACGACCAGTAAGTGCTGGTAGCTCTCAAAAATATAGCAAGCCGGCGGACGAAACTCCGATTTTGCTGCTGCGCTCGGTACACGGACGGCTGGGAGGCAAGGCCGATGCAACCGGCTTTCGCCTCTTTACCGACAAGCTGGCCGTGGAATCGGCCCAGGGCCAGCAGTGGCCCGGTGGCAGTGTGCGCATCAACCACGTGTATGCCCAGGGCAAGCAGCCCAGTGAGACGGAAGCCAGCGCGCAATCGCTCGATATCGCATCTTTGGCCGAGCTGGCGCGGCTGTTGCCCATTCCTGCCGATGTACGCCAGTGGTTGGTGAGCAACCGGCCCGCAGGCCTGATCCGTGAAGCCTCGGCGCACTGGCGCGGCGGGGATGCCGACACGATCGAGGACTGGCGCGTCAAGGCCGATGTGGGGCACCTGGCCTTTGGCATGCCTGCTGCTCCCGTGCGCGCCAACGCAGCGCGCGACGAACATGGCGGACTGGTGCTCGGCGCGCGGGATGCGCATTGGGGCCTGCGCGGCCTCGACTTGCAGCTGAACGCCAGCGCCGCAGGGGGCGAGGCGACCGTGCGCTTTGCCGATGGGGCGCTTTATCTGCCTACCGTGTTTGAGGAGCCACTGCTGCCGATTACCGCAGCGCACACCCAGCTGAGCTGGACCGTGGCGGGCGACCAGATCCAGATGCAGTCGGAGAAGCTGGAATTTGCCAATCCGCACGCCGCGGGCCATGCGCGCTGGTCCTGGCACACGGCTGATCCGGAAAAGTCGGGAGCTAAGTCTCGCTTTCCCGGCATTCTGCAGCTCAAAGGGGCGCTGGAGCGCGCCGATGGCACCATGGTTCACCGCTATCTGCCGCTGCACATCCCTCCCGATGCGCGCCACTATGTGCGCGATGCCATTCTGGCGGGCCAGGCGAGCAATGTGCAGTTCGAGATCAAAGGCGATCTGTGGGATGTGCCTTTCCGCGAGCGGGGGCAGGGCGTTTTCCGCATCACGGCTCCCGTGCGCGATGTGCGTTATGCCTACGTGCCCGCTTCGCACCTGTTGCCGGGCGAAAAGCCCTGGCCGGAGCTCAACCGCCTCTCGGGAGAGCTGGTGTTTGACGGCCCGGGCATGCAGGTCAACCAGGCCAAAGGCATCCTGGACGGCAACGAGCGCATCCGCGTGGAACAGGCCACGGCCAGGATTGCAGATTTTCACGACACCACGGTCGCCGTCAATGCCCGCGCGCGCGGGCCACTGGTCGATATGTTGAACACGGTGCGCAAATCGCACATTGATGCACTCACCGATGGCGCTTTGGCGCAGACGCAGGCCGATGGCGAAGCGCAGTTGCAGCTCAAGCTTGATCTGCCGGTGCACCATATGGAAAAGGCCAAGGTCGATGGCAAGGTGTTGCTGGCCGGCAACCGCATCCAGTTCCACAGCGATGCGCCCGAGGTGCAGCAGGTCACGGGGGCCGTGCAGTTTTCCGAACATGGTTTTGCATTGCAGGATTTGAAGGGTGAGGCCCTGGGGGGAGCGGTGCAGTTTGCGGGCGGCATGGACGTGAGCAAACTCCCTCCCGGTGTAGACCACGGCCCGGCCGTGGATGTCCGCGCCAGCGGCATCGCCACCGTACAAGGCCTGCTGCAGGCGCAGGAGCTGGGGCCCGCCGTGCAACTGGCCCGGCTCGCGCAAGGGCAGGCGGCCTACCAATTGCGCATCAGCATGGCGCGTGGGGTGCCCCTGGTGGACGTGCGCAGCGATCTGCAGGGTATGGCGCTGAACCTGCCGCAGCCGCTGCAAAAGGCCCAGGCCGAGAGCTGGCCCATGCACTTTGCATCCACGGTACCGGAAAGTGCGGCCTCTGCTGGGCAGAGCCCCGTGCGAGAAACCATTGACTTTGATCTTGCGGGCAGGGCGCAGGTACGCTACGTGCGCGAATGGGATGCCGATGCGGCGACACCGGCCAAGGTGGTGAGTGGTGCCATCCGCCTGGGCAGCGGTGCGCTGGCCCTGCCTGCCAAGGGCGTGGCAGCGGAGATCGAGTTGCCACGGCTGGACGTGCAGGCCTGGCAAACCGCGCTGCAGCGGCTGGAGCCTGCGGCAGGCCCGGCTGCGGCTCCGCCTTCCGGGCAGACCGCAGCGCGCAGTGCCGGCAGCACCATCGGCAGCAGTGATCTCGTGGCCGATTACCTGCCTGACCACTGGGATGTGCGTGTGGGCGCGCTGCAGGTGCGGGGCATGGAAGTGCAGCAATTGCAGATGCGCGGGTCGCGCAAGGGTGATCGCTGGAGCAGCGAGGTGCGCTCCAGCCTGCTGGACGGTCAGCTCGACTATGTGCAGGAGAAGGGCGGCCCCGGCACGGTGCGCGCGCGCCTGTCGCAATTGCGGGTGGACAAGAAAAGCAGCGACGAGAGCAAGGCGCCAGCTGCAGAGGACGACAGCAATGAGCAGCCGCGGCGCCTCCCTGCGCTCGACATTGTCGTGGATGACCTGCGCTGGCACGGCCACTCTGTCGGTCGGCTGGATTTGCAGGCCAGCAACCGCAGCCAGGGTGCGCAGTCGTGGTGGCACCTGCAGCAGATGGTGCTGAGCAACGACGCCGCCAGCCTGCAGGCGAGTGGAGATTGGGGGGCCGTCCAAGCGGGGGCCGTCCAAACGGGGGCCGTCCAAACGGGGGCCGTCCAAACGGGGGCCGTCCAAGCGGCAGCCGTCGGGCCTGCTGCGCAGGGCGCGCGCCGCACGCAGCTCGACATGCGGCTCGATTTGAAGGACACGGGCGATCTGCTGCGTCGCCTGGGCATGGCCGGTGTGGTGAGCAGGGGCAAGGGAGTTCTGCAAGGGCGCATTGCATGGACGGGCAGCCCGCTCAGCCCCGACTACACCAGCATGGACGGCAAGCTGCATGTGGACGTGGGACAGGGCCAGTTCCTCAAAGTGGAGCCGGGCATTGCCAAGCTGCTGGGTGTGCTCAACCTGCAGGCGCTGCCGCGTCGGCTGACCCTGGATTTCAAGGACATCTTCAGCGCCGGGTTCGGCTTTGATTTTGTGCGTGGCGATGTGGACATCCACGATGGCCTGGCCTCCACCACCAACCTGCAGATGAAAGGCGTGACCGCCGCTGTGCTGCTGGAGGGCAAGGTCAATCTGCGCGATGAAACCCAGAACCTGCATGTGGTGGTCATCCCCGAGCTCAACACCACCACCTTGTCGCTGGTGACGACGGCCATCAACCCTGTCATCGGTATCGGCAGCTTTCTGGCGCAGGCGCTGTTCAAGGGGCAGATCACGCAGGCGGTGACGCAGCAGTTCGAAGTCTCGGGTTCCTGGGCGGACCCGGAGGTGCGGCGCATTCAGCGTGCCGCTGCGGCGGACAAGCAGGCAGAGCCGTCGCACTGAGAGGCTGCCTCACTTCCAGCTCCTGAGAACGTAAACACGTTCTGAGCACTCGCGCGGATAATCAAGGCATTTCGCAGATTTCTTTGAACTTTTGCCTGGACACTCCGCCGCCATGAAAGTTGCCGCCCTTCAGATGGTGACCAGCACACGCTGGGATTCCAACCGCGACCAGGCCTGGGCGCTGCTGCAGCAGGCAGCGCACGCCGGGGCGGAGTTGGCTGTTCTGCCAGAGTATTTCTGCCTGATGGGCCACAAGGACACGGACAAGCTGGCGCTGGCCGAACCCCTGGGGCACGGCCCCATGCAGCAGTTCCTGGCGGACAGCGCGCGCGAACTGGGGGTGTGGATTGTGGGAGGTACCCTCCCATTGCAGGGGCCGGATGCGCAGCATGTGTTCAACAGCAGCCTGGTGTTCAGCCCGCAGGGCGAACGCGTGGCGCGCTACGACAAGATGCATCTGTTCTGCTATGCCAATGCCACCGAGGCGTATGACGAGCACCGCGTCATTGCTCCGGGGCGAGAGCCGGTGTTCTTTGATCTGGCAAGCCAGGATGGCCATATCTGGCGCATTGGCCTGTCGGTGTGCTACGACCTGCGATTTCCGGAGCTGTACCGCCTGCATGCCCAGGCAGGCGCGCAGTTGCTGCTGGCACCCAGCGCCTTCACCTACACCACAGGCCAGGCGCACTGGGAGTTGCTGCTGCGCGCCCGGGCGGTTGAGAACCTGAGTTATGTGCTGGCGGCCGCGCAGGGTGGCGCCCACGACAACGGCCGCCGCACCTGGGGCCACAGCATGGCCGTCAATCCGTGGGGCGAAGTGATGGCGATGCAGGCGAGCGAGGCTGGCGTGGTGCTGGCCGATCTGGACTGGGCAGCGCAGCAGCAGTGGCGCGCGCAACTGCCAGCATTGCAGCACCGCGTATGCTGATGACCGCATGGGCGCGCTGGACGGCCCGGCGCTGGCACTACAGCTGGCGGCGCTGGTCGCTATGGCTGTTGCTGATGCTGCTGGTGGCGGGCATGCTGGTAATGCAGGTATGGCTGGCCGGGCGCTATGAGGTCTCTGAAGTACAGCAGCGGTTGGACCGCGAAGCGGCCGATGCCGTGGCCGACATCCGCACCACGTTCAACAGCAATGTCAACCGCCTGCGTACCATGCCGCGCTATGACAGCGATGTGATGGCCTGGCAACTGACGGCTGCCGACATGCTACGCAACCACCGCGATCTGGCGCATATCGAATGGCGCAACCCGCAGATGCAGATTGAAGCGAGCGAGGAATCTCCCTACCTGAACCTGCAGTGGTCCAGCATCGACCGCACCGGCGTCAATACGGAGAGCAACACCGCCTGCATGCGCGCCCAGCGTTCGGGCAGCGCCTCGTATGCGGGCAGCTATTTTCTCTCGCAGGGCAACGGCACCGGGCTGGAGCTGCTGGAGTTGTGCACGCCTGTGCAGACCGGCGAGCGCCTGCACGGATTCGTGGTGGTGACGTACATCCTGCAGAACGTGCTGACGGATCTGGTGAACGAGAACTTTCGCCGCAACCACGAACTGTCGTTCACCGAGCCCGATGGCACGCGCCTGGCGATCGTGAGTACGCCTCGGCGCGGCACGCGCGTGTTCACGGCCACCCAGCTGCTGGATCTGCCGGGTGCCACGCTGATGCTGCGCATCGACAGCTGGCATGCGGCGCCCAACGTCTTCCCGAATGTGCTGACGGCGCTGGTGACGGGCATGTCGATCGCGCTCGTGACCGTGCTGGTGGTGCTGGTGCGCGACAACCGCAAACGCCTCAAGGCCGAGCGGGACCTGGGCGACGCACTCGCCTTTCGCAAGGCGATGGAAGATTCGCTCGTCACCGGGCTGCGGGCCCGCGATCTGCAGGGCAAGACCACCTATGTGAACCCGGCTTTCTGCGAGATGGTGGGCTTTACGGCAGAGGAGATTCTGGACCCCAGCCGCTCCACGCCCTACTGGCCGCCCGAGCTGGCGCCGGAGTATGCGCGGCGCCAGCGCATCCGCCTCTCGGGGCAGTTGCCGCCTGCGCGCGAGGGCTATGAATCGACCTTCATGCGCAAGGATGGCGTGCGCTTTCCGGTGTTGATCTTCGAGGCGCCGCTGATCAATGCCGCAGGCCTGCATACCGGCTGGATGAGCGCCTTTGTCGACATGAGCGAGCAGCGCCGGGTGGAAGAGCTTTCGCGGGCTTCGCAGGAGCGGTTGCAAGCCACGGCACGCCTGGCCACGGTGGGAGAGATGGCGTCGCTACTGAGCCACGAACTGAACCAGCCGCTGGCAGCCATATCCAGCTATGCCACCGGCACACTCAATCTGCTGCCCGAGAACGCACCTGCAGACGAGCTGCAGGCGTATCTGCCCGATGTGCGCATGGCCGTGCAGCGCATGGCTTTTCAGGCCGAGCGCGCGGGCCGCGTGATCAAGAGCGTGCACGACTTTGTACGCCGCCGCGGGCAGGCGCGTGAGCTGGTGCCTCCGCAGGAGCTGCTCGATGCCGTGCTGCCGCTGGTGCGGCTGCAGGGGCGTAAACTGCAGGTGGAAGTGGTGGCCGTGCTGGCGCCGGATGTCCCCGCCGTGTACTGCGACCGCACCATGGTCGAGCAGGTGCTGCTCAATCTCAGCCGCAATGGCATGCAGGCCATGGACTCGCCGGGCTGCGAGCCGCGGCTTTTGCGCATGGATGTGCGTCTGACCAATGCGCAGGGCGACGCCGCTGCTGGCCGAGCCTGGGTGGAGTTTGCCGTGACGGATTGGGGTGTGGGCATCTCCGGCGAGGTGGCGCAGCAGCTGTACACGCCGTTCTTCACCACCAAGGACGAGGGCATGGGCCTGGGCCTTTCCCTGTGCCGTACCGTGGTGGAGCAGCACGGCAGCCATCTGGTGCACCATGACAACAGCCCGCAGGGCACGATATTCAGCTTTACCTTGCCGACCTGGCGCAATGATTGAGAGACGATGCAACCGCTTGTGAATGCCACCGTATATATCGTTGATGACGACGCCGAAGTGCGCGAAGCGCTCGCCTGGCTGCTGCGCTCGCGCCGCCTGCTCAGTGAAGGCTTTGCGTCAGCCGAGGCGTTTGAAGCCATGCTGCAGGCACGCCCGGTTCAGAAGGATCCTGCCTGTGTGCTGCTGGATGTGCGCATGCCCGGCATGAGCGGCCTGGCCCTGTTCGACCGCCTGCTGGAGCAGGGCGTGGTTGCCGCGATGCCGGTGATCTTTCTAACCGGCCACGCCGATGTGCCCACGGCGGTGGCCACCGTCAAGCGCGGCGCCTTTGATTTCTGCGAAAAACCGTTTTCCGACAATGCCTTGGTGGACCGTGTGGAGCATGCCCTGCACGCATCTGCCGCGCACCTGGAGGCATTGCGCGGGCAGCAGCAGGTGCGCGGACGTGTGGCCGACCTCACGGACCGTGAGCAGGCCGTGATGCGCCTGGTGATCGACGGCCTGCCCAACAAGCTGATCGCCGACGAACTGGCCATCAGCGTGCGCACGGTCGAGGTGCACCGCGCCCGCGTGTTCGACAAGATGATGGTCAAGTCGGCGGTGGAGTTGGCCAACCTGCTGCGCGAGCTGACCTGAACGCGGGGCGCCTCTGGCAGGCGCACCCATCAAAAAAGGAGCGCCTTTGGCGCTCCTGGGAGGCAGGCCCGCAAGTGCTGCGGGGCAGCAACAGCGGCAGCAAGCGTTTATTGCTGCACTTCGCCCACAAAGATCTCGACGCGGCGGTTGCGCGCACGGCCGTCGGCGGTGTCGTTGGTCGCAATCGGCTGGCGCGAGCCCATGCCCTGCACCTGGATGCGGCCGCCATTGACGCCGCGCGAGGTCAGGTAGTTGCGCGTGCTCTCGGCGCGGGCGAGCGACAGCGGGTCGTTGATGCCATCGTTGCCAGTGCTGTCGGTGTGGCCGATGATGCGTACCTGTGCGTTCTGGTTGTTGCGCAGGCCTTCGGCAAAGCGGTCCAGGATGGGGGCGAAGTTGCTCTGGATGTCCGAGCGGTTGGTCTGGAACGAAATATCGCTCGGGATATCGAGCTTGAGCTGGTTGTCCTGCGTCTGCGTCACGGTCACGCCAGTGCCCTGGGTGGCCTGCTCCATCTCGCGTTTTTGCTTTTCCATGTGCTGCGACCAGATGTAGCTGCCCAAGGCACCCACACCCGCGCCGATCACGGCGCCCTTGCCTGCATGGCCGCCGGCAATGGCACCAATGGCGGCGCCGCCCAGGGCGCCCACGCCGGCACCGGTCGCAGTGGTGCGCTGGGTGTCCGACATATTGGCGCAGCCGCTCAGAATCGCCAGGCTGGCAATGACAGGGACCAGGATTTTTTTGCTCATTGTGGAACTCCTTATCAAGTTGGGCGCGGCCTCCAGCGGGCCTGCACCTTGGAGCCAAATTGTGAGCGCACCTACACGCAAATGCCAGCTACAAAGCTTAAGAATGGTAAAAACGACGGTAACGAGCGGCACTGTCCTACGGCTGGCGGGTATCTGCCCAAAGCCTACTCATGCGGAGGCTGCTCATCTTTGCGTACGATTTCCCCTTTTTTGCGACCGGCAAACATCGTCCACCAGACGATCGCCACCAGTATGACCAACGCCAATAGCGCCTCCAGCAATATCAATCCCATGGGTTCTCGTTCCTTACGCACGCTGTGGATGGTTGCCATTGTAGGAATTCTGTCTGCCTGCTCCACCAAAGTCCCTCTGGAGGAGCCGACCTCGCGGCCATCCATTTCGGGCAGTATCGAGGTGCCACCGCCCGATGCGAACGAGCCTTTGCCTGCACCCATTCAGCAAGGCAAAAGCCGCTGGGTGCCGGTGCACTGGTCGTCGGTACCGGGGCTGGAGCAGGACAACCTGGCTGACGCCTGGAACGCCTGGATCAAGAGCTGCGGCCGCCCGCCCGCACCGTTTGCGCAGTTCTGCTCGGAAGTGCGGCGCATGAGCATGGCCACCACGCAGGAGCAGCGCGAATGGATGGTGGCGCGCTTTCAGCCCTACCGGGTTGAGTCGCTCGACGGCAATCCGGACGGCATGCTGACCAGCTATTTCGAGCCCATGCTCGATGGCGCGCGCCAGCCGGGCAATGGCTACTCCATCCCGCTGTACAAGGCGCCCGCCAGCCTTGGTGCGCGCAAGCCCTGGTTCAGTCGCCAGCAGATTGATACCCTGCCGCAGGCCCAGGCCGAGCTGCAGGACAAGGTGATCGCCTGGGTAAACGACCCGGTGGACGCGATGATGCTGCACATCCAGGGCTCGGGTCGGGTGCGGGTGCAGGAGGCTGACGGCTCGGTGCGCATGATCCGCGTGGCCTATGCGGCCACCAATGACCATCCCTACAAGAGCATTGGCAAATGGCTGCTGGACCAGGGCCTGGTGCGCGACGCCACCTGGCCGGGCATCAAGGCCTGGATCGCTGCCAACCCCGCGCGAATCAACGAACTGCTGTGGAGCAATCCGCGCTATGTGTTCTTCAAGGAGGAGCCGCTGTCTGCACTGGACGCCGAATTCGGCCCCAATGGCGCGCAGGGCGTGCCGCTGACCCCGGGCCGCTCCATTGCGGTGGACCGCGCCAGCATTCCCTATGGCACGCCGGTGTGGCTGTCGTCCACGGGGCCGACTGTGCAACTCAACCGCCTGGTGATGGCGCAGGACACGGGCAGCGCCATTCTGGGGGCGGTACGCGCCGACTATTTTGCGGGTTGGGGCCACGAGGCGGGCGATTTCGCCGGCCGCGTCAAGCAGCCGCTTCGCCTGTGGGTGCTGTGGCCTCGCCAACTGGCCAAGCGCTGAAATGCTATTAAATGAATAGCTTGTGGCGCATATCCACTGTGCGCTACAGGTTGTTTTGGTACGGGCCGGATAGCTGTTTGATGGACGCCAAGGCAATGGGGACAGCGTAGAGAGTCTTATTGCGAAGCCTGGTGCTTTTTGTACGCTGCCACCCAGGCGTCCATACAGGCCTGCACACATTCCATATTGGTGGCAAGTTCTGCCAGCTCTTTTCTGCAGGCATTGAACGCTGCCTGCGGGTGCGTCTGCTGCAGTCGCGCATGGACTGCACGGCCCGCCTGTACGCACAGGTTGGCGGCGGGCTCCTCCTTGGTTGCGGTGGCAGCAGCGGGTTGGGCGCCCGCTTTGGCCACTTTGGGAGCTGCCGCATCGGGCCGCTGGAGCTGGTTGATCTGGGTCTGGGTGGCGCTGGCGGCGCAAGGCGTTTCCTGGAAGGCCACCTTGCCATCGGATTGCTTGCACTGGTAGATTGAGCCGGCGTGCGCGCTGGCGAGCGCGGAGCTATTGGCAAGAATCATCAAAAAAGATAGCGTATGGCGCTTGATGGATGTGAAGAGTTCGGCTTTTTCTTGCATGGCGATGCCTGTGGACAGACCTTGCCTCGCCCATGCTGTACCGAGTCATCGCATCGGCTTGTGAGGAGGAAGTGTCTTGTTAGTAGGTGTAACTGGCAATGGTAGCGCACTGCTGGCCTTCACTTCCCCCAAGGAGAAGGTGGTGTGCACGTCCTTGACGTTCGGCAGCCGCAGCAGCACGTTGCGCACGAAACCGGAAAAACTCTCCAGATCCCTGGCCACCACCTGCAGCTCGAACGTGCCCGCGCCGCTGATGTAGTGGCAGGTCGTCACCTCGGGCAGCAGGCGGATCGACTCTTCCATGCGCTGGGTGATGTCGGCCGTGTTCTGCGCCGCATCCACTCGCACAAACGCCAGCACACCCAGGCCCAGCTTGTGGCGATCAAGCGTGGCGTGGTAGCCGGTGATGTAGCCAGCTTCTTCCAGCGCCCGCACGCGGCGCCAGCAGGGCGCAGCTGACAGACCCACGCGCTGGGCCAGCTCGGCGTTGGTGAGGCGGGCGTCATTTTGCAATTCTTGCAAGATCGCCCAGTCAAATTTGTCGAGTTGATTCATTTATGGCTAGTTTAGAGCAAGATTCTTTCAAAAATTAGGGAAGCCCCGGCAAGAAAAAGAATACTTTATCCGCGCGCTTGCCCGTACACTGCAGCGGAGAAAGGTGCGGTGTTTTGCCGCACCCGCCGGCCTTGGCGCCGGCCCCATCCACACCCCACAAAAACCTGAAGAGCCACAAGCCGATATCAGGAGATCTCCCCAGGAGACAAGACGATGAACGCCTCACTACCAGAACACATCCGCAAGGCGCTGGAAAGCGTCACGCTCGACGACAAATACGCGCTCGACCATGGCCGCGCCTTCATGAGCGGTGTGCAGGCTCTGGTGCGCCTGCCCATGCTGCAGCGCCAGCGCGATGCACTGCAGGGCCTGAACACGGCCGGTTTCATCAGCGGCTACCGTGGCTCTCCGCTGGGTGGTTACGACCAGGCACTGTGGGCTGCCAAGAAGTATTTGAAAGAGAACCACATCGAGTTTCAACCCGGTGTGAATGAAGAGTTGGGCGCCACGGCTGTCTGGGGCACGCAGCAGCTGGATCTGTACCCACAGAGCAAGAAATTCGATGGCGTGTTTGGCATCTGGTATGGCAAGGGCCCAGGCGTGGACCGCAGTGTGGACGTGTTCAAGCATGCCAACATGGCAGGCACGGCCAAGCACGGCGGCGTGATTGCGCTGGCTGGAGACGACCACATCAGCAAGTCATCCACCGCAGCGCACCAGAGCGACCACATCTTCAAGGCCGTGGGCTCGCCGGTGTTCTTTCCTTCCAGCGTGCAGGACATTCTGGACATGGGGCTGCACGCATTTGCGCTCAGCCGCTTTGCAGGCGTGTGGTCGGGCATGAAGACGATCCAGGAGATCGTCGAGTCCTCGTCCAGCATTTCGGTCGATCCGGACCGCGTGAACATCATCACGCCCGACGATTTTGTGATGCCGCCCGGCGGCCTGCACATCCGCTGGCCCGATGCGCCGCTGGAGCAGGAAGCGCGCCTGATGGACTACAAGTGGTATGCCGCACTGGCATATATCCGCGCCAACAAGCTCAACTACAACGTGATCGAGACCAGGCAGGACCGCTTTGGCATCATTGCCAGCGGCAAGGCGTTCAACGACACGCGCCAAGCGCTGGTCGACCTGGGCCTGGATGACGACACCTGCCGCCAGTTGGGCATCCGCCTGCACAAGGTGAACGTGGTCTGGCCGCTGGAAGCATCGATCACGCGCGACTTCGCCATGGGTCTGCAGGAAATCCTGGTGGTGGAGGAAAAGCGCCAGGTGATCGAGTACCAGCTGAAGGAAGAGTTGTACAACTGGCGCTCGGACGTGCGCCCGAACGTGCTGGGCAAGTTCGACGAGACCGACGGCGACAATTCCGGCGGCGAATGGTCGGTGCCCAACCCGAGCGCCCACTGGCTGCTGCGCCCCAAGGCCGACTTGACGCCCGCCATCATCGCGCAGGCCATCGCCAAGCGCCTCAAGAAGCTGGGCGTGCCCGATGACATCGTGCGCCGCATGGATGCGCGCCTGGAAATCATTGCCGCGCGCGAAAAAGGCTTGATCGAGCTCAAGCAGGACAGCGGCGACCGCCTTCCGTGGTTCTGCAGCGGTTGCCCGCACAACACCAGCACCCGGGTGCCTGAAGGCAGCCGCGCCGTGGCTGGCATTGGCTGCCACTACATGGTCAACTGGATGCCTGACCGCAACACCAGCACCTTCACGCAAATGGGCGGAGAAGGCGTTACCTGGGTCGGTCAGGCGCCATTCACCACCGACAAGCACATTTTCTCGAACCTGGGTGACGGCACCTACTTCCACAGCGGGCTGCTTGCCATCCGCCAGAGCATTGCCTCTGGCGTGAACATCACGTACAAGGTGCTGTACAACGATGCCGTGGCGATGACCGGCGGCCAGCGCGTGGGCGAGCGCCCCGAAGGCCATTCGGTGCTGCAGATCATGAACAGCCTGTTGTCCGAGGGTGTGAAAAAGCTCGTGATCGTGACCGACGAGCCGCAGAAGTACGACGGCGTCAAGCTGGGCGAAGGCGTGACGGTGCACCACAGGGATGAGCTGGACCGCATTCAGCGTGAGTTCCGCGAGATTGCGGGCACTACGGCCATCATCTACGACCAGACCTGCGCCACCGAAAAGCGCCGTCGCCGCAAACGCGGCACCATGGCCACGCCGGACAAGACCGTCGTCATCAACGAAGCGGTGTGCGAAGGCTGCGGCGACTGCTCGACCAAGTCGAATTGCCTGTCGGTGGAGCCAGTCGAGACCGACTTTGGCCGCAAGCGCAAGATCAACCAGAGCACCTGCAACAAGGATTTCTCCTGCGTCAACGGCTTCTGCCCCAGCTTTGTCACCATCGAAGGCGGCAAGCTGAAAAAAGCCAAGAAAGAGCAGAAGGGTGACCTGAGCAAGCTCCCACCCCTGGCCGAGCCGCTGCTGCCCAACGCCACGCAGGCCTGGGGCATTGTGGTTGCGGGTGTCGGTGGCACGGGGGTGATCACGATCGGATCGCTCCTGGGCATGGCTGCGCACCTGGAGGGCAAGGGCGTGGTCACACAGGATGCGGCAGGCCTGGCCCAGAAGGGCGGCTCCACCTGGAGCCACATCCAGATCGCCAATTCGCCGGACGCCATCTACACCACCAAGGTGGACACGGCCAAGGCCGACCTGATCATTGGCTGCGACCCGATCGTGGCTGCCACCAAGACCACCCTGGCTGCCATGCAGCAGAACCGCACCTTTGTGGCGCTCAACACCCACAACACGCCGACGGCGGCATTTGTGCACAACCCGAACTGGCAGTTCCCCGAGGCGAGCTGCGAGGCTGCCATTCTTGCAGCCGTGGGGCAGGACGGCGTGGGCATGTTCGATGCCGAGCACATCGCCACCCAGGCGCTGGGCGACAGCATCTACACCAACCCGCTGATCCTGGGCTACGCCTGGCAAAAGGGCCGCGTGCCCTTGTCGCACGCTGCGCTGATGCGCGCCATGGAGCTGAACGGCGTGCAGGTGGACAACAACAAGGCGGCATTCGAATGGGGGCGCCAGTGTGCCGCCAATCTGTCGCAGGTGCAGTCCATGTTTGCCGCGCAACAGGTGATCCAGCTGGTCAAGAAGCCATCGCTGGAAGAGCTGGTGACCAAGCGCGTGGCCTTCCTGACCGACTACCAGGACGCGGCCTACGCTGCCGATTACCAGGCGTTCGTCAACAAGGTGCATGCCGCCGAAGCGCAATTGGGCACCGGCACGCGCCTGTCGCAGGCCGTCGCGCGGTACCTGTTCAAGCTGATGGCTTACAAGGATGAGTACGAGGTGGCACGCCTGCACACCAGCCAGGAGTTCACCGACAAGATTGCCAGCATGTTTGAAGGCGATTACAAGATCGTGCACCATCTGGCGCCGCCGCTGACGGCGGCGAAGAACGACAAGGGCGAACTGGTCAAAAAGGCTTACGGCCCCTGGATGCGCAAGGCCTTTGGCGTGCTGGCCGGCCTCAAGGGCCTGCGTGGCGGCGCGCTGGATATTTTTGGCCGTACCGAGGAGCGCCACATGGAGCGGGCCCTGATCCAGGAGTACCGCGACTGTGTGGAAGAGATGCTGCGTGGCCTCAATGCCCAGAACCTGGCACTGGCAGTAGAGATCGCCAGCATCCCCGAAGACATTCGCGGTTACGGCCATGTGAAGGAGCGCCATCTGGTGGCCGCCCGTGCCAAGTGGCAGCAACTGCTGCAGCGCTGGCGCAATCCGGCGGCAGCAGCCCAGACGGCTGGCAGCGATGCCCGGCAACCGGCCCAAGTCTGATGCCGCAAGTGTTGGTATGAAAGGCTGCCTCGGGCAGCCTTTTTCGTCGAGGGGCTTTCGATGAATGACAAATTTGTCAATCTCGATGAATGGCTGCGCATGGCATGCAGGGAATGGAGACGATAAACGCCCTACAGGCATTCGCCTCCCTTGGATAGCCGGGTGGCACAAAACCTGCTTAATTCCATGAAAAACAGGGGAAAAACCGCCCCAGATGCAGGTATTGCCACCACCGTGAGGAAAGCGCACGCATACAATGCCTATCTTTGGGCCGCCGAGACAGGCGCCTGCATCTACGTTTGGAGCTTCATTTGTTTATCTCTTCCGCTTTTGCCCAGACTGCCCCGGCTGCCGCTGCTTCGGGTGGCATGACCTCCACCCTGACCAGCATGCTGCCTTTGGTGCTGATGTTCGTGGTGCTCTATTTCCTGATGATCCGTCCTCAGATGAAGCGCCAGAAAGAGCACCGCGCCATGATCGAAGCACTGGCCAAGGGCGACGAGATCGTCAGCTCCGGTGGCCTCGTGGGCCGTGTGGCGGGCCTGAACGAGCAGTTTGTGCAGCTGGAGCTGGCCGAAGGCGTGGTGGTGCAATTGCAGCGCAGCGCGGTTGTTCAGGTGCTCCCCAAAGGGACCCTGAAGTAATCTTCGAGAGAACAGATGTGGCGCAGCATGGCTGCGCCTTGTATTTTGTGTAAGGTTAAAGCGCGATCATGAACCGTTATCCGGTCTGGAAGTACGCGATCATTGTGATCGCGCTTCTGGTGGGGATTATTTATACCCTGCCGAATTTTTTTGGTGAGGCGCCTGCCGTGCAGGTCGCCTCGGTCAAGGCCACGGTGCCCGTGGATGCGGCGCTCGAAAAGCGGGTGGAGTCGCTGCTGGCCGATGCAGAGGTGAAGCCGCTGTCGATCGTGCTGGATGGCGGATCGATCCGCGCCCGCTTTGACAAGGAAGACGAGCAACTCAAGGCCAAGGGTGTACTGGAGAAGGCTCTGATTCCCGATGCTTCCGATCCTGCCTATGTGGTGGCGCTGAACCTGATTTCGCGCTCGCCCGCATGGCTGACGGCGCTGCATGCCAAGCCCATGTACCTGGGCCTGGATTTGCGTGGCGGCGTGCACTTCACCTTGCAGGTGGACATGCAGGCAGCTGTGACCAAGCGCATCGAGACTTTGACCAGCGATGTTCGTCTGGCACTGCGCGACAAGAAGATTCGCCATGGCGGCGTGAACCGCGAAGGCCAGTCGCTGGAAGTGCGCCTGCAGGACGAGGCGACTGCGACCACCGTGCGCAACCTGATTGCCGACACCATGCCTGATCTGCAGGCCAGCGTGAACAATGCTGGCGGCACATATACGGTGCGCGCCAGCATCAAGCCCGAATCGTTGCGCAGCGTTCAGGAGCAGGCGCTCAAGCAGAACATCACAACCCTGCACAACCGTATCAATGAACTCGGTGTTGCCGAGCCGGTGATCCAGCAGCAAGGCTCGGACCGTATCGTTGTGCAATTGCCCGGCGTGCAGGACCCTGCACAGGCCAAGGACATTCTGGGCCGTACGGCGACCTTGGAAGTGCGCATGGTGGATGAGAGCTCGGAAGCGCGCTCGGCCGAAATGGGCTCGGGCCCCGTGCCTTTTGGCTCCGAAAAATACAACGACCCCAACGGCCAGCCGATCGTGGTGAAGAAACAGGTCATCCTGACCGGTGAAAACCTGAACGATGCCCAGCCGGGTTTTGACAGCCAGACGCATGAAGCCACGGTGAATCTGACGCTGGACGGCAAGGGCGCAACGATTTTCAAGGACGTGACCCGCGACAACATTGGCAAGCGCATGGCCATCCTGCTGTTCGAAAAGGGCAAGGGCCAGGTGGTGACCGCTCCGGTGATCCGCTCTGAAATCAGTGGCGGCCGCGTGCAGATATCGGGCCGGATGACCACCAAGGAAGCCAGCGACACTTCGCTGCTGCTGCGCGCTGGCTCGCTGGCAGCACCGATGGAAATCATTGAGGAATACACCATCGGCCCGAGCATGGGCAAGGAAAACGTCGAAGCAGGTATCAAGAGCGTGGTGGGTGGTTTTGTGGCCATCGCCATCTTCATGTGCCTGTACTACATGGTGTTCGGTGTAATCTCCAGCATCGCGTTGGTGGTGAACCTGCTGCTGCTGATGGCGATCCTGTCGATGCTGCAGGCAACGCTCACCCTGCCAGGTATCGCCGCCATGGCCCTGGCCATTGGCGTGGCCATTGACTCGAACGTGCTGATCAATGAGCGCGTTCGAGAAGAGTTGCGCGCAGGTGCGTCGCCGCAATCGGCCATCCATGCCGGCTACGAGCACGCGTGGCACACCATTTTGGACTCGAACGTGACGACCTTGATCGTGGGTCTGGCGCTCTTGGCGTTCGGCTCTGGTCCGGTGCGCGGCTTTGCCGTGGTGCACTGCATCGGTATCCTGACCAGCATGTTCTCTGCAGTATTCTTCTCGCGCGGCCTTGTCAATCTCTGGTACGGCTCTCGCAAGAAGCTCAAGAGTGTGGCTATCGGCCAGGTGTGGAAGCCCGAAGGTGAGGACCTCCGTTCCGTGGCCTCGATGAAGCGATAAGGAGGAAGAAAATGGAATTCTTCCGTATTAAAAAAGACATCCCGTTCATGAAATACGCGTTGGTGCTCAACGCGATTTCGGTCATCACCTTCGTTCTTGCGGTGTTCTTCCTGACCACCCGTGGCCTGCACCTGTCGGTGGAGTTCACTGGCGGTACGGTCATGCAGGTGGCTTACCAGCAGCCTGCGGATGTCGGCAAGATCCGTGAGCAGGTCGGTGCCCTGGGTTACCAGGACGTGCTGGTGCAGAACGTCGGCAGCGCAGACCGCGTGATGATTCGCTTGCCTATTGAAAAGGGCGTGACATCTGCACAACAGGGCGAGAAGGTCATGGCGGCGCTTAAGCAGGCCGATTCCAGCGTGACCTTGCAGCGCAGCGAATTCGTTGGCCCCTCGGTAGGAGAAGAGCTGGTGCACGGGGGCCTGATGGCGCTGGGCATGGTGGTTCTGGGTATCGTTATCTATCTGGCCATTCGGTTCGAGTGGAAGTTTGGTGTGGCGGCGGTCATTGCCAACTTGCACGATGTTGTGATCATTCTGGGTTTCTTTGCATTCTTCCAGTGGGAGTTTTCGCTGTCCGTGCTGGCGGGCGTGCTGGCGGTGCTGGGCTACTCGGTCAATGAGTCGGTGGTGATTTTTGACCGGATCCGCGAAGCTTTCCGCAAGTTCCGCAAACTCAACACGCACGAGGTGATTGACCACGCCATCACCTCCACCATGAGCCGCACCATCATTACCCACGCTTCGACCGAAGCGATGGTGCTTTCGATGTTCTTTTTTGGTGGACCGAGCCTGCACTACTTTGCATTGGCGCTGACTATCGGTATCCTCTTTGGTATTTACTCATCGGTTTTCGTGGCAGCTGCGATCGCGATGTGGTTGGGTGTCAAGCGGGAGGACTTGGTCAAGCAGACCAAGAAGGAGCATGACCCCAACGACCCCAATGCGGGTGCCACGGTGTGACAACTTAAGGCTTGTGCAGACCATGCCGCCGGACAAAACGCAACTCGATGAGACAGGCGTTTTGTCCGGGCTTGGTTTGCGAGGGCCACAATAACATTAACGCATCGGGAATTCTGTGGCTGTCGCTCCATCGCACCAACGCATCTGGCAAAAGAAACTGGCCCGGCAGGCGCGATTGCGGTTTGTCGGCGGTCTGTGTGCCGGGCTTCCCGTGGTGATTCTGCAACTGAATCAGCAGCTAGCAGCCATCCTCGCCAAACCCATCGTGGATGGAGGGCGCAGCCATGTGGCTTTGAGTGATGCCTTGAAGAAGCTGGAGCAGCACCAGAAGGCCTGGATTGATGCCGCCACCAAGCTCTTTCGTCAAAGCCTGTTGAGCGGAGATGCCCAGGAAGACACATCGTCCTCCAGCCTGATGCTGGAGCTGGTCACCGATGAGGCGATGAATGGCAAGATTTTTGCATCGCGCATGGCGGCCCAGGTTCTGGAGGCCGTAGCTCCTGCATTTGACCATGTCCGCAGAGTCACCCAGTTTCTGGAAGATGAAGAATTGGGGACGAGCGATATTCTGCGTCCCGAAATCTGGTGCCAGAAGTTGATGGAGGCCTGGGAGAGTGCAGGGTTGGACCGTGCCACGCTGGAGATGCTCCGCACGGAGTTGCTCGCGCAGATCACTGATGTGGGTGCAAGAAACTATGAAAGTGTGCAGCAGTTCTATAGCGAGCAAAATGCTGCCACAGAAGAGGATCTGAAAAGCAGTCGCATCAAGCGGACGGAAGGGGAGGCTGCCAGCGGTGCTGCAGCAGCAAGCTCCGGGCAGGTGGTGCCAGGAGCTTTCTCCGCCAACATGTCTGCCAGGGCAGGGCTGGCCACAGGAATGGTTGACGTAGCGCCCAGTTTTGCCGCAGTGCAGGGAATGGGTGCGATTGCAGCCGCCAAGCAGAAGGCAACGGGCGTGCTTGCGCAACTGAGAGGTTTTCTGGGCGGACTTGCAGGGTCTGCAGGTGGTGGGGGCGTGGCTGGCGGCGGCGCGACTGCACGAACAGTGCAAGGCGGCGGCGGTGGAGGTGGTGTACTGATTTCCCATGCACTGCAACAGGCGCTGATCGCACAACCCTCGATGATGGAGTCGGCCTGGTTCGACACCGTTCCGGGCCCGACCCAATACGGCGCTGCGCACATCATTGCGCCAGTAGCCATGGCTGCCAGGCAGCAATCGTCATCGCTCAAAAGCGTTGCAACATCTGACGAAGAAAAGGCGATCATTGAAATCATCGCCTTGATGTTCCAGAGCATTCTGAACGAGGACCGCATACCTGCCGGTATCCGAATCTGGTTTGCGCGTCTGCAGGTGCCGGTGCTGCGCGTGGCCTTGGCGGAGCCCGCATTCTTCAATGACATGGAACACCCGGCCCGTCAGCTGATCGACCGCATGGGGGCATGCGTTCTGGGCTTCGAGGCCTCAGCGCTCAGCGGGACGGCACTGGAGGCCGAAGTCAAGCGTGTGGTGCAGGTGATTGAGCAATACCCCGAAACGGGCAGCCGCGTGTTTCAACTGGTGCTCAAGGAGTTCCAGAAATTTCTGGAAACCAACCTGACCGAGCAGACGCCCAAGGCCCAGGAGTTGGTGAGTCTGGCGCAACAGGTGGAGCAGAAGGAAACGCTCGCCATCCAGTACACGATCCAGCTGCGCGATATGCTGCTGGACATGCCAGTCGATGGTGAGGTGCGCGAATTCCTGTTCAAGCAATGGTCGGATGTTCTGGCCATGTCAACCATCCGGTTCGGGGCCGAGCACGAGAACACCAAGAAATTCAAGCAGGCTGCATTGGATCTGGTGTGGTCCGCGTCCGCCAAACCCAGCAAGGAAGAGCGTGCCAAGGTCATCCGCCAGTTGCCTGTGCTGCAAACGGTCTTGCGCCAAGGTTTGACGCTGGCAGGTGTCCTGAATGAAAGACAGGATGAAATCGTCAAATCCTTGATGGACATCGTTGCCGGTGCGTTTCTGGCAAAGACCCATGAAATTCCCCGCGAGCGCATCGAGGCGATGGCACAACGCCTGGCCCACCTCGAAGATGCGCTCGATGACGTCGTGACCGAAGACTATCCGCTCAGCGCCGAGAGCATCGAGCTCATGCTGGGCATTGATACCACGGCCATCCATGTGATTGCGGACAATGGCACGCAAGTCTCGCCTGAAGTGCTGGAGTGGGCAAAGCACCTGGCGGTGGGCCATTGGTTCATGCTGGACCACAACGGTAGCCCCATGCAGGTGCAATATGCGTGGCACAGCGAGCGTCGGCAACTGCAATTGTTTGCGGCGCTCAGCGGCGTGTATTTTCTGTTCCAGTTGCGCAGGATGGGCAATTACCTGCAATCGGGCTTGCTGGTGCCGCGCGATGCGGAGGGCATCACGGCCCGTGCGGCGCGCGATGCCCTGGCAAAGATCGAAGCCAATCCCGAGCGCTTGTTGCAGTAGGTCTGCCGGCAATCAGTCACGGGTTGACTACTGAACTACTGTGCCGATCAGCCGCTGATTTGACGCTGGTACAGACCGCCTGGCAGGCGCGCCACCTGGCCTTGCAACTCCAGCTCAAGCAACTGGATCTGCAAGGTCGCCGCATCCCAGCCGGTTCTCGCAGACAGCGTGTCCAGATCTGTCGGGTCATAGCCCAGTGCTGCAAGCAATGGGTTGGCAGGGGGCTGGGAGCTGGGTGCACCTGCAATCCCGTCTGCCGCTGCAGGCGGCAGATTGCCAAACTTGGTGTTGGAAAGCAGTGGCAGTTCGTCCAGAATGTCTGCGACTGTTTCGACCAGTTTGGCGCCTTGCCGGATCAGTGCATGGCAACCCTTGCTCTGGGGGGAATGGATGGAGCCCGGGATGGCGAATACTTCGCGCCCCTGTTCATTGGCAAGGCGGGCTGTCACCAGCGAGCCGGATTCCGGAGCGGCCTCAACCACCAGCGTACCCAGTGCCAGGCCCGAGATGATGCGATTGCGCTTGGGGAAATTCTGCGCCAGTGGTGGTGTTCCCAGGTGGTATTCGCTCACGATCAGTCCGCGCTCCGCAACCTGCTGGGCAAGCGCATGGTTGTGTTTGGGGTAGACGCGGTCAATGCCGGTGCCGATCACGGCAATCGTCGCCGGGGTTTCAAGAGGCGGTGCTGCCAAAGCGCCCTGGTGCGCAGCAGTATCAATACCCAGCGCCAAGCCGGACACGATGCTCACGCCTTGGCTGGCAAGTGCCTGAGAAAAAGCATGGGCATTGGCACTGCCTTGCGCTGTGGGATTGCGGCTGCCAACAACTGCCAGGGATTTATCTGGCCAAGCCTTGAGCAAACCGTCTGCGCCAAACCATTGCTCATGTCCCAACACGTACAGCAGAACAGGAGGGTCGGCGGTTTCCAGCAGGCGGCCCGGATAGTCTGGGTCGCCCAAGGTGATGATGTGGCGCCTTAGCGACGATGATGGTGCCGTCAGCAGCCATGCGCAGCTTGCTGTTTGCAGGCTACGGACGGTATCCGATGGCTGGAGCAGGGCTTTTGTCTGGTTCGCCGAGATGCAGGATTGCAGCGCCGATGCGGGCTGCGCCAGAATCTGCGCGGGCAGACCAAACTGGGCAAGCAGGCGGCGAACCGACGTATTGCCCAGGCCTGGCGTGGCTGTCAGTTGAATCCAGTCGCGCAGTGCCTGTTCATGCATGGTTCAAGGACTGCGCGGGGTGGGGGCCGATACCTGTCAGGGGCGATAGTCGGGCGAGATGAGGGCATCGCCGACCTTCACGCCTTCCTTGGCCTCCAGAATCAAGGCGTAGGAAACCTTGTCAAAGGTGCGGAACACCATGGCCAGACCATTGGCTTCGTTCGGCAGCTTGATCACGGTCTGGTCGGCATCCGTCTTGTCCTTGATGCGGGCGCCGCGCGTCATCAGGCGAAATACATGGCCCAATTCCACACCGTCTGCCTGGCCACGATTGATGGCAATCACGTTGTTGCGGGCGGCGTACGCCACTGAATTGCTGCCGTAGATGGAGACCACGCTGCCTTGCAGGTGCTCATCGGGCGCGTGGGGGACATAGCTTGTCACCTGCAGGCGCGGCATGGGCAGCAGCTTGTCGCCGATGCGGATTTCTTCCTTGACCGAAGTCACGTCGAGCGAGGCCGGTACGGGGTCGGTGTGCTGGCGGCCCTTCACATCCAACGTGGTTTCCTGGCGTTCGCCTGCCACCAACTGGACTTTGCCCAGGTACTGCGCTTCGTAGCCCAGGATGGCGCCGGTTTCCGGATCCTTCATAGGCGTCGCGTTGCGGAACACACGGTAGAACTGGCGCTCCTGGCCCATTTCCAGCGAGTTGTCGGCCGAGCGCCCATAGACCCGGTCGCCGGGGGAGAGCAGGGCGCGTTCCTGGGTGGCGCCCACAAGGCGTGGCGCTTTTTCGCTTTCACCCTCGCCCAGTACCTCGGGCTCTACCAGGAAGGCTTCGATCAGGCGCTGGTTCACAGCGGGCAATGCGTTGCCAGACAGGCTTTCGCTGCGCACGCGCGGAGAGATGCGGATGACTTCGTCCTCGCCGCTGCGCGAAGTGACCAGGCGCGCAAAGCCATCCTTGCGCTCCAGGTACAGGGTTTGACCCGGGTAAATAAGGTGTGGATTGGCAATGGTCTGGAGGTTCATGCCCCACAGCTCAGGCCAGCGCCATGGCTGCTTCAGGTACATGCGAGAGATATCCCACAGCGTGTCGCCGCGCTTGACCACATAGGTATCAGGAGCCTTGGCTGCAAGATCGCTCTCTGGAATACCTTGCGATGCCACTTTTTGCGCAGTACTGCGTTGCTGGGCGGTAACCGGCAATTGCGATGCCGGGGTTGCCGCAAGGCTGGTGAGACAGACCGATGCGATGGCTGTCGCAACAGCGGTGACGCGCAGATGGCGGAACAGTAGCTGGGTTGGCGTGGATGCTGGCATTGCCGGGTGACTCCCTCACATGCGCTGGCGGGCTGCAGCCGACCAGCGTTCAATCGTTTGTAATTCGCTCTGATTCTCGGGCCAAGCCCTTGATCGATCAATGATTATTGCAAGCCGGGCGGGCATTGGCGAGCAAAAGTGGCGAAAATAACGACATTCACAGACCAAATCCATGACAATTCTGCCGATTCTTTGCTATCCCGACCCCCGTCTGCACAAGGTGGCCAAACCTGTTGCAGTGGTGGACGACCGTATCCGCACGCTCACCCAGGACATGCTGGCCACCATGTATGACGCCAGCGGCATTGGCCTGGCGGCCACGCAGATTGATGTGCACGAGCGTGTCATCGTCATCGACGTGTCCGAAGAGCGCGACCAGCCCATGGTCATCATCAACCCGGAAATTCTCTGGGCCAGCGATGAAAAGCAGATGGGCGATGAGGGTTGCCTGTCGGTGCCCGGCATTTATGACGGCGTCGAGCGCTCGGTTGCCGTCAAGATCAAGGCGCTGAATGAAAAGGGCGAAAGCCGCGAGATCGACGCCGAGGGCCTGCTGGCCATCTGCATCCAGCACGAAATGGATCACCTGATGGGCAAGGTGTTTGTCGAGTACCTCTCGCCGCTCAAGCGCAACCGCATCAAGACCAAGCTGGTCAAGCAGCAAAAGCGCGATCTGGCAGACGCGAAAGCCTGATATGCACACGCCCCTGCGCCACGGCACCGTATCCTTGCAGAGGGCGGGCTGTCGTCCTGCAAGCCTGTTGCACAGGCTGTGGGCGGTATTGGCGGCGGGGTTGCTGCTTGCAGGCTGTGCCTATCCCACCCAGTTCAAGCCGGGCGACAGCGCGCAGGCGGTGCAGGCCAAGCTGGGTGCACCGTATTCGGTGGTCAAAACCGATGATGGAGGTGAGCGCTGGCTCTACTCCACCCAGCCCATGGGACGCGAGGCCTTCCAACTGCGCTTTGGGGCCGATGGCCAGTTGCAGTCCACGACACAGGTGTTGACGGCTGAGAAATTTGGCGCCATCCGCAATGGCCAGTACACCGAGCGGCAACTGTTGCAGGACTTCGGGCCACCAATGGAAGTCACCCAGGTTTACAGTTTCAAGGGCCGCGTCTTTACCTACCGCTTCTGGGACAATAACATCAAGCGGTTTGCGCATGTGCATATCGATCCGCAGGGCGTCGTGCAAAAGCTGATGTTCATGGACGAGCCCACGCCCGAGCCGCGCCAGCGTGATTAACAGGCGGCTTGCAGCCATTGTGCAAGCCTGCCGATGACAGGGGCCTTGCGCCACCACCAAACGACATGAAAGTAGTATTTGCCGGCACGCCGGAATTCGCCCGTGTGGCGCTCACGCAGTTGCTGGCAGCCGGGTTTGATGTGCCTCTGGTGCTGACCCAGCCTGACCGCCCGGCAGGCCGTGGCATGAAATTGCAGGCATCGCCCGTCAAGCAGTGCGCACTGGACCACCACATTCCCGTCAGCCAGCCGCACAGTCTGCGCCTGGATGGCAAATACCCCGATGAGGCGGCAGCCGCCCGCGATGCCCTGCTGGCGGCGCAGCCCGATGTGATCGTGGTGGCCGCCTACGGACTGATCCTGCCGCAGTGGGTGCTGGATCTGCCCGCCAAGGGCTGCCTCAATATCCATGCCAGCCTTCTGCCGCGCTGGCGCGGGGCGGCTCCCATCCACCGCGCCATCGAGGCGGGCGACGCTGAGACCGGCGTGACCATCATGCAGATGGATATTGGCCTCGATACCGGAGACATGTGCCTGATCGAGCGCCTGAAGATTACCGATACCGACACCACCGCCAGCCTGCACGACAAGCTGGCCGATCTGGGCGGGCGCATGATTGTGGAAGCGCTGGAGATGAGCGCCTGTGGCGGCTTGGCTCGCACGCCGCAACCTGCGCAAGGCGTCACCTACGCGCACAAGATCGAGAAGGCAGAGAGCACCATCCACTGGGACGACAGCGCCGAGCAGATCGACCGCCGCATCCGTGCATTCAATCCGTTCCCGGCTGCTTCCACCCGCATCGGCGACGAAGTTGTCAAGCTGTGGTCTGCAGAAATTGATAGCAAAGAGCGCAATCCACAAGCGAAACCCGGGCAGATTCTGTCTGTATCTGATGAAGGCGTGGTCGTGGCCTGTGGCAACGGAGCCTTGCGCATCACCGAGTTGCAGCGTCCCGGCGGTAAGCGCTTGAAGGCCGCAGACTTTTTGCGTGGCCATGCACTGCAGGCAGGCCAGATCCTGGGCGACGATCCATCTGCACCGGCGGCTGCATGACCCTGCAGCAGCTGCGCCGCGCAACCGAACATCCGAGCTTTCGTGCCGGGGTGATCGATATGTCCGGCACCGCAGTCGGCATTGCCGCCTGGGCGCTGGTGACAGGCGTGGCCATGGTCAAGGCGGGCATTTCGGCGCCGATGGCCATTTTCATGTCGCTCGTCGTCTATGCCGGCAGTGCCCAACTGGCCGTGCTGCCGCTGCTGGCGGCCGGTGCGCCGCTGTGGGTGGTGTGGTTCACGGCGGCATGCGTCAACCTGCGCTTCGTCATCCTCTCGAGCATGTGGCGCACCTATTTTGCGCACCTGCCCCTATGGCACCGGCTGTGCATCGGCTATTTCAGCGGCGATGTGATTTTTGTGGCCTTCATGCGCCGCTATACCGCACCTGTGCCCAAGCCCCAGCAGGTGTACTACTTCTGGGGGGCGTCGTCGGTCAACTTTGTCGCCTGGCAAGGCTTCTCGATTGCCGGCATCCTGCTGGCCAATGTGGTGCCGCTTGAGTGGGGCCTGGGCTTTGCTGGCGTGCTGGCGCTGTTGGGCGTACTGTATTCCATGCTGATTGATCGCGCGACCAAGGTTTCTGCTGTGATTGCCGCCACTGCAGCCATTGCGGCCTACGGCATTCCGCTCAAGCTCAATATCCTGGTGGCAATTGCCTGCGCCGTGACGATTGGCCTTCTGGTGGAAGCGGTGGATCAGCGCGGGCGCAAACCCAAAATCGTTGTCGTGGCCAAAAGCAAGCCACTGCCGTCGCCCGGCCCGGAGCAGCCCGACGATGGAACCAGTGCCGTGCCCGTGCACGAGGAGCATGTGCGATGAGCGCCGAAGACTGGGAGCTGCTCTACCAACTGACGGCCATCGTCGGCCTGACGGTGATCACCGTCATTACCCGCGCGTTCTTCATGATTCCGAAAAACGAGCTGCCGCTGCCGGACTGGCTCAAGCGTGGCCTCAAATACGCACCGCTGGCGGCGCTCACCGCCGTCATCGCGCCAGAGGTGCTGATGACCCAGGGGCATCTCATCACCACGGTGCTGGATGCGCGCATTCCAGCGCTCGTCTGCGCCACCTTCTATTACTTCAAGAAACGCGGCATTCTGGGCACCATCGTGGTCGGTATGGCGGTATATCTGCCCCTGCACATTGGTCTGGGCTGGTGATTTGCTATTGATTTTGATGTGAATGCGCATACCAGTGGGGCGCTGGCGGCCGATTCCATCTTGATCTTTATCACTGGCGAGACGCAGACCTCTCCTGGCATCTGCACCCGCACGGATGGCGCCTCTACAATGGCGGCAATTCCGGCAGCGGCCATGCTGTCCTTCGGTTTTTTTGACTCTGTGACGACCATTCCATGAACATCCTCCGTTTCTCCGATCTGTGTGCCCAGGGCAAGGTGCAAGGCAAGCGCGTATTCATCCGCTCCGACCTGAATGTGCCGTTGAATGATGCCGGCGACATCACCGAAGATACGCGCGTGCGTGCGTCGGTTCCCGCCATCGAGATGGCCCTGAAGGCGGGTGCTGCCGTGATGGTGACCAGCCATCTGGGCCGTCCGACCGAAGGCGAATTCAAGCCCGAAGACTCGCTCGCCCCCGTAGCCAAACGCATGGCCGAACTGCTGGGCCGCGATGTTCCGCTGGTTGCCAACTGGGTCGATGGCGTTGAGGTGCAGCCCGGCCAGGTCGTGCTGCTGGAAAACTGCCGCGTCAACAAGGGCGAGAAAAAGAATGTTCCCGAGCTGGCGCAGAAGATGGCCAAACTCTGCGATATCTATGTGAACGATGCCTTTGGCACCGCCCACCGCGCCGAAGGCACCACCTACGGTATTGCCGAGTACGCATCGGTTGCCTGTGCAGGCCCGCTGCTGTCTGCCGAGATCGATGCCATCAGCAAGGCGCTGGCCAACCCCAAACGCCCGCTGGCGGCCATTGTTGCGGGCTCCAAGGTATCGACCAAGCTGACCATTCTGCAATCACTGTCCAACAATGTGGACCAACTCATCGTGGGCGGCGGCATCGCCAACACCTTCATGCTGGCTGCTGGCCTGAAGATCGGCAAGTCGCTGGCCGAAGCTGATCTGGTGGGTGAAGCCAAGGCGGTAATCGATGCCATGGCAGCGCGCGGCGCCAATGTGCCCATCCCGACTGATGTAGTGGTGGCCAAGACCTTTGCCGCCGATGCGCCCGCCACGGTCAAGAAGGCGACCGATGTGGCCGACGATGACATGATCCTGGACATTGGCCCCGAGACGGCGGCCAGGTTGGCTGAGCAGCTCAAGCAGGCGGGCACCATCGTCTGGAACGGCCCGGTCGGCGTATTCGAGTTCGACCAGTTTGCCGGCGGCACCAAAACCATTGCAGCGGCCATTGCCGAGTCGCCTGCTTTCAGCATTGCCGGTGGCGGCGACACGTTGGCAGCAATTGCCAAATACGGCATTGAAGACAAGATCGGCTATATCTCGACCGGCGGCGGTGCTTTCCTTGAAGTGCTGGAGGGCAAGACACTGCCAGCGTTCGAGATCCTGGAAAAGCGCGCCAACGGCTGAAGGCGACCCGCGTGGTGGCTCACGGCGCGCCCTGGCCGGAGCGCTTGCAAGGAGTAAACACTAAAGTGTGAGCAAAAACAACAAAATGCTTCGTTGTGCTCGCACTTTGGATCGTTTTCCTTGTCTTTGCGCCATCACATCTACAACAATGGAACCAAGCATGGACGGGCATCGGCTCGCCCACATTCCAATTCCGAGGAGGGAAAACATGGCATTGAAAAAGACCATTGGAGCTGCAGCGCTGGCTGGCGCTGTGCTCGCATTGACGGGCTGCGCGGTAGAAGCTCCCGTTCCATACGGCGCAAACTATGCGCAACCAACCCAGATGAAGGTGCGTGCTGCGGGCCACTGGGACCTGATGGCCAGCGACGTGGTGGCAGAAACCATGGCGACTCTGGAGCGCAATGGCCTCAATGCCAAGACGCCGCTGTATGTGGCCCTGCCGCAGAATGCTAGCGCGTTTGATGCGGTGTTCCACGATCTGGTGGTGACCAAGCTGGTGCAGCATGGCGCCTCGGTCTACAACACCCCTGGTCAGCAGCTTGAGCTGAACTACGATGCCAAGATCGTGCACCACAATCTGCAGCATGTCGGCGGCTACAGCCCCGAAGCGCCGGATGGCTACAACCGCAATGGTCACTACGGCTTTGGTGCCACCATTGGCGACGCCGATTACCAGCCCGTCACCGCCGCTGGCACACCAGCTTACTCGGAAGTGCTGCTGACCTCGACCGTGCTGCGCCAAGGCCAGTACGTGGCGCGCAAGTCCAATGTGTACTATGTGGACAATGCCTCCGTCGGCCAGTTCGCCAAGACCGAAGCCTATCGTGCCGTGAACATGAAGGTGGTGAACAAATGATGATGCGACTGACTTCCATTGCAGCTCTCGCATCTGCCGCCGTATTGGCAGGCTGCACCAGCTGGGGCGTTCCTGCCCAGCCGGTGAGCACGGTTCGCACCGAGCCTACCTACCAGGCTGCAGATGCCAACAATTTCCTGGCCAGCAGCCAGGACGCCATCAACAAGCTGACGGCCACCGTGGTGCCTCAAGCCGTGGGCACGGGCCCTGTGCTGGTGGCCACCGTGGTGAACGTGAACAACACCAGTGCGTCGGCCCCATTGGGTCGCACGCTGTCCGAGATCTACGCCAACCAGATGGCTGCACGTGGCTTCCACGTCAAGGAAGTCAAGCTGCGCACCGATCTGTATGTGCGTGAAGGCACTGGCGAGCTGATGCTGTCGCGCGAAATGCGTGACATTGCCCGTAGCCAGAACGCCTCGATGGTGGTGGTGGGTACCTACTCGCCTGCGGCCAACTTCACCTACGTCAGCCTCAAGCTCGTGCGCACCGAAGACAGCCGCATCCTCGCGGGTTACGACTACGCACTGCCAAATGACCGCGACGTGACCCGTCTGGTGAACGCACCTCGCTAAGGCAGAACGGGGCTCTCGCCCCTCTGAAAAGCACAGCGCACTATCAAAATGATAGTGCGCTTTTTTATGGTGGATGAGAGACGGGGAAATCCGGTTTTCGAACCCACGCTGCCCGGTCACCAGCGATGCCCAGTGACAAGCGCTCGAACATGCCAAGGCCGCTACACCTTGGATCTGCCTTTGCTCGGCCACAGTACCGAGGCAATGGCCACCACCATCAGGGCCACAGCCGTCCAGTCCTGCCAGTGCAGAACTTCCTCCAGCCACCACGCGCCGCTGAAGACCCCCAGTACCGGGATCATCATCACGCTCAATGTGGAGGCCAATGGTGGCAGGGTGCGCACCAGAAAGAACCAGGCCACCTGCGCAAAGCCGATCACCAGGATGGCATTGAAAAGAATGGCGCCCCAGGCCATTGCATCGGGGGCATGCCACTGCGGGCGTTCCAGCACCGTGGTCAGCACGCACAGGCAGAGGGTGGTTTCCACGGTCATCCAGAAAGCCAGCGTCAGTGTCGGTGCCGGGATCGTGGTGCGCCGCAGCAACTGCGTGCCCAGCGCCCAGCTGCCGGCAGCCACCAGCATCAGCGCCACACCCGTGGGTTTGCCTCCCAGCTTGTCCATCTCGTTCCACAGCAGCAGCAACACGCCGCCTGCTGCGGCTGCGACGCCAGCCCAGGCGCGCGCTGGCAGGCGATCGCTGAAGAACAGGGCGCCAATGGCTGCTGAAAAAATGGGCATGGTATAGCCTAGAATGGCGGCCCGCCCGCTGGGCAGCAAGGGGATGGCAATGATGATCAAGGTGTGCCACAGCACCATGTTGAAAAGGCCGAGCACCAATAGGCGCGCCCAGTAGCGGCGCTCCACCTTGAAGGGCGTCTTCAGCACCACCAGCAAGACCGCCAGCAGGGGCAGACCGATGAGCATGGAGCTGGCGCGGAAAGCCAGCGGAGGGAAATGCTGCACGCCCAGCTTCATCACCGGCCAGTTCAGGCCCCAGACCAGGGTCAACAGCGTCAATGTAATCAGTTGTTTTCGCGACAGGGTAGGCATGGGCAGCGATGGTAACTGCAATCCCCGCATGGCACAGTCAGCTGCGCAAAACCCATCGAGGGCGGCCTTTTACAATACAGGTCATGCCATTCATCGACCAGCTGCGCGCCGCAGCCACCCAAAACAACTCCATGCTGTGCGTGGGCCTGGATCCTGAACCCAGCCGCTTTCCCGGGGCCATGAAGGGCGATGCGTCCAGAATCTATGATTTCTGTGCCGCCATCGTGGATGCCACCCACGACCTGGTCAACAGCTTCAAACCGCAGATTGCGTACTTTGCGGCCCATCGCGCCGAGGACCAGCTGGAAAAGCTGATGGCGCACATGCGTGCGGTTGCACCCCATGTTCCGGTGATTCTTGACGCCAAGCGCGGCGACATCGGATCGACCGCCGAGCAATACGCCAAGGAAGCCTTTGAGCGCTATGGCGCCGATGCGGTGACGTTGTCGCCTTTCATGGGTTTTGACTCCATCACGCCCTATCTGAAATACGAAGGCAAGGGCGCCTTCCTGCTGTGCCGCACCTCCAACCCGGGGGGAGATGACCTGCAGGCCCAGGTGCTGGCCGATGTGCCCGGCAACCCCCGGATGTTCGAGCATGTGGCCCAACTGGCCCAGGGCCCGTGGAACACCAATGGCCAGCTCGGCCTGGTGGTGGGCGCCACGCGCCCGCAGGAAATCGAGCGCGTGCGTGCGCTTGCACCGTCGCTGCCCTTGCTGATTCCTGGCGTGGGCGCGCAGGGCGGCGATGCCGTGGCCACGGTCAAGGCAGCGCGGATCGGGGGCGGCCCCATCGTCATCAATTCCTCGCGTGCGGTTCTGTACGCATCTCAGGGCGACGACTTCGCGCAGGCGGCGCGTCTGGCTGCGCAGCAAACGCGGGATATGCTGAACGCAGTGGACTGAGGGGCACTGTCCAGTGCCTGTCGGCTCTCTGTCGTGCGGATGGCGGCCTGCTGGCGTGGTGCAGCACACGGAAACTTGGCACATTGCAGTGGCGATGTTTCAGGAGAAATGACATGCTGGTTCAAAAACTGCGTTTGCAACGAGGGTGGTCCCAACAACAACTGGCCGAACTGAGTGGCCTGAGCGTGCGAACCATTCAACGTATCGAGCAAGGCAGTGGTGCCACGGTCGAGACCTGGAAATCGCTGGCGTCCGTCTTTGAGGTGGACTTTCAGCAATTACGAGGAGTTCCGGCCATGCATGCATCCGAACAGACAACGGGCAGCCCAGACGCTGACAACGCTTTCCCGCAAGCCCCCGCGCCAATGACCACTGCAAGCGACCAGCAGCGCGCGCAAGAAGAATGGCTGGCGATGCGCCATGTGCGTAAACTGGGCCGCTTTTACCGGCAACTGATGCTATATGTCGTTGTCATCGCCGTACTGGCCCTGGTCAACGCATTCACACAGCGCCATTACTGGTGGGTGGTGTGGCCCGCATTCGGCTGGGGCTTGGCGTTGCTGTTGCAAGCCAACAGGCTGTTCCAGTGGGTGCCGTTTCTCGGCTCGGATTGGGAACGCCGCCAGGTGGAAAAGCGATTGAACCGGCCGCTATAGTGTGTAGCGTGTGATCAATCTTTTGGATTGGTCTGCTTCTCCTTTGTGGGCACAATGGGGCATGGCTGGTGCGGCACTTCCCGGTGTCTGCGCCGCACAAGGATGAAACCATGCATAACTTTTTGAAGCGCCGGCACATGATGCCGGTTTTCTGCGCTGTGGCGCTCGGCACGCTGGCGATCCCGGCGCTGGCAGCAGACAACTATCCCAGCAAACCCATCACCATCGTGGTCGGCTACCCGCCTGGCGGCAGTACCGATCTGGTGGGTCGTCTTGTGGCGACCGAGCTGTCCGAGCGATTGAAACAGCCGGTCGTGATCGAGAACCTGGGCGGGGCTGGTGGCGCAATTGGGGCGCAGAAGGTGGCCAAGGCCACGGCAGATGGCTACACCCTGCTGGTGTCGGCCAATAACGAGATGGCGATTGCGCCGTTGATCAACAAAGCCGTCAAATACGATGTGTTCAAGGATTTTGCGCCGATCGGCCTGGTGGCCACCCAACCCATGGTCTTGGTCGCATCCCATTCCACCGGCGTCAAGAACGCGAATGATTTCATTCAGCTGGTGGCGACGAATCCGGGTAAGTACAGCTATGGCAGCTCTGGTGTCGGCACCGCCTTGCACCTGGCCGGTGAAATGGTCAAGCAAAGTGGCGGCCTGGACATGATCCATGTGCCCTACAAGGGCGTGGCGCCGCTGACGAACGATCTGGTGGGCAACAACCTCGAATTCGGCGTATTCGTGCTCTCATCGGGCCTGCCGCACATCAAGGCGGGCAAGGTGGTGGCACTGGGCACTACCGAGGCGAAACGCTCCAGCGTGACGCCGGATATCCCGGCCCTGGCCGAGAACCCGCAGTTCAAGCATGTGGATATCAACAGCTGGTTTGCGCTGATGGGACCCGCCAAGCTGCCTGCAGCGGTGACTGCCAAACTCAAGACTGCACTGAACGACACCCTGCAGTCGCCTGCCTTCCGCGCCAAGATGGAGGCAACCGGCAACGTGCTGGCATCGCCCAAGGTCGATATGACAGTCTTCCTGAAGACGGAAGTCGCCAAATACAAGAAGATTGTCGACGCCGCCAACATTGAAGAGTGACGGAAAGGTGTGGGGCTGATAACGCACCATTTTGCTATAAAATAAATGGCAAATTGCGCTTTTATGATCCAGCGCAGGAGGCTGTTTTATAGACGCTCCCTGCGCGCAGCCTCCACCAGCCGTCCACCCCAGATCACTACCACCAGTGCCAGCACCACCAGCACGGCGCCAGCCCACTGCCAGGGTGTCACCTTTTCATCCAGCATCAGCATGCCGGTGGACAGGCCAATCACCGGTACACACAGGCTGAAGGGCGCCACGCGATTGGCGGAGTAGCGCTGGATCAGCTGTGTCCACAGCCCGTAGCCGATGGTGGTTGCAATCCAGCCCAGGTAGGCAATGGACGCCCACGCCAGCAGCGGAATCTGCTGCCAGGTCTGCAACTGTGTCCACCTGCCAATATCGCCGTCGTCCAGCCAGGCCGAGAGCGCGATGAACGGAATGATGGGCATCAGGCTGCCCCAGGTGATGAAGGCGATCGGGTCGTAGCTGGCGTTTTCTTTTTGCGCGAGGCGCACCACCACGTTCGAGCAGGACCACGAGGTGGCCGCACACAGTACCAGCAGCAGGCCCGCCAGCGTGGTGCCGCCCGTGCCGTTGCTGCGCAGCTCATTGATCAGCAGGCAGCCCAGGCCCAGTGCGGCAATGCACATGCCTGCCACCAAAGGGCGTGCGGGTTTGCCACGCAACAGCACCCAGGTCCATACCGCTGTCAAAAACACCTGGGTCTGCAGAATCACGCTTGCCAGCGACGCCGTCATGCCGACTTTGAGCGCCGTGAACAGAAAGCCGAACTGCCCCACGCCCTGTAGCAGGCCAAACAGCACCACCCAGCGCCAGTGCACCTTGGGCGGCTTGATGAACAGCACCAGCGGAAACGCCGCGCAGATATAGCGCATGGCGCCCAGTTCAAAAGGCGTGAGGCTGCGCAGCCCCCATTTCATCACCACAAAATTCACCCCCCAGATCACAACGACGGCCATGGCGAGCATCAAATCCCGGGGGCTGAACGGGGGCGACGACGAAGAAGAGGGAGACATGGCGGCAGAGCTGTTGTTGTGCTGTTTTGGCCCAGTGTAGAGTTGGGTGCAGCACCTTGCTGGCACTGCGGTATTGCTATCAAAAGTGGCGCCCCCAATCTTCAGCCTGCAACCGCTGTCGACTCACCCATGCCTCAGGGTAACCGGCCCTGCTGGGTTTACTGCTTTTCAGTCTTTACGGCGTCTGCAGGCGCTGTGGCGACAGTGCAGCTGGCTGCACGCTTTGCTGCTGCAGCACGGGGGCAAGCGGCTCGTTCAGTGCCAGATTGCGTGCCAACAGCGAATAGCCGTACGCACTCTGGATGCCGTAGCCGCCCTGCGCGGCCACCCACAGGAACTGTGGCGCCTGGGTATCCCAGCCGATCACCATTTCTCCGTCTGCCACAAAGCTGCGCAAGCCTGCCCAGGTGTGCTTGGGGCGGCGTATGTCGAACTGCGTGGCCTGCATGATGCGGTCAATGCCAATGGCAATGTCCAGCTCTTCTGGCTGCACATCGTGCGGCGTAGTCGCATCCGCATTCGCGGGAGAGCCGAGCAACTGGCCTGCATCTGGTTTGAAGTACCACTGCTCATCGATATCGATCACCGCCGGCCAGGCATGGCCGTCCATGCCATCGGGCATGGCAAAGGTGAATGCGCTGCGCCGCTTGGGTGTGAGGCCAATGGGTGCGGCGCCTGCCAGACGGCCCATCTCATCGGCCCAGGCGCCGGCGGCGTTGACGATGTGGCGCGCCTGTGCGCTGCGGCCATCGGCCAGTTGTACGGTCCAGCGCTGTGCCTGGGCATTCCATTGCAGTGCCTGCACGCCTGCATCGGTCCACAGCTGGCCGCCGCGCTGGCGCAGACCGCGCAAGAAGCCTTGGTGCAGGCCATGAACATCGAGGTCGCGGGCGCCATCGTCGGTAAAACCGGCCACCAGTACTTCGGTGTTCAGCGCAGGCAGCAGGGCCTTGAGGGCCGTGGTATCCAGCCAGCGGGCGTGGGGGGAATGCAGCTGTGCGTTCTGAAACTCCTTGCGCAGCTGCGGCAGTTGGTCGTTGCTCGCCACATACAGTACGCCGCGCGGGCTCACCAAGGGCTGCTCGGCAAAGTCTGCTGGCGGCTGCTCGTAAAACATGCGGCTGGCGCGTGTCAGCGCCTGCACCTGGGCGGGGCCGTAATGCTCTTCAAACAGCGCGGCAGAACGACCCGTGGTGTGGTAGCCGGGCTGCGATTCACGCTCCAGCACCAGCACGGATGCGCGCTCTGCCAATTGCCAGGCGGTGGAACTGCCAGCCATGCCGGCACCGATGACGATGAAATCCCAGATGGAATCGGATAGGGAATTGGATGCGGCAGAAGGGGAACTGAGGTGTTGGTCCATGATCACCATGGTACTGTCTGGCGTCGACCAAGAGGAGGCCCCATGGCACCGAATTTCCTGCCACTGTCGCCTATGCCACTGCGCTGGAGCGCGCTGCGTCCGCTGTCGGTCTTTGCTGGCGTGTGCATGGCTGCAGGCGTGGCGCAGGCGCAGCCCGCCTTGCCCAAGCCCGAGGTGCTGGCAAGTGGCCTGGCCAACCCATGGGCGCTTGCGCCCCTGCCCGACCAGCGCTGGCTTGTGAGCGAGCGTGCGGGCAAGCTGTGGCTGCTGAACGCGCAGGGCGCAAAGCAGGCGGAGCTGAAAGGCGTGCCCGCCGTGGCATTCGGCGGGCAGGGCGGTTTGCTGGATGTGGTGGCCGACAGCCAGTTTGCCAGCAACCGCCGCATCTACTTTTGCTACAGCGAACCCGGGCAAGACAAGGAGACCAACAGCACGGCGCTCGCCAGCGCACGTATTGCTGCGGATGAGCGCCAGCTTGAAGAGGTCAAGCGGATCTTCAGCCAACGCCCCAAGGTCAAAAGCAGCGCGCATTTTGGTTGTCGCATTGCACAGGCGCGCGACGGCACGCTGTTCCTGAGCCTGGGCGATCGCTACTCCTACCGCAACGATGCGCAGAAATTGGACAACCACCATGGCAAACTGGTGCGCATTGCCGCAGATGGGAGCGTGCCCAGGGACAACCCCTTTGTCGGCAAGCCGGATGTGCTGCCTGAAATCTACAGCTACGGCCATCGCAACAGCCAGGGCCTGACGATGGGGCCTGATGGCCAGCTTTGGCAGCACGAGCATGGTCCCCAGGGCGGCGACGAGGTGAACCGCCCGCAGCCTGGCAAAAACTACGGCTGGCCCGTCATCACCTACGGCGAAGAATATGGCGGCGGCAAGATTGGTGAGGGCGCGCAGAAAGCTGGCATGGAGCAGCCCTTGCATTACTGGGTGCCCAGCATCGCGCCATCGGGCATGGCTTTTGTTACCAGCGATCGCTACGGGCCGGGCTGGAAGGGCAGTTTGCTGGTGGGTGGGCTGAAATCACGCAGTCTCGCCAAGCTGCAGGTACAGGATGGACGCATCACCGGCGAGCAGCGCTTGTACGAGTCGCTGGGCGAGCGCATCCGCGATGTGCGCCAGGGAGTGGATGGCTTGGTCTATCTGCTGACGGATGGGCCCGACGGCAAGCTGATTCGCCTGGTGCCGTAAGAACTGCCCAAGGGCGGCTTACAGCTTGCGTTTGAAGCCCAGATGGCTTGGCTCGAAGCCAAGCTTCTGGTAGAAACGGTGCGCATCGGTGCGGCTTTTATCGGTGGTCAGCTGAACGACTGAGCAGCCCTGCTCACGGCATTGCGCCACCGCCCACTCCAACATCTGCTGGCCTGCGCCAATGCCGCGCAATGCAGCAGCGATGCGTACCGACTCGATCTGGCCACGCCAGGCCCCGGTATGCGACAGGCCGGGCACGAAGGACAGCTGCAGTGTTCCCACGACCTGGCCCTGCAGCTCGGCCACCACGAGGCGCTGGTTCGAATCGGCGCAGATGGCTTCAAATGCCGCGATATAGCGCGAGTCTGGCGGGTTGGCCCGCACCTCACGTTCGCGACCCAGGGCATCGTCCGCCAGCAAGGCAATGATGGCGGGCAGATCGGCAAGGTGAGCGGTGCGAAAAATCAGGCCTGCGGGCACATGTGCAGTGTGGTGTTGCTTGGTATTGGTCATCGGATTGCGGGCTTGCTCTGAAAGCGGTGGCCTCAGGCCTGAAGGTAAGGCGCCAGATACCGCCCGGTATGGCTTGCCGGATTGGCTGCCACTTCTTCGGGGGTGCCCTGTGCCACCACCTGGCCACCGCCCGCGCCGCCCTCGGGGCCCATGTCGATAACCCAGTCGGCGGTTTTGATCACATCCAGGTTGTGCTCGATCACGACGATGGTGTTGCCCGCATCGCGCAACTGGTGCAGCACCTTCAGCAGCAGGTCGATATCGGCAAAGTGCAGGCCGGTGGTGGGCTCGTCCAGAATGTAGAGCGTGCGGCCCGTGTCGCGCTTGGAGAGTTCCTGTGCAAGTTTGACACGCTGCGCCTCGCCGCCTGACAGGGTGGTTGCGCTCTGGCCCAGGCGGATGTAGGACAGGCCCACATCCAGCAGGGTCTGCAGCTTGCGCGCGATGGTCGGCACATCCTTGAAGAAGGTGTGCGCATCCTCCACCGTCATGTCCAGTATCTGCGCAATGTTCTGGCCCTTCCACTGCACCTGCAGGGTTTCGCGGTTGTAGCGCTGACCGTGGCACACATCGCAGGGCACGTACACGTCAGGCAGGAAATGCATCTCCACCTTCACCATGCCATCGCCCTGGCAGGCTTCGCAGCGGCCACCGGCCACGTTGAAGGAAAAGCGTCCTGGGCCGTAGCCGCGTTCCTTGGCGGTGTTGGTCTCGGCCATCAGCTCGCGGATGGGCGTGAACAGTCCGGTGTAGGTGGCCGGGTTGCTGCGCGGCGTGCGGCCAATGGGGGACTGGTCCACGTTGATGACCTTGTCGAAGTAATCGAGCCCCTCGATCTCGTCATACGGCGCCACATCGCCCTGCGCGCGGTTGATCTTTTGCGCCGCCGCAGCGTACAAGGTGTCGTTGACGAGCGTGGATTTGCCCGAGCCCGAGACACCGGTCACACAGGTGAACAGGCCTACCGGAAAATCCACCGTGGCATGGTGCAGATTGTGGCCGCTGGCACCCGCCACCCGCAGGGTCTGCACGGCGTGCGGATCGATGTTTTTGATGCCGGATGTATTGCTTGCGCTTGACTGGCGAGCGCTGACTGCTCCCTTTTTGGGAGTCTTCTTGGCGAGAGAGGCTTCCACGGTCGGAAAATGCGACTCCGCCTTGGCTCCCACGGGCTTGCCCGCAGGTGCTCCCACCGTGCCCTCCAGCACCGGCAGCCAGGGGGTGCGGCGCGGGGGCACGGCAATGGTCTTTTTTCCGCTCAGGTACTGGCCGGTCAGCGACTGCGCATTGGCGCAGATGTCGGCATAGCTGCCCTGTGCCATCACCCGGCCACCGTGCACACCGGCGCCCGGTCCCATGTCGATGATCTGGTCGGCCGCGCGCATCATGTCTTCGTCGTGTTCGACCACGATCACACTGTTGCCGATGTCGCGCAGGTGCATCAGGGTGGCGATCAGGCGGTCATTGTCGCGCTGGTGCAGGCCGATGGAGGGCTCGTCGAGCACGTACATCACCCCCGTCAGGCCGCTGCCGATCTGGGAGGCGAGCCGGATGCGCTGTGCCTCGCCGCCCGAGAGCGTTTCGGCGCTGCGGTCCAGGCTGAGGTAGGTCAGGCCCACGTCGTTGAGGAACTGCAGGCGCGTGCGGATTTCGTGGATAACGCGCGCGGCGATATCGGCCTTGGCGCCGGAGAGGTGCAGATGGCTGAACCAGTCATAGGCTTCGGCTAGGGTGACATGGCTCACGTCCTGAATGGCACGGGCCTCGTCCCCTTCGCCCACGCGCACAAAGCGGGCCTCGCGGCGCAGGCGCGCGCCGTGGCAGTCGGGGCAGGGCTGCACGCTCTGGTAGCGCGAGAGCTCGTCGCGCACGATGCTGGAATCGGTTTCCCGGTAGCGCCTTGCCATATTGGGCAGGATGCCTTCAAAGGGGTGTTTCTTGGTGATCAGCTTGCCTGCGTTTTCGCCGCTGGCCAGTTCGTACTTGAAGGCGATGTCTTCGCTGCCCGATCCGTACAGCACCACCTGCCGCACGTTGTCCGGCAGGCTCTCGAAGGGCTGCTCGATGTCGAACTTGTAGTGGCGGCCCAGGCTCTCCAGCATGGCAAAGTAATAGCCATTGCGGCGGTCCCAGCCCTTGATCGCGCCGCTGGCGAGACTCAGCGAGGGGAATGCCACGACGCGGTCAACGTCGAACACCTCATGCACGCCCAGGCCGTCGCAGGAAGGGCAGGCACCGTGGGGCGAGTTGAACGAGAACAGCCGCGGCTCCAGCTCCGCCAGCGCGTAGCTGCAGATCGGGCACGAGAACTTGCTGCTGAACAGATGTTCCTTGCCGGTGTCCATCTCCATTGCCAGCACACGGCCATTGCCTTCGTTGCCGCCTACGCGCAGCGCCGCCTCAATGCTCTCGGCCAGGCGCTGCTGCACATCGGGGCGGATCTTGACACGGTCGATCACCACGTCGATATCGTGTTTCTCGTTCTTGGCCAGAGGCGGCAGCGCTTCGTGCTCGTACATCTGTCCGTCGACCCGAAAACGCACATAGCCCAGCGCCTGCATCTGCGCAAACAACTCGACGAATTCGCCCTTCTTGCCGCGTGCCACGGGGGCCAGAATCATCAGCTTGGTGTCCTGCGGCAGTGCCAGGATCGCATCCACCATCTGGCTCACGGTCTGCGCCGCGAGCGGCAGGTTGTGGTCCGGGCAGAACGGCGTGCCGGCGCGGGCATACAGCAGGCGCAGGTAGTCGTGGATTTCGGTCACCGTGCCAACGGTGGAGCGCGGGTTGTGGCTGGTTGCCTTCTGCTCGATGGAGATGGCTGGCGACAGGCCTTCGATGAGGTCGACATCGGGTTTGTCGAGCCGGCCCAGGAACTGGCGCGCATAGGCCGACAGGCTCTCGACATAGCGGCGCTGCCCCTCGGCATACAGGGTGTCAAACGCCAGACTCGATTTGCCCGAGCCCGACAGCCCGGTGATCACCACCAGCTGGTGGCGCGGGATGTCGAGATCGATGTTCTTGAGGTTGTGGGTGCGTGCGCCACGGATGGCGATGCGGCTGTGCGCCAGGCGCGCACCCAGGTAGCGGCCATCGTCCTGCGCCGGGGGTTCACCCAGTTCGGCGTGCAGATCGAGGGCGGCATTGGGAATGGTCGGAGTGCGTGGTGGCATGGGTGGCGCGAAGAACCAAAACTCCCCATGATAGCCAGCCAGCGGGTTTTGTGTGTGACCGACGCACTTTGGCGCCAAGGTTGTACAGGGCAAATAGCCATGCCACAGGGCGCAAAAGATGTTGATGTCGCGCAAGTACAGCGATAGAAAATGGAATATACATACGCCAAATCAGTGCATGTAGCTATTGATTTGGAAGCGTGTTGTTTCCTGTTGTCTGTAAGGATTGTGGTGCCGCCCTACACTTGCCGCTGGCGATAATCCTTGTCGCGCTGCGGGCTGAATGTCAGCCCCTTGCTTTTTTGGCCCATCTTCTGATTTCTCCCTTGCCGCGCTCCTCCCGTCCATCCTCTTCTTCATCCGCCATGCTGCCTGCCGAGCGGCGTGCCAGCGTGAGCCTGGCGTTGATCTTCGCGCTGCGCATGCTCGGACTGTTCCTGGTGCTGCCCGTCTTTGCGCTGGAGGCACGCAAGTACCCTGGCGGAGATGATCCGGCGCTGGTGGGGCTGGCCATGGGCATCTATGGGCTCACACAGGCGGTGTGCCAATTGCCGCTGGGCATGGCCTCCGACCGGCTGGGTCGCAAGAAAGTGATCGTGCTGGGCCTGCTGGTATTTGCGGCAGGCAGTCTGCTCGCCGGGCTTGCGGGCAATCTGCACACGCTGCTGATTGGCCGTGCGCTGCAGGGTGCAGGCGCCGTTTCAGCTGCGGTGACGGCGCTCCTGGCAGACCAGACGCGCGATGCCGTACGTACCAAGGCCATGGCACTCGTAGGGGCCAGCATTGGTCTGATGTTTGCGCTGGCCCTGGTGATCAGCCCGCTGCTGGTGGTGCATATCGGCCTTTCGGGCCTGTTTCTGCTGACCTGTGGCCTGGCGCTGGCAGGGATTGCCGTGGTGCTGTGGGTGGTGCCGCCCGAGCCGGTGGTACACCATGACGGCCCACGCGGCAGCCTGCGCGATGTGCTCCGGCACGCCGATCTGCTGCGCTTGAATGGTGGCGTGTTTGTGCTGCACACCGTGCAGATGGCCATGTGGGTGGCGGTGCCTGCCATGCTGGTGCAGGCTGGCCTGCCCAAGGCAGAGCACTGGCATGTCTACCTGCCGGCGGTGGTGCTGTCATTTGTGGCCATGGGTGCGCTGTTTTCGATGGAGCGCAAGGGCAGGCTGCGTGCCGCGCTGCTGGGCGCCATTGCCCTGGTGCTGGTGGTGCAGGTGGGGCTGGGCATGCTGGCGGCTGGCGGCAGCATTCCCACCATCTGGTGCATGGCGCTGTTGATGTTTGTGTTTTTCTGCGGTTTCAATGCGCTGGAGGCCACGCAGCCCAGCCTGGTTTCTCGCATGGCGCCAGCGCCACTGCGTGGTGCAGCGCTGGGCTGTTACAACACCTTGCAGTCGCTGGGCCTGTTCGCAGGCGGCGCGCTGGGGGGAGTCCTCGCCAAGTGGGCCGGGCCGGCGGGCCTGTTTGCCGTCACTGCGGTGCTCACGCTGCTGTGGCTGGTGGTGACCTGGCCATTACGGCCAGTGGCGCGTGCAGACCACAGTGGCGAGGCGGGGAGAGTGAGCGCTGGCAACGGTTCTGCTCGCTGAGTGGGCCAAGCCCTGTTTTTCTGTCGACTCTGCCGCGCACCCGTGCTGCGCTTTGGGGTAGGATACGAACCTGTTTTTCACCAGTGATGGGCGTTTGAAGGCCGCAGGGCCAGCAAGGCTGCCAACGCATAGTAGGCGCTCATTTTTCAAGGACTCATTTCCACCATGGCATCCGTCAACAAAGTCATCATCGTCGGCAATCTCGGCCGCGATCCCGAAATCCGCACCTTCCCGTCGGGCGACCAGGTCGCCAACGTCACCATTGCCACCACCGACCGCTGGCGTGACAAGAACACCGGCGAGAACAAGGAAGCCACCGAATGGCACCGTGTGGTTTTCAATGGCCGCCTGGCAGAAATCGTAGGGCAGTACCTGCGCAAGGGCAGCCAGGTGTATGTGGAAGGCAGCCTGCGCACCCGCAAGTGGACCGACCAGGCCACCGGCCAGGAGCGTTACGCCACCGAAATCCGCGCTGACACCATGCAGATGCTGGGCAGCCGCCAGGGCCAGGGCGGTCAGGGCCAGGGCGACGACTACGGCTATGGCGACAGCGGCTACGGCGACCAAGGCGGTGGCGGCCAGGGTGGTGGTGGCCAAGGCGGCTACCAGCAGCGCCGCGCGCCAGCGCCTGCCATGGCCCCTCGCCAACAGCAGGCACCTGCACCGCGTCCGGCGCCCGCACCCATGCCCGCACCGGCTCCGCGCGCAGCGTCGGGCTTTGACGACATGGACGACGATATTCCGTTCTGATCCGCGCCTGCTGCGCGCTCACCCATGAACGATTCAAGGCCTGCATCCCACTTTGGTGCAGGCCTTTGTTTTTGACGAAAGCCTTGCCATGACTGCTGGTGCCGACATCGTTTCTGCCTTCGCTCCCACGGGCCGCGTGCGCGCTGCCATCAACGTGGGCAATCCCATCCTGGCGCGGCTGCAGACCGATGGCACGCCTGCCGGTGTTTCGGTGGATCTGGCGCAGCGCCTGGCGGTACAGCTGGGAGTGCCGCTGGATCTGCAGGTGTTTGAGGCGGCGGCCAAGTCGGTCGATGCGGTGACGAACGGCGTGGCGGATTTCGGGTTCTTTGCCGTCGATCCGGTGCGCGGTGCAGGCATTGCGTTTTCCGCGCCCTATGTGCTGATTGAAGGGGCTTACATGGTGCGCAGCGATTCGCCGCTCATCGACAACGCCCAGGTCGATGTGCCGGGCCATACCGTGGTGGTAGGCCAGGGCAGCGCGTACGACCTGTACCTGTCGCGCGAGCTCAAGCACGCCAGCATCGTGCGTGCACCGACATCGCCTGCGGTGGTGGATGTGTTTCTGGCGCCCACGGGCGATGTGGCTGCAGGCGTCAAGACCCAGTTGGAGACCAGCGTGGCGCAACGCGGCGGCTTGCGCATGCTGCCCGGGCGCTTCATGGTGATTCAGCAGGCCATGGGCGTGCCAAAAGCACGGGGTACGGCCGTGGCCCAATGGCTGTCCGATTTTGTGGAAGAGGCCAAGGCGAGCGGCTTTGTGGCCGAGGCGCTGGCCCGCCACCAGATACAGGGCGCCATCGTTGCGCCGCGCAAGGATTGAGTGATGGTGTTTGATCGACTGGTGCAACTGCTCGACGGCCATGGCGCGCGCTACCGCGTGCTGGAGCACCCGGCAGAGGGTAAATCGGAAGAGGTGGCGCGAATTCGCGGTACAGCGCCGGGCCAGGGCGCCAAGGCCATGCTGTGCAGAACCAAGAGTGGGGCGGCTGGAGAGAACTGGGTGCTGGCGGTGCTGCCGGGCGACCAGAAGCTGGATTTTCGCAAGCTCGCGGCTGCCCTCGGGTTGCCCAAGATGACGCTGGCGAGCGCTGAAGAAGCCACGCAGCAGACCGGCTGCGTGATCGGAGCCATCCCTCCGTTCAGCCTGGCGCCGCAGATCACGCTGGTGGTGGATCCAGGCCTGGTGGCGCGTTTTGGCGAAATCGCCTTCAATGCCGGCAGGCTGGACCGCTCGATGGTGCTGAACAGCGAGGACTATGTACGCATTGCCCAGCCGGTGCAGCATGCGATCTGCGCGGATGCGGTGTAAGCGAAAAAACGCGGCTGATGCCCAATCAGTGGGTGCAGTGACTTTGTTTTTGATAGCAAGTGTCGGGGTAAAAGGCAGTATTCCCCCTCGTCTGGTCGCTGAACGAGACGCAAAAATCCAACACTGTGGCTGCTCGGCCGGCGTGGTTTGCAGCGTGGCTGCTGTGCCACAGCACAATATGCGCCATGTTCATCGCCATCCCGCTTGAAAACAAACCCTCCTGGCAGTCTCCACCATGGATGACCGTGCTGTTGATCGTCATCAACTGTCTGGTGTTCTGGGTCTGGCAGGAAGGTGAGGAGCGGGGGGCAGAGCGCGCTGCCAAGACCTACGCGCACACGGCGCTTCCTGCGATGGAGGTGCCGGAGTTCGTCAAATACCTGGATGCGCAGAGCCAGAACAAGGACAGCCGCATCAGCAAGCAACTGGTGCGCATGGCCCAGGGCCTGCAAAAATCCCAGGATTACGAGCAGTTGTACACGCTGATGTGGCAAGAGGGCCGCTTTCGGCGCCAGTTGCTGGCGGGCGAGGTGATCCGGCCTGGCGATCCGCTCCATGCCGAATGGCAGGCAGCCCGCACCCGCTTTGCGCCGCAGGAGCCCAAGCCCTTCACATCGCGCTGGGCCATGAGCTACGAGCCCGGCGCCGGCTTGCAGCCTGTGCAGGCCTTCACCTCCACCTTCCTGCATGGCAGCACCGGCCACCTGGTGGGCAATATGGTGTTTCTGTTCCTGTTCGGCTTCACGCTGGAGATGGCGCTGGGTGCAGGGCTGTACCTGTGTTTTTATGTCATCGCCGGCATCAGTGCATCGCTGTTCGCAGGCCTGTTCTATGCCGGCATGGGCAGCTACGGACTGGGTGCATCGGGTGCGATTGCAGGGCTGATGGCCATGTACGTGGTGCTCTACCGCATGCGGCGCATCCGGTTCTTCTACATGCTGGCGTTCTACTTCAACTACGCCACCTGGCCCGCGCTGGTACTGCTGCCGGTGTGGATGGGGTTCGAGTTGGCGCAACACTGGATAGGCGGGCGCGGCGTGGCCTACATGGCGCACTTTGGCGGCCTGGTGGCAGGGGGTATCCTGATGGCGCTGTACCTGCAATTGCGGCGCAAGGAATCGGTGGTGGAGGAGGCTGCGCGCGACAAACAGGCGGCCAAGGCGCAGGCAGATGCCTTGCAGGCGGCCGTGCAGCGGGCCCAGCAGCATACCGATGCGTTGGCGTTTGACCGTGCGGCCCGTGCGTGGCGCGAGGCCGCCAAGCTCGCGCCCACTGATCCCAAGATTCTGCGTGCCTGGTTCGAGAGCGCCCGCCATACCCCTGCCAGCGATGATTTCCACCTGGCCGCGCGCGCCATCTTCAAGCTGCCCGCCAGGACCGATGCCGAGCGCCAACTGCAGCACCGCAGCTGGCGTGTGTACTGCGAGCGCGCCCAGCCGGTGCCGCGCATCAGCAGCAACACGCTCCATGCGCTGATGCCGGGCTTTGTACGCCTGGGCGAATGGGACGACGCCCAGAAGCTGTGCCAGCAACTGGAAAAGGCTGCGGACCACCCGCAGTGGCCAAGCACCCTGGCATTGCTGGCCAATGGCCTGGCCAAAGCCGGTCGCATGGAAGATGCGCGCCGCTGGCTGCCCGCGCTGCAGCAGGCGGCACCGCACGAGCCGGTGACGCGTTGGCTGGGTGGGGCTGTGCGGTGAAGCATGGGCCTCTGCCCCGTCTGTGTTTTGTAAAGAGATTGTGAAGTTATGGCTTATGATCGTTTCTGACAATACATAAAGTTGCGGCTTGCAAGTTTCGCAATCGTCTACAGACAACAGGGGCGGCCATGGGCCTATCGCGTTCACAACCGGAAGTCGACAACGACAGCGCCAACTGGAACATTCCTCCTTTCTGGCACAAGCTCAACAGCTTTTTCCTGTTTCCATTCCAGCGCACGCCATTCATGTACGCCGTGGTGCTGTCGCTGTGCGCCTATGCCATGTTCATGGGGCTGCTCATCGGGATTGCGGTGTTTGTGGGCCTGATGCTGGCCGTCAGCCGCTATGCGTTCAAGGCAGCAGCATATGCATCGCGCGGCGTACTGGACAGCAGCGACTATGACCATTACCCGCTGGACGCCGACCTCAAGGTGCTGCCCTGGAAGTTCTTTGGCGTGCTCCTGGTGCACGGCTTTGTCATCGGCATGTTGGCGCAGGCCAGCATCAAGCTGGGCGTGCTGGGCAACCTGGGGTCGTCGTTCCTGATTCCTGTCACCTTGATGGTATTGATCAGCACGGGCAGCCTGTCGTCGGCCATCAATCCGTTCATTCTGCTGGGCACGATTGCCGGTATCGGGCTGCCGTATTTCCTGCTGTGCCTGTTTTTGTTCCTGCTGATGCAGGGCGCGCCTATGGCCATGGGCTTTTTGCTGGCGCTGGTGCCCAAGGCCATGCTGGCGCCGCTGATGGCCTTTGCCATTATCTACTTTCTGTGGGTGATTGCGGCCATGATCGGCTATGTGATGTACCAGAACCATGCGGAGTTCGGCATCGAGCCCGACAAGGCGCCCGAAGCCGAAGGCGGCAGCACGGTGCAGATTGACCCGCAGGCCGCAGAGGCCAAACGGCGCGATGCCGCCGTTGCGCAACTGGTGCAGAACGGCGACATGCAGGCCGCGCAGGACGAGGCGCGCGAATGGCAGCGTCTTAATTACGACAATGTGGCCGACCAGCGGCGCTACCACCGTGTGCTCAAGCTCACTGACAAGACAGCCGAACTTGCGCGCCATGGCCAGCAGTTCATCGACCTGTTATTGCGAAAACACCAGGCCAGCGAAGCACTGGAGGTCTGGGGCAGTTGCTACAAGCGCATGCCCGGTTTCAAGCTGGAGTCTGCCGAGGCCTCCCTGGCATTGGCTAGCACCGCCTGGAAGCGCCAGCAAGGATCGCATGCGCTGGCGGTGCTGCAGAATTTCGAGAAGAACTACCCGGGAAGCCCGGTGATTCCGCAGGCGCAGGAGCTGATCGTCCGGGTGCTCAAACAAGGGCTGGGCAAGCCCGATCAGGCGGTGCGCGTTTTCATGCGCATGAAGATGCGCTACCCCGAGCATCCCAGCACGCAGGAGGCGGCATGGATCCTGCGCGACGAATTGCCGCAGGACCCTGCCAAGTCGGCAGCGCCCGTTGCGCCAGTGTAGGTCTATCGCTTAGAGCTTAGAGCGCAGCTTGGGCAGGCGTGGCATGCGCTACGCCTGCCTCCGTACCCACCTGGGCGATGATGCCGCCGCCCAGGCAGACCTCGCCGTCATACAGCACGGCTGACTGGCCAGGCGTCACGGCCCATTGCGCCTCTGGAAAATCCAGGTGAAAGTGGCTGTTCGTCGCGTCGGCGCCGATGGTGGCAGGCGAATCAGGCTGGCGGTAGCGGGTTTTGGAGCCGTAGGTGCCCGCAGCAGGCGGGTGGCCTGCAATCCAGCTGGTATTGTCGGCATCGAGGGCATGCGACAGCAGCCAGGGATGGTCGTGCCCCTGCACCACGCGCAGGATGTTCTTGTCCAGATCCTTGCGTGCCACAAACCACGGCGCATGGTCGCCCGCGCCGCGCGCAGCACCCTTTTCCTTGACGCCGCCAATGCCCAGGCCCGAGCGCTGGCCCAGCGTATAGAACGACAGCCCCACATGCTTGCCCAGCTTGCGGTTGCGATCATCCAGGATCAGGCCGGGCTCCTTGCTGATGTAGCGGTTGAGGAAGTCGCGGAACGGGCGCTCGCCGATGAAGCAGATACCGGTGGAATCCTTCTTCTTGGCATTGGGCAGGCCAATTTCTTCGGCGATGCGGCGCACCTCGGTTTTCCGCAACTCACCCACAGGGAACAGGGCCTTGGACAGCTGCGCCTGGTTCAGGCGGTGCAGGAAATAGCTCTGGTCCTTGGCAGGGTCGAGCCCCTTGAGCAGCTCGAACAGGCGGGTTTCTGGGTTCTGGCGCACACGTGCGTAGTGGCCGGTGGCAATCTTTTCGGCGCCCAGGCGCATGGCGTGGTCCAGAAACGCCTTGAACTTGATCTCGGCGTTGCACAGCACGTCGGGGTTGGGTGTGCGGCCTGCCTGGTACTCGCGCAGGAATTCCGCGAACACGCGGTCTTTGTAGTCGGCCGCAAAATTGACGTGTTCGATCTCGATGCCGATCACGTCGGCCACGGCGGCGGCGTCGACAAAGTCGATGTTCGACGAGCAGTACTCGCTGTCGTCGTCATCTTCCCAGTTCTTCATGAAGATGCCGACGACCTCGTGTCCCTGCTTTTTGAGCAAATACGCGGTGACGGCCGAATCCACGCCGCCACTCAACCCCACTACGATGCGCTGTTTAACCATGGGCGCAATTATCCGCCTCGGCAGCGGGCGCATGCTGCGCTAGGGCTATGGCATGCTCGCGGCCTATCGTTCATATTTTTGAACGATGAATGCAAATTTCGGTTATTTATCGACGATCGTTCCATCATTAATATTCATTTCAGGCGTTAGGCACGAATCTTCGTTGCAGACGCTCCTGGCGTGCAACGCCCGCCGACTGATCTGAAAAGGAACGACCATGTCCCACAAGCCCTATGTTCGCCTCGACAAGGACAATGCCGCCGTGCTGCTGGTGGATCACCAGACGGGCCTGCTCTCCCTGGTGCGCGATATCGATCCCGACAAGTTCAAGAACAATGTGCTCGCGCTGAGCGATCTGGCCAACTACTTCAAGCTGCCCACTGTCCTGACCACCAGCTTTGAAGACGGCCCCAACGGCCCGCTGGTGCCCGAACTGGTGCAGGCGCACCCCAAGGCGCCGTTCATCCCACGCCCCGGCCAGATCAATGCCTGGGATAACGAAGACTTCGTCAAGGCCGTCAAGGCCACCGGCAAGAAGCAACTGATCATTGCCGGCGTGGTGACCGAGGTGTGCGTGGCCTTTCCGGCGCTGGCGGCCATCGAAGAAGGCTTCGAGGTGTTCGTGGTGACCGATGCATCGGGCACGTTCAATGAAATCACCCGCGATTCGGCCTGGCGCCGCATGGAAGCAGCGGGTGTTCAGCTGATGACCTGGTTTGGCGTGGCCTGTGAGCTGCACCGCGACTGGCGCAACGATGTGGAAGGGCTGGGCACCCTGTTCAGCAACCACATCCCTGACTACCGCAATCTGATGAACAGCTATTCGCGTGCCAGTGCAAGCAAATAAAGCGCCAATAGCTATTAAATAGGTAGCAACAAAGCCAAAACTGCAAGGAGCCGCCATGGAGCAAGCGCATGTCATCGCCTACCAGGCGCAGACGGGTTTCATCGGCCTGCAACTGCCCGATGGCAGCTACGCCCTGGCGGAGCAACTGGGCAACCAGCCGCTGCGCGAAGGCCAGCTGCTGCAAGGCAACCTGCACAGCGTGGGGCTGGAGACGCTGGAAGACGCCAGCACGCATGCGGCCTATGAGGTGTTCATGCAGGCCTATGGGCTCTCGGCAGAAGGTTTGCGGCTGGCGCTGCTGTAAGCACGTTCCAAGAACCTGCTCAACGTGGCCGCAGACATTGCAGATAGATATTGCAGATATAGATATTGCAGATATCGAACCAGCAGATGGAAAAAGGCGATCCCTGGATCGCCTTTTTGCTGCCACCCGAAGGCCGGGTTTGAAAGACGGGTTTATTGCGGTGTCAGCGCAATGCGTTCGCGCGTGGCTTTCTCTACTGCGCTGCGTGAATAGGCGAGCGGAAAGTACTGGCCTGCCGCCCAGGTGTTGGCCAGGTCACGGTAATGCGGGCTGGCCGGGTTGCCTGATTGGCCGGGCGTGTTGACCACGCGCGAAGCATCCCAGTTGCCCACATCCACCACCATGCGGAAAGACGCGCCCGATGTCAGCTGGTAGGTGTCTGCGTTGTAGCTGGTGGCCATGGGCGTGGCCCATGATCCGCCAATGCCGCCAGCCCCAACATTGAGCTTCTGCCTGGTGGCGCTGTCCACCACACCGGCCAAGGGGTGTACGAAGATCGCCTGGTGCAGGTCACCCCAGGTCCAGCTCTTCGCATCGGCCCCCAGCTTGCCCTGCAGCCACTGCATGGCAGGCGCAATGGAGGACAGCAGCACCTGGTCGCGCTCGGCCGGACTCATCCATCCCTGGGGGGTCTCCAGCACCGTGATCATGCGGGTGGCGCTGGTGTCCTTGGAAAAGCTGCGCTCGCCTGCCGCCAGCACCCGGTCGGTCAGTGCTTTCTTCAAGGTGGCGTTGCTCCAGACCTCGTACAGCGCTGCGGCGGCGCTGTCCTTGGACATGGTGCCGTCCCAGCCCTGCAGCATGACCAGGCCCTGCGCGGTCTGTGCATCGCTGCTCTTGAGCGGCGCCAGCAGCTTGAGCAGGCGCTGCGCCGGTACGGCCACGATGTCGGTCTGCCAGGCTTCGGAGTCGGCAACGCTGAGCTTTCTGCCTTCCTTGGCTGCCTTTTCAAACAGCCCATGCAGGCGCTGCGCGCGCGCCGAATCGGACCATTCGTAGCCAATGCCCTTCTGGTAGAGCGGATGGCCGGGCGGCACATTGTTTTCGTTGGCGGTCACCACATAGCCGCGCTGGGGGTTGAACTCCCAGGGTAGCTCGTCGCCATTGCGGTAGCCTGTCCATTCAAAGCGGCCGTCACCGGGTACGGGTGTCAGCCCGTCCCAATTGGGGCGGATCGGTGTCAGGCCGCCGGGAATCCAGCCGATGTTGCCGCTGCTGTCGGCGTAGACCTGGTTCTCACCCGGTGCGCCCCAGCGGTTCATCGCCGCGCGGAACTGGTCGAAGTTCTGCGCCCGCATGTAATCCATCGAGCCGAAGTATGGCGCCATGCCCAGGTCCAGCCAGGCTGCGCGCAGCGCGTAGGCCTTGTTGTTTTCGGCGGCCAGCACCGGGCCGTGGCGGGTGTACCAGTTCTCCACGATGACCGGCTTGGCCGCGCCCTTGACGGGAATGGTTTCCGTGACGCGGGTCATGGGCTCCCACCGGCCCTGGTATTTGTATTCCTTGCTGTTTTGCGGGTTGGTCTCGTACACGTACAGGTCTTCCTGGTCCATGTAGAAGCGCGTCAGGCCAAAGGCAATGCGGCCGTTGTGGCCGATGGAGATGCCGGGCAGAAACGGCTCGCCCGCGCCGATCACATCCATGCCGGGGGCTGAGATGTGCGAGATGTAGCGCAGGCTGGGCGCGCCATGCGCGCGGTGCGGGTCGTTGGCCAGAATGGGGCGGCTGGTCGTGGTCATGCCGGGCGCAATGGTCCAGTTGTTGCTGCCATAGCTGGCCAGGGTGTTGGCATCGGGCTGGTTCAGAGTGGATTCGGACAGGGCCAGCAGCTGTTCGGGGGCCATATCCTGTGCGGAAACCTTGACGTTTTCCTTGGTAAAGCGCGGGCTGGCAGTGGCGAGGGCATAGGCGCGCTTGAGCTCCTTGCCGGGCAGGCCGCACACCTCCAACCCTTCGGGGATCTGCGGTTTCACATCAGGCACCAGTTCGCGGCGCAGCCAGTCCACGCGGGCGCCGTTCTGCTTGCCCTCGCAGAAGGCCTGGGCGCGGTCCACCTCGCCGGTGAAGTTCAGCGTGAGGCCGTGGTGCCGGATGCGCACCGTGTCTTCTGCGGCCCATTTGGCGGGTTGGTAGCCCAGCAGTCTGAACTCCTCCGGCAGCAGGCTGGGGTCTGCCTGGGTCTGGGCCACAAAGGCATTCACTCCGGCCACAAAGGCCTCGGCCACCCGTTTGGAGTCCGATCCATAGGCCAGCCATTCGCGGTACATGTCGCCGCGAAACAGGACGGCCCGCGCAGCCTTGTCGCTCTCGACCCAGGCCGGGCCGAAATCCTGGGCCATTTCGCCCAGTCCGCGCTTGCGCCACAGATCCATCTGCCACAGCCGGTCACGGGCGGCCATGTAGCCTTGCACCACAAAGGCGTCGTAGGTGGTGCCGGCATAGATGTGCGGCACGCCCCATTGGTCGATCAGCACTTCGGCGGGCTTTTCCAGCCCGGCAATCTTGGCCTGGCTCTGCGAGGTGGGAGCGGTTCCCAGCGAGCTGCAACCTGCGGCCAGAAGCGCGGCAGCAAGTGGCAGTGCCAAAAGCCGCGTGCGGCGAGGCATGGTGGAAGGGAAGGCAGGGTGTTGGCGTGGCACGGTGTCGTCTCCTCGTTGTGAGGCGTCCACATTGCCACGGGGCAGCATGCCGCGCTATCGCCTGCGCGGCAGTACGGCGTCAGGAGATCGTCAACAGGTTCTAAGCGCCCGTCTCGGGCTCTACCAGTACCGACGCATCGGTGTAGATCAGCCCCAGCGGAAAGCGCTGCCCGGACAGGTAATCGTTCAATGACTGCAGCACCAGTGGGCTGCGTAATTGACCTGCATCATGGGCGGCCTGTATCTCGTCCTGGGTCATCCACACCGTGCGGCGAATACCATCGTCCAGCGGCTGGCCTTCGTGGAAGGCGCCCAGGGTGCCGGTGAAGGAAAAGCGCATATAGGTCGTGTCCGTGCCGGTCTTGGTGCGGACAAAGCGATTCATATAGACGCCCAGCAGCGCCGTGGGCTTGAAATCGAATGCGGTCTCTTCCAGCACCTCGCGCGCGCAGGCCTGGATGGGCGACTCGCCAGGGTCCAGATGCCCGGCAGGGTTGTTCAGGCGAACACCGTCCGAAGTGTCTTCTTCTACCAGTAAAAAGCGGCCATCACGCTCGATAATGGCGGCCACGGTGACATTGGGTTTCCAGCGGTGGGGCATGCGCGCATTATGGGTGAAGTCGAATGGGGCGCGCTGCCAGTGTGCGGTTTTTAGGGTCAATACCAAAGCTGGCGCTTGTGTATGGGGTGCGGATAGCTATCAAATTATGAGCGATGGTGTTTACCCCAATTTCCGCAGGCGAGGCAGCGTTATGGCTGCAGGGCTTTGGGAGCAGCGCTAGGATAGAACCATGCAGAACAACAACGTCCCCGCCATCCCCGCCCAAGCCATCTATGCCGAGCGCCGCGCCCAGGTCGCCCGCCAATTGGGCGAGGGTGGCATTGCCATCATTCCTACGGCGCCGGAACACCCGCGCAACCGCGACAGCGACTACCTGTATCGCCACGACAGCTATTTCTACTACCTGACGGGTTTTACCGAGCCGCACGCAACGCTGGTGATCACGGCTGATGGAAAAAGCACCCTGTTCTGTGCGCCCAAGGATCTGGCGCGCGAAATCTGGGATGGCTACCGCCTGGGGCCCGATGCCGCCGTGCCAGCGCTGGGTGTGAGCGAAGCCTTTGCCATCACCGAGCAGGATGCACGCATGGCCAAGATGCTGGAAAACCGCACGGTGGTGTGGTATCCGTTTGCCATCCATCCGGGGCTCGAAGGCGTGGTTGCCAAGTGGCTCAATGCCGTGCGCGCCCGTACCCGCTATGGTGCCTTGGTGCCCGAGCAGCAGCGTGACCTGTGTGCGATCCTGGACGAGATGCGCCTCGTCAAGGATGCGCACGAAATCGCCATCCTGCGCCGCGCAGGTGCCATCAGTGCGCGCGCCCATGTGCTGGCCATGCAGCGCTCTGCACGCATGCTGCGCGCAGGCAAGGATGTGCGTGAGTACCACCTGGATGCCGAGCTGCTGCAGGCCTTTCGCGAGCACGGTTCGCAGTACCCGGCGTATGGCTCCATCGTGGCGGCAGGGGCCAATGCCTGCGTGCTGCACTACCGTGCGGATGCCGCGCCCGTCAGAAGCGGTGATCTGGTGCTGATCGATGCCGGCTGTGAGCTCGACGGCTACGCCAGCGACATCACCCGCACCTTCCCGGCCAATGGCAGATTCAGCGGCCCGCAGCGCGCGCTGTACGACCTGGTACTGGCCAGCCAGGATGCCGCCATTGCACTTGCCGTGCCTGGCAAGCGCTTCAATGACATGCATGACGCCACGGTGGCGGTGCTGGCGCAGGGCATGCTGGATCTGGGCCTGCTGGACGGCAACAAGGTCGGCAGTGTGCAGGACGTGATCGAGAACCGCAATTACTTCCAGTTCTACATGCACCGTACCGGCCACTGGATGGGCATGGATGTGCATGACTGCGGCAACTATGTGGAGCCGAGCGAGGTGGGGCACATCAGCGAGCGGCGCGATCCGCTCTCGGGTGAGCTGATCATCAACCGCCCCAGCCGCATCCTGCGCGCGGGCATGGTCTCCACCATCGAGCCCGGTATCTATGTACGCCCGGCCGAGGGTGTGCCCGAGCAGTTCCACAACATCGGCATCCGCATCGAAGATGATGCGCTGATCACCGAGACGGGTTGCGAGCTTCTGACGCGCGGCGTGCCGGTGGCAGCCGATGAGATCGAGGCCTTGATGCGCGATGGCGCGCCAGCCCCGGCAGACCTGTAAATATATGAAGTACACGCAAAATGCTATTGAAAATGTAGCTTTCTGCGTATGCCACGCCTGCATCAGCAGGCGTTTTTTCTTGCAACGTGGCCAAAGTACATCAATTGTGCAGGTGCACATCGAATGAAACCCGTTGGTAACCGCAAACCGTGACTTTGGTGTCAGAATGGAAACTCGATTACAGAATGAAGCTGTATACAGTTACATGAAACAGTTGCCGCTTCCCGTTTGAGACAAACATAACGCTCAGGAAAACATCCATGGCTTCCCCCAAGATTCGCCGCGCCACCAAGATTGTTGCCACCTTAGGCCCAGCCTCCAGCGATCCGGCGCTGCTGGAAGAGATGATCCGTTCGGGCGTGAATGTGGTGCGCCTCAATTTCAGCCACGGCAAGGCGCAGGACCATGTGGACCGTGCCCGCATGGTGCGCGATGCGGCGCAGCGTGCCGGCCGTGAAGTGGCCATCATGGCCGATCTGCAGGGCCCCAAGATCCGTGTCGGCAAGTTTGCAGAAGGCAAGGTGATGCTGGAGCCGGGCGCCAAGTTCGTGCTCGATGCCAGCCGTACCGAGCCTGGCGATATCAACGGCGTGGGCCTGGATTACAAGGAACTGCCGCGCGATGTGAGGCCGGGCGATGTGCTGCTGTTGAACGACGGCCTGATCGTGCTGACGGTGGACAGTGTGCGCGGCGATGCCGTCCACACCACGGTCAAGCTCGGCGGCGAGTTGTCCAACAACAAGGGCATCAACAAGAAGGGCGGAGGCCTGACGGCGCCAGCGCTCACGGCCAAGGACATGGAAGACATCAAGACTGCGATGAGCTTCCAGGCCGACTATGTGGCCGTCAGCTTCCCCAAGACAGCAACCGACATGGAAATGGCGCGCCAGCTGTGCATGGTGGCTGCAGCCGAATACCGCCACCGCCCCGGCCTGATTGCCAAGATCGAGCGCGCCGAAGCCATTCCGCACCTCGAAGACATTCTGCGTGTCTCCGACGGCATCATGGTGGCGCGTGGTGATCTGGCCGTGGAAGTGGGCCACGCCGCCGTGCCTGCGCTGCAAAAGAAGATGATCAGCCTGGCGCGCGAGATGGACAAGGTCGTCATCACCGCCACCCAGATGATGGAGAGCATGATCACCAACCCCGTGCCTACGCGCGCCGAGGTGAGCGACGTGGCCAACGCCGTGCTCGACGGTACCGACGCAGTGATGCTGAGCGCCGAGACGGCCGCTGGCAAGTTCCCGCTGGAAACCGTGCAGGAGATGGTTGCCATCTGCGCTGCCGCAGAGGCTTCGGCCGACTGGGCGGCAGACACCGATTTCGTCGGCAAGACTTTCCAGCGTATCGACCAGAGCATTGCGCTGGGCGCGCTCTTCACCGCCACGCACCTGGGCGCCAAGGCCCTGGTGGCCATGACCGACAGCGGCTCCACGGCGCTGTGGATGAGCCGCCACCGCACGCAGATCCCGATCTACGCGCTCACCCCCAAGGTGGCCACGCAGCGCAAGATGGCGCTGTACCGCAACGTCCGTCCGCTGCTGATGGATACCAGCGCCGACCGCGATACGGCTCTGGGCCAGGCCGAGGTGCACCTCAAGGCGCGTGGCATTGTGCAAAGTGGCGATATCTACGCCATCACCTGCGGCGAACCCATGGGCTCGCCCGGTGGCACGAACATGATGAAGATCTCCCGGGTGGTGTGATACCGGGCATCGGGATTTTTGCCATCGAAAAATGAGCTTCTGGCGCTTGCCATGCAGGCGCCAGAGGCTTTTTCTTATGGAAAACCGGGTGACGGACCGCGAGTGCAGAAACTAGTGTAGAAGATAACGCTTTGGATCCATGGAATAAGCATCGAATGCTATCAAAGAAGTAGCATTTTGCGTCAAGCATGCATAGCCATGCGTCGCTGCACAATCGCATCCACGGCGAGGCCGACCGTCCAGCACAGCCAGGCGGTCCACAGGGTGTGGCTCATGTAGTGGGCGCCACGCATCTGCTGGCCGATGCCAAGGGCGAAGCCCACCACCAGAACCACCGCCAGCCACCAGCGCGCAGCACGCGGGGCATCGCGGTACAGCGCAAAGTAGCCGCCCAAAAAGGCAAAGCCAGCGGCTGCATGGCCAGCAGGAAAGCAGTGGCCGCCACCGCCATCACGCACGCCCCAGCGCCAGTGCGACACGTAATCGGCCACACCACCAAACAGCTGCAGATCCCAGGGGCAACTGGTGGCGCTGCTGCGCTTGACGATGGCTACCACGGCCAGCGCGATCAGAATGCCCGCCACCAATTGCACACGCCGGGCCGTGGGCAAACGGCGCAATGCGCCAAAAGGCAACCACACACCAATACTGAGGACGACAACCATGATCCAGCCGAGCATGCGCATCACCTCGTGCATGTAGTTCACCAGAAAAGGGTTGTCACGCAGTGCAAAGCCCTGGGCCGTACCCCACCAGCGGGCCATGGCGACATCCTGCCCGGCCAGATCCCAGAGGGAGGCCAGCACGAAACCGATCAGGGAGATGACGATCCAGCGAGTGGTGGGGGTGGAACTGGCGTTGGCGGGAAGCGGAAGACGCGGAGACGATTGCATGGCATGCAGCATGCGCGGCTGCGCTTAAGCATTTCTTAATGTAGAAGCGGGGCGCCCTCATGCACAATGGCTGGCATGCGAATACTTCTGGTTGAAGACGATGCCGGCATTGCCGAGGGGCTCAAGGCCAACCTGCAGCAGCGCGGCCATGCCGTGGACTGGTGCAGCAGCATTGCCGCAGCCTGGACGGCGTTGACCACGGAAGGCTTTGATGCGCTGCTGCTGGACCTGGGCCTGCCCGATGGCGATGGCACCAGCCTGCTGCAGCGGCTACGCAACGCGCCGGCACCCACAGGCCTGACCAAGGCGCTGCCCGATCCGGCAACGCCCGTCATCATTCTGACGGCGCGCGATGGTGTGCATGACCGCATCGAAGGGCTGGATCTGGGGGCGGACGACTACCTCTCCAAGCCGTTTGACGCACAGGAACTGCAGGCACGCCTGCGGGCCCTGGTGCGGCGGGCGGCCGGCCGCGCCAACCCGCTGATCCACTACCGCGACATGGTGCTGGACCCAGCGCAGCACCAGGTGCGGCTCAAGGGGGCCTTGGTGGAAATGTCGCCACGTGCCTACACCATCCTCCTCATCCTGCTGCAGGCCCATGGCCGGGTGCTTTCGCGCCAGCAGCTCGAAGAAAAGCTCTACAGCTTTGACGCCTCGGTCGAGAGCAACGCGGTCGAGGTGCATATCCACCACCTGCGCAAGAAACTGGGCGCAGACTATATTCAGACCATGCGCGGCGTGGGTTACTTCATGCCGCAGGATACCGGCGCATGAACGCATCTGCCGCATCGCTCCGCCTGCCGCGCCTGCAGACGCGCTTGCAGGTATGGATTCTGGGGGCGCTGGCGGTGGTGTGGGCCAGCTTCGTGTTCTGGGGCTACCAGGCGGGGGTGGAGGAAGCCGATGAGCTGACCGATGGCCACCTCGCCAGCGTGGCCGCCCTGGTGCTGAACCTGCCTGTATCCGATGCCTATGGCCAGGGCATGACGACACCGCGGGTAACATTGCCGGGTTTGCGCGCCCACGATTACCAGCAGTCCATGAGCATGCAACTGTGGGACGACCAGGGCAATATGCTGCTGAATGTGGGCGGCGCGCCTCGGCTGATGTTTGCGGACGAGCGCGAAGGCTTCTTCGATGCGCAGCTGGGTGAAAAAAAGCAGTCATGGCGCACCTTTACCCAATGGAACGCCGAGCACACCCGCAAGGTGACGGTGATGGTGGCCCTGCAGGAACGCGACGATCTGGCCGACGACATTGCGGGCCAGATGGTGCTGCCCGGCCTGTGGCTGCTGCCGGTGGTCACCCTGGTGCTGGGGCTGACGATACGCGCCGGTCTCAGGCCGCTGCACCAGCTGTCCAGGGATGTGGAAGCGCTGCAGCCCGAGCAGGGCCAGCGCCTGTCCACCGGCCATGACTGGCAGGAATTCCGTGCGGTCACGTACTCCATCAACACCTTGCTCGACCGCAACGACGAGGCCATGGAGCACGAGCGCAAACTCGCCAATGAGGTGGCGCACGAGTTGCGCACGCCGCTCGCATCGATCAGCCTGCACGCCCAGGCCCTGCAGGGAGGGCTGCCGCAGCCGCAGCAGGCGCAGGCGGTGGAGCGCATCCGCAGCGATGCCTTGCGCGCAGGCCATGTGCTGAACCAGATTCTCGCGCTGGCACGCAGCAGCCGGGTGGCGCTGACACAGCAGGCCCGGCCCGTCGATGTGGCGCAACTGGCGCGCACCGTGGCGGCCGAATATGCGCAGGCTGCCTGGCAGCATGGCGGCAGTCTGGCTGTGGAAATGCCCGACGCCTTGTGGGTGAGCGGCCATGCCGTGCTGCTGGAGGTGGCTTTGCGCAATCTGGTGGAAAACGCCTTGCGCCACACGCCACCTGGAACGCAGATCGAGGTACAGGGCGGCCTGGACGACGCTGCGGAGGGCGGCCATTGCTGGCTCCAGGTGTGCGACGATGGCGGTCGCACCGGGCAGACCGCCGCTGCGGAGCCCGTGGACAGCCTGCACCTGGGCCATGAAATCACCCAGCGCATCATGGCCTTGCACCATGGCAGTTTCGGGCAGACGGCGGCTCCCGCACCCTATACCACTTGCTATCGCCTCGGTATGCCGGCGATACCGGCCGCCTGAGCTTGTTAAAATAGGCAGTTACCAAGCGGTTACCGGCCATTTTCTGCCTTTACAGGCCTGTTGGCTGCCGCCTGGAGTTGCTGAAACCGCCTTGAGACGCCGCCGAGCCTTGCCTGCCGGCCCTTCGTCTTTTCGCAAATCCTGCGTTTTGCGGGGTGGTGCTGGCAATGCGTAAATAAATCGAGGGTGCTGCAGCAGCGGCTGCAGCGCTTTTTCTTTGTATTAGAACGGACCCGACGACCATGCCTTTGATCTCGATGCGCGAAATGCTGGACCATGCTGCCGAAAACGGCTATGGCATCCCCGCCTTCAACGTGAACAACCTCGAACAGGTCCAGGCCGTGATGTCGGCAGCTGACGAAGTCGGCGCGCCCGTGATCCTGCAGGCCAGCGCTGGTGCCCGCAAGTACGCTGGCGAGCCCTTCATCAAGCACCTGATCCAGGCTGCGGCCGAGATGTACCCCCACATCCCCCTGGTCATGCACCAGGACCATGGCACCACGCCCGAGATCTGCCAGGGCGCGCTGAACCTGGGCTTTGGCTCGGTGATGATGGATGGCTCGCTGATGAGCGACGGCAAGACGCCGTCGTCCTTTGACTACAACGTGGACGTGACCCAGAAGGTCGTCGCCATGGCGCACAAGGTAGGCGCTACCGTGGAAGGCGAGCTCGGCTGCCTGGGCAACCTGGAAACGGGCGACGCTGGTGAGGAAGACGGCATTGGCGCCGTGGGCAAGCTGGACCACAGCCAGATGCTGACCGACCCGGAGGAAGCGGCCGTGTTCGTGAAGGCCACGCAGCTGGACGCGCTGGCCATCGCCATCGGCACCAGCCACGGCGCCTACAAGTTCTCGCGCAAGCCCACGGGCGACATCCTGGCGATTTCCCGCGTCAAGGAAATCAACGCCCGCATTCCCAACACCCACCTGGTGATGCACGGTTCCTCGTCGGTGCCGCAGGAGCTGCTGGCCATCATCAACCAGTACGGCGGCAAGATGAAGGAAACCTACGGCGTGCCCGTCGAGGAAATCCAGGAAGCCATCAAGTACGGTGTGCGCAAGATCAATATCGATACCGACATCCGCCTGGCGATGACCGGCGCCGTGCGCAAATTCATGGCGGAGAACCCCGACAAGTTCGACGCCCGTGAATGGCTCAAGCCCGCCCGCGAAGCCGCCAAGCTGGTGTGCAAGACCCGTTACATCGAGTTTGGCTGCGAAGGCCAGGGCGCCAAGATCAAGGGCTACAGTCTGGAACAGATGGCCAAGAAGTACGCCGGTGGCGAGCTGGCCCAGCTGGTCAAGTAAATACTATTGTTTTCATAGCTGCTGGCGCATATGAGATGGGCGCCAGGGGCCTGAAAGCCACCAAACCTGCAGCATGCTGCAGGTTTTTTTTTTGCCGCTGCCAGTTGCGCCGAGGCGCATGGGCCCGGCGGCGGGCGCCCCAACACATCACGCCGCGCAGAGGCGTGCGTTTCGGAGATGCCCCCGCACCGGCAGGCGCTTTGCACGGCTTGCAGGCAGAGTGGCGCGCTCTTTTGCCAGAATGGGGCGGTCATACAAAAACGCAAGGAGTACGGCCCATGCTGCCCCAGCACGAATGGAATTTTGATGTGATCGTCATCGGCGGCGGCTCAGGCGGCGTGCGTGCCGCGCGCATGGCTGCCAAGCGCGGCGCCCGGGTGGCGATGGTTGAATCGGGTGCCATGGGCGGAACCTGTGTCAATGTGGGTTGCATTCCGAAAAAGCTCTACAGCTACGCGGCGGGCTACCACGATGCTTTTGCCGAAGCCCGGGGCTACGGCTGGCAGATGCCGGAAGGCATCAGGCTGGATTGGGCGCAGCTCAAGGCCGCGCGCGCCAAGGAAATCACCCGCCTCAACGGCATCTACGAAGGCCTGATGACCGGCGCCCAGGTAGAGCGGTTGAGTGGCCATGGCCGCCTCGCCGATGCGCATACCGTGGTGGTGTCCCAGAACGGTGTGGAAGTGCGGCGCCTCACGGCCGCCCATATCCTGATCGCCACCGGCGGCACCCCTGCATTGCCGGATGTGGATGGCAAGGAATGGGCCATCGTGTCTGACGACGTGTTCGACTTGCCCGTGCTGCCGCGTCGCATGGTGGTGGTGGGTGGTGGTTACATCGGTTGCGAAATGGCAAGCATCTTTCACGGCCTGGGCGTGGAGGTGACCTTGCTGTACCGCGGAGAGCAGATTCTGCGTGGTTTCGACGACGAGGTGCGTGCTTTTGTCGCCGATGAAATGCGCAAGGCCGGTGTGGATGTGCGCGTGAACACCGATGTGGCGCGCATCACCGCAGAGGCTGCAGGTGCTGCGGGAGGCGGGCGCGTGGTGCATCTGAACGACGGCAGCATGCTGCGCGCTGATCAGGTACTGTACGCCACGGGCCGCAAGCCCCATGTGGCTGGGCTGGGGCTGGAGGCGCTGGGCATTGCACAGTCAAAGAATGGTGCCATTGTGGTCGATGAACACTTCACCACCAACCTGCCCAGCGTGCATGCCCTGGGCGATGTGGTGGGGCGGATGGAGCTCACGCCCGTGGCGCTGGCCGAGGCCATGGCCTGGGTGGACCATGTGCTGGGCCCGGTGCCAGGCCAGGAGGCGCGGGTGATGGACTATGGCAATATTCCAACGGCGGTGTTCACCCACCCGCAGATCGGCACGGTGGGCCTGTCGGAAGCTCAGGCGCGGGAGCGTTGCGGCAAGATCCGTGTCTACCGCAGCGACTTCAAGCCGCTGCGCCATACCTTGTCGGGCAGCAGCGAACGCAGCCTGGTCAAGCTGGTGGTCGATGATGCAAGCGACCGCGTGGTCGGCCTGCATGTGGTGGGGGCCGATGCCGGCGAAATCGTCCAGGGCTTTGCCGTGGCGATGAAGGCGGGCGCCACCAAGGCGGTGTTTGACCAGACGATCGGCATTCACCCCACCATGGCCGAGGAACTGGTGACCTTGCGCGAGCTTTCACGAACCTGACAGTTGTTGCGGTGCAACGCCGCTGCATCGCCTTATCCTACCTTTTGTAACTTGATGCATGATGGCGCATCTTTACAAAGGAGACACATATGGCGGACTTGGTGTACCCGCGCGAGAAATCACTGGGCCTGATCACCCTGGTGCTGGGTTTGATTGCCTGGCTGGTGATCATTCTCGCGACCCTTGGCACGGCGCTGATCTACCTGCTGTTCGGCTTCATCTTCTACCTGTTTGCGCAATCGGGCCTCATCGCCTGGCTGCGCGGCACCGGCGTGCGGCTGTCGGACGAGCAGTTCCCCGAGCTGTACCTGCAGTACCTGCAGTGCTGCAAGAAGCTGGGCATGACGGAACCGCCCGAGGTCTACATCCTGCAAGGCGACGGCATCATGAACGCATTTGCCACGCGCTTTCTGGGCCGCAACTTCGTTATCGTGCTTACCGACACGCTGGACGCGATGCGCGGCCAGCCGGATGGCATCAACTTCTACTTTGGCCACGAACTGGGCCACATCAAGCAGGGCCACTTGACCGGCCACTTCTGGCGCATGCCGGTGCTCTGGCTGCCGCTGATCGGTGCCGCCTATTCGCGCGCGCAGGAATACACCTGCGACATGCATGGCCGTGCCTGCTGCGACAACCCCGAATCGGCGGCGCGTGCGCTGTCGGTACTGGCTGCTGGCGCCGAAAAGTGGAAGAACATCAATCTGGTGCAGTATGCGCGCCAGACCATGAAGAACCGTGGCTTCCTTCCCGACCTGCATGAGCTTCTGAGCGGCTACCCCTGGCTCACCAAGCGCGTGGCGCGCATGATCAGCCCGGGCACCAAGATGCCGGGCCGCAACTGGTTCAGCTATCTTTTTGCGCTGTTCGTTCCATATGGTGGGCGTGCTGGCGGCGCATTTGCCGGCATCATCATCGTGGTGGCCATTGTTGGCATCCTGGCTGCCATTGCCGTTCCGGCCATGAAAGGCGCGGGTGCCATGGGCGGCGCTGGTGGCGGCCTGACCGACATGCTGATGCAGGGCATGCAGGAGAAGAAAGGCAAGGAAGCCTTCAGCAAGGAGTGGAACCAGGCCGAGCAGGCGCGCAATGCACTGGCACGCTACTACGAGCAAAAGGAAGAAGTGCCCGACACCTTGGCAGAAGCAGCAGTGCCTGCGCAACTGGCCGCCAGCCTCAGCTATGACAGCAGCGACATGTCGCTCACGGCCATCACCCGCTTTGGCCGCCTGGGCATGACGCCATCGGTCGATGATGATGGCAAGGTGCAATGGCACTGCGTGGCGGAAGGCAAGGCAGAGCGCTACCTGCCAGACGTCTGCCGCGAGGACTGAAAACCGCTGCAGCCCGGTGCCTGGCGCTGGCATTGGGCTGGCGCAGATGCGGGGTAAGTACATCTGGAAACATGTCATGCCAATGTCTCCAGATTCGTCCGGGGCGGGGCGGTCAGAATTCGGGGCGCTCTTGCTATGATGCGGGGCTTGGCAGTGCCTTGGCTGCCGCCGCCTTCTGGATCCGTTCTATGCCTTTTTCCGCTGTCCGCTCTCCTTCCATGGTCTTGCTGGCCTGCAGCGCCGCTGTTGTGCTGTTGACCGCCTGCGCACCGCTGTCGCCCAATACAGCGCAGGTGGGGCGCACCCAGGTGTCGCTCGACAGCAACCCCGACCTGCAATGGAAGTACTGGGGCACGGACAGCGAAGTCCTGAACGTGCTGCCCGAAGACCTGTCCAAGAATAAGCCCTTGACCGCCAAGCTCTGGCAGATGCGCACCACGCTCGGCGAGCTGGTGGGGGTGATGTCGGTGCGCTCCAATGTGGACAGCCTGGACAACCGCAACACCGTCTGGACCGAGGATTGCCCCAAGCAGAAGGGCGTGCTGGTGGAGCGTACCCAGGGCCTGAATGTAGGCCGTGTGGATTGCCTGCGCATCAAGCGGACGGCCAACAGCACGGACTGGCTGGCTGCAAACGATCCGGCCATGGCCACACGCCTGGAGGCGGCTGGCATATTCTTTGCCCGGCCGGTGTCCTATGTCTCCTACCAGTACACCACCAGCAATGGCGGCTATGTAGAGGTGCAGGTGCTGGCAGACCATCGTCTGGTACGCCCGCAGACACGCAACAGCGCTGATTTTCTGGCCGCCGGCCGCCCGCTGGTGGATTGGTCGCAGGATCTGGCGCTGTCCGTGCGGCAAAGCACGGGTTATATCAATGGTGTGATGAACGTGCCGCCGTTTCCCTACGATATCGACACCAAGCCCTATTACGAAACCAGGACCGTGGATTCGGACGTGCTGATCAGCAAGGACACGTTCAAGAAGGATGCCCCTGCATCCGAGGGTGAATCGCCAACCAAGCCGTGACGCACCTGTCGCGCACGGGTACCCCCACCGCATTCAAAAAATGCCATGGCGCAAACCATGGCATTTTTTTCGTCTGATTCAGGGTATATCCAGACCCGCAGGCGCTGCAAACTCCGCACAATAGGGCCGATACCATTCAAAAACGGTGTGGGGAAACCGCATCCGCAGGAGACTTGTGCATGACAGAACGCCCCTGGCTGGCGGCCTATCCGGCCGAAATGCCAAAGGACATTGACCGGGACCATGTGCCCACCCTGGTGCAATTGCTGAACCAGGCATTCATCCAATACGCAGACCGCACGGCGCTGCATTTCATGGGGGCGACCTTCAGCTACCGCCAGCTCGACCAATACAGTACGGCGCTGGCGGCCTATCTGCAGACCTTGACATTGGTCAAGGGCGACCGGGTGGCACTGATGATGCCCAACGTGCCGCAGTATGCGGTGGCCGTGGCGGCGGTATTGCGCGCCGGGCTGGTTGTGGTCAATGTCAATCCGCTCTACACCTCGTCCGAGCTGGACCACCAGCTCAAGGACAGCGGCGCCAAGCTGATGATCGTGCTGGAGAACTTTGGCGCCACGGTGCAGAACTGCCCGGCCCACCGCCAGCTCGACAAGGTCATTGTCTGCAGCATGGGCGATATGCTGGGGTTTCTCAAAGGCAATATCGTCAACTGGGTGGTGCGCCACAGCAAGAAACTGGTGCCGCCGTTCCAGATCGATCGCAGCATTGCCTTCAATGATGCGCTGCGCGAAGGCGAACGCCACCAGTTCTCGCCCGTGGATGTGGGTGCGGACGACATCGCTGCATTGCAGTACACGGGAGGCACCACCGGCGTGGCCAAGGGGGCCGTGCTGCTGCACCGCAACCTGGGCTCCAATGTCATGCAGGTGCAGGCCTGGTATGGTCCTGCGCTCAAGACCATCCCTGCGGGCGAGCAGCCGCTGTGTGTATGCGCGCTGCCGCTCTACCATATCTTCGCGTTCACGGTCTGCTTTCTGCTGTCGATGCGCCTGGGCCACCAGGTGCTGCTGATTCCCAATCCGCGCGACATGAAGGCGGTGCTGGGCGAGCTGGGCAAGTATGAATTCCATACCTTGCCAGCCGTCAACACCCTGTTCAACGGACTGATGAACCACCCCGATTTCGACAAGGTGAACTGGAAGAACCTGCGTGTGGTGGTGGGTGGCGGCGCCGCTGTGCAGCATGCCGTGGCCGAGCGCTGGCTGCAGCGCACCGGCCAGCCGATTGTCGAAGGCTACGGCCTGTCGGAAACCAGCCCCGTGGCCAGTTGCAACATCGTTGGCACCGGCAAGGAATCGTCGGGCTCCATCGGCTACCCGATGCCGGGCACCGATCTGGCGATTCTGGATGACCTGGGCTATCCGGTGGCCCAGGGCGAGCGGGGTGAAGTCTGCATTCGAGGCCCCCAGGTGATGGCCGGATACTGGCAGCGCCCGGACGAGACCGCCAAAGCCATGACCGAAGACGGGTTCTTTCGCAGCGGCGACATCGGCATCATGGAGGCCGATGGCATGTTCCGCATCGTGGATCGCAAGAAGGACATGGTGCTGGTGAGCGGCTTCAACGTCTACCCGAACGAGGTGGAAGATGTTGCCGCAGCCTGTCCGGGCGTGGCCGAATGCGCCGTGGTGGGCGTGCCGGACGAGAAGACGGGCGAGGCCATCAAGCTGGTGGTGGTGCGCAAGTCGCCAGACCTGACCGAGGCGCAACTGCGTGCTTTCTGCGCCGAGCGGTTGACCGGCTACAAACGGCCCAAGTACATCGATTTTCGCGATGCCCTGCCCAAGACCCCTGTGGGCAAGATACTGCGACGCGAACTGCGCGACGAAGCCACCAAGGCCTAAGGCCCCGGGTTCAAGCGAGCAAGGCCAATGGTAAAGCGGAGATTGCGGCGACAATCTCCGCTTGTTTTTTGCCGATTCCACACCCTGACGTGACCATCGCCATCCTCAGCGCCCTGCCGCAAGAGCAGGCAGGCATTGCCAACCTGTTGACAGACTCGTCCATCACCGACCATGCCAGCCGTCGCTATACGCATGGCAAGCTGCATGGCCATGCCGTGGTGCTGGCGCTCTCGGGCATTGGCAAGGTGGCTGCGGCCAGCACGGCTGCCACCTTGATCGAACGCTTTGGCGTGCGGGCCATCGTGTTTACCGGCGTGGCCGGCGGTCTGGGCGAAGGCGTGCAGGTGGGCGACGTGGTCGTGGCCAGCAGCTATGCGCAGCACGACATGGACGCCTCGCCGATCTTCCCGCGCTACGAGGCGCCAGGCTATGGCCGGGCGCGCTTTGACTGCGATGCCGTATGGAGTGCGCAACTGGCCTGGGCTGTGCAGCGCTGTGTGGAGGGCGATGCCGCCGCGTGGACTGCCGAACTGGGCCTTCCCGCTCCGCGCATGCATGAGGGCCTGATCGTCAGCGGCGACCGATTTGTCAGCAGTGCCGCCGAAGTGCATGTCTTGCAAGGCAGTTTGCGGGCTGCAGGGCTGGAGGCCTTGGCGGTGGAAATGGAAGGCGCTGCTGTGGCCCAGGTCTGCGCCGATCACGCCGTGCCGTTCGCCGCCATGCGCAGCATCTCCGACCGCGCCGACGACAGCGCGCACATGGATTTTCCTCGTTTCATCAGCACCCTATCGAGCCGCTACGCGCAACGCATCATGGGCAGTCTTCTGCAGAGTCTGCCCGTGGCCTGAACGCGTGGCCCGGTTGCCAGGGTGACTGTGCGCGGCAGGCATGCCCGGCACAATGGCGCGCTGGTCTGATGAACCCCATGCCGACAATGTCCCTTTCTTCGCCGAATCCCGGTGCCGAGCGGCCGGTGCTGACCACTTGCAAGCTGGGCGTGGGGCAGATGCTGTCGTGGGGTTCGGCCTTCTACCTGCCGGCCATCCTCGCGGGCGCCATGGGCGGGAGCCTGGGCGTGCCGGCATCCCGTGTCTTTGCGGCGTTTTCGCTGGCGCTGCTGGTGATGGCCTTCACCGGCCCGGTGGCGGGGCGGCTCATCGACCGCTGGGGCGGGCGCCCGGTGCTGATGGCGACCAATGTGCTGTTCGCACTGGGCCTGGTGCTGCTATCCCGGGTGCAGACGGCGGGAGAGCTGTTTGCCGCCTGGCTGCTGCTGGGGCTGGCCATGGGCGCCGGGTTGTACGAAGCGGCGTTTGCCTCTGCCGTGCGGCTTTATGGCAAGGAGGCGCGCGGCGTGATCGTGGGCATCACCCTGTTTGGCGGCTTTGCCAGCACCGTGAGCTGGCCTATCACCACCTGGCTGCTGCAGGCCGTAGGCTGGCGCGACGCCTGCCTGTTCTGGGCTGGGGTGCAGTTGCTGGTGCTGTTGCCGCTGCATGCCACGCTGCCACGCGCACAGCCCCGGCAGGGGGCCGATCCAGCACTGGATGCGGCAGCGACCCCCAGTCAGCTGCCACCCAATACCATCCGCAGCCGAATGGGTACGCTGGTGCTGCTGGCACTGACGTTTGCCTCCGTGTGGTTCATTGGTACTTCCATGATGTCGCACCTTCCACGCCTGCTGGCCGTGAGTGGCGCCACTGCCACGGCCGCCGTCGCGGCCGCGGCGCTGGTGGGGCCTGCGCAGGTGGCGGGCCGCATTGCGGACTACATATTTCTGCGCCGCGCGCACCCGCTGTGGTCGGCGCGGATCGCCGTCATGGCGTACCCGTTGGCTGCCCTGGTGCTGGTGGGGTTTGGCGCTGCAGGCGGCTGGGGCTATGCGGTGGCCTTTGGCCTGGGCAACGGCATCATGACGGTGGTCATCGGCACCCTGCCGCTTGCCATGTTCGGCGCGCAGGGGTACGGGCAGCGGCAGGGCCTGCTGATGGTGCCGGCGCGCATGGCGCAGGCCAGCGCACCTTTCCTCTTCGGCCTTGCGCTGGAGCGTTGGCAACTGGGCGCGTTGTGGGTGCTCGTGGCTGCTGCCAGCACTGCCGCCACGGCACTGTGGTGTCTTCGCTCCAGGCAGGACTGATGTGTGCCCGGCGGTTGTGCCCCAGAGATGCATATCTGATTCGATAGCGGATCGCGCACGGGCAGTGCGGTCTACAGGCTGATTTCTGCTGCTTTTCACCGCATTCGACGAGGCCGGGAACCGCGCCTTTTCCTGTCCCATTCATTCAATGCCCTAGGGTTTCCCCTCTGTATTCCCCCCATGGGGTGGTCGCTACACTTGCGTTGTTTCAGGAATTAATCATTGTTTCTTAGGTGAAACGAATCATGAATCTCACACCCATGCCACAGATTGGCCAATTGCAAGGCCGCCGCATTCTGGTGACCGGTGCCGCGCGTGGTCTCGGCTTTGCTTTTGCCCAGGCCTTGTGCGAGCACGGCGCCCATGTGGCGCTGGCCGATCTGCGTGAAGATCTGCTGCCGCAATCGGTGGCTGCGTTGCAGGGGCGCGGCTTTTCTGCCGTTGGCATCCGCGTCGATGTGTCTGATCCAGCTTCGGTGCAGCAATGCGCGGAGCAGGCGGTGCGCGAGCTGGGCGGGCTGGACGGCCTGGTCAACAACGCGGCTGTGACCGATTCCGGTGGCAAGGGCATGGATGACATCGAGCTGGCCAAGTGGGATCAGGTGATGACTGTGAATGTGCGCGGCACCTGGCTGATGACCCGTGCATGCCGCCCCGCCTTGCGTGAAAGCGGCCGCGGCGCTGTGGTGCATCTGGCCTCCGACACCGCGCTGTGGGGTGCGCCCAACCTCATGGCCTATGTGGCCAGCAAGGGTGCAGTGATTGCGATGACGCATGCCATGGCGCGCGAGATGGGCGCCGACGGCATCACGGTCAATGCGGTGGCGCCGGGCCTGGTGCTGGTGGAGGCCACGCAGTACGTGCCCGAGGCGCGCCACCGGCTCTACATCGACCAGCGCGCGCTGCAGCGCGAACAGATGCCCGAGGACGTGGCTGGCGCTGTGGTCTATGCCATGTCGGACGGGGCGCGCTTCGTCACGGGCCAGGTTCTTGCCGTCAACGGCGGCTTTGTCATGAATTAACCGCAAGGAGCGAACCATGAGCGAACAGCAAAATACACCCCGCACCTGGGCACGTCCCGAAGGCGCAAGCCTCAAGGACTGGATGGAGACCCGCATCGCGCGTTTTTCCACCCGCAAGTACGATTTTGATGCACTGAAGTTCCAGGCCGACTTCGACCCCAAGTACCGCCGTGGCCAGATGCGCTACATCGGCACCGGCGGCACCGGTGTTGCCACCGACAGCAACACCATCCCGTCCGAGCACTTCACCTTCTCCACGATGGTGATCCCCGCAGGCAATGAAGGCCCGCCGCATATCCATGTGGATGTGGAAGAGGTGTTCTTCCTGATGCGCGGCAAGCTCAAGGTGGTGCTGACCACGCCCGAGGGCGAGCGCTTCGAGACGGTGATGACCGACCGTGACGTGATCTCGGTGCCCCCTGGCGTGTACCGCGAAGAGATCAACATCGGCGATGAAGATGCGCTGATGTGCGTGATGCTGGGCGCCAAGAAGCCGATCACGCCGACCTATCCGGCTGACCACCCGCTCGCCAAGATCAAGCGCTGATACAGCAGGGCCTGCACCATGACCACCGACACCGCCATCCCCTGGAGCGAAGCGCTCATGCGCAAGGAGCTGCAGCTGGAATCGCAGTTCGCGCAGCGCATGGTAGCGCTGCCCGATGGCGCGCAACTGGCTGTGCGCGAGCGCCCGGCAGCCGGTGGTGCCGCTCAGACCGTGGTGCTGTTGCATGGCATCAGCTCTTCGGCGGCCTCATGGCTGGATGTGGCATTGGCGCTACGGCCTGACTGGCGTGTGCTGGCCTGGGATGCGCCGGGCTACGGTGCGAGCAGCGCCCTGCCGCAGACCCATCCACGTGATACCGACTATGCCGCCCGCCTGGGCGCCTGGCTGGCCGCAGATGTGCAGGGCCCAGTGGTATTGGTTGGCCATTCGCTGGGTGCGCTGATGGCAACAGCTTGCGCTGTGCAATACGCACCCCAGGCGCTGGCAGGCGTGCTATTGCTCAGCCCCGCAGGCGGCTATGGATCGCATGAAATCGCTGCCCGCGAGAAGGTGCGCGGCGAGCGCAATGCATCGCTTGGCAGGCTGGGCGTAGCGGGGCTCGCACAACGGATCGACCAACGCCTGCTAAGCCCCGGCGCTGACGCGCTGGCACGCGAATGGGTGCGCCGGAGCACATCGCGCATGCACGAAGGCGGTTACCGCCAGGCCGTAAACATGCTGTGCGACAGCGACCTGGGCAGGCATGCACCGCTGCCCGTACCCGTGCATATCGCCTGTGGCGAGCACGACGTGGTCACCACCCCCGCCGCCTGCCGCCGCTGGGCGCAGGCCTGGCAGGTGCCTTTTTCCAGCATCGCTGATGCAGGCCATGCCAGCCCGGTTGAAAAGCCCGGCGCAGTGGCCGAATGGATCGAAGATAGAGCCTTCTTACTTTGAACCAGGAATACCGCAATGACACAGACCAACCCTTCCGAAACCGGCTCTGAAAAGTATGTGGTGCCAGCGCTGGAGCGTGGCTTGCGCCTGCTGCAGGAGTTTGGCCGCGACAGCCGCACCCTGGGGGCTCCCGAGCTGGCGCGCCGACTTGAGCTGCCTCGCGCAACGGTGTTCCGCATGCTCAACACGCTGGAAGGCATGGGTTTTCTGGAGCGCATCGACGGCGGTACCGAATACCGTCTGGGCATGGCCGTGCTGCGCCTGGGTTTCGAGTACCTGTCATCGCTGGAGCTGACGGAGCTGGGCCAGCCCGTCATCGCCCGCCTGTGTGACGAAATCAGCTACCCCTGCAATATCGTGGTGCGGGACAACCGATCGATTGTCTATGTCGCCAAGGTCACGCCGCCAAGGCCGCTGGCTAGCGCCGTGCACGTAGGCACCCGGCTGGCGGCGCATGGCACGGTATTCGGCCGTGTGCTGCTGCTGGACTTCTCGCTGGCTGAACTGCGCGCGCTCTACCCCGAAGAGCATCTGGAAGCCTTCTCGCCCAATACCCCCCGGACTGCGCTCGATCTGTTCAACCTGATCGAGGCCGACCGCGAGCGCGGCTACGTCTTCGGCGAAGGCTTTTACGAAACCTCGATCTCCACCGTTGCGGCGCCCGTGCGCGACCACAGCGGCCGCATCGTGGCAGCGCTGGGCTCCACGATCCCGTCACCGCATGCAGGCCAAGCCAAGGCAGCGGGCGTTGCCGAGCGTGTGTGCGCAGCAGCCGACGAGCTGTCGGGCTTGCTGAACTACCGCCGTGAGCCCCAGGCCGGTGCACGGGTTCTGTCCATGCCAGGGCATTGAAGGAATTTTGCAAATGAGTGCTTTCCAGATCAAGGATGTGGTGGCGGTCGTCACCGGCGGATCGTCCGGCATCGGCCTGGCGACGGTGGAGCTGCTGCTCCAGCACGGCGCGGCCGTGGCTTTCTGTGGGCGCAATGAGGAGCGCCTGCGCACCGCCGAGGCTGCGCTGCGCGCGCGCCACCCCCAGGCCCGCCTGTTGGCTGCCGTCTGCGATGTGCTGAACGCAGAAGACGTACAGCGCTTTGCGGCCCAGGCGCAGCAGGCCCTGGGCACGGCAAGCATCCTGATCAACAACGCGGGCCAGGGCCGTGTGTCGACCTTTGCCGACACCACTGACGAAGCCTGGAGCCAGGAACTGCACCTGAAATTCTTCTCGGTCATCCATCCCACGCGGGCCTTTCTGCCCCAGTTGCAGCAGCAATCGGCCCAAGGGCGCGACGCCGCCATCGTCTGCGTGAATTCGCTGCTGGCTTCCCAGCCCGAGCCGCACATGGTGGCTACATCGGCGGCGCGTGCTGGCCTCAAGAACCTGGTGCGTTCCATGGCCACCGAATTTGCCCCGCAGGGCGTGCGCGTCAACGGCATCCTGGTAGGCCTGATCGAGTCGGGTCAATGGCGCCGCCGCTTCGAGGCGCGCGAAGACAAGTCGCAGGACTGGGCTGCCTGGACCGGCGCACTCGCCGCCAAAAAGTCCATTCCGCTGGCACGCCTGGGCCTGCCCCGTGAGGCCGCGCAGGCCATCACTTTTCTTGCCAGCCCCCTGTCGTCATACACGACGGGCAGCCATATCGATGTTTCCGGAGGTCTTTCCAGACATGCGTAACACCCCCTGTGCGGCTGACGCCGCTTCCCCCTCTCTCGCTTCGCGGGAGGGAGACGACGCCCTCGCTGCGGGGCGGCCCTTGCTTGGCGTCCCACCGATGAACTGCGCCGGTGGCATGCGCAGCGCCTGCTATCACTAATACGGATCTGACAAGACCATGACATCTACCGCACCACAAATCACCGTCGGCGCCGCCGTTGCCGAATTTCTCGAGCACTGCGGCGTGAAGGCTGCGTTCGGGGTGATTTCCATCCACAACATGCCGATCCTCGACGCGATGTTCGCGCGCGGCAAGGTGCGCTTCGTGATGGCGCGTGGCGAGGCGGGCGCTGGCAACATGGCGGACGCCTGTGCCCGTTCCACTTCCAGTCTGGGCGTGTGCATCACCAGCACCGGCCCGGCAGCAGGCAATATCGCCGGCAGCCTGGTGGAGGCCTACACCGCAGGCACACCGTTGCTGCACATCACCGGCCAGATCGAGACCCAGTACCTCGACCAGAAGCTGTCGTACATCCACGAGGCGCCAGACCAGCTCACCATGCTGGGTGCCGTCTCCAAGGCGGCATTTCGGGTGCGCAGCGCCGAAACCTGCCTGTCCACCTTGAAAGCAGCCGTACAGGCCGCGATGACCGCACCCACCGGGCCGGTGAGTGTCGAGATTCCCATCGACATCCAGCAAAGCGTGATCGATATGCCTGCCGACTGGTCGCCGCTGCCGGTGGCAGTTCTGGCGCCGAGCGAGACTGCGCTGGACGCGCTGGCCGACACGCTGGCGCAGGCCCGCCGCCCGCTGCTGTGGCTGGGTGGTGGTGCACGCCATGCCGGTGCTGCCGTGCGACGCCTCAAGGCCATGGGCTTTGGCATTGTCAGCACGGGTCAGGGGCGCGGCATTGTGCCTGAAGACGATCCGGCCTCGCTGGGCGCCTACAACATCCAAAAACCTGTCGAAGCCTTTTACCAGCGCTGCGATGCCATGCTGGCCGTGGGCACACGCCTGCGCAGCAACGAGACGCTGAAGTATGAACTCCAGCTGCCGCGCCCGCTGTTGCGCATCGATGTGGACGCTGCCCAGCAGGGCCGCTGCTACATCGACGACGGTTTTGTCTGCGGCGACTCAGCCCTGGCGCTGAACGGTCTGGCCAACCGCCTGGAGGCGCGCGGCTACCGGGCCGATCCCGAGCTGCTGGCTGATCTGCGTCAGGTGCACAACGAGGTTGTTGCCACCATGCGCGATGGCCTGGGCCCCTACAGCGCCTTGGTGCAACAGCTGCAGCAGGTGGTGGGCCGCAATTTCAACTGGGTGCGTGATGTGACTGTCTCCAACAGCACCTGGGGCAACCGCGAACTGCGCTTTTTCGAGCCCAACGCTGGCGTGCACGCCACGGGCGGCGGCATTGGCATGGGCATGCCCATGGCCATTGGCGCGGCCATCGGTGCAGCGCAAAGCGGCTCGGGCCGCAAGACGCTGGGCCTGGCGGGCGATGGGGGCTTCATCCTGAACCTGGGGGAACTTGCCACGCTGGTGCAGGAAGAGTGCGACACGCTGATCGTGCTGATGAACGACCAGCGCTACGGCGTGATCCAGAACATCCAGGACGCCTCCTACGGCGGCCGCCGCTGCTATGTGGAGCTGCATACGCCCGACTATGCACAGCTGTGCGCATCGATCCATTTGCCCCATGCCCGGGTGCAAAACCTCGATGAACTGCCTGCCGTGCTGGAGTCGGCATGGAGCAAAAAGGGGCCTTTCCTGCTGGAGATCGACATGCGCTCCATCGGCGGCTTCAAGACCACGTTCTCCGGCCCGCCGGTGAACAAGCTGGACCAGATTCCGGCGACCAAGACCCAGTGAGAACTGACAAGACCTGAGAAAACCAGAAGGACCCACACCATGCAGATTGCTCTGATCGGCTGCGGCGCCATTGGCACCGCCTTGCTGGAACTGGTGAAGGACGATGCCGGCCTGCAGGTTGCCGCCATCGTGGTACCGGCTGAGGGAGCCGAGGCCGCGCGTGCCGTGGCCCAGCGCCTGGCGTCGGGTGCGCAGGTAACGCAAGCCGTGCCGACAGGTGGCATTGATCTGGTGGTGGAGGCCGCAGGCCACGCCGCCATCGAGCAGCATGTGCTGCCTGCATTGCGCCGAGGCGTGCCGTGCATCGTGGCTTCGGTGGGGGCGCTGTCGGCAGCTGGCCTGCCTGAGCAACTGGAGGCCGCTGCCCGTGAAGGCCGCACGCAGGTGCAACTGATTGCCGGTGCCATTGGCGGTATCGATGCACTGGCTGCAGCCCGCATCGGCGGCCTTTCCACGGTGCGTTACACCGGCCGCAAGCCGCCACACGCCTGGAAGGGCACACCGGCCGAGCAAGGGCGTGATCTGGACGCCCTGACTGCAGAGACGGTGATCTTCGAAGGCACTGCCCGCGAGGCGGCTGCGCAGTTTCCGAAGAACGCCAATGTGGCAGCCACCGTGTCGCTGGCAGGCCTGGGGCTGGACCGCACCACGGTGCGTCTGATTGCCGACCCGGCCGTTCGCGAGAACCTGCACCAGGTCGAAGCCGCAGGCGCCTTTGGCAGCTTCGAGTTGACCATGCGTAACCAGCCGCTGGCGGCCAACCCCAAGACCTCGGCCCTGACCGTGTTCAGCGCGGTGCGCGCGCTGCGCGGCAAGGTGGCACCGCTGGTGATCTGACAACGAAAGAGTTTCATCATGTCGAATCTTGAACTGCTCCCCATCAACATCGGCGGCGAATGGCGTCTGGGTGGCGGCGACGAATCCGCCTCGCTCTACCCTGCCACCGGCGAAGTCGTGGGCCGCTTGCGCGCTCCCAGCCTGCACGATGTGGAAGAGGCCATCCAGAAGGCGGACCACGCCTTCCGCACCAGTGGCTGGGCACAGAAGAAGCCCCACGAGCGTGCCGCTGTGCTGCACCGTGTGGCCCAACTGATTCGCGAGCGCGCCGAGCCGCTGGCCCAACTGCAGCGCCTCGACAACGGCAAGCCCATCAACGAAACGCGAGCCCTGGTGGCCAGCGCTGCCGGTACCTTCCAGTACTTTGCCGCTGCCTGCGAAACCATGGAGGAGGCGATCACGCCGCAACGTGGCGATTGCATGACCATGAGCGTCTACGAGCCCATGGGTGTGGTCGCTGCCATCACACCGTGGAATTCGCCCATCGCGAGTGAAGCGCAAAAGCTTGCCCCCGCGCTGGCGGCTGGCAATGCCGTGGTCGTCAAGCCCGCCGAAGCCACGCCGCTCCTGGCGCTGGAGCTGGCCAGAATCTGTGAGGAGGCCGGTGTTCCGAAGGGTATCGTCAGTGTGTTGCCCGGGCGCGGCTCGGTGATCGGCGATGCCATCACCAAGCACCCGTTGGTCAAGCGCGTGTCGTTCACCGGCGGTACCTCCACCGGCAAGCACATTGCCCGCATTGCGGCCGACAAGATGATGCCCGTCTCGCTGGAGCTGGGCGGCAAATCGGCCACCATGGTGCTGGAAGACGCCGACCTCGACCATGCCGTCAACGGCGTGCTCTACGGCATCTTCAGCTCGTCGGGCGAATCATGCATCGCCGGCTCGCGCCTGTTCGTGGCACGCAAGCTCTATGGCGATTTCATGGATCGCCTCACTGCCAAGGCCGCTCAGCTGCGTGTGGGTGACCCGGCCGATGAGCGCACCCAGATGGGCCCGCTGATCACCGCCAAGCACCGTGAATCCATCGAGAGCTATGTGCAGCTGGGCCTGTCCGAAGGCGGGCAGTTGCGCACTGGCGGCCACCGCCCCGAAGGTGCGCTGTATGAGCGCGGCTACTACTACCGCCCCACCATCCTCGAAGGCGTGCAGAACGACTGGCAGATCTGCCAGCAGGAAATCTTTGGCCCCGTGCTCGTGGCCATGCCCTTCGACAACGAGGAATCGCTGCTGGAGCAGGCCAATGACAGCGTCTACGCGCTGGCTGCTGGCATCTGGACGCGTGACTACAAGGCCGCGTGGCGCATCGGCCGTGCGGTGCAGGCCGGCACCGTGTGGATCAACACCTACAAGCAGTTCTCCATTTCCACACCGTTTGGCGGCTGGCGCGACAGCGGCCTGGGCCGCGAGAAGGGCCGCCTGGGTATCCAGCAGTACATGGAGCAAAAAAGTCTGTACTGGGGCCTGAACGAATCCCCTCTGGGCTGGGCCAATTGAGATGCATCCCTCCCTCAGTCGCTTCGCGCCTTCTCCCTCTCTCGCTGTGCGGGAGGAGGACGACACCTTCGCTGCGGGGCGGCCCTTGCTTGGCGTCCGCCGATGGGCCGCGCCGGTTGCAGGCGATGTGGGCAGCGCGTGGCGCGTGATCGGGTAAAGAAAGGATTTTTTATGAGCGTACTGGGCATTGACGAAATCAGCTACGGCGCAGGCGACCTGGTGGCCAGCCGCCAGTTCTTTATCGACTGGGGACTGAATCTGGTTGCCGAGCAAGCCGACCGGCTGGTGTTCGAGACACTGAACGGCTGCCGCGTGATCGTGGCCGCCACCGACCACCCTGATCTGCCGCCCGCCATCGAAGCAGGCCCCACGCTGCGCGAGGTGGTCTGGGGCGTGGAGAGTGCTGCCGATCTCGCGCTCTACGAAAGCCGCATCGCACAGCTGCCGGGCTTTGTGAAGCAGGGCGAGCGCATCGGTTGCACCGACCCCAATGGCTTGGCTGTGCGCCTGCAGATCACGAAAAAACGCGATGTGGAGGTGCAAAGCGCCGAGTACAACACCTGGAGCCGCAAGGGGCGCATCGACCAGGCCAGCCCGGCCTACGAGCGTGCCCAGCCTATCGAAGTAGGCCATGTGGTGTTCTTCGTCAAGGACGTTCAGGCCTGCGAGCGCTTCTATGTGGACAACTTCGGTTTTGCGGCCTCGGACCGCTACCCCGAGCGCGGCGCTTTCCTGCGCACCGCACCCGATGGTGGCCACCACGACATTTTTCTGCTGCAGCGCCCCGATAAGCACGCCGGCTTGAACCATGTGGCCTTCACCGTGCGCGACATCCACGAGGTCTTTGGTGGCGGCATGCATATCTCGCGCTGCGGCTGGGACACCCAGCTCGGCCCGGGGCGGCACCCGGTGTCGTCTGCCTATTTCTGGTACTTCAAGAACCCGGCCGGTGCGCTGGTCGAGTACTACGCCGACGAGGACCAACTGACGGCCGACTGGCAGCCGCGCGATTTCGAGCCAGGCCCTACGGTGTTTGCCGAATGGGCGATTGATGGCGGTCTGGACGGCAATACCCGGCGCCAGAAGGGCGTGGGCGGTGCTGACGGCAAGTTTCTGACCGACAAGCGCCACTGATCCCATCCGATACGGAGTTCAACGCGATGCAACGACGCATGCTTATCCCCACGCTGCTGGCACTGGCCGCAGCCGCTGCACTGCCTGTTGCCCCGGCGCAGGCGCAAGACGCCCGCCAGGCGTTGGCGGCGGGGCAGTTCACCATCATTGCGCCGTTTCCACCCGGAGGGCCGATCGACACACTGGCGCGCATGCTGTCAAATGGTCTCGCCGCACAGTACAAACAGGTTTCCATTGTGGACAACCGTACCGGCGCCAACGGCAATATCGGCATCGAGGCGGCCCGGCGTGCCAAGGCCGATGGCCATACGCTGCTGGTGGTGCCGCAGGGCAACCTCACGATCAACCCCACGCTGATGCCCAAGCTGCACTACAGCGTGGAAGGCGACTTCGTGCCGGTGGCCTCGCTCGCGCGCACCGCCAACGTGATTGCCGTGAACCAGGCCGTACCGGCGAAGAGCGTTGCAGAGCTCATCGCGCTGGCCAAGAGCAAGCCAGGGACCGTGAGCTATGCCTCACCCGGGGTGGGCAGCAGCCTGCACCTGGCAGGCGAGTTGTTCGGGCAGCAGGCGGGTGCCGATTTTCTGCACGTGGCCTACAAGGGCACGCCCCAGGGGCTGAACGATGTGATGGGAGGCACTGTGCCGATGATCATCGGCAACCTGCCCACGCTGCTGCCGCACATCCAGTCGGGCAAGCTGCGCGTGCTGGCCATCACCGACGCGCAACGTACACCCGAGCTGCCCGATGTGCCCACGCTGGCAGAGGCTGGCGTCAAGGGTGTTGCGCTGTCGTCCTGGTACGGCGTGATGGCGCCCAAGGGTACGCCAGCACCCGTGCTGGCCCAGTTGCAGCACGACATCGCACAGATCTTCAACGACCCGGCAAGCAAGGCGCAACTGCAAAAGCAGGGCCTCGGTGTCTGGATCGTGGAAGGCCAGAAATTCGGTGAACTGATCCGCACGGAGACGGCGGCCTGGGCGCCCATCATCAAAAGCCGCGGGATCGAGGCGCAATAGACGGATAGCGAGCAGCCCGCCAAACCACCACCCACCACCACAAGAGCCCACCATGAAAACCTCACGCCGCCAGATTTGCCTGGCCGTCGCCCTGCTGGCCACCACTGTTGCCGGCAGCGCCATGGCCCAAGCCTACCCGAGCAAGCCCATCACCATCGTTGTGGCCTACCCGGCCGGCGGTGACACCGATGCCATGGCACGCCTGTATGCCGACAAGCTTTCGCAGCGGCTTGGCCAGCCCGTGGTGGTGGAGAACCGGCCCGGTGCCAGTGGCACCATCGGCGCAGTGCATGTGGCCAAGGCAGCGCCCGATGGCTATACGCTGCTGCTTGCGCCCAGCACCTTCTCGATTGCGCAATTCGTGCTCAAGACTTCGGCCGGATCAAGCTACGACGTGCTGCGTGGCTTCGTGCCTGTGGTGCAGACCAGCGTGCAGCCGCTGTTCGTCGCCACCAGCCAGGCCTCGGGCATCAAGGATCTGACAAGCCTGACCACCCAGGCCCGCAAGAGCGAGCTGACCTATGCCAGCCCCGGCAGTGGCTCGCCCATGCACATCCTCGGTGAAATGTTCAACAAGGCGGCTGGCGTCAAGCTCGCGCATGTGCCCTACAAGGGCGTGGCACCTGCCGTCAACGACCTGATCGGCGGCCATGTGCCTGCAACCTTCATGACCTGGGGGCCGATTGCTCCCTACGCAGGCACCAAGGCGAATGTGCTGGCGGTGGCCGACGCCCAGCGCAGCCCGCTGGCGCCCAACGTGCCCACGCTGGCCGAGCTGGGTGTCAAAAACGTGGAAGTGACCGCCTGGCAAGGCCTCTTCGGCCCCAAGGGCATGTCTGCCGAGACCGTGAAGCTGCTGAACACCCACCTCAACGAAATCCTGAAGATGCCGGAAGTGGCGACCAAGATGGCCACCTTCGGCGCACTGCCTGCGGGCGGCGATGCGGCCCGGCTCGAGAAAACCAATGCGGCCGACTACGACCGCTTTGGCAAGCTCATCAAAGACCTTGGCATTCAGGCCGAGTGAACCGTTTTAGAAGGAGACCCCACCATGGCTGTTGACCGATACCTTGAACCGCACCAGGCACGCCAGCGCCCTGCAACCCTGTTTGAAGACCTGCTGGGCGATGCGATCGAGCGCGCCTTTGGCGAAGGTGTGCAGACGCTGCCCGAGCTGGTGGCCTACATCAACCGCAGCGGCCCCGCCGGAGAGAACGGCGAAGCCTGGACGGAGCAGAGCTTTGGCGCCCTGATGGCGCGCCTGGGCCACTGAAGCAGGAAAGGAGCACTCCATGAACGTACAAACCATCGCCATCGATCCTGTGGATCGCTTGCTCACCAAAGGCCTGGGCAACCTCTGGTACCCCGTCTGCCCGTCTGATTTCGTGCAGGACAAGCCTATCTCGCTGCGCCGCTTCGGCTACAAGATCGCGCTGTGGCGCGATGCCGCAGGCCAGGTGCATGCGCTGGAAGACCATTGCCCGCACCGGGGCGCGCCGCTGTCGCAAGGGGTGATCCTGGGCGACCGGCTGGCCTGTCCCTACCACGGTGTGGAAGTGCGCTGCGACGGCACGGTGACCAAGGTGCCCGGCAGCCCCGGCTGCAAGCTGGAGGGTTCGCGCGCCGCGCTGGATTTTCATGTGCACGAAGCGCACGGCGCCATCTTCCTCTTCAACAGCGACAAGCATGTGGACACGCCACCCGCGTTCTCCATGCCGGAGGAGCTGACCTCGCCCGAGTATTCGAACTTTCTGTGCTATGCCGAATGGCGTGCGGATTACCGCTATGCCATCGACAACGTCATGGATCCGATGCATGGCACCTTCCTGCACAAGCAGTCGCACTCCATGTCCGAAGGCGATAGCAAGGCCACGTTCCAGGTGCGCGATACCGATATCGGCTTTATCTTCGAGAAGGCAGGCCAGCGCGGCGTGAATTTCGACTGGACCGAGTGGGGCGAGACCGACATGCACTGGATGCGCCTGGAGATCCCGTATCCCAAGACCGGCGGGCCCGGCGGCAACTTTGCCATCATCGGCTGCGTCACGCCCATCAGCCCCGAGCTGTGTGCAGTGTTCTTCTGGCGGTGCCGCCGGGTGCAGGGCTGGATGCGCGACACCTGGCGCTTTCTGTACCGCAACCGCCTGGAAGCACGCCACTGGGCGGTGCTGGAGCAGGACCGCGTGATGATGGAGCAGATGGAGTTTGACGCCAACGAGCGTGAAAACCTGTACCAGCACGATATCGGCCTGGTGCGCCTGCGTCGCCGCCTGCGCAGCCTCGCCCAGGAGCAGCTTGAGGGAAGCGCCGCACCATGAGCAGCACCTTGCAGGCCTTCGTGCACACGTTGCGCTTCGAGGCCCTGGACACCATCAGCGTGGAGTTGCGCCCGGTGGATGGTGGCGAGTTTCCGGCTTTCACGGCGGGCTCGCACATCGACCTGCACCTGCCCAACGGGCTGGTGCGCAGCTATTCGCTCTCCAACGACAGCAGCGAGCGCCACCGCTATGTGGTGGGCGTGCTGCGCGACCGTGCCAGCCGTGGCGGATCGCGCTGTGTGCATGAGGCGCTGCGCGTGGGTTTGCCCATCACCATCTCCGAGCCGCGCAACCATTTCGCTCTCGACGAAGGTGCAGCGCATTCGGTGCTGGTGGCTGGTGGCATCGGTATCACGCCGATGCTGTGCATGGCGCGCAGGCTCCACAGCCAGGGCCGCTCGTTCGAGATGCTGTACTTTGCGCGTGAGCGCAAGAGCGCGGCTTTCCTCGCCGAGCTACAGGCCTTGGGCATGCCGCTGCATCTGCATTTCGATGCCGAGGCGGGTGGCCCGCCCGATCTGCGTGGCCTGCTGGCGCAGCGTGTGCCCGATGCGGGCTTGCACCACTACGCCTGCGGTCCGACGCCGATGCTCGATGCCTTCGAGAAGTTCTGCGGCGAGCTGGGTCACGCCAACGCCCACATCGAACGTTTCACGCCGGTGGAGGTCAAGGCATCGACCGATGCCCTCGCCAACTACACGGTGGAGCTCAAGCGCAGTGGGCGCTTCATCGAAATCACGCCCGAGAAATCACTGCTGGACACCTTGCTGGAGGCTGGCGTCGATGTCGACCACAGCTGCTGCGAAGGTGTCTGCGGCTCCTGCGAGACACGCGTGCTCGAAGGCGTTCCCGATCACCGCGACTCGGTGCTCAGCCCCAAGGAGAAGGCGAGCAACAAGGTGATGATGGTCTGCGTCTCCGGGTGCAAGAGCGAGACGCTGGTTCTGGATCTTTAACGACACACAAAGAGAGACGACACCATGAAAAAAATCGTGATTGCCGCTGGCCTGGCCAGCCTGGCAGGGGCAGCTGCAGCCCAATCCAAGGTCGAGATCTTCGGGGTCATCGACACCAATGTCACCCGGCTTTCGGGCTCGGGCTCATCCAGCAAGGTAGGCCTTGCCACGGGCGGCGCCAACATCAGCCGCCTGGGCTTTCGGGGCACCGAAGACCTGGGAGGCGACCTGAAGGCGGGCTTCTGGCTGGAGGCGGGCCTCGATTCCGACACTGGCGCAGGCAAGGCTGCGGGCACCAGCGGCCTGGGTTTCAACCGCCGCTCCACCGTCAGCTTGCTGGGCAACTTTGGCGAGCTGCGCCTGGGTCGCGACGATTCCGCCACCTTTCTGAGCACGCTGATCTTCGATCCATTCCTTACCAATGGCGTGGGCGGCACGGGGGCATTCACCATTCTGGGCATTCCGGGCTCCGGCACCGCCACGGGTGGCGCGCCGATCCAGATCAGCAATGCGGTCAGCTACTTTCTGCCACCCAACCTGGGCGGGTTCTACGGTCAGGCCCAGGTGGCATTTGGCGAACACACCAAGAGCGAGCCCAACAAGAACCAGGGCGACTACCGTGGCCTGCGCGCAGGCTACCGGCAAGGGGCCTTCAACGGCGCGCTGGCGATTGGCCGTTACTACGGCGATAGCTCTGACAACAATATCACCGCTAGCAATATTGGCCTGAGCTACGACCTGGGCATGGTCAAGCCGATGCTGTTGTGGGCCAGCGAAAAGCGTGGCTCGCTGAAGGTGACGGCGCTGCAACTGGGCGCCACGGCACCGCTGGGCAATGGCGAGTTGCGCGCCTCTGTGGGCCACTACAACACGTCAGGCAGCAATGCGGACTGGAACAAGATTGCCGTGGGGTACGGCTACAACTTCTCCAAGCGTACGCAGGTCTACGGCACGCTGGCCTATCTCAAGAACAAGGACGGATCGAGCCGCGCCATCGGCGTGCAGGGCCTGAGCGCCACGGGCTCCACCATGGGCGGCAAATCCACCGGCATGGAGCTGGGCATCCGCCACTTCTTCTGATCGCGGGCCGTGCCCTATGCGCCGCCCTTGCCTGAGCGCAGGGGCTGGCGCGGGCGTGCTCTTTTATCTCTTAGGAAAGTCGCACCATGAATGACTCCCGTTCAATGCGCTGGTGGGGCGTGATCACGCTGTTCGTGATCGTTGCCATCTCTTATGTGGACCGGATCAATATCTCGGTTCTGATCACGGACCGCGATTTCCTCTCGCACATCGGTCTGACGACGGATGACCGTACGCGCCAGGGGCTGCTTGCTACCGCATTCATGGTGGGGTACGGGGTGTCATCGCTGGTGCTCACGCCTTTCTGCGCGGCGCTGTTCGGCGTGCGTCGCAGCCTGATTGGCGGGTTGCTGCTGTGGGGTGTGGTGACCTTTCTGTCGCCTGCAATGAGCAGCTACGGGCTGCTGCTGGCATCGCGCATTCTGCTGGGCGTGTCGGAGGGGCCGCTGTTCTCGCTGGCAGGCAGCTACATCAAGGCGCATTTCGAGAGCCGCGAGAATGGCAAGCCCAATTCGCTGGTCAACATGGGAACCGGGGTGGGGCTGGCCGTGGGATATCCGCTGGTGGGCTACCTCGTGGCGGGGCACGATTGGGAAACGTCCTTTCATGTGCTGGGCCTCATCAATGTGCTGCTCGGCATTCCGCTGGTCTGGGCCTTCGTGCGCATGCCCAAGGTGGAAACCGGCATGCCCAAGCCGCAGTCGCTGGGCCAGGCCGTGGGCCAGGTCGGCACCATCGTGCGTGGCGCCATGCATACGCGCTATCTGTGGCTCATCACCATTCTGACGGCAGCCTTTCTGTCCTACCTATGGGGCAGCAGCAACTGGCTGCCTGCGTACCTGAAGGAGTCGCGCGGCTTTTCGATGCGCGAGATGGGCTGGCTGGCTTCGCTGCCGCAATACGCCAGCGTGGCTGCGGTTTTTGTGGGCGGCATGATCATCGACCGCATTGCGCGGCGCCAGGTACCGCTGATCTTCGTGTTCGGAAGCATCGGCGTGGCTGCCGCCGTGTGGCTGGCCATCCATATGGAGGACCGCTATGCGGCTGCCTATTGCCTGATTGCCGCCAATTTCTGCTGGGGGCTCATGAGCCCGGCCATTCCGAGCACCGTGCAGTACTGTGCGCGGCCTGAGCACATTGCCAGTGCGTATGGCGTGGTCAATGGCGCGGGCAGCCTGGTGGCGGGCTTCATGCCGGCCATCATGGGCGCCGTGATCGGTGCACTGTCGGCCAGTGGCGGCATGGGCGCAGGCTTCTTTGCAGGTTTTGCTGCGCTCATCGGTACGCAGGCGGTGGTGATGCTGTGCGGCATCATTCTGTGGGTGCGGGAGCGCCACGCTACGCCGCAGTGATAAAAAAATGAGCGCATGGCGCTCATTCTTCGTCGATTCCAAGGTGATTCATGCTTGAAGTGCTTGTACAGTGAGCGCTTCAAGCATCTTTTTTTATAGCAACCGCTATTTCAGCCAGCCGCGCTTGCGGAAGTACAGCATGGGTATGAGTGCGCTGCACACCATCAGCAAGATGCCGTAGGCATAGCCGTATTCCCAGTCCACTTCAGGCATGTACTTGAAATTCATGCCGTAGACACTGGCGATCAGCGTAGGGGGCAGCAGGGCGACGCTGGCCACCGAGAAGATCTTGATGATCTTGTTCTGGTTGATGTTGATGAAACCGACGGTGGCATCCATCAGGAAGTTGATCTTGTCGAACAGGAAGGCGGTGTGGTTGTCCAGCGATTCGATGTCGCGCAGGATCTGGCGCGCATCCTCGAACTGGTCGGAGTTGAGCATCTTGCTGCGCATCATGAAGCTGACCGCGCGGCGCGTGTCCATCACATTGCGGCGGATGCGGCCGTTCAAGTCTTCCTGGCGGGCGATGGCCGACAGCACTTCACTTGCGTGGGTGTCGGTCACATTGCCGGCCAGTACCTGGGTGCTGACTTTTTCCAGGTCGTCGTAAATGCCTTCGAGCGTGTCGGCCGAGTATTCAGCATCGGCGTCAAACAGCTTGAGCAGAACGTCCTTGCTGTCCTCGATGAGCCCCGGCGCGCGGCGCGCGCGCAGGCGCAGCAGGCGAAACACAGGCACATCCTCGTCGTGGATGGAGAACAGCACGCCATAGCTTTTGAAGGCGGCGTTGTTCAGGTTCATGATGAAGGCCACACGCACGCTGCGCGGGTCTTCGTCGTCATCAATCAGAAAGTCGCTGCGAATGTGCAGGTCGCCATTGTCTTCTTCGTAGAAGCGTGCAGACTCCTCAATGTCCTGGTCCATCGCATCTTCGGGGATGGACAGGCCGTAGTGCTGTTTGACCCAGCGCTTTTCTTCCAGCGTAGGCGATTCCAGATCGACCCAGATCGGCTGAAAGCGCGCAAGGTCTTGCAGCGACTCGATCTCTTCCTGCACCAGGCGGCCATTGGCGAGCGTAAAGATGTTGAGCATAGGCTCACTTCCTTGTTGTTTTTGGTCTGCAAAAGGGGGAATGGGGCGCTTCCAACCCTTGTGCAACAACGCGCGGCCAGGGTGGAAGCTACCAACTAGGGTAGGGATCCAAGGAGATTGCTCCGATTGATGGAATGGGCGCCATTATGGCACTGCAGCATGGTCCGCGTACGACGGTGCGCAATTACAGCAGCCTGCCCGGGCGCCTGCGTTGCCATGGCCCCACGGCATGGCGAAGGCATGGAGCGGTGGCAGGTTTCAGCGGCCTGCGTGGGCCAGCGCCAGGCACAGGTCGGCCCAGGTCTCGCCCTTGGCCTTGGGTACGCGCAGCAGATGCGAGGGGTCGTAGGTGACCACCGCAGGCAACCGGCCCGCACCCACCTGGTGCACCTGCTGGCGCAGGCGGGAGAATGGCTGCTCCCCGCCCAGCAGGTGACGGGCGGCGGGCAGACCCAGTACGAGCGCCATCGCGGCCCCCGTGTCCTGCACCAGCGCGTCGATGCTGTGGCTGGGCGGCTCCTGTCCTTCGTCGCCTTGGCTGGCATCCTGCCCTGGGGCCAGGCGTGCCAGCGGCACCCAGTACACGGGGGCGTCAGTCAGGCGCATGGCGCGCAGCATGTTGATGACCAGCTGGCCCGCCTTGCCCTGTGGCGGCGTACCCTCGGGCAGCTCGGCCACCACCAGCCAGGCGGGTTGGCTGCTGGCGGGGGCGGGTTCTGTCTGCAACTTGGCCTCTCGCAGATCCAGCAGCACCGGTGCGCGCAGCGCAAAGCGCACACGCGGAAAATCTTCTGGCATGGCCTGCGCCGCCGGTGCAATAGGTGCCGCAGGCGCAACAGAGGAGGCTGCCGCAGTGCGGGCAGGGCGCGGCGCGGGGGCGGGCTCTGCAAGGGCTGGAAAAGGGGCTTCTGCACCCGAAGGGATTGCAAGAGGCTGATCTGCTTTGCTTTCAGGAGCTACTGGCGCGCTCTGGTTGGGTGCCAGAAGCTGTTTTTTCTCTGAAACCTGCGCAGGCGCTGCCGGTGGGTGAGCCACCTCGGCGACTGGGGCCGCCGCAGGCGCGGCAGACTCGGGCCACCACAGCGGGTGGCCCATCTCTTGCAGCATGGCGCGTTGGCGGGTATCCAGGTTCAGGCTCATACGGATCAGGCGGAAACAGGCAACAGGTAGCGCATCACCACGGCGTCTTCGCGCTCCAGGTGAGACACCGGATAGTAACCCTTGCGCAGCCCCACGGCCTCAAAACCGAAACGCAGGTATATCTGCTGCGCGCGGACGTTGCCTTTGCGCACCTCCAGCCAGATGGTGCCGGCGCGTACGCTGGCGGCCCAGCTTTTGAGCTGCTCCAGCAACACCTTGGCCCAGCCCTGGTGCTGGTGGCGCGGGTTGACGGTGATGTTGAGCAGATGCACCTCGTCTACACCCTGCATCGCAACAAAGTAGCCCACCAGCTGGGAATCGATCCACAGCAGCTGGATGCCATAGCCCATGGCCATCGAATCGATGAAGTTGCCCCGGGTCCATGGGTGGCTGTAGCACTGGTTCTCGACAGCCAGCAGGGCATCGAGGTGGTCGATCTGCAGCGCAGACCAGTGCAACTGTGGTGCGGGCGGCCTGTCCATTGCCAGTTTCGTACCTGGCGTCATGCCTGGGGCGCTGCCTGTTCGGACACGGCCTGCTGGTTGGCCTTGATGGCCTCGCGCTCTGCCGTGGTTTTGGCGACCTTGTCGCGGATATAGAGCGGCAGCGCATCCTGCGCCGCCACTGCATGCCCCTGGGCAAGCAGGGCAGGCGCCAGGTTCAGCAGGGCGCTGGCAGTGGGCATGGCATGCACATGTGGTAGCGCGGGCAGCAGCCGGTCACCATACGGCGCCTGGGCATTGCCCGCCACCGTAAAGCCGCAAATCGCCAGCACATCCTGCGGTGGGCCAACAGTCAACTCGGTCTGCAGCAGCCATTGCGCGTCTGCGTAGGCATAGGCGGCGCTGTAGACCTCGTCCATTCGGGCGTCAAGGCATGCCAGCACCTGCGAGCAGCCATGCTGCAGGCGGGCCTCTTCGGCGACCACCATCAAGGTATCCACCGGTAGCACCGGCACCTGCCGACCCTGGCTGCTGGCGGCAAACGCCAGGCCCTGGCTGATGGCGCAGGCCGTGCGCAGCCCGGTGAACGAGCCCGGGCCCCGGCCAAACACGATGGCCTCCAGCTCAGTAAAGACAAGGCCTGCCTTTGCCATCAGCGCACGCACGGCGGGCAGCAACTGGCTTGACGACTGCGCGCCACCTGCACCGCTGTGCAGCCAACGCTGGCTGCCACGCGCCACGGCGATGGAAAGGGTGTCGGTACTGGTATCGAGGGCAAGCAGATTCATGGGGAGGGAGGCGCCATCAACCGGGGCGCCACAAGGCAGGCCTGCAGGCACAAAGGCAGGCAACGGGGCATTATCGCGGCAAAGCCAAGGCTGCACGCTGGGCTTGGGCATAGCGGATAGACTGCTGCGATGCAACAGAACTGCAGCATAGCCAACTGATAGCCGGAACAATGCAACACCAGGTTCGTACCGAGACACCCCTCCGCTCAACCCCTTCTTTCGCAGACAGCACCAGCAATGGCAGCCGCCCATGGCTGCAATCCATTGCCATTGCCATGATTGCGCTCGGCCAGGTGGCCTGCGCGCAGACCCCTGCCATGCAAGGCGCCGAGCGCACAACGCCTGCGGCAGGGGCAGTGCAGGTGGCGCCCAATCCCTCTCCTGCCGTTCGCGCACCGGTTGCACAGTCTGTGCCTGCAGCTCCCGTGCAGCCTGCCAGCACCATTGCCACGGGTCGTCTGCCTGCTGAGGTCGAGGCCGCGCTACAACGCGGCAAACTGGCACCCGATTCCGTATCGGTGGTGGTGATGGACGCCAGTGGCACCCAGCGCCCCTTGCTGGATGTGCGCAGCGACGTACAGCGCAACCCCGCATCGGTGATGAAACTGGTCACCACCTTTGCCGCGCTGGAGCTGCTGGGCCCCGCCTACACCTGGGATACCTCCGTCAGCACCGATGGCAGCATTGCCAAGGGAGCGTTGAATGGCAACCTCTACATCCAGGGATCGGGCGACCCCAAGCTGGTGATGGAGCGCCTGTGGCTGATGCAACGCCGCCTGCAGGATCGCGGCGTCAAGGTCGTCGTGGGCGACGTGGTGCTGGACCGCAGCGCGTTTCAGCTGCCACCCATCGACCCGGCCTACTTTGACAACGAACCCTTCCGCCCCTACAACGCAGTGCCCGATGCCCTGCTGGTCAACTACAAATCGATGACCATGAGCTTCATGCCGGACGCCGCTGCAGGCGTGGCGCGCATCGCCTACGAGCCCGCCATTGCCAACATGAACCTGCCGGCCACCGTGCCGCTGGTGAACACCAAGGGCGGCTGCGGCAACTGGCGCGCCGCGCTCAAGGCCAATTTTGCCGTTGCAGGCCAGATCCAGTTCGCAGGCGGCTACCCCGCAGCCTGCGAGGAAAACAGCTGGTCCGTTGCGCCCGCAGCCCCCGAAAGCTTTGCACCCCGTGTGTTCGAAGGCATGTGGCGCGAGGCCGGTGGCAAGATCACCGGCCAGGTGCGCTTTGGCACTGCGCCGCAGGGCGCCGCGCCGCTGATGCGCTTTGATTCGCCCAGCCTCACCGAGGTGGTGCGCGACATCAACAAATACAGCAACAACGTCATGGCGCAACAGGTCTTCCTCACCCTGGGCAAGCAGCGCGCCGGAGTCGGCACTTTTGAAGGCGGCCGCCAAGCTGTGGCCCAGTGGTGGAGCGAGCGCATGGGCGGCATGAGCCAACCCACGGTGGACAACGGCGCAGGCCTCTCGCGCGATGCGCGCGTTACCGCAGGGGGGCTGGCCAAAATGCTGTCCGTCGCCTGGACCAGCAACGTCATGCCCGAGCTGATGGCCTCCATGCCCATCGTGGGTGTGGATGGCACCATGAAAAAGAGCAAATCGAGCGCCGTAGGCGGCGCCCACCTCAAGACCGGCACCTTGCGCGACGCCTCAGCCATTGCAGGCTACGTCAACGGCGCCAACGGCCGCCGCTGGGTGGTGGTAGCCCTCGCCAACAGCGACAACGCCCCTGCAGCGCGCCCAGCCTGGGATGCGCTGATTGATTGGGTGGCGGCGCAGTGAGGGTATGGGTTGGATAGGTGCCAGCGTTATTAACTGAAGTACTTCCAAGCTGTTCGGTTGTATCGAAGCTGTACCGAATGGCCTGGCGTTGTGAGCAGATGGCTTTGTTGCACAAATCCGGGCCGCAGCGGTAGTAGGCTCGGATGATGAGTGAGACGAACTGGGGTCGGCGCAAGTACCGCACCACAAACTGGA